>NZ_JAQZBY010000001.1:0-730507 GCF_028736865.1 Paenarthrobacter sp. AB444 | reverse complement strand
CCAACCCACACCGGGTTGGGGGGTCTCCCACATTAACACCACAACGCACCAGCAAAAAGGCCCCAACCACGACGGTTGGGGCCTTTGGTCTTTAACAACAAGTCCTCGATGCGAACGAGCATGGGGCCCAGGTCCTTGTGAGACTTGCCACGGGATGCCCGAAAGCAGCTTCCCGGGTTCAGTGGCTCTGGTGGCGTCGAATAGAATTGCATAAGACATACGAGTCGGTAGTTCAGTGCTGCCGGCGGCGTGACAACGAAATAAGGGTTATGAGCGACTACGCACGCGCCAGTGGTCGGCTCGCAACAGGAGGAATCCACCATGGCTGAGCACAACGGCGGCAATCGCGGCGGCAATCGCGGAAACTTTGGCGGCAACAGGGACGGCCGCGGTTCGTTCCGCGCCAACAACAATTCCGGAGGGGACCCCAGGGGATTCCGTTCCAGGGAAAACCGGGATGGCAATGATCGTCCCTCCCGCGACGGTGAGCGCCGCTCGTTCGGCAGTGACCGCGGCGATCGCAAGCCTTTCGGTGACCGTCCCGAGCGGGGCGCCCGTAACTTCGACGGCCCTCGCCGCGACAACAACGATCGCAAGCCTTTCGGTGACCGTGGTGATCGTCCGGCACGTGATGGTGAGCGCCGCTCGTTCGGCAGTGACCGTGGTGACCGCAATGACCGTAGGCCCTTCAACAACGACCGTAAGCCTTTCGGTGACCGTGGTGATCGTCCGGCACGTGATGGTGAGCGCCGCTCGTTCGGCAGTGACCGTGGTGACCGCAATGACCGTAGGCCTTTCGGTGACCGTCCCGAGCGTGGTCCGCGGAACTTCGATGGCCCCCGCCGTGACAGCAACGACCGCAGGCCCTTCAACAACGACCGTAAGCCTTTCGGCGATCGCGGTGCACGTGATGGTGAGCGCCGCTCGTTCAGCAATGACCGCAATGACCGCAGTGACCGCGGTGACCGTAGGCCGTTCGGTGACCGTCCCGAGCGTGGTCCGCGGAACTTCGATGGCCCCCGCCGTGACAGCAACGACCGCAGGCCCTTCAACAACGATCGCAAGCCTTTCGGTGAACGCGGTGATCGTCCGGCACGTGATGGTGAGCGCCGCTCGTTCAGCAATGACCGCGGCAACTCCTGGGAAGAACGCCCTACCCGCGTTCCCAACGCCAAGGACATCCGCAGCTCGAACCGTCCCGACCGCGAACGTTCTCCCGAGATTGACGAGGATGTCACAGGTAAGGAACTGGACCGTGCCACGGGCCACCAGATCAAGACCCTTGAAGAGCAGAGCGCCGGCTGGGTTGCCAAGCACCTGGTCATGGCTGGCCGCCTGATCGACATTGAACCCGAACTGGCGTTCCAGCACGCTTTGGCTGCCAGTCGTCGTGGAGGCCGTCTCTCCGCGGTCCGCGAGGCAGTGGGTCTCACGGCCTACGCTGCCGGCCACTATGGCGAGGCACTGCGTGAGTTCCGGACCTACCGCCGCATCAGTGGATCCAACGTCCACTTGCCGGTCATGGCCGACTGCGAGCGTGGCCTGGGCCGCCCGGACCGGGCTTTGGACATGGTGCGTTCGCCTGAAGCCCAGGATCTCGATGCCCCGGGCAAGGTGGAGCTGGCGATCGTGGCTTCCGGTGCCCGTGCGGACCTTGACCAGCTCGATGCTGCTGTCAGCGAGCTCGAGATCCCGCAACTGGATATCAACCGTGCTTTCTCCTACAGCCCCCGCCTCTTCCGCGCTTACGCCGAGGCATTGAACGCTGTTGGGCGGACGGAAGAGGCCGACAAGTGGGCCCGCCAGGCCGTGGTCGCTGAGAACGCGCTGGGCGTCGGGGACTTCGCTGAACCTGAAATTCTTGACCTCGGCTGGGACGAGCAGGAAGAAGAAGCCGCGCGTAAGCCGCGCTTCCAGAAGCCGGCCCCGGAGACCGACGTCGTGCAGCCTGAAGCCGAAACGGTCATCGCGGAAGCTGCCGCGGCTGACGTGGCCCATGACGAGGTTGAACTCGATGACGCCGAGTCGGACTACTTCGAGTCCGATGACGCTGAGTCTGATATCGATTCTGCCGAGGACGACGATGAGTCCGACGAAGCAGAAGCAGGTAACGAGGGCACTGACTCCCAGCATGGCTGATTCCCTGATCTCTTCCTTTGATGCCGTCCTCTCCGACCTTGATGGCGTGGTGTACGCGGGACCGCACGCCATCCCGGGGGCCGTGGAGTCGTTGCAACGCCTCGAAAGCGTAGGCGTTGGCCTGGGGTACGTCACCAACAACGCTTCCAGGACACCTGCCCAGGTCGCCGCGCATCTGCGTGAGCTGGGTGCGCCGGCAGAGGACCATCAAGTGGTGAGTTCGTCGCAGGCCGCGGGGGAGCTCCTTGCGTCCATGCTGCCTGCGGGAGCGCATGTGCTGATCACGGGCAGTGCGGCCTTGGCCCACGAGATCGAACTTGTGGGGCTCAAGCCTGTCCACAGCGCGGCTGAGACCCCTGTTGCAGTCGTTCAGGGATTCAATCCTGAGATCGGCTGGAAGGATCTGGCGGAAGCCTCGTATGTGGTCGCGGGAGGTGCCATGTGGTTTGCCACCAACACTGACATGTCCATTCCGCAGGCACGTGGCATCGCGCCGGGCAACGGGACGCTGGTGGCAGCCGTGGCTGCAGCCACCGGAAAGACCCCCCTCGTCGCCGGGAAGCCGGAGGCGCCCCTCTTCCACGCTGCCGCCAAGCGTCTTAAGGCCGAACGGCCGCTGGTAATCGGTGACCGCCTCGACACGGACATTCTCGGTGGCAACCGCGCAGGATTCGCGACGGCGGCCGTGCTCACGGGCGTTGATACCACCAGTACCATCCTGGCTGCGCGCACCGATGAACGCCCCGACTTCCTGCTCGCGGACCTGGAGGGACTGTACGCCCCTTATCCGGCCATCACGGACGACGGCGGCACGTTCCGTTGCGGTGCTGCTTCGGCTTCCGCTGCGGACGGCACTGTGACTGTGATCGGGCATGAGGATGACCTCGACGCCTGGCGTGCGGCATGCGCCGCATGGTGGGCTGCCGTTCCCGATGCTGCGGAAGCGAAGGCCCCGCAGGTGGAATGGCGTACTCACTAGACTGGTGCGATGACCGAAATTCCCGCGCCTGAGCCGGACGACAACTCGGTGGAGTGGCCTGAGCCCGCCCACGCCACAGGCGATGCCCTGGTGGACAAGGCTCTGGGCGTCCTGGACAGTGTCCCCGACGTTCCCTTGGAGGACCACGGGGAGCTGTACACGCGGATCCATGATTCGTTGCTCGAAGCCCTGGATTCCGAACCGGGACTCCCAACGATCCAATCCAGCCCCCAACGTCCGGAAGGCAACAACTGATCCATGGCACGACTCGATCAGGAACTGGTCACCCGAGGGTTGGCGAGGTCCCGGACCCATGCCGCGAAACTGATCAGCGACGGCAAGGTTTCCTCCAGCGGGTCGGTCCTGGCGAAAGCGGCGCTCCAGGTCGATGGCGGCACTGAGCTGACCGTCCAGGCCCACCTGGAGGATATCTACGTCAGCCGCGCCGGTCATAAGCTGGCTGGCGCGCTCGAGGCCTTTCCCGCCGTCGTGGTTTCCGGCAAGCGGTGCCTCGACGCCGGTGCCTCCACGGGCGGTTTTACCGACGTGCTGCTCCGGCAGGGCGCGGCGGGCGTTGTGGCCGTGGATGTTGGTCACGGACAGCTGGTTCCCCAGCTTCGGGAGGATCCCAGGGTTGACGTCCACGAAGGGCTCAACGTCCGGTATATGACTCCGGAACAGATCGGCGGCCCGGCCCGGCTCACGGTGGCGGACTTGTCCTTCATCTCGCTGACTTTGGTGCTGGAACCCCTGGCGGCCTGCACGGAACCCGGCGGGGATCTGCTGCTGATGGTCAAGCCACAGTTCGAGGTTGGCAAGGAGCGGTTGAGCCGGAGCGGCGTGGTTTCCTCCGAGAATGAACGACGCCGGGCGGTTGCCCAGGTTGCCCATGCCGCGGTTGAATCGGGGCTGGATCTTCGGGGCCTGGCTGCCAGCCCGCTGCCTGGCCAGGACGGAAATGTTGAATACTTCCTGTGGATGACGCGCAGGATGTCGGCCGCGTTGCCTAAGATCGAAGAGCGGGACCAGCACGTAGCTGCCTTGTTGAAGAACCTCTGGCCGAACCACTAGAAAGCAGAACCCGATGAGCAGGCGTGTACTTGTCCTTGCCCACACTGGGCGGGAGGAATCGCTCCGCGCTGCATGGGATGCCTGTACGCAATTGCACTCGTCAGGTTTGGTTCCTGTGCTGCAGAAGTCTGAACTTGCCGATATCGAACGTTTTTTCGGTGCTTTGGACACTCCCATTGAGATTTTGAACGACCACGTCAGCCTCGAGGACGTGGAACTGGTCATGGTCCTCGGCGGTGACGGCACTATCCTGCGTGCTGCGGAACTGGTCCGCGAGGTCGATGTACCGCTGCTCGGAGTCAATTTGGGCCACGTTGGCTTCCTGGCCGAGAGCGAGCGGGCCGACCTCGCCCAGACGGTGGAGTGGATCGCGAGCCGCCAATACACGGTGGAAGAACGCATGACCATCGACGTCCAGGTGTGGATAAAGGGCCAGAAGATCTGGCACACGTGGGCGTTGAACGAGGCCGCCATCGAGAAAGCCAACCGGGAACGGATGCTGGAGGTCGTCACCGAAGTCGATGAACGTCCGTTGACCTCCTTCGGCTGCGATGGCGTGGTGATGGCTACGCCTACGGGGTCCACGGCCTACGCTTTTTCGTCGGGTGGACCCGTGGTGTGGCCTGAGGTTGAGGCCCTGGTGATAGTCCCCATCAGCGCGCATGCGCTCTTTGCCAAGCCTTTGGTGGTTTCTCCGCGCTCCAAGCTTGCGGTCGAAATCATGAACCGGACCGATGCCCAAGGCGTTCTTTGGTGCGACGGCCGGCGGTCAGTGGATCTGCCTCCCGGTGCGCGGGTGGAGGTGACCCGCTCCGCAACACCGGTGCGGCTCGCCCGGACCCACAAGACCCCGTTCTCAGCCAGGCTGGTCCGCAAATTCGAACTCCCCATCCACGGATGGCGCGGCCCGGCACCACGCCGGGGCGAAGTCCACACGGGTCCCATCCCGGTCATCAGAACCCTGTCACCGGCGCCTTTGCCGAGCCCGCGGGATGTCAATGCTCCCCGGGACGGTGACCCCTCCGATCCCACGAATGCGAAGTGAAGCATGCTTGAAGAACTCCGAATCCGTGACCTCGGCGTCATCACCGACGCCGCCCTGCCCTTGGGCCCGGGCCTTAGCGTCGTCACCGGCGAAACCGGCGCCGGCAAGACCATGGTGGTCACCGCCGTCGGGCTTCTCCTGGGTGCCCGTTCGGACGCCGGTGCCGTGCGCAACGGTGCCAAGTCCGCGTCTGCCGAGGCGGTTCTGAAGCTTGATCCCGCCCACAGCGCAGTGGAACGCACCCGCGAAGCAGGCGGCGACGCCGAAGAGTACGACGGCGTAGCGGAGCTCTTGCTTGCCCGTACCGTCGGCGCGGACGGCCGCAGCCGTGCTTACGTCGGTGGCAGAACCGCACCGGTAGGTGTCCTTGCAGAACTGGGCGAGAGCCTCGTGGTGGTTCACGGACAGACGGACCAGATCCGTTTGAAAGGCGCCGCTGCACAGCGTCACGCACTGGATCGCTTCGCAGGGGGAACCTTGGCCAAGTCGCTGGGGGAGTACCAGGATCTTTACCGGCATTGGAAGGCGATCCAAACCGAACTTGAGACCCTGCGGACTGAGGCACGCGAGCGGCTGCGTGAGGCAGAGTCGCTGGACGCCGCCTTGACGGAGATCGATGAGATCGATCCCCAGCCGGGCGAGGACGAGACCCTCAAGGCGGAAGCGGTCAAACTCGCCAATGTCGAGGAACTGCGGATTGCCGCGGCGTCGGCGCATGAGTCCCTGATCGCCGAGGAATTCGGCGAATCCGGCGATGCCACGTCCATGGTGGACGCAGCGAAGAGGACGCTTGAGCATGTGGCCGAGCACGATGAAACCCTCGGAGCCGCTGCGGCCAGGTTGGCTGAAGTGGGGTTCCTCCTCAACGACATTGCTGCTGAGCTCTCCAGCTACCAGGCCGCGCTGGACACCGAAGGCCCGGAACGGCTGTCCGAAATCGAGGAGCGCAGGGCTGCCCTCGCCAAGCTCATCCGCAAGTACGCTCCCAGCATTGACGAGGTCCTGGAGTGGGCGGCCACGGCGCGGAAAAGGCTGGATGAACTGCAGGACGATTCGAGCCGGATCGAATCCTTGGACGCCGAGGTGGCCTCTACGGAGGTGACGCTGCGCAAACTGGCCGCGGCCATCAGCAAGGCGCGTTCAAAGGCGGCCAAGGACCTGTCAGGGCGCGTCAGTGCCGAGCTGAAGGCCTTGGCCATGGCTGATGCCACCTTGGTGATTGAGGTGGAAAGCAGCGATGTCCTGGGGCCGTGGGGGACCGACGAGATTGCCTTCCTCCTCCAGCCGCACTCCGGCGCTCCCGCGCGCCCCCTGGGCAAGGGAGCTTCGGGAGGTGAACTGTCCAGGGTCATGCTTGCCATCGAAGTTGTCCTTGCTGCGGTGGATCCGGTTCCCACGTTTGTCTTCGACGAAGTGGACGCCGGTGTGGGCGGGCGTGCCGCCGTCGAAATCGGACGTCGCCTGGCCATGCTGGCACGCCACGTCCAGGTGCTGGTGGTCACCCACTTGCCCCAGGTTGCTGCGTTCGCCGATCAGCACATCCGTGTCACCAAGACATCGGTGCGCGGTACCGACGGGAAGACGGCCACGGGTTTCACCTCCAGCGATGTGCAGCTGCTCAGCGAGGACGAACGCGTCAAGGAACTGGCACGCATGCTGGCAGGGCAGGAGGACTCGGAATCCGCCCAGGCCCACGCGCAGGAGTTGCTTGACGACGCTAAGCTCCTGCCCCAGCGGGCCTGAACCTGGCGCTGTGAGGCGGAAGGTGAAAATGGGAGCACCATCACATCAATGCTTTTTGGCCGCCATGCTCTTGATTGGATCGCGGTCCTGGGCAACTATTGACCATTTGGGGAATCCGAACAGGACGCTTGGAAGGCGTAATTGATGATAAGCTCGAATTCCGTGGTGCAGCGATCAAATTCCCGTGTAAATTCCCGGTTCCCGGGCTCGTCCAAGACGACCAAACACATCTTCGTCACCGGTGGTGTGGCGTCCTCGCTCGGTAAGGGTCTGACGGCTTCCAGCCTCGGCCATCTCCTGCGGGCACGCGGTCTGTCTGTAACTATGCAGAAGCTCGATCCATATCTGAACGTGGATCCGGGCACGATGAACCCCTTCCAGCACGGTGAAGTATTCGTGACGGATGACGGCGCCGAAACCGACCTCGACATCGGACACTACGAACGATTCCTCGATGAGAACCTCGAAGGTTCGGCCAACGTGACAACGGGCCAGGTGTACTCCACCGTCATCGCCAAGGAACGCCGCGGCGAATACCTCGGTGACACCGTGCAGGTCATCCCGCACATCACCGATGAAATCAAGCGCCGCATGCGTCTGCCCGCCGAAGGCAAGAACGCGCCGGACGTCATCATCACTGAAATCGGCGGCACCGTAGGTGACATCGAGTCCCAGCCGTTCCTCGAATCGGCTCGCCAGGTCCGTCAGGACGTCGGCCGCAACAACGTCTTCTTCCTGCACGTTTCCTTGGTTCCGTACATCGGTCCTTCCCAGGAACTGAAGACCAAGCCGACCCAGCACTCCGTGGCTGCGCTGCGCTCGATCGGTATCCAGCCTGAGGCCATCGTGATCCGTTCGGACCGCGAAGTGCCTGAGGCCATGCGCGAGAAGATCGGCCGCATGTGCGACGTCGACATCGACGCCGTGGTCAACGCAGCCGACGCACCCAGCATCTACGACATTCCCAAGACCCTGCATTCCCAGGGCCTGGACTCCTACATCGTGCGTGCATTGGATCTGCCGTTCAAGGATGTCGACTGGACCAAATGGGACAAGCTGCTTGAAGCCGTCCACAACCCGAAGCACCATGTTGAGATTGCCCTGGTGGGCAAGTACATCGACCTTCCGGACGCATACCTCTCCGTGACTGAGGCCCTTCGTGCAGGCGGCTTCGCCAACGAGGCCAAGGTCAAGATCCGCTGGGTCCCCTCGGATGAGTGCGAAACCCTGGAAGGGGCCAAGAAGTCCCTGTCCGGCGTCGACGCCATCTGTGTTCCCGGTGGCTTCGGTATCCGTGGCCTCGAAGGCAAGCTGGGCGCTTTGAAGTTTGCCCGTGAATCCAAGCTCCCCGTCCTTGGCCTGTGCCTTGGCCTGCAGTGCATGGTGATCGAGTACGCCCGCAACGTCGTTGGCTTGGAAGGCGCTTCCTCCAGCGAGTTCGAGCCGGACTCCAAGTACCCTGTCATCGCCACCATGGAAGAGCAGCTGGAGATCGTTGAGGGCAAGGGAGACCTGGGCGGCACCATGCGCCTGGGCCTCTACGAAGCCAAGCTCGACGAGGGTTCGGTCATCGCCGAAACCTACGGCACCACCACGGTCAGCGAGCGTCACCGCCACCGTTACGAGGTCAACAACAAGTACCGCGAGCAGATCGCAGCCGAGGGCCTGGTCTTCTCGGGTACCTCTCCTGACGGCAAGCTGGTGGAGTTCGTGGAGCTTCCGCGCGAAGTCCACCCGTACTACGTGGCAACGCAGGCGCACCCGGAGCTCAGCTCCCGCCCCACGCGCCCGCACCCGCTGTTCGCAGGTTTGGTCAAGGCTGCCCTGGAACGCCGTGAAGGCAGCCCGGTGGCTACCAAGACCGGTGCCCGCACGGTAGCAGCGAAGTAAGAACGCAAGCACTAAGGAAGGACGGCGCGATGCCCGGTATTTCTGAAACCCCCCGCACATCAAGGCAGGTTTCGGACATGCCGAGCCCGCGCCGTCTTTTGTCTACCAGCAAGGTGTACGAAGGCCGGATCTGGGACGTTGTCAGCGACTCGTTCCAGCTCAGTGAAGGCACGGACACCCTGGTGCGTGACTACATTGACCACCCTGGCGCGGTAGCCGTGCTCCCCATGAACGTTGACGGGGAAATCCTGTTGCTGAAGCAGTACCGCCACCCCGTTGGCATGGACCTGTGGGAGATTCCCGCTGGTCTGCTGGACGTGGAGGGCGAGGACTTCGTCGTCGGCGCGGCCCGGGAGCTCGCCGAGGAAGCTGACCTTGTGGCAGCCACGTGGAATGTCCTGGTGGACTTCTTCAATTCGCCCGGTTCCTCCAGCGAGGCCGTCCGTATCTACCTTGCCCGTGGGCTCAAGGATGTTCCCGAAGCTGACCGCCATGTCCGCACGGACGAAGAGGCGGAGATCGAACTTCACTGGGTCCCGCTCGAAGAAGCCGTCAAGTCAGTTCTGGAAGGCCGTCTGCACAACCCCTCCGCAGTCCTCGGCATCCTGGCGGCCGCAGCTGCCAAGGCCGATGGCTTCACCAGTCTCCGCCCTGCGAACGCGCCGTGGCCGGCTCACCCGAGCCAGCGCTGAGCGTGGCAGAGGCCGCGACCCGGCCGCCCAACGGAATTGACCGTGCCGTAACCGACTACCTGCAGCACGTAGGGGTCGAACGGGGCCTCGCGGCCAACACCTTGGCAGCGTACCGCCGCGACCTGGCACGCTATGCCACCTTCCTGGCGGCCCAGGGTGCCGAGCAGCCCGGGGACATTACACGGCACCATGTGACGGACTTTGTCCAAGCCTTGTCCGATGGGTCCGACGGCGGTGCGGCCCTGGGCGTCCGCTCGGCGGCGCGCACTGTTGTTGCCGTCCGCGGACTCCACAAGTTTTGGGCGTTGGAAGGGACGACGACGGCGGACCCCGCCAGCGATGTCCACCCGCCCATGCCGGGCAAGCGGCTTCCGAAAGCCATCAGCGTAGGTGAAGTGACACGCATCCTGGAAGCTGCGGGTTCGGATACTGCCACGGGACTGCGGGACCGGGCCCTGCTTGAGTTCCTCTACTCCACCGGCGCCCGCATCAGCGAGGCCGTGGGCTTGGATGTGGACGACGTTTCCTTGGCTGATACGGGAGCCGGACCGGCGATCGTCAGGCTGTTCGGAAAAGGGTCCAAGGAACGGTTGGTGCCGCTGGGCTCCTATGGTGCACGCGCCGTCGGGTCTTATGTGGTGCGGGGCCGCCCCCTGTTGGCGTCCAAAGGGAAGGGAACGCCTGCGCTGTTCCTCAACGCCCGCGGCGGCCGCATCAGCAGGCAGAGCGCCTGGACCATTCTGAAGACGGCCGCGGAGCGGGCGAATATCACCAAGGATGTCTCACCACACACCCTGAGGCATTCCTTCGCCACCCACTTGCTCGAAGGTGGAGCGGACGTCAGGGTAGTGCAGGAACTGCTTGGTCACGCCTCTGTGACCACCACCCAGGTGTACACGCTGGTAACCGCCGACACCCTGCGTGAGGTTTATGCGGCAGCCCATCCCCGGGCGTTGGGCTAGTCGCCGCTTCTCAGAGCTAGTCCAGAACGTTCAAGGTCAATTCGACCGCGTCCACGGACACCGCCAGCAGCGACGTTCCCAAGCCGGCCACCAGCAAGAGTCCAGGGTGCGCCAGGCCCACCACCACGCGTTTGAGCCGTGGCCGGGCACGCAGGAACTTTTTCGGGACGCGTGTTTTGACCGGCACTTGGCGCCAGCCGCGCAAACGCCGCAGGAACCACGCACAACGCACAATGAAAGCCATCCACAAAACGGAGAGCACCAAGGGTACGGCCGCCACCATGAGGTTGAAGCCCAGGGCGGTGACTTCCTTTTCGGAATCACCGACCACCGACTGGACCGTGGTGGAGATGGACGCGCTCATCACAACCGAAGCCGCCCACACCATGAATGCGGCCACCAGGGCCAGGAAACGAACAAAGAAGTGGCCCAACACCGTCGCGTCAACCGCACGGAGGTGGCTTCGTGGCGTCGCGTGCAACACCAACAGGGTGGAAATCAGGGTGGGCAGCGCCGCCATCAGGACCAGCAAGTACCAGGTCCATCCGGCCACATCGACCACTTCGTCAAGGACGATGAGGCCCGCCCACAGCAGGGTCCAGGCCCATCCCGCGTAGAGCGGATGCGATACAAGCCATCGCGGCAGCCAACTGTCCTGATCTTTAGTGCTCTTGGCGGGAGCTGCCACACTGGCGCCCGCGTCACCCCCGGCTTCGCTCATGGGGTCACTGTAGCAATGGCGGGGCGCGGCAGGGGAGATCGGGTTAAGGTAAGCAGCATGACAGCAGCCCACGTGACCTTGTGCTTCCTCCTCCGTGACGGCTCCGACGGCGAAGACGTCCTTCTCGGAACCAAGAAGACCGGGTTCGGGCGGGGCAAGGTGGTGGGCGTGGGCGGACATCTGGAGGCGGGGGAGACCGCCCTTGAAGCGGCGTGCCGCGAGGTGATGGAGGAAATCAACGTGGTTGTGCAGGAAGCTGACCTGGTCCCCGCGGGCACCGTCGACTTCGTGTTTCCGGCCAGGCCCGAATGGAATATGGCCACTACGGTCTTCCTGACGCGTTCGTGGATCGGGGAACCGTCCGAAAGCGAGGAAATCGCGCCTGCGTGGTTCCCCGTTCACCAGCTGCCCGTGGACCGGATGTGGGCCGATGCCGAGCACTGGTTGCCGGCCATGATCTCCGGCCGGCGAATTGCCGTACGGGTGGACCTGGCCGCGGACAACGAGAGCGTGGCGGACGTCCATACGGTGGAGTGGGTGGAACCCGGGCGGTAAGGAAACGACGACGGTCCGGTCGCCTGTTCGGTGACCGGACCGTCGTCGTGGTTTTCGGTGGACGAGGCCTTAGGGCACGTGCCGCTCCTCCGGGCCGTTGTATTCGCTCAACGGCCGGATCAGTGAGTTCGAGGCCACTTGCTCCATGATGTGGGCCGTCCAACCGGTGATGCGGCTGGCGACGAACAGCGGGGTGAAGGTCTGCGTGTCGAAGCCCATGAGGTGGTACGTGGGCCCTGCAGGGTAGTCAAGGTTCGGCTTGATGGCCTTGGCCTCGTCCATGGCCTGCTCCAAGCCGTTGTAGAGGCCAAGGAGTTCCGGTCGCCCGTAGTGGGCAATCATCTTGTCCAGGGCCGCCTTCATGGTGGGAACCCGGGAATCGCCATGCTTGTAGACGCGGTGCCCGAAGCCCATGACTTTCTTCTTCTGGGCCAGTGCGTCTTCCATCCAGGTCTTCGCCCGCGAGGCCGCGTCTTCGAGTGACTCTTCGGTGCGGATACCGATCTCGTCGAAGGTGTGCATGACGGCCTCGTTGGCGCCACCGTGCAACGGACCCTTGAGGGCGCCGATGGCGGCTGTGACTGCGGAGTGCAGGTCTGCAAGCGTGGACGTGACGACCCGGGCTGTGAAGGTCGAGGCGTTGAACGAGTGCTCGGCGTACAGGATCATCGAGACGTTGAAGGCCTCCACCACCTCGTCCACCGGTTCTTCGCCGAATGTCATCCACAGGAAATTCGCAGAGTAGCCCAGGTCGTCGCGCGGTTCCACAGGCTCCTGGTCCCGGCGGCGCCGCTGGTCGTATGCCACCACGGCGGGCATGGCTGCCCATAGGTCGATGGCCTTCTTCATGTTCGCCTCAGGCGAGGAATCCTCGGCCAGTTCGTGCCGGGCACCATGCACGGACGCTGCGGTGCGGCAGACGTCCATGGGGTGGGCGGTGGTGGGCAAGGCATCAATTACTTGCTTGACCACCGGGTCCAGGGCACGGCCGGCGCGCTCGCGGGCCGTGAACTCGGCCAGCTGGTTCCCGTCGGGCAGTTCCCCATTCCACAGCAGGTAGGCAACTTCTTCGAAACTGCATTTGGCGGCCAGTTCCTGGACCGGGTATCCGCGGTACAGCAGGGAGTTGGTGTCCGGATTGACCTTCGAGACGGCGGTGTAGTCCACCACGACTCCGGCAAGGCCCTTTTTGATGTCAACATCTGCCATGTTGAACTCCTTCGTTCGTAGTGCGGGAGCGCCTGGAATATCCGGCGGACCCGCGTTCCCCTTGATGAATGCGGAACCTAGCGGACGCCAGGAACCTGGAAGTTGAAAACGCCGGTATCGAATTGGTTGTATGCCTCGTAGTCCACGAGTTCGTAGAGGCGCGCACGCGTGAGCATCTTGGCCACGTGCGCTTCCTGGGTCCCCTCAGCCTTGATCGATTCCAGAGTACGCTCTGCAGCGCCCATGGCAATGCGGAGAAGCGTGACAGGGTAGATGACCATGTTCACTCCGACACCTTGGAGCTGGTCCACGGTGAAGAGATCGCTTTTGCCGAACTCTGTCATGTTGGCCAGGATCGGCACATCCACGGCGTCGCGGATGGCCTGGAACTCACTCAAGTCACGCATGGCTTCCGGGAAGATGGCGTCTGCCCCGGCGTCGACCAGCGCCCTCGCGCGGTCCTGGGCGGCTTCGATTCCATCGACGGCGCGGATGTCGGTCCGGGCCATGATGAGGAAGTTCGGATCCCGTCGGGCGTCGGCCGCGGCACGAATGCGCTTGGCTGCCGTGTCGACGTCGACCACGTTCTTGCCGTCCAGATGCCCGCAGCGCTTGGGGTTGAACTGGTCCTCGATGTGGCAGCCGGCCAGGCCCGCGTTTTCGAGTTCCTGGATGGTGCGGGCGACGTTCATGGGTTCGCCGAAACCCGTATCCGCGTCCACCAGGGAGGGCAGGTCCGTCATCCGGGCGATCTGCCCGGCGCGGGTGGCCACCTCAGTGAGCGTGGTCAGGCCGATGTCGGGCAAGCCAAGATCGTTGGCCAGGACTGCGCCCGAGATGTACACCCCGGCGAAGCCCTTTTCCTCGATGAGCCGTGCCGAGAGCGGATTGAACGCGCCGGGGAACTGCTGCACGGTCCCGGAACTGAGCAATTCGCGTAGCTTCAGCCTCTTCTGTTCGGGAGTGACTGCGGAGTACAGCATCTAGAACAGTCCCTTCGGAGCCGCGGCGAGGTCGATCACGCCGGGTGCGGCGGTGATGTTGAGTTGGTCCAGTTCGCCGGCGCCAAGTTCGGTGACGCGTTCGACGGCGGCGAGGAACCTTTCGATTTCGGCTTCCTCAACCAGGCCGGCGGCCAGCGTACGGAATTTGTTGATGTACTGCTCGCGGGCGAAGGGGCGGGCACCGAGGGGGTGCGCGTCGGCTACGGCGATCTCGTCGCTGATGACGGTGCCGTCCGTGAGCGTGATTTCCACGGAACCGCCGAAGGCCTTCTCCGCGATGTCCAGTGAGTGGTACCGGCGGGTCCATTCCGGGTCTTCCACAGTAGTGACCTTGTGCCAGAGTGCCACGGTGTCCGGGCGGGCAGCGCGTTCGGGAGCGTAGGAGTCCACGTGGTGCCAGGCGCCGTCCTGCAAGGCGACGGTGAAGATGTACGGGATGGAGTGGTCCAGGGTTTCCCGGGACGCGGTGGGGGAGTACTTCTGGGGATCGTTGGCGCCGGAACCGATGACGTAGTGGGTGTGGTGGCTGGTTTTGATCAGGACTGAGGCCACGTTGGCCGGGTCGGTGGTTTCGGGGTGTTCGCGGTGGAGTTTGCGCGCCAGGTCGATCCAGGCCTGTGCCTGGTACTCGGCTGAGTGCTCCTTGGTGTAGGTGTCCAGGATCGCACGCTTGGCTTCACCCGGAAGGGGCAGCGGGACTTCGTAGGAGGCGTCCGGACCGTCCAGCATCCAGGCGATGACGCCGTCTTCGCCTTCGTAGATCGGCACGGGGGAGGTCTGTCCGCGCATGGCCCGGTCCACGGCTTCGACCGCCATCTTGCCTGCGAACGCCGGGGCGTGGGCCTTCCAGGTGGAAATCTCGCCCTTGCGGGACTGACGGGTGGCGGTGGTGGTGTGCAGGGCCTGGCCCACGGACTGGAAGATCGTTTCGACGTCCAGGCCAAGAAGAGTGCCGATGCCGGCGGCGGCCGAGGGACCAAGGTGGGCCACGTGGTCGATCTTGTGCTTGTGCAGGCAGATCGCCTTGACCAGGTTTACCTGGATCTCGTAGCCGGTAGCGATGGCCCGGACCAGGTCGGCACCATTGGAGCCAACGTGCTGGGCGACGGCCAGGATCGGCGGGATGTTGTCGCCCGGGTGGGAGTAGTCCGCAGCCAGGAAGGTGTCGTGGTAGTCCAGTTCGCGCACGGCCACGCCGTTCGCCCACGCGGCCCATTCCGGGGAAACCTGCTCGCTGATACCGAACACCGAGGCGCCCTTGCCGTTGGCGCTCGGGGCGTGGGTGAGGGCCTGGGCCCGGGCCGCAACGATCGGCGCCCTGTTCAACGAGGCGATGGCCACGGAGGCGTTGTCGATGATCCGGTTGATCACCATATCCGTGACCTCGGCCGTCACGGCGACGGGGTCGGCGGCGACCTCGGCGATCTTGTGGGCCAACTGCTCCTCGCGGGGGAGGTTTTCTTCGCTCTTGTAGACGCGGACGTGGTTGTTCTTGACCATGGTGCTCCTTCTAGGCAGGGGTATGGGCGGCTTTGAGGTGGGTGAGGCTGCGGTGCAGGTGGACCATTGTGGCGGCTTCGGCCAGGCGTGGATTGCCCGCAGCGATGGCCTCAGCGATGGCGGCATGCTCAGAGGCCGCCGCGTGGAGCCTTGCTGAATCGTCGGCGGCCATACGGCGGACGCGGACCAGATGGACCCGCAGGCCGCGCATGGCATTGGCGAGGTAGGAGTTGGAAACTGCGGCGTCGATGGCCTCGTCGAGGCGGCCCACGAGGTCGTAGTACTCATGGCGCGCAGGATCGTCGTCGCTGATCAGTCCGGGCGCCTGCAACAGTTGCGCCTGTAAGTCCGCAAAAATCCCGGGCTCGCCGCGTTGTGCTGCCAAGGACGCGGCCCGGACTTCCAGGGTTTCACGAAGCTCGAACAGTTCGTCGATGCTGTCGAGTGAGATATCGGTGACGACGACCCCTCGGCCGCCCGCCGCCGTCAGGCCTTCAGCGGTGAGCCGGCCCAGTGCCTCCCGGACCGGGGTCCGCGAGACTCCAAGCCGTTCGGACTGTTCCACTTCAGCGAGGACCGTACCCGGCGGCAGGCGCCATTCCAGGATGTCCTCACGAAGGGCAGTGTAAGCCCGATCACTGGCGCGCATGCCCTCAGTGTATACACCCAGCCCGTCAAAGGCCACCTTTTTTCAGAGGCGACCGATGAATGTATACATACGGAATCAGTTACGGTTCCAGCCGTACTCGTTCTCCGGCCGCCCGGGAGTGCCGTAGCGCGGCGCGCGGGTGACGGTGCCGGCGTCGGCAAGGTACTCCAGGTACCGTCGGGCAGTCACCCTGGACATGCCCAGGGCGTCCATGACTTCGCTGGCTGACACCGGTTCCTGCCGTGCGCGCACCAGGTCCTTCACCGCTTCGAGCGTCGAGCCGGAAAGGCCTTTGGGCAAGGGCAGTTCCGTCGGAGCGCGGAGGCTCGCGAACGCTTGGTCCACATCGCTTTGCGACGCTCCGGCTTTGGAGATCCCGGACATGGAACCGGCCAATTGTTCCCGGAAAGTCCTGTAGCTGCGCAGTTTGTCGGCAAACGTTGCGTAGGTGAAGGGCTTGATGAGGTACTGCACGACGCCGATGGATACAGCGCTGCGGACGATGTTCAGTTCCCGGACAGCAGTGATTGCGATGATGTCGGCAAAGACACCTGCAGAGCGCATCCGGCGTGCGACGTCGAGTCCGTGCAGGTCAGGAAGGTTCATGTCCAAAAGGACCAGGTCGACCGGGGAGCCGGAGGCCGCGAACTCGCCCAGAATTCGTAGTGCAGATTGTCCGTCCGGTGCTGTTCCCACCAAGGTGAATCCGTCCAGGCGGCCAACGTAAATGGAGTGTGCATCCGATGCTATCGGCTCGTCCTCAACAACCAGGACGCGGATGTCTGTCATGCTTTCTCTTCCTCGGGAACGGGCGCGGGCAGCACAACATGGAACTGTGCGCCTCCGGGATTGCTGATGGTCATCGTACCGTTGAGTCGCTGGACGGCCTGCCGCACCAGGGCCAAACCCACACCTCGACCATGGGCGCCGCCCGCTGTCCCTTCCGAGGACTTCGTGCTGAATCCGTACTGCAGTACGTCATCGATCGACGCCGGATCGATGCCGCCGCCCGAATCGCGGACCGTGAATTCGACGGCGGCAGCACCGGCGTCGACCTCCAACTCCACTTGCCGCGGGAAATCACCGGCAGCCGCGGCGTCGATCGCGTTGTCCAGCAGGTTGCCCAGGATGGTGACGAGATCCTGGATCTCAAGTCCCCGGACACCGCCGCTGCCGGCGGTCCGGACTACCAGTTCCACACCACGCTCGTGCGCTTCGGCCGCCTTGCCCATGACCAACGCGCTCATGACCGGTTCGTCCACGGACGCCACCATGTCATCAGTGAGTTGCTGGCTCAGTTCCAGGTCCTTGGTGGCGAAGTCCAGGGCCTGCGGGGTTCGGCCCAACTCCAACAAGGAAACGATCATATGCAGGCGGTTGGCGTGCTCATGGGTCTGGGCGCGGAGGGCGTCCGAGAGCGTTTTCATCGTCTGCAGTTCGGTCCCCAGGGACTCGATTTCCGTCCGGTCCCTGATGGTCGCCACGGTGCCGTAGACCGCCGGTTTCTGCCGGCCGCGGGCGGGAACCGGGCCGATGGCCGGGGCCTGGTTGACCACCAAAATCCGGGAACCCGTGAGGTGGATCTCGTCATGCGCGGGCCGGCCTGATTCGAAGAGCGTCCGAAGGCTGCCATCGAACGGAAGCTCCGCCAGCTTCGGGGCGGCCTCCGGCGACCTGTCGGCGTCGGAGGGCTCCAACCCCAGCAGCTCGGCCGCCTGGTCGTTGTACATCACGGCCTTGCCCCGGGTGTCGATGAGAATCACTCCTTCGCGCACCGAGTGCAGAACGGATTCGTAGTAGGCGAACAATTGCGCCAGTTGCTCCGGTCCCCAGCCGCGGGTCACCGAACGCAGGTAGCGTCCCAGCAACCACGCAGCGAAAGACCCAAAAGCCAACACCACCAAGGCGATGCTCCCAATGACGCCCAGCCGGTCAGCCACATCGGTATCCACCGTACGGACCGTGACTCCGGCGGCGACCAAAGCCTTAATTGAACCATCTGCCGCCCTGACCGGGGCGATGGTTCGGACGGACGGGCCCAATGTTCCGGCCGTGACTTCCGTAAAGGTCTCTCCCCGCAGCGCAGGCTCGATGGTGCCGATGTAGGGCTTGCCCAGTTCCTCAGTCCTGGGATGCGTCCACCGTGTGCGGTCCGGGGCCATGATCGTAATGAAGTCCGCGTCAGCATCGTGCATGACCTTCAGGGCGTAGGGCTGCAGGACTTCCGAGGGGTTGGCGGTGGCGGCAGCGTCAGGCACCAGCGGGTTGTTGGCGATCGAGGCGGCAAGGGCCTGCATTCGCCCGCCCGCATTGTCGTAAGCCCTGTTCCTGGCCTCCACGACGGAAAAGGTCCCGAAGACCGCCGTCATCACCAGGACGAACAGCAGGTTTGCCACAAACAATCGGCGGGCAATGCTCCAGCTGTGAAACACAAGGACCTCCATGACCAATATGACCGCAACGGTGATGTATGTCACCCACGGCTCAATGATGGATATCACACAAGGGCAGCGGAGTGGACATCAGTGCAGGACCGCAGCGCCTTACACAGTATCCAGAAGGAGAATCCCATGACCTCTCAAAGAGGAGAGTCGGCAGTAGCTGCAAAAAGTGGACGCAAGGGACTCGACAAGTCGCACTACCTGTACATCGCGGTCATCCTGGCCGTAGTACTCGGCGCTGTCGTCGGACTCTTGTTCCCGGAGGTCGGAAAGTCGCTCAAACCGTTGGGGGACGGTTTCATCAAGCTCATCAAGATGATGATCGCCCCGGTGATCTTCTGCACGATCGTGCTGGGCATCGGTTCCATCGCAAAGGCCGCGACCGTCGGCAAGGTCGGCGGCCTGGCCCTCGGCTACTTCGTGGCCATGTCAACCTTCGCGCTCGCCATCGGCCTGGTGGTCGGCAACCTCATCCACCCCGGTGAAGGCCTGAAGCTGACCCCTTACGATCCCAACAAGAAGGCGGCCACGGACAGCACCGTTGACTTCCTCCTCGGCATCATCCCGGGCGACATCCCCGTCCTGCCCACGCTGCTCGCAGCCATCCTGGTCGGATTCGCCCTGCAGAAGATGGGCAAGCAGGGCCAGCCCATCCTCAACGCCATCGGCCATGGCCAGCGCCTGGTCTTCCGCATTCTGATCATGATCATGTGGCTCGCCCCTGTCGGTGCCTTCGGTGCCATCGCCGCCGTCGTGGGTGCAACGGGCGCCCAGGCAATCCTGAGCATGTTCACCCTGATGGTGGCCTTCTACATCACATGTGCACTCTTCATCGTGGTGATCCTCGGAACCCTGCTCCGCGCGGTGGCCGGCGTCAACATCTTCCGCCTCATGAAGTACCTGGCCCGCGAGTACCTCCTGATCTTCTCCACGTCCTCCTCTGAGGCAGCACTTCCGCGCCTGATCGCCAAGATGGAACACCTGGGTGTCTCCAAGCCGGTAGTAGGCGTCACCGTCCCCACGGGCTACTCCTTCAACCTGGACGGCACAGCCATCTACCTGACCATGGCTTCCCTGTTCGTCGCCAACGCCATGGGCACTCCGCTGGACCTGGGTGCGCAGATCTCCCTGCTGGTCTTCATGATCATCGCCTCCAAGGGTGCCGCAGGCGTCACAGGTGCCGGACTGGCCACCCTCGCCGCCGGCCTCCAGGCACACAAGCCCGAACTCCTCGGTGGCGTGGGCATGATCGTGGGAATCGACCGCTTCATGTCCGAAGCCCGGGCCCTGACCAACTTCACCGGCAACGCCGTGGCCACGGTGCTCATCGGTACCTGGGTCAAGGAAATCGACAACGGCCAGGTCGAGCGCGTCCTGTCCGGAAGCGAGCCGTTCGACGAGCAGACGATGATCGCCCACGGCAGCGAGCCGGAGGCCGACGTCGAGACTGAAACCCGTGCGAAGGCGACCGTCTAGCGACGCCTGCATCACAGTCTCCTTCCGCGGCGAAGGCCGGCACCTCCCAGGGTGCCGGCCTTCGCCGTTTTATTTTCAGGCACAAGAACGTGGCGGAACCTTCGACCTCAACTAGAGGGTCAAGGCTCAAACAAGGGACAATGTCAAGTTCCCCGAATAACCGTGTCGGGACCTGTAGCCTGAAGGAGTAGTAATGCTGCAGCCCGGGGGCGCAGTGGCAGGGAAGATCGTCGTCGAAAGAGTGGTTAGATACGTGAGCATCGAACGGGGAACAGCTACGCTGGAAGGCGCTGGGCTCGATCTGGAAGACGCCGTCATGGGGCCCACGGGCCGCCCCCACCGCGAATTCCCGGAACCTGCCCCGCTCGCCTCCCATGGTCCGGCGCGGGTCATCGCCATGGTCAACCAAAAAGGTGGTGTCGGTAAGACAACGTCCACCATCAACCTCGCGGCTGCGCTCGCAGAGTATGGCCGCCGTGTCCTGCTGGTGGACTTCGATCCGCAGGGTGCTTTGTCGGCAGGGCTTGGGGCCAACCCGCACGAACTCGACCTCACCGTCTACAACGTCCTGATGGACCGCAAGGTGAACATCCGCGATGCCATCCAGCAAACCGGAGTCGAAGGCGTGGATCTCCTTCCTGCCAACATCGACCTCTCGGCGGCCGAAGTGCAGCTCGTCAACGAGGTCGCCCGGGAGCAGGTCCTGGATCGCGCGCTCAAGAACGTCGAAGACGATTACGACGTCGTCCTCATTGACTGCCAGCCGTCGTTGGGCCTGTTGACCGTCAATGCGCTCACGGCAGCCCATGGCGTCATCATCCCGTTGATCTGCGAGTTCTTCGCCCTGCGTGCCGTGGCCCTGCTGGTGGAAACCATCGAGAAAGTCCAGGACCGACTGAACCCGCGCCTGCAGGTCGATGGCGTCCTGGCCACCATGTACGACGCCCGGACCCTCCACAGCCGCGAAGTCATCTCCCGCCTGGTGGAAGCTTTCGGTGACAAGGTATTCGAGACAGTGATCAAGCGCTCCATCAAGTTCGCGGACGCCACGGTCGCCGCGGAGCCGATCACCAGCTACGCGGGCAACCACATCGGTGCCGATGCCTACCGCCGTCTGGCCAAGGAACTCATCTCGCGCGGCGGCGCGCCCTAGCGGACCGTGGGACTGTCTGTTGCCCCGGCTCGTGACGCGGCAGCCGGGGCGGAAACGCCCGACGCCGGAACCTCCGAGGCGCCCAAAGCGGGCTTTGAGGTCCGGCTGGCCAACTTCACCGGCCCGTTCGACCTCCTTCTTGGCCTGATTTCCAAGCACAAGCTGGACATCACCGAAGTGGCGTTGGCCACCGTCACCGATGAGTTCATCAAATACATCCGCCGCCTCCAGGAACTGGGGGAGGATTGGGCCCTCGATGAGGCCAGCGAATTCCTGGTGATTGCCGCGACGTTGCTTGACCTGAAGGCTGCCCGCCTCTTGCCCGCTGGAGAGGTGGAGGACGCCGAGGACATAGCGCTCCTGGAGGCAAGGGACCTCCTGTTCGCCCGCCTCCTGCAGTACAAAGCGTTCAAGCAAGTCGCCGCAATCATGGGCGAAACCCTGGAACAGGAAGGCCGGAGATACCCGAGGCAAGTGGCCCTTGAAGCACACTTCGCAGCGATGCTTCCCGAGCTCGTGTGGCGGCACACGCCCGAGCAATTCGGTGAGCTGGCGGCGAAAGCGCTCAAGCCCAAAGACGAGCCTCCTGCCGAAGTGGGCCTGGGCCACCTTCACGCCCCACCTGTCAGCGTCAAGGAGCAGGCAGGAATCATGGGACACCGGCTGAGGCTCGGAGCGCCCCTGTCCTTCCAGGCATTGACCGCAGATGCCGGAACCACGTTGGTGGTGGTGGCACGGTTCCTGGCCCTGCTGGAAATGTTCCGGGACCGGGTAGTGGCGTTCGAACAGCCCGAGCCACTGGGTGAGTTGATGGTGCGTTGGACGGGCGAAGACGCTGGGTGGGACAGCTCAAGCCTGAGCGAAGAATACGAGGCTGGCATTAATGAATGAAGAACCAGGAGCCCGGGACGGGCTTGCGGAGCTGGAAGAGCTGCCTGGCGGTGCCCGGGCTGCCTTGGAAGCAGTCCTCATGGTCATTGACCAGCCCGCCACGTCCGAAGAGCTGGCCGCCGGGCTTAACGTTACCGTCGCCGTCGTCGAGGATTTGCTGCATGAGCTGCAGCGGGAGTATAGCGGCTATACTGTTAAAGCCCCGGACGTGGATGCTGTCGGCTTTGCCGGTTCCAGCACTGCACCCCGGGGTTTTGAATTGCGGAACGTCGCCGGCGGGTGGCGGATCTATTCACGGTCGGATTTCGCCGACATCGTGGGAAGGTTCGTCCTCGAAGGGCAAACCACCAGGCTTACCCAGGCGGCGCTTGAAACCCTGGCGGTCATTGCTTACCGGCAACCGGTCTCCAGGGCCCGGGTTTCCGCCATTCGCGGTGTCAATGTCGATTCTGTGGTCAGGACCCTCACCCAGAGGGGTTTGATCGAGGACTCCGGAACGGACCCCGAATCCGGGGCTGTCCTGTACCGGACCACCTCGTATTTCCTCGAACGCATGGGCATTGGATCGGTGGCTGAACTGCCACAGCTCTCGCCGCACCTTCCAGGCCTGGAAGGAATTGACGAGTATTACGACGCCAGCCGGATGTAGCCGCGTGCTCCAGCAGGCTGTTCGATACAACTTCATACTGATTAAGGGCACCTTCAAGGTGCACAGCGACAAGGGGCAGACGATGTCTGCCCGGCTGGCTAGTGTTGATTGAAGCACGGAATGCCGGCCATCACTACACAAGGACGGGTCATGACACAGGCGGGACGCCAGAGTTCACCACGTAACGGTTCGGGACGCAACAGCTCCGGACGCAATGCAGGCCAGGGCGGTACAGGCCGCTCCAGCGGCGGCGGTTTTTCCGGCCGCAGCGCCGGCGCCGGCAAGCGTAACTTCACCCAGGGGGAGGGGCGCCCCTTCAAAGCGTCGAAGCCCCGCGAAGCCGCGCCCTTCGATCCCGACAACCCCACAACGGCCGACGACTACAACCGCGGCCAGGCGGCACGTTCTGCCAAGCCGTTCCGCAAGCCGGGTTCCAACAAGCCAGGCTTCGGCAAGGCTCCGGGTACGCCCGGCGCCCTGAAGCCCAAGCCGAAGCAAGCCAAGCAGTTCGGATCAAAGGCCTTCGGCAGCGAGCGTTTCGGCCAGAACCTCGGCCCTGTCCGGAAGCCGTCACGCAGCCGCGGGCCGCGCCAGGACGTTCCGCAGTCCGAACTTCACGACGCCGACGGCGTGCGCCTGCAGAAGGTCATGGCCCAGGCCGGCGTTGCTTCCCGCCGTGTGTGCGAAGAAATGATCCTCGAAGGCCGCGTTGAGGTGGACGGTGTTGTCACCACGGAGCTCGGAATGCGGGTGGATCCAACCGCTGCCGTGATCCACGTTGATGGCATCCGGATCCAGCTGGACGAGACCCTGGTCTACATGGTGTTCAACAAGCCCAAGGGCGTCGTTTCCACCATGGAGGACCCCGAAGGCCGCCCGTGCATCAGCGACTTCCTCAAGAACAACAAAAACAAGGGCGAACGCCTGTTCCACGTCGGACGCCTTGACGTCGCCACCGAGGGACTGCTGCTGCTGACGAACGACGGCGAACTCGCCAACCGTTTGACGCATCCGTCCTACGAGGTACCCAAGACGTACCTGGTCCAGGTCCGTGGCCCGTTCCCGCAGGGCGTAGGCGCCAAGCTGAAGAGCGGCGTCGAGCTGGAAGACGGCGTGGCAGCCGTTGACTCCTTCCGCCTGGTCGATTCCACCCCTGGCCACGTCCTGATCGAGGTTGTCCTGCACTCGGGTAAAAACAGGATCGTGCGCCGCATGTTCGACGCCGTCGGGTTCCCGGTTGAACGGCTTGTCCGCGTCAAGGTTGGCCCCATTGGCCTGGGTGACCAGCGCCAGGGAAGCATCCGCAACCTCGGCAGGCAGGAAGTCGGGCACCTCTTGGCATCTGTGGGGCTCTAGGGCATGTCTGCATTCGGTACGCACGGCCGGGGCCACCTTGATGGCCCGGTCGTCGTTCTCGGCACAGGCCTGCTGGGTGCCAGCATCGGCCTCGGACTGCGCGGCCGCGGGGTTCCGGTCTTTCTGTTCGACCCCTCGCCCACCAACCAAGCCGTCGCAGTGGACATTGGTGCGGGCCGCCCGTTGGCGGAGTTGGGCGAAGAACCCCAGCTGGTAGTCGTTGCTGCCCCGCCGGACGTAACGGCCGACGTCGTGCAGAAGGCCTTGTCCGACTACCCGGCCGCCGTCGTGGTCGACATTGCCAGCGTCAAAGCGACAATCCTGGCCCAATTGCGCGAGCGTGGAGTGGACCTCGCCCGGTACGTGGGGACTCACCCCATGGCAGGGCGGGAGAAGTCCGGGCCGGTCGCGGCCAGGGGTGAACTCTTCACGTCCATGCCGTGGGTCATTTGCCCTGCGGAGGAGACCTCGGATGCTGCCGCCCAGGTGGCCCGTTCGCTGGCCGGAGACCTCGGGGCGATGGTTTCCCAGTTCACCGCGGACGAGCACGATGAAGCTGTTGCCTTGGTCTCGCACTTGCCCCAAATCATGTCATCGCTGTTGGCCAGCCGGCTGCAGGGTACGCCGTTGCATGCTCTTTCGCTGGCAGGCAACGGCCTCCGGGACACTACCCGCATCGCCGCCAGTGATCCCACCCTTTGGGTGCAGATCCTCGGCGGCAACGCAGACAAAGTAGTGTCCATCCTGCACGGTGTCCGTGAGGACCTGAACCGCCTCATCGGCACGCTGGAAGCGCCGTCGGCACCGGGTGCAAGGCTGGACCTTGCCCAGCTGATCAGTGAAGGCAATGCCGGCCAGGCCAGAATCCCGGGCAAACACGGCGGTCCGCCGCAGGCTTACTCGTGGCTCACTATCCTGGTGGACGACAAGCCCGGGCAAATCGCGCAGCTGCTCACGGAGATCGGCGAGATCGGTGTGAACCTCGAAGACCTGCGGCTCGACCATTCGTCGGGACAGAACGTGGGCATGGTGGAGCTTTCCGTGCTTCCCAGCAAGCATGACCTCCTTGTTGAAGCTTTGACTGACCGTGGATGGCGGGTACTCCAGTAATGACACGTGAATTCTTCGGCCCCGAGACGGTCGCACGCCCCGGCAAGCCCTTGGTGATCGCGATCGACGGCCCTTCAGGCTCTGGAAAATCGAGTGTCAGCAAGGAAGTTGCCCGGCGCTTGAAGCTGGCCTACTTGGACACGGGAGCAATGTACCGGGCCTTGACGTGGTACTGCCTGAAGACCGGAGTGGACCTCCACGACGGCGCTGCTGTGGAGCACGCGTCCAAGACCATACCCTTGGAGGTCAGCACCAGCGCTGCCAAGGAATACGTGGCCGTGGATGGAACGGACATCACCGACGAGATCCGGGAACCCCTGATTTCCTCGTCCGTCAGTGCCGTGGCCACCACGCTCGGGGCACGTACCGAACTGATCCGCCGCCAGCGCGAGCTGATTGACCAGCACCACCACCGCATGGTGGTCGAAGGACGCGACATCACCACCGTCGTCGCGCCCAATGCCGAGGTCCGCATGCTCCTGACCGCCAGCGAGGAAGCCAGGCTCCGGCGTCGTGGTATCCAGTTGGGCGGCACCCAGAGCAAGGAACAGCTTGCTGCCCAGGTGATCCAGCGCGACGCCAAGGACTCCACGGTGGTGAACTTCACCCAGGCCGCCGATGGCGTGGTAACCCTCGATTCCTCGGACCTCGATTTCGAGGAAACGGTGGACACCGCCCTGGCGATCGTCAGCAAGGTCATCTATGGCGACTGAAACCCAGCTGCCGGCCGCATGGACGCGCCTGTGGAGCCGCCCGGTGGGGTGGATCCTGGACCACGTCCTCTACCGGACCGTGGTGTCGGGCAAGAGCAACGTACCCGCAGCGGGTCCGGTGGTTTTCGCCGCGAACCACATCAGTTTCCTGGACGGTCCCGTGATGTTCGGGGCCGCGCCGCGGCCCATGCACATCCTGGTCAAGAAAGAGATGTTTACGGGCTTCCTGGGCAAGGTCCTCACGGGCTCGGGACAGATTCCAGTGGACCGGACCGGTGACCGCACTGCCCTGCACATCGGCAAGCAATTGCTCGACGACGGCCGTTGCGTCGGGATTCTTCCTGAAGGAACCCGGGGGAGCGGTGCCGCGGAAAGCATCAGCAACGGTGTTGCCTGGCTCGCCATCAACTCCGGAGCCACAGTCATTCCGGTCGCGATCCTCGGAACCCGGCAGGGGGACGAGCACCGCGACCATATCCCCAAACTACGCCGCAAGCTCCATGTCAGCTTCGGCGAACCCATCACGGTGAAGCGCCGGAAGGGCGAACCGGGGCGTGTTTCAATGGACAGGGCGGCCGCGGAAATCCGCGAAGCCCTGGCCGGACACGTCCAGGACGCCATCCGGGCCACGGGCCAGGCCCTACCCGCGGAGCCTGTGCCCGCGACGCCCACCCGGCAGCACCGCCCATCAGAAGTAGCCGGGACGCCGGCAGACCACCACTAAGGAAAGTGCAATGAGCGATACGACTCAAAAATCCGGACTTCACGGAGCCGGCGACGACGAATACACGCCCACCGGCACCGACCAGGTGGCTGAAAACCTGGCTGCCCTGGACGACGACGAGGCGGAGCTGCGTGCCGCCACTCTCCGGGCTGGCCTGGACGACTACGAACTCGACGACGAAGACGCCGCGCTGCTCAGCGGTGAGTACGGCGACGAAGGCGAGGAAGGTCCCCTCAAGCTGGACCCCGTCCTGGCCATTATCGGGCGTCCGAACGTGGGCAAGTCCACCTTGGTTAACCGAATCCTTGGCCGCCGCGAAGCCGTGGTCGAGGACACCCCCGGCGTGACCCGCGACCGCGTGATGTACTCGGCCCGCTGGAACGGCCGTAACTTCACCCTCGTGGACACCGGGGGATGGGAACACGACGCCAAGGGAATCCATGCCCGGGTAGCAGAACAGGCCGAGATGGCCGTTGAGCTCGCTGACGCCGTTCTCTTCGTGGTGGACTCCGCTGTTGGTGCTACTGCCACCGATGAAGGCGTCATGAAGATGCTCCGCAAGAGCAAGAAGCCGGTCATCATGGTCGCCAACAAGGTGGACGACTTCGCACAGGAAGCAGATTCCGCCGCCCTGTGGGGTCTGGGTTTCGGTGAACCGTACCCGGTATCTGCCCTTCACGGCCGTGGCGTTGCCGATCTCCTCGACCACGTCATGGATACCCTTCCCGAGTACTCGCTGGTGGAAGGCGTGGAGCGCTCAGGCGGTCCGCGCAGGATCGCCTTGATCGGACGACCGAACGTGGGCAAGTCCTCGTTGCTGAACAAGCTCGCCGGATCCGAACGCGTTGTCGTGGACCCGCTGGCCGGCACCACACGCGATCCCGTAGACGAGTTCATCGAGCTCGGCGGGCGCACCTGGCGCTTCGTGGACACCGCCGGTATCCGCCGCCGCCAGCACATGGCCCAGGGTGCGGACTTCTACGCTTCCTTGCGCACGCAGGCCGCGCTCGAAAAGGCGGAGGTCGCCGTCGTTCTTCTTGCTGTCGACGAAGTCCTCAGCGAGCAGGATGTCCGCATCCTACAGTTGGCCATTGAGTCCGGCCGCGCGTTGGTGCTGGCGTTCAACAAGTGGGACCTGCTGGACGACGAACGCCGCCGGTACCTCGAGCGCGAAATCGAGCAGGACCTGGCGCACGTCGAGTGGGCTCCCCGCGTGAACATCTCGGCCAAGACCGGCTGGCACAAGGACCGGCTTGTTCCCGCGCTGGACACAGCCTTGGAGAGCTGGGACCGCCGCATCCCCACAGGACGCCTCAACGCATTCCTGGGTGAACTGGTGGCAGCCCACCCGCACCCCGTCCGTGGTGGAAAGCAGCCGCGTATTCTCTTCGGCACCCAGGCTTCCAGCCGTCCGCCGAAGTTCGTGCTGTTCACCACCGGCTTCCTGGACCCGGGATACCGTCGCTTCATCACCCGCCGCCTCCGCGAAACGTTTGGCTTCGAGGGCACGCCCATCGAAGTCAGCATGCGCGTACGCGAGAAGCGGGGCAAGAAGCGCTAAGTGAGACGCGCATCACAGCCTACTTTGGCTGTGATGGCGTCTTCGACCTCCAACTTCGTGTAAGCTTTTGGAGGTGGTTCGGCCGGACTGCTTAGGTGGGACTCTTCGGAGAAAAACCTGGGCGGAGAACGGTGGAACCAGCGGGCTGTAGCGCAGCTTGGTAGCGCACTTGACTGGGGGTCAAGGGGTCGCAGGTTCAAATCCTGTCAGCCCGACCAAAAAGGCCGGAATTACGTGGAAACACGTGATTCCGGCCTTTGGTCGTTAAAGTCCCGGGCCTGTTCGGCAGGCCCGCCCTGCAGGCGGACCCGCACGAACAAGCCCGGGGCGGCTAAACCTTTTGGAGCGCCCCGAGCGCCCTCACCAGTGGCTCAAGTTCGGGTACAGCCTCAGCGGCCTCCAGGGCTGTGGCCAGGGTTTCGTCATGGACGGGCTTGGCGGCTTCCAGGAGCTTTTGCCCGGCCGATGTCAGCTCCGTGTAGATCCCGCGCCGGTCATCGGCGCACAGAATGCGGGTCAGCAGCCCGCGATCTTCCAGCCTGTTGACCAGGCGGGTCGTGGCGCTGCTGGAGAGGGCGGTGGCGCGGGCGAGTTGCTGCATCCGCATGTGCCAACCGTCCTGGCGGCTCAGGGCATCCAGGACGGTGTACTCCACTACCGAGAGTTCGTTGGAGGATTGGAGTGCCTTCTCCAGTTCCGCCTCGATGCTCCCGTGCAGGGCGGCAAGGGTACGCCAGCCCTGTGCCCGTACTTCTACGGCGTCATCCTTGATGCCCATGTCTGCTGTGCTCCTGCCTTGGTTGAGTCGGTCGCGACGCATCCAAAAGTAGTTGCTTGCGCAAGTACCTAGCGTGTGCAACTATATATAGAGCGTCTGCAACTATTATTCTACGGTTCCCGGCGGCGCACTTCCACTTCCCCAGGGGAACCACCTTATGAAGGAGTTCCACATGCCCGCAGGGTTGATTGCCCTTGCCCTCGGCGGATTCGGCATCGGACTGACCGAATTCGTGATCATGGGCCTCTTGCCGGAAGTTGCCGCCGACTTCCAGGTCAGTGAGGCTTCGGCTGGCTGGTTCATCTCCGGCTACGCCCTCAGCGTCACGGTTGGCGCCCTTTTGGTGACGGCCGCCGTGACCCGGCTTCCACGCAAGCCCGTACTCATGGGCTTGCTCGTATTGTTCATTGCAGGCAACTTCCTCTCAGCAATAGCCGATTCCTACCCGGCCATGCTGATCGGACGGATCGTGGCGGCCCTGTGCCACGGCGCCTTCTTCGGCATCGGCTCAGTGGTGGCCGCAAGCCTCGTACCTGCCCACAAAAAGGCTGGCGCCATCGCGATCATGTTCACCGGACTGACTGCTGCCAACGTCCTGGGCGTTCCCTTCGGGACCCTGCTGGGGCAGAACTTCGGCTGGCGTTCGACGTTCTGGGCCATCACCGCCATTGGCGTCGTAGCGCTGCTGGGAATCGCACTCATGGTTCCCAGGGACAGCGCCGGGCCCGCGAAGGGTCTTCGCAGCGAACTTGGCGCCTTCACCTCCGGTCAGGTGTGGCTTTCCATCATTGTGACCATTCTTGGATTCGGTGGCATGTTTGGAGCGTTCACCTACATCGCCTTCACGCTCACAGAGGTCTCCGGATTCGAATCCAGTGCGGTGCCGTGGCTGTTGGTGCTCTTCGGTGGTGGTCTGTTCGCAGGCAACTTCCTGGGTGGCAAGGCCGCTGACAAGGCCTTGGACAAGTCGCTCATCCTCATCCTTGCCGGACTGGCTGTGGTCCTGGTCTTCTTCGCCCTGACAGCCTCCAGCAGCATTGCCACGTTGGTCTCCCTGGCGCTGATGGGCGGCTTCGGGTTCGCGACCGTTCCGGGTCTCCAAATGCGTGTCATGCATTTTGCTGCCACTGCGCCCACGCTGGCATCGGGTGCGAACATCGGCGCATTCAACCTTGGCAATGCGCTGGGTGCCTGGCTTGGCGGTGTCACAATCTCCGCCGGTCTCGGCTACACCTCGCCCATTTGGGCCGGTGCCGCGATCACCGTTGCCGCCCTTCTGGTCATGCTGGCAGCAGCTGCAGCAGCCAAGCGCGGGGGAGCGGCGGCACCCAAGTCATCGTCCGACGTCGAACGCGAACCCCGCGGGGCCACGGTCGCCTAACGCGCGGATTACATAAGAAGCCCGTCTCGGATCACCCGCGACGGGCTTCTCGGCGTTCTGGCGCCGGGGCCGGGCTCTGCACTTTGTGTTCGGCGCAATCATGGAAAATCCCCATCGGACGCGGGGGAAATATGCATATACTTTCAGCGGTGGTCAGCTGTGCAGGCCGCCGTCGAGGTTCGTCATTGTCCCGATGAAAGGCCACCCGTGAGCAATATTCCAGAAGAACTTTCCTACACCGCAGAGCACGAGTGGGTCACCGCTCCGGATGCCGATGGCGTTGTGCGGATTGGCATTACCGATTTCGCGCAGGACGCGTTGGGTGATGTGGTGTACGCACAGATGCCGGAACCGGGCACCAAAGTCACCGGCAACGAGGTTGTCGGGGAGGTCGAATCCACCAAGAGCGTCAGTGATATCTACGCTCCGGTTACCGGTGAGGTCATCAATCGCAATGATGCCCTGGACACGGATCCCGCACTGATCAACTCGGACCCGTACGGCGAAGGCTGGCTTATTGAAGTAAAGCTTGCAGAACCTGACGCAGTGGATTCCCTGCTCAGTGCATCGGAGTACGAACAACAGGTAGGCTAAAGTTATCTGGCCCGCCCGGCTGTTTTCCCATCTCAGGGAAAGAGGGCGGACGGGCCAGCAACCGATTTGCCCGGCGGTACCGGGATGCGGAAGTGGCTGGCAGGGTCTGGGACTGCCAGCGGATGAGGAGGAAATTCCATGGTTGGCGGCGACAAGAACCAAGCCAATGTCGGGAACGGCGCGGAGGAACAGCCGACGTCGGAGACCACCTCGATCAGCATCACGCCAACATGGGACGAGCCAAGCATTGCCCCCAAGTTGGCTCCTGAAGAGCGTGCATCCGTGGACGCCCTCCCGCCGAACTCGGCTTTGCTCATTGCCCACAGCGGTCCCAATGCCGGAGCCCGCTTCCTGCTCGATGCCGACACCACCACTGCTGGCCGGCATCCTGACGCGGACATTTTCCTTGACGATGTCACGGTCTCCCGCAAGCACGTGCAGTTCATCCGCACGGCGTCCGGTTTCGAGCTGGTGGACATGGGCAGCCTCAACGGCACCTACGTCAACCACGACCGCGTTGACCGCGTGCAGCTCAAGAGCGGCAACGAGGTCCAGATCGGCAAGTTCCGGTTGACCTACTACATCAGCCCTGTCCGCCCTGCAGGCCAAGTCTGACGGGGAACCTGCCTGTGGCTATTGCCCAGCCTGACCGTCGCGGACCGCAGGTCCTGAACATCGGGGAAGTCCTGGCGCAGCTCAGCGATGATTTCCCCGAGATGACCGCGTCCAAAATCCGTTTCCTTGAGGAAAAAGGACTCATCAATCCAAAGAGGACCCCTGCCGGCTACAGGCAGTACGCGGACAGCGATGTCGAGCGCCTCCGATTTGTGCTTGCCCTCCAGCGTGACCAGTACCTGCCCCTCAAAGTGATCAAGGACTACCTTGACGCGATTGACCGTGGCGAACGGCCGGAAAACCTCCCGCCGGGTGTTACGGTCTCGCCGAGGGTGGTCTCTGCGGAGATGGCGGCAGAAGTGCAGGGCCGCGCCCGTGCCCTCACGGAGGAGCAACTGCGCGCAGAGTCCGGCGCCAGCGTGCCCCTGCTGGAATCACTCCTGAGCTTCGGCTTGATCTCCCATGTCGGTGGCAAGTTCGATGAGCACGCGCTGCAAGTGGCCAGGGCCTGTGTCCAATTGGAAGGGCACGGCCTGGAGCCCCGGCATCTTCGTCCTTTCCAGGCTGCGGCTGAACGGGAGTTCGGCTTGGTGGAAAGAGCGGTCGCGCCTTTGACGTCCCGGCGTGATGCGGCATCGCAGGCCCGGGCTGCCGAGGCTGCGCGCGAGATCAGCGATCTCTGCCTTACCCTGCACAGGGCCCTGGTCCACGACCGAATCTCGCGGATGGACAGCTGATGATAGAAGTCGAAATCGTCGGAGTACGGATTGAACTGCCGTCGAACCAACCCTTGGTGCTTCTGCGGGAGCTCAACGGTGAACGGCACGTGCCGATCTGGATCGGCACACCCGAAGCCAGTGCCATCGCCCTTGCCCAGCAGGGTGTGGTCCCGCCGAGGCCCATGACGCATGATCTCCTGATCGATGTCGTGGAATCCCTGGGCCACACGATCATCAGCGTGAACATTGTGGCCGTAGAGGACAACATCTTTTACGGGCAGCTCCAGTTCGACGACGGCACGGTGGTCAGTTCGAGGGCGTCGGACGCCCTTGCCCTGGCTTTGCGGGCAAAGTGCCGTATTTGGTGCGCGGATGCGGTCATGGAAGAGGCAGGCGTCCGGATCACCGAACATGATGAGGGCGAAGACTCCGAGCCTGATCCCACCGTGGAGGAAGAGCGTGAAATGCGCCGGTTCCGCGAGTTCCTGGACGACGTTGAGCCTGAAGATTTTGAAGGTTGAGACACCCTCAACCTAAAGTTGAGGGTGAAACTTTCGACACGACAGGATTTTGGGGCCGGGGTCTTTGACCTCGGCCCTTCCCGGGCCTAACGTCGAAGTATCAAGTTCCCGTTGCATACACTGCCCGCGCAAGTCACACTGGAAGGTGCCGACTTGCGGGAATTACACTGCTGCATTTCGTCGTTGTATCAGGGTATGCACCGTCCCCAAGGGAGCTGACAACAAGGAGGTCACGTGAGTCCGAAAGGCGAAGCAGGCGAGCTGAAGCAGTCCTCTGCCGGCATTGCTGCGCCCGCATCCGGCGCCCAAGGTCTACTCTTCACAGAAGATCTTCCCGTGTTGGACGAGGACGCGGGCTACCGCGGCCCGACCGCCTGCAAGGCGGCAGGTATCACGTACCGCCAACTCGACTACTGGGCACGAACGGGTCTCGTCGAGCCGGCAGTCCGCGGAGCGGCGGGCTCAGGGTCGCAACGGCTTTACGGATTCCGGGACATCCTGGTCCTGAAAGTGGTCAAGCGCCTCCTTGATACCGGTGTCTCCCTCCAGCAGATTCGAACCGCGGTTGAACACCTCCGCGAGCGTGGAGTCGAAGACCTTGCGCAGATCACTTTGATGAGCGATGGCGCCAGCGTCTACGAATGTACGTCCGCGGACGAGGTCATTGACCTCGTACAAGGCGGGCAAGGCGTCTTCGGCATAGCCGTGGGGCGCGTATGGCGCGAAGTCGAGGGCAGCCTGGCCGCCCTGCCGAGTGAGCACGCTGCGGAGCAGTCCTTTCCCGACGACGAGTTGAGCAAGCGCCGCGTCGCACGCCGTATCGGTTAGGCATCCGCCCCCTCAAACGTGAAGAAAGCCTCGTCCCTGCCGGGACGAGGCTTTCTTTTGTAGCGGCATGAAATTCCGGTGCCGGTCAGCGTTGGCGGCGGTCCCTGACGGAGCCTTGTCCCTCAAGGAGGCTCTCAAGGAGGGCGTCGAAAAGTTTGGCGGCGTTCTTGGCTGAGTCTCCGGGCCAGTGGTGGACCGAGTGGGCCGCACCCTGGATCTGCTGCCAGTTGGCTTGTTCGGGGATGTGCGGACTCAACAACAGCTCTCCGAACATGGATTCCATTTCGGCCAAGCGGAAGGTGTGCTCGGCCGATCCGCTGCGGACGCGGTTGGCGACGATGCCTGCCGGGGCCAGGTTGGGAGCGAATTCCTGGCGGAACAATTGAATTGCCCTCATTGTCCGTTCCGTACCCGCCACGGAGAAAAGACCCGGTTCGGCCACGAGGACCACGCGGTCACTGGCACTCCAGGCCATGCGCGTCAGTCCATTCAACGAAGGAGGGCAGTCCACCAGAACCAAGTCGTAGTTGGTGGCGCCGGCCAGAACGGCTGACAGCCTGCGGAGGTCGCGGCGGCCAAGGTCCGGCCGGTCGTAGATCCCGGTGAAGGCAGATCCTACGGCGACATCCAACGTGCCGTCGCTGGAGCCGTTGGAAACCCAGCTGCTGCCGGCCACGTTGTCCTGGAGCTTGGCGCGCCGGGGGCTTTTCAGCATTCGGCCGATGTCCTGCTGTCCGCCCGGCTGAACTCCAAGCGCCGTCGTGGCGTCGGCATGGGGATCAAGGTCCACCACCAAAGTAGGGATGCCGGCTGCGAGGGCCGCGGACGCCAGACCGGTGGTCACGGACGTCTTTCCCACTCCACCTTTGAGGCTGCTGATGCTGACTACTTGCACTTGAAAACCCAAAACCTAACGCCGGTTGCCGTATCGCGCTCCTTCGGCTCCGGAATCCCAGGAGCCGGGGCTTGCCGAAGCCCCCACAACATCATATGGTGCTTCGGCGCGGAATCCCGCTTTCTACGCGCCCGGCCCGGGGAATAGAGGAGGTAATAGCACGGCGTCGCTTCGCGCGCACGCATATACCGTCCAGATGACGAATCCATTGTGATGGTTGCCACAAAGATTTGTGTTTGATGCTGGCGGCACTACACACTGTGACCACCGACCGATCCACCCGCAATGATGCAGGAGAAGTATGTTTTCGAAAATTCTGGTGGCCAATCGCGGAGAAATCGCGATCAGGGCGTTTCGCGCTGGTTATGAACTGGGCGCCAAGACCGTAGCCGTCTTCCCGCATGAGGACCGTAACTCGATCCACCGGCAGAAAGCCGACGAAGCTTACCTGATCGGCGAGGTGGGCCACCCCGTCCGTGCCTACCTGGACGTCGAGGAGGTTGTCCGCGTCGCCAAGGAAGCCGGCGCAGACGCCATTTACCCCGGCTACGGGTTCCTGTCCGAGAACCCGGACCTCGCACGCGCCGCGAAAGCGGAGGGCATCACCTTCGTGGGTCCTCCTGCGGAAGTGCTGGAACTGGCAGGTAACAAGGTTGCCGCCCTGGAGGCTGCCCGGAAGGCCGGCGTTCCCGTCCTGAAGTCCAGCAAGCCGTCCAAGGACCTGGACGAACTCATCGCGGCGGCGGAAGAAATCGGCTTCCCCATCTTCGCCAAGGCAGTAGCCGGTGGTGGCGGACGCGGAATGCGCCGCGTGGAGACGCGCGAAGCGCTGCCCGAAGCCCTGCAGTCGGCCATGCGCGAAGCGGACGCCGCCTTTGGCGACCCCACGATGTTCCTTGAGCAAGCCGTGCTTCGCCCCCGCCACATCGAAGTGCAGATCCTTGCCGATGCCGAAGGCAACGTCATGCATCTGTTCGAACGTGACTGTTCGCTGCAGCGCCGCCACCAGAAAGTCGTGGAAATTGCCCCGGCGCCGAACCTGGACGAGAACATCCGCCAGGCGCTCTACCGCGACGCCGTAGCATTTGCCAAAGCGCTGAACTACGTCAATGCCGGAACGGTCGAGTTCCTCGTCGACACTGAAGGTGAGCGTGCCGGCCAGCACGTCTTCATCGAAATGAACCCCCGTATCCAGGTGGAGCACACTGTGACCGAGGAAATCACCGACGTCGACTTGGTGCAGGCCCAGATGCGCATTGCCTCGGGGGAGACCCTGGCAGATCTGGGATTGAGCCAGGAGACCGTGTCCATCAAGGGCGCCGCGCTGCAGTGCCGCATCACCACCGAGGACCCCGCGAACGGCTTCCGCCCGGACGTTGGCAAGATCACCGGTTACCGTTCTGCCGGCGGCGCCGGTGTAAGGCTCGACGGCGGTACCGTCTACTCAGGTGCCGAGATCAGCCCCCACTTTGACTCGATGCTTGTGAAGCTGACCTGCCGCGGCCGTGATTACCCCGCTGCCGTTGCCCGTGCCCGCCGTGGCCTCGCTGAGTTCCGTATCCGCGGCGTCTCCACCAACATCCCGTTCCTGCAGGCTGTTCTTGCAGATCCGGACTTCAACGCCGGCAATGTCGCCACGGACTTCATCGACAAGCGCCCCGAGCTGCTCAAATCCCACATCTCCGCAGACCGTGGCACCAAGCTCCTGACCTGGCTCGCCGATGTGACGGTAAACAAGCCCAACGGTGAGCTGCCCGTCCACACGGATCCCGCCAGCAAGCTGCCGGTAATCGACGGGCCCGTCCCCACCTCGGGCTCGCGCCAGCGTTTGCAGGAGCTCGGTCCGGAGGGCTTTGCCAAGGCCTTGCGTGAGCAGAACGCCCTGGCAGTCACGGACACCACGTTCCGCGATGCCCACCAGTCACTCCTGGCCACCCGTGTCCGCACCCGCGACCTCGTGGCGGCAGGACCGGCCGTGACGGCGCTGCTTCCCGAGCTGCTTTCCGTCGAGGCCTGGGGCGGTGCCACGTACGACGTCGCCCTCCGCTTCCTGGGCGAAGATCCTTGGGACCGTTTGGCAGCGCTGCGCAAGGCCCTGCCGAACACCTGTATCCAGATGCTCCTGCGCGGCCGGAACACCGTCGGGTACACGCCCTACCCGGAAGAGGTGACCGAAGCCTTCGTGAACGAGGCCGCGGCTACCGGCATCGACATCTTCCGTATCTTCGACGCCCTCAACGACGTCAACCAGATGGCCCCCGCCATCCGGGCCGTGCGGGCAACGGGAACGGCCGTGGCCGAGGTGGCCCTCTGCTACACCGGCAACCTCCTGGATCCCAACGAGGACCTCTACACGCTGGACTACTACCTGGACCTGGCCCAGAAGATCGTCGACGCCGGTGCACACATCCTCGCGATCAAGGACATGGCCGGCCTCCTGCGCCCGGCCGCTGCGGCCAAACTGGTCACCGCGCTGCGTGAGCGCTTCGACCTGCCCGTGCACCTCCACACGCACGACACCGCCGGTGGCCAGCTCGCCACGCTCTTGGCGGCCGTCGACGCAGGCGTTGACGCCGTGGACGTGGCTGCTGCTTCCCTTGCTGGAACAACCAGTCAGCCTGCGGCTTCCGCTTTGGTGGCAGCCCTCGCGAACACTCCGCGGGACACGGGCCTCAGCCTGGAAAATGTCGGTGCCATGGAGCCCTACTGGGAAGCCGTCCGACGCGTCTATGCACCGTTTGAATCCGGTCTTCCGGGTCCCACGGGCCGCGTCTACCAGCACGAGATCCCCGGTGGCCAGCTGTCCAACCTCCGCCAGCAGGCAATTGCGCTGGGGCTTGGCGAGCAGTTCGAGGCCATCGAGGATATGTACACGGCAGCCGACCGCATCCTCGGCCGCCTCGTGAAGGTCACACCGTCCTCCAAGGTGGTGGGCGATCTGGCCCTGCACCTTGTAGGCCTCAACGCGGATCCTGCGGACTTCAATGAGAACCCGCAGAACTATGACATTCCGGACTCCGTCATCGGCTTCCTTTCCGGTGAGCTCGGCGATCCTCCCGGTGGTTGGCCTGAGCCCTTCCGTACCAAGGCCCTGCAAGGCCGCAGTGTGAAGGTCCGCGATGTGGAGATCAGCCCCGAGGACAGCGAAGCCCTCAAGGGCGATTCGAAGACGCGGCAGCAGACGCTGAACCGCCTCCTCTTTGCCGGTCCCACCAAGGACTACCTGAAGAGCGTTGAAACCTACGGGAACGTCTCGGTGCTTGACACCCGCGACTACCTTTACGGTTTCCAGCACGGTGAAGAGCACGTCATTGAGCTGGAAAAGGGCGTTCGCCTCATTGCCCAGCTCGAGGCCGTGTCAGAAGCCGACGAGAAGGGCATGCGCACGGTCATGTGTACGCTCAACGGCCAGTCACGCCCGGTAGTTGTCCGTGACCGTTCTGTCGTGAGCAACGTCAAGGCGGCAGAGAAGGCCGACCCCGCCCAGCCTGGGCAGGTCGCCGCACCGTTCGCCGGCGCCGTGACCGTCACCGTCAAGGCAGGTGACACCGTCAAGGCCGGCGACACCGTGGCCACCATTGAGGCGATGAAGATGGAAGCTTCCATTACGACGCCGGTGGCCGGGACGGTTTCGCGCCTGGCCATCTCGGCGGTGGAGCAGGTGCAGGGCGGGGACTTGTTGCTGGTCGTCAGCTAGCAACAAGCACCGCAAAAGGAACCCCTCCCGGACTGAGTCCGGGAGGGGTTCCTTTTTAGTTTCCTGCCTTCGTTCCGGCGATGCCGGCTACGACGCCCGGGGAGCGGAGTACATTTCCTCGATGACTGCGTCAAAGTCCTTCATGACCTGGGCCCGCTTGACCTTCAGGGACGGTGTGAGGTGTCCGGAGGCCTCGGTGAAGTCCGCCGGAACAACACGGAAGGACTTGATGGCCTCGGCCTGGGACACCGACTGGTTTGCCTTGCTGATCAGCTCCTGCACGGCGGCCTTCACGACAGCGTGCCCGCTGGCTTCTTCCAGGGTGGTGCTCGAAGGCAGCCCGTGTCGTTCCAGCCAGCCGGGCAAAGCTTCTTCATCCAGGGTGACCAGCGCGCCGATGAACGGACGGTTGTCGCCTACCACCAGGACCTGTGAGACCAGGGCATCGGAGCGGATCTGGTCCTCCAGCAGGGCGGGCACCACATTCTTGCCGCCGGCCGTAACGATGATTTCCTTCTTGCGGCCGGTGATCTTCAGGAAGCCGTTGCTGTCCAGTTCGCCGATGTCACCGGTGCGGAACCAGCCATCCTCCGTGAACGTCTCTTCGGTGAGGTCCGGGCGCTTGTAGTAGCCGCGCATGACGCAGACGCCCTTGGCGAGGATTTCGCCGTCGTCTGCAATCTTGACCGAGTTCCCCGGCAGGGGAGCCCCTACGGTTCCGATCCTGATCATGGAGGGGGTGTTGACGGAAATGGGAGCCGTGGTTTCGGTCAGTCCGTAGCCCTCAAGGATCTGCAGCCCGATGCCTTGGAAGAAGTGGCCCAGGCGTTCGCCCAGGGGACCGCCACCGGATACCGCATGGGCGACATGTCCACCCATGGCCGCCCGAAGCTTTCCGTACACCAGTTTGTCGAACACAGCGTGCTTGATCTTCAACCCGAGGCCGAGGCGTCCGTCCTGGCGTGCCTTGGAGTACGCGATCGCGGTGTCCACGGCCCGGTGGAAGATGGCGCCCTTGCCGCCATCTTCGGCCTTCGTCAATGCGGAGTTGTACACCTTCTCGAAGACACGCGGGACAGCGAGGATGAACGTGGGCTGGAAGCTCTGGAGGTCGCCCAGCAGGTTCTTGATATCCGGGGTGTGGGCCACCTGGACACCCCCGGCCACAGCCAGGACGGAGATGAAGCGGGCAAAAACGTGGGCCAGCGGCAGGAACATGATGGTCTTGCCGGACTCGTTGATGATCTCCGGCAGGGAGGCCCGCGCATTCTCGGACAGCTCCACGAAGTTGCCGTGCGTCAGCTCGCAACCCTTCGGCCTGCCCGTGGTGCCGGAGGTGTAGATGATGGTGGCCACATCCCGCAGGCCGGCAGCGGAGCGGCGGGACTCAAGTTCGTCGTCGGGAACTCCCGCACCGGCGGCGCGCAGGGCGTCGAGGCCGGCGCCTTCGAGCTGCCACACGTTGGCGACGGAGGCGATGTCTTCGGCGACCACGGCCTGGCGGATGATGTCCTCATGGTGGGCGGACTCGCCGAACGCGGCTACAGCCCCCGAGTCTCCAAGGTTCCAGGCAACCTGCGACGGCGATGACGTTTCGTAGATGGGGACAGAGACGGCTCCGGCAAACCAGATCGCGAAGTCCACCAGGGACCATTCGTAGCGGGTCCTGGACATGATGCCCACCCGGTCGCCCTGGCCGACACCGCTGGCGATGAGGCCCTTGGCCAGCGCCCTGACGTCCTCGAGAAACTCGGTGGCGCGGATGTCCTTCCACTGGCCGCTGCCGTCCAGCTTGGAGAACAGCGGCGGGTTGGAAGCCTTTTCCGCCTCCCGAAGCACGAAGTCCGTGATGTTGGTTTCAGGGGAGATGTTCACGAGGGGAGGAACACTGATTTCACGCACGGTAGCTCCTTTGATATCCACGGGCCGCGAGGGGCTTCTTTTCACTCTAGTATGCCCGCTCGCAGAGGTGTGTTCTATTTCACCTACTCGCGAGTAACTTTACGGATTCAGCATCATTTCAAGCAACTCGGGGACTTCCGGCGCCCTCGATGCCGGGGCGCAGCGGCTGGCGGAATAGGATGAGGGGATGCCCGCATTCCCCTCCAGCACCCGCGTAAACTCCAGGCCCCCGGCCGCCGCATGGAAGGACGTTCCATGGGCTGCCCGGCGAAGCCACCTCGGCCGCAGGGGACTGGCCATAGGGATCGACATCGGGGGCACCAAAGTGGCGGCCGGCGTGGTCGATGCCGAGGGCAGGGTCCTTGCCGAAGCCCGGAGGTCCACTCCCGGGGCCGATCCGCGGGCCGTGGAACAGACCATCGTGGAGCTTGTGGACGAACTGAGCGCCGGTCACCGCGTCGCTTCGGTGGGCATTGGCGCCGCCGGTTGGATGGACCTCGACGGCGGTACGGTGCTGTTCAGCCCGCACCTCGCCTGGCGCAATGAGCCCCTGAGGGCCAGCCTGCAGAAACTGCTCAGGCGTCCGGTCCTTCTGACGAACGACGCCGATGCCGCAGCATGGGCGGAGTGGCGCTTCGGTGCAGGACACGGCGAGAGCCGCCTCGTGTGCATCACCTTGGGTACCGGCATTGGTGGCGCCATGGTGATGGATGGCCGGGTGGAGCGGGGCCGCTACGGTGTGGCCGGCGAATTCGGTCACCAGATCATCTTCCCTGGCGGTCACCGCTGTGAATGCGGCAACCGTGGATGCTGGGAACAGTACGCTTCCGGAAATGCGCTGGGCCGCGAAGCCCGGCAGCTCGTCAGGACCAATTCACCCGAGGGCCGGGCTTTGCTCGAACGTGCCGGAGGGGCCGCGGAGAGCATTACGGGGGCTGCTGTCACAGCGCTCGCCCTTGCCGGCGATGTCACGTCCCGGGAGCTGCTGGCGGACCAAGGTGAATGGCTGGGCCTGGGCCTTGCCAACCTCGCCGCTGCCCTGGACCCGGGCATGTTCGTGATCGGCGGCGGGCTATGCGATGCAGGAGAACTGTTGGCAGGACCTGCCCGCGACTCCTTTGCCAAAAACCTCACAGGGCGAGGATTCCGGCCCATGGCAAGGATTGAACTGGCTGCCTTGGGCCCTCGGGCCGGCATGATTGGTGCCGCGGACCTGTCGCGTGTCAGCGGGAGGACGCACAGCTAAGGCCAGCCAAGGCGTCCTGGACGCCGGCGCTTAGATGCGGGCGCCGTCGTCGTCCTCATTCTTCTCCTGCGGAAGCCTCATGATGAGGAAGACTACCGACGCCACAAAGGCGGCAACGATCCCGAGGATGGCTGCCAGCGGAGCTGAACGCCAGAACATGGCGGTGAAGAGCAGGGCTATGGGACCACCCACAGCACCAACCCATGCCAACATCGTCAAGGGTTCGGTACCGGCAAGGCTCGGCGGCTCCTCGGGGACGAACGGTTCTTCGTCTTCGTCCACCTCAAAGTCACGCGGGCCCAGCGCGCGGCCCTGTTCGTCACCGGCGGCATCGGGCGAAGGCGCGGCAGCAGGCGCCGACAGGCCCAGTGGGTCGAAGTCGCTGAAGCTCTTCCTGACCCCGGCATTCGGCTGGCCGGATTCCGGTTCCGGTTTGTCGGGAGCGGATTGCGTCGCTTCCAGCCGGGCTACCAGATCCTGCCACACGGCGTCGTCGTCCTTGTTGGCGCTCTGGTCGGCTGAGTTGGGATCAGGCCTGTTCATGGGCTGCATCCTTATCGGGGGAGGACCCGTGCCCGGCCAATGCCGCTACGGTCTGGTGGATGAAGTCGACAGTACCGGAGAAGATTTCAGGCGCGTCATTGTCCAGCGTAGCGACGTGATGGCTGTTGTGGAGGTAGTTGATCTCCACCGGGGCCTGCACGCGGGAGCGCAGGAATTCCAGGCTGGCGTTGGAAATGACGTTGTCTACTGTCGACTTGTAGACCCGCACTGGTGCCGTGATGCGCGGCAGGATCATGGCGGTGTTCTTGTACATCTTCTTGAGCTCGTGGGCCGCGGCGACGGGAGTTCGAGCATAGGCGCCTTCGTCCTGGTCCGGTTTGAGGATGTCGTTTGCGATGGCCGGAGTCGTCTTCACCACGTACTTGAGCGCGGCAACAATGACGGCCCGTGGATCGTCCAGCACAAGTCCGGGATTGACCACTATTGTTCCCGCAACCGGCCGCGTGGCTGCTATCCGCAAGGCCAAGGTGCCGCCCATGGACAGTCCCGCAGCGAAGACGTACTCGCATTCGGCCGCCAATTCAAGGTAGGCGTCATCGACCGCGCGGTGCCATTCCTGCCACGAGCGCTTGGCCATATCCTGCCAAGTAGTGCCGTGCCCGGGCAGCAGCGGAAGCCTCACGGCGTAACCGGCAGCGGCCAGGTGCTCAGCCCAGGGCCTCACGCTGTGGGGGCTTCCGGTGAAGCCATGCGACATGACCACACCAACGCGGGGACCAGTTCCGCTCCAGTTGCTAAGGAACGGTGAGAAATCCGGGAGCATTTTCATGATGACTCCGAGGCTACTCTGTGATGGGCATGTTGGCGGAAAAATGCCGCGGATTCTTCGAAAATGGTCGGCGCGTCAACATCCAGGGTGGCCACATGCCCGCTGTGCGGAAGCGTCACAACTTTCAGGCGCGTCGAGTCAATGTGCTTGCGAATGGTATCGACCGAGCTGGGGGGAATTACGCCATCCACCGTCGACTTGAAAACCAGGGTCGGTGCCTTCACATGCGGCAGTCCCCGGGTGGCCGAGCGGAACAGTTTCTTGAGCTCATGCACGGCTTTGAGGGGTGTCTTGGAGTAGTCGCCGTCTTCGGTCAGCACCGGTGCTGCGGAGTCTTCAACGATGGGCTCGGTGGTCCGCATGACGTATTTCAAAGCACCGACGTACTTCACGCGCCGGTCGTAGAAACTCAGGCCCGGATTGACCAGCACCACACCGGGTACGTCGTGAAGGGACGCCAGCCGGAGGACCACGGCTCCGCCCATCGACAGTCCGGCAACGAAGCAGGTTTCCGTGGTGCCCGCGAGTTCCAGGTAGCTGTCTTCGAACGCGTTGTACCAGTCCTGCCACCGGGTTGTGGCCAGATCCTGCCAGCTGGTGCCGTGACCTGGCAAGAGGGGAAGTGTCACAGCAAAACCCTGCGCGGCCAGATACTCAGCCCACGGAAGCATGCTCAAAGGGCTGCCCGTGAAGCCGTGACAGATCGCCACCCCTGTTGAGGCGTTCGGTCCGTGTCCGGCGTAGTGGAAAGCGGTCGCTGCTGGAGGTTTGCGTTCCGTCATGCGTTCCATCGTGTCACTGTTCCGGATATTTCTCACTGGAGTAGGGTTGCAGTTGAGTGCCGGCCGGTGGTGCCGGAAGCATGCCAGCCAACGGCCGTGAGAGGACAAGCGTGTTCTATTGGGTCATGAAGAGGATCTTTCTGGGTCCAATCCTCAAGCTCCTGTTCCGTCCCTGGGTCAAAGGCCTGGACAATGTTCCCGAGAATGGGGCGGCAATCCTGGCATCGAATCATCTGTCCTTCTCGGACTCCATTTTTCTTCCCTTGATGGTCCGTCGTCCGGTGATTTTCCTGGCCAAGTCGGAATACTTCACCGGCAAAGGGCTGAAAGGCCGGCTCACAGCGCTGTTCTTCAGGCTGAGCAATCAGCTCCCCATGGACCGTTCCGGAGGGGCGGCCTCAGAGATGTCGCTGCAGGCGGGCAAGGACGTGCTCACCTCCGGTGGTCTCCTGGGAATCTACCCCGAGGGCACGCGGAGCCCGGATGCCAAGCTCTACCGTGGCAAAGTGGGCGTTGCCAGGCTGGCACTGCAGACCCGCGTCCCAGTGGTCCCCGTTGCCATGATCGGAACCGAAAAAGTCCAACCCATCGGCAAAAGGCTCCCTAACATCCGCCGGATCGGCATCATCTTCGGACAGCCGCTGGACTTCAGCCGCTATTACGGAATGGAAGAGGACCGTGCCGTCCAGAGGGCGGTTACGGACGAAATCATGTATGAACTGATGCGTCTCTCCGGCCAGGAATACGTTGACGAATATGCCGCCGTGGTCAAGGCCAGGTTGGCCGGCAAGGGTCCGGAGCCCCTCCACAAGCTTGAGGGGAAAGAAGACGCTGCGAACGACATCGCGGAGGACAGGGACGAGCCCCGCGCCGACGGCCAGTAAGTGCACGGATACTGTGACGCAAACGGCAGCATCAGTTACGCCGCCAGTGCCTCAACCCTGCCCCGGGCCACTACTCTTGAAGGGTGACTGAGCTTACCGCAAACACCGCACTTCCCACCGCAGATCCACTCGCCAGCACCGCCCAAAGCGGAGCTGCGAACTATCCCGGGCTCGACGCATGGCGTGACCTGCCGATTTCGCAGCAGCCGACGTGGTCGGATGCCGAGGTTTTCAAGGCCTCGGTCAAGGAACTTTCGATCGTTCCGCCGCTGGTTTTTGCCGGAGAGGTTGATGTCCTCAGGGAGCGCCTGGCTGCTGCGGCCCAGGGCAAGGCATTCCTGCTCCAAGGTGGTGACTGCGCGGAAACCTTCGAGGCCGCCACGGCCGACAAGATCAGTGCCCGCGTCAAGACCATCCTGCAGATGGCAGTCGTGCTGACGTACGGCGCCGCCATGCCTGTGATCAAGATGGGCCGCATGGCCGGACAGTTCGCCAAGCCGCGTTCGTCCAATGATGAGACCCGCGACGGCGTGACCCTGCCGGCGTACCGCGGCGACATCGTCAACGGATACGACTTCACCCCTGAATCCCGCGCCCACGACGCCGGCCGGATGTTGCAGGCGTACCACACCTCTGCCTCCACCTTGAACCTGATCCGCGCCTTCACGCAGGGTGGTTTCGCCGATCTCCGCCTGGTCCACCAGTGGAACAAGGGCTTCACCGAGAACCCGGCCCACGCACGTTACGAGTCCCTGGCCCGGGACATCGACCGCGCCATCAAGTTCATGGACTCTTGCGGCGCCGACTTCGAGGCGCTCAAGCGCGTCGAATTCTTTGCCAGCCACGAAGCGTTGCTGCTGGATTACGAGCGCGCCTTGACACGTATCGACTCCCGCACCGGCTTGCCCTACGACACTTCGGCCCACTTCCTGTGGATCGGCGAGCGGACGCGCGAGTTGGATCACGCCCACGTCGACTTCCTCTCCCGTGTGCGCAACCCCATCGGCGTCAAGCTGGGCCCGACTACCAGCGGCGACGACGCCTTGCGCCTCATCGACAAGCTGGATCCGAACCGCGAACCCGGCCGCCTGACCTTCATTACCCGTATGGGCGCGAAGAACATCCGCGAGAAGCTGCCCGCCGTCGTCGAGCGCGTCACGGCCTCCGGCGCCCAGGTCCTCTGGGTGACGGACCCCATGCACGGGAACACGGTGACCTCGCCGAACGGCTACAAGACCCGTAACTTCGATGACGTCATTGATGAAGTCCGTGGCTTCTTCGAAGTACACCACTCGCTGGGTACAGTCCCGGGCGGCCTGCACGTGGAGATGACAGGCGACGACGTCGCGGAATGCCTCGGCGGTGCCGACCCGATCGACCAGGACGCATTCCTGGACCGCTACGAGTCCGTGTGCGATCCGCGCCTGAACCACATGCAGTCGCTGGAGATGGCCTTCCTGGTAGCCGGAGCCCTTTCCAAGCGGTAGGTGCTCGGCCCGAACACACAGCATGAAGGGCGCGGTCCGGGTTTCCCCGGGCCGCGCCCTTATGGTTGCTGCGTGTTTCGTGACCTACACCACGGTGAGCGTAACTACCGAGCCTTCCGGAGCTTCGGTGTTGGCGGGGTTTTGGTCCCGGACGCTGCCGAAGAACCCTCCAAGAATGTTGTTGACCTCTACCTTGAACCCCAGCTTCTCAAGCTCTCTCTTGGCTTCCGTTGCCTGCTTGCCTATGAAGCTTGGGACCTTGACCATCTTTGGTCCCTTCGAGACCGTCAACGTCACCGTCTCACCCTTGATGAGCGTGCCGTTGGCCGGGGCCTGAGAGACCACCGATCCCTTCGGGACGCTCTTGTCGTTGACAGTCTCGGGAGCGATGACAGCCTTCAGCCCGGCATCCTGGATGGCCTTGACGGCCGCGTCCTGCGCCAGCCCACGCACATCAGGGACCGGTATGGGCTGGGGCCCCTTGGAAACCACCAAGGCAACGGGTGTTCCGTGGCGGACTTCCTTGCCTTTGGCGGGGTCCTGGGCGATGACGACCCCCGCCGGAACCTTCTCATCGAACGCCTGGGTGACATTGCCGAGGGCCATTTGTGCTCCATTCAGTGCAGTTTTGGCCTGATCGAGGGTGCCGCCGGTGAGGTCCGGGAGGGGGAACAGCTGGGCTCCCTTGGACACGAAAAGCGTGATGGGCTGAAACTTCCGGACTTCGGCGCCCGACTCCGGTCTGGTGCCCACGGCGAGCCCGGCGAGGACGTCGTCGTCGAAAACGTCTTGGGGTTCAGACTGGAAGCCCGCGGTCCGGAGCAGCTGCTGGGCTTCGGCGACCGTCTTGTTCTTGACATCCGGGACGGTTCCCGGCCCGCCCGGTCCCATGCCGAAGAACCAGCCCGCACTGGCCGCCAACAGCGCAAGAATAACGATCACCACGGTCCAGATGAGACCACGACGACGGGGGTTGCCTTCCCTGAGCGGCCGCACGGGAGTTGCCGCCGCCCGTGCACGGTCCTTGGCCTGCTGCCGTTCGATCCGCTTCAGGTCCCTTTTGCCCGGTGGCCGCGTGTCCACTCCTGCGGCGCCGGCAGGCGCCTGGAAGGAGGGAGCACCGGCGGCCATGATGGTGGTCGGGTTGCTCTGGTGGGAAATGAACTCCGTGGGGGAAGCGGTGGTCGCTATCGCCTCGGTGGCATTGCTGAAAGGATTTGGGGCAACGGTGGCGGCCGTGGATGCGTGGGAAAGGCTCGTGGCGGCCGGCTGCTGGCGGTGGTCAAGTTGCTCGTCGCTGAGCGTCGTGCGGATGTGGCGCAGTTCCGTCAGCAAGGCTGAACCATCAACTGGCCGCTTTTCGGCATCGGCGGCGGTGCACCACTGAACGAGTTCGTTCAGGTCTTCAGCAAGGCCTGGGACGGCTTCCGAGGGACGGCCAACAGCTGAGTTCACATGCTGGTACGCCACCTGGATCGGGGAATCGCCGCTGTACGGTTGTTTGCCCGTCAGCATTTCGTAGAGCATGATTCCGGCCGAATAGATGTCGCTGCGGGCATCGGCCGGCTGACCAAGGACGAGCTCGGGAGCCAAGTAGGCCACGGTGCCTATCAGGGCGCCGGTGCTGGTGTTTGCCGAGATTGCCCTGGCCAGGCCAAAGTCGCCCACCTTGATCCGGCCGTCGTGCGCGATAAGCACGTTCTCAGGTTTGATGTCGCGGTGAATCAGCCCGGAGTTGTGGGCGGCGGCCAGGCCCTCGATCACCGGATCAATGAGAGCCAGAGCCAGGCGTGGAGGCAGGGCTCCTTGTTTGTTCAGGACATCACGGAGGGTGTGTCCCTTCACGTACTCCATGACGAGGTAGGCAATGTGGGCGTCCTCGCCCTGGTCGAGGACGCCAACAATATGAGGGTGGGAGAGGCTCGCTGCGGCTTTTGCTTCGCGGCTGAGCCGTTCCAGGAACGTTTGATCGTTGGCAAGATGCGGGTGCAGGACCTTCAGTGCCACATCGCGTTCCAGGCGCCTGTCCGTTGCCAGGTAGACGGTGGACATCCCGCCCTTTGCCAGGCGGGATCGGACCACGTAGCGCCCGTCCACGGTGGTCCCGATGAGGTGGTCCTGCATTGGTTCTTGCACCCTACGATCCTAATCGAGACTGCGGAAGGGGCCCGAATCCCCTATGGATGCGGGCCCCTTCCGAGGTACGGGACAGGCCTAGCCGAACGTGCGCTGACGTGCCTTGATGGACTCGACATAACGCTTGGTGTCCTCGTACATGCCGTACTTGCTCACCGAGTACTGGCCTTGGTAGTAGCCGGCAATGGCAGTATCCAGATCCTTGCTCGTGGCCACCAGTGCCCGGATGATCGCGACGCCTGCCGTGGCGTTGTCGTAGGGATCCAACAGGTTCAGCTTTCGCCCGACCAGATCGGAGGCCCACTGGCCCGATGACGGAATGACCTGCATGGTGCCGATGGCGTTGGCCGGGGAAACGGCCCGCTGGTCGAATCCGGATTCCTGTTCGGCAAAGGCCAGTGCCAGTGACGGGCTGACCCCCATCCGCCGTGCAGTATCTGCCACGATGGTCTTCATTTCAGCGCGGCTCGGTACGGGGGAAGCGTTGAGCAGTGCCTTGTTCTCGTTGGCAGAGCTGACAACGGCCGGGGGATAGGTGAAGCCAAGGAAAGTGCTGGGAACCAGGGGTTTTGTGTCGCCTGCGGGCTGCAGGCTGTTACCCGGGATGCTCAATTTCTGGCCCGGGTAGATGACCGTGCTTGCGGTCACGTTATTGGCCGACATGAGTGCGGACAGCGAGACACCCAACCGCGAGGCGATGGAGCTGAGGGTGTCGCCGGCCTTGATGGTATAGGAGCCCGTGCTCGCCAGAGGAGCAGGTGCGGGTGCTGGCGCCGGGGCAGGAGTTGCAGGTGCTGACGGCGCTGATCCGCCGCTGACCTTGATCTTTTGGCCGGGGTAGATGATGGAGCTTCCGTTGAGGTTGTTCCAGCTGAAAATGCTCGACAAGGGAACCCCGTGCTTGGCCGCGATGCCACCGAGCGTATCTCCGGAGACCACGGTGTACACGGTGGCGGTGCTGGTGGAGCCGGATGCCGCCGGGGCGCTGGGCGCGGGGGCCGCCGGTGCCGTGCCGCTGAGCTTGATGCTCTGCCCGGGATAGATGAGCGTCGTGGGGGTCAGGTTGTTCAGCTGGAGTACTGCGGAAGTATCCAGGTTGAACCGTCGGGCGATCGCACTGATGGTGTCGCCGCGGACCACGGTGTAGCTGGCCGGCACCGCAGGTGCCAGGGGGCGGAGTGCCGCTGGGAGGGTAGCGGGAACCGCCTGGGCGGGGATCACGGTACCCGCTGCGGCAGCCTGCGCCTCCATGGCAGCCACCAAGGTGGCGGGAAGCTTGCGGGGTTGGGGTGCGGGCGCTGCGACGGACGGTTGAGCCAGCGCGAGCGACGACAAAACCACGGCGGGAAGCGCAGCCGTGGTTGCCGCGATAACGGGCATGCTCATGGTTCGTTTCGGCGAGCGGGTCGTCGTCATGAAAGAGTCCTCATCTCAAACAGCGGGGTTGATTGTTAACGCTGTTGTCAGTGTTGCCAATGTTACTGATGTTATCAATGGTGCAAGTGTGATCAGTGTGAATCTCTCACACTTATTGACCCGACACAACAAATCCAGTCAAGGAAGATTGCCGAAACCATTTATTGATGCCGGAATTGGGGGATTCGGGCGCGTCCGGATCGTGCCTTTGGATCCCCGGCTAGGCGCGGGGCGGGGCGGCGTGGCAACCTTGATCCGTGAGTAATGTAGAAAGCCTTGTTTCCGAGTGGTTGCCGCTTCCGGATGTTGCCGAGCTGCTGGACGTTTCCATCACCAAAGTCCACGGACTGTTGGATGAGCGCGCGATTGTCGCCATCAGGCAGGGGGAACGGAATATCCGCTCCATCCCCGCCCTGTTTATACAAGACGGGCACGTTGTCGACAGTCTTAAGGGCACCATCGCGGTGCTCAGCGACGCCGGCTATAACGACGAAGAATTGATCATCTGGCTGTTTACTCCCGATGAATCCCTGCGCGGACGCCCCATCGACGCCCTGCGTGAAGGCCGCAAAACAGAGATCAGGCGCCGCGCCCAGTCTCTGGCCTGGTAATTGCGTCTGCGTGGTTCAGGAAAAACAAAGACATAAAACGACGACGACGACGGCGGTCCCCAACCGCCGTCGTCGTCTTGTCATTGCCTCGCCCGGACCGCCCGACAGAAGCCGGCTTCCGTCTCAGGCAGCGCGGCTGACCGCCGCTTCAGCTAGCTGTCCCAGTGCCAAAAGTGGAACCTCATCCAAAGGCAGCCGTTCCAGGGCTTCAAAGGCATCCGTGCTCAACTGCGCAATCAGGGCTTCGGTGGCGTCCAAGGCGCCGCACTCGACCATCAGGTGACGGATCCGCTCGACGTCCTCCGCTCCGAGATCAGGGTTTCCCAGCATGCGGTCCAGAAGGGCGGCCTCCGATGCCGTGGCCTGGTTCAGGGCAAAACCCACGAGCACTGTGCGTTTGCCTTCCCGCAGGTCGTCGCCGGCAGGCTTGCCGGTTGTTGCGGGGTCGCCGAAGACTCCCAGGACGTCGTCCCGCATCTGGAAGGCCTCACCGAGGGGCAGCGAAAAGCTCGAGTAGGCCTTGAGCAGATCGCTGGGAGCGCCGGCCAGAGCGCCGCCCAAAGCGAGCGGATGCTCTGTGGAGTACTTGGCAGACTTGTAGCGAATGATGGACCTGGCCCTGTCCACGGAGCCGGCGTGGTCACGGACCGGGCCAGCCACCTCCTCGAGGATGTCAAGGTATTGACCGGCCATGACCTCAGCCCGCATCACGTTGAAGATCCGTCGGGCCGGGCTGCCCGAGGCTGCGCGGGATCCGATGTCAGTGAACGCTTCTTCGCTGAACGAGAGGCAGAGGTCACCGGTCAAGATGGCTGCGGCGTCGCCAAAGTGCTCGCTGTCCAGGGCCCATCCATTGCTTTCATGGAGGTGGCTAAAGCGCTTATGCACGCTGGGGCCGCCCCGGCGGGTATCGGAGCGGTCGATGATGTCGTCGTGGATCAGGGCTGCTGCCTGGAAGAGTTCCAGGGCGCAGCCAGCGGTGACGATGTCGGCGTCGTCTGCGAGCCCACCGGCGCCGCGCCAGCCCCAGTAACACATCAGGGCCCTTAGCCGTTTGCCCCCTGTGACCAGGGTGGATATGGAGCCGATGAGGGGGGCGACATCCGGTGAAACCGTGGCCATGACGTCCCGCTGCTCCGCAAGGAAGCCGTTTAGCCTGGCGGAGACGCCCTCGATGAAACGGGCCTGTTCGGAGGCCACGAAAGAATCAGGCGTCACTTGATGGACCCGGCCGCCACGTTGGCGCCGATGGTGAAGGTTGAGACGCCTTCCTTCTGCGTGATGGAAACGTTCACTGTCTCCCCGTCACCGCGGATGAAGTCCAACGACGTGACATTTCCCACGGCCTCGGGCCCGGGGACCAGCTTGAAGCCCTGGGCTTCCAGGGAGGTCTTGTAGTAGTCCACCACACCCTGCGGAGGCGCTTTGATTGTTCCGACAAGCGCCACTGTCGCGAGTGAAGCATTCTTGTCGAAGCTGCTGGATCGTACCGACGTCTTGGGCATGACGGGAATCAGCTGCTCGGGGAATCCGGGAACCAGTGCGTTGACCGTGGCCGTGGCATTCGGGTCGGGAGTGCTGGACTCCGTGAAACCGGTGGTCTCAGGAGAAGGGGTGCTGCTGGCCTGGGAGGCAGTGGCGGACGGTGACGGCGCAGAGGTGGACGAGGAAGTGCCGGTGGGCGATGGTGCGGCCGAACTGCCGGGTGATGGCGTGCATGCGGAGGCCGCCACTGCGACACTGACTGCGAGCAGGGCAAACCCTCGCGACTGAGGAGTTCCAAAGAGCTTCACAGGGTATCCTTCCTGGGGCTGAGCCTGACATTGCCTCCAGTTTAGTCAGTGCCCGGGCATAGTATTGCCGTTGTGAGGCAGGAAGCACCCGGCAGCGAGTCAAGCGCCGGCCAGAGTCCAGCCCGCAGTGCTGGAGATGCCCTGCGGGAAATGCGGCGAACCAGCATCCTGCATGTGGACATGGACGCCTTCTTTGTTTCCGTGGAACTCCGGAGCAGGCCTGAGTTGCGCGGCAAGCCGGTGATTGTGGGATTCCCCGCCGAGCGTTCCGTGGTTCTGTCCGCTTCCTACGAAGCGCGTGCCACAGGGGTAAAATCCGCCATGCCGATGTCCATTGCGATGCGGCGGTGCCCCGCTGCCGTAGTCATCAATCCCCGGCACAGTGTGTACTACGAGGTCTCGGGGCAGCTCATGGAGATCTTCGCCTCCATCACGGACCTGGTGGAGCCCCTCAGCGTGGATGAAGCGTTCCTGGATGTCGGTGGGGCTATCCGTCGGTTGGGTTCGCCGTTGGACATCGGCCAGCTGATCAGGCGACGGGTCCACTCGGAGTTGGGGATCACCGCTTCGGTCGGGATTGCCGGCAGTAAATTCGTGGCCAAGATCGCCTCCACCCGGTGCAAACCCGATGGCATCCTGCAGATTGACGCCGACGATACCCTTGCGTACCTTCACAGCCTTCCCGTCAGTGCGCTGTGGGGCGTAGGCGGCAAGACCGGTGAGGTCCTGGCGCGCATGGGGATCCGAACGGTTGCCGACGTCGCTGCCACTCCTTTGTCCTCACTAAAGAAGGTCCTTGGTGCAAGTGGCGAACACGTGCACCGGCTTTCGATGGGTATCGACCCCCGGCCTGTAACACCCACCCGGCTTGAGAAGAGCATTGGCGCGGAAGAGACCTTTTCCGTTGACACAGCCGATGATGCCTTGCTGCACAGGGAGCTGTTGCGGTTGTCCCACCGCACTGCCAGCCGGCTTCGGAGCTCCGGCATGCTTGCCCGGACTGTTGCCTTGAAACTGCGCTACGCCGATTTCTCCACCGTCTCGCGCAGCCGGACGTTGCACACTCCCGTCGACAGTGCCCAGCTGATCTACCAGGTGGCGGTGCAACTCCTGGAGTCACTTGGCACCCGTGCCATGAGCGTCCGCCTGGTGGGTGTCAGGGCCGAGCAACTGGAACCGGCCGGCCAGACGTCGATGCAATTGAGCCTGGACCGCCGGGATGACAACTGGCGTGCGGCCGAGCAGGCCTTGGACCGGGTTTCACAGCGGTTTGGATCCAAGACTCTGCTTCCTGCCCGGCTCCTGGAACCGGGCAAGCCTGCCTCTGATCGTTGACCCCTGCGACGCTCACTGTGACCTTGGTCCCGCATGGTCCCGGGCGTCTTTCAGAACAGCCCGCGACAAACTATCCTATTTATTACAGAGATTTAGATCGTCTGGACAAACTGTTTCCTGAACAGTCGGCCCTGGGATGCCCGCTGAACCAAGAGGGTATTTTGGGAACGAAATTCTTGGTCCGATCGTTGGGGTAAGCAGACGCACAGAAGGCGTTGTGTCCAGACGCTGGCTGACTAAAGGAGGTCGCGATGCCCCTCTCGGAGCACGAACAGAAGCTGCTTGAGCAACTCGAAAAGCAACTTCACGAGGACGATCCGAAGTTTGCCAACACCATGGGTTCGGATCCCATCCGCAGCTGGTCAACCCGGCACGTCATCATTGGCGTCCTCGGTGCGATTGCCGGCATTCTTCTCCTGCTCGTTGGCGTTTCGCTGCAGGCGATTCCAGTGGGTGTCCTCGGCTTCATTGTCATGGGTGCTGGCGTGTACTTCGCAACGTTGCGAGGATCGGCTTTCGGAAAAGCCGGCAAGGGAAAACCTGCGAAGTCCAAGCCCAAGAGCACATTCATGAGCAGCCTCGAAGAGCGCTGGGATGAACGGCGCCGCGACGACCACTGACGGAGCAAAGCGCTCCTGACCAGGGGAGTGGACGCCGCATGAGTTGTCAGCCGTCATCGGGCGTGCCCTGAATGGCTCCTAAACACCTAAATACTGACCTCCTTAATCAAAGGGCCCGTTTCCGCGGGTCCTTTTGCTGTTAAGGGCAGGGCTTCCATCCCTCCACTTCCCACCACTGTCTCCACTTTCCTCCCGATAACCGCACGATTTCGGTTCCCGGCTGTTCCCGGCGCCCTTTTCCGGGCAGGATTCGACGGCGGCGGCGCCCCCGACCGTAGGGGCCTCCACATCGCTCCACCCGGGCACATCCGCGTCAATCCGCCCTTGCTGAATGTCAATGTGGTGGAGAAACGCCCATGTTTGCGTTGACTGTGGTGCGTTGTGGAGTAAAGTGGAGCGCATAAGAGGGTAGTGGCAGTGTTGGGTATGTGCGGGCACCTTGACTGAGGGGCGGTGGGGCCAGTGTTTCTGGGCACTCACTCGCCTCGTCTGGACGAAAAGGGCCGGATCATACTTCCCGCCAAGTTCCGCGAGGAGCTGGCAGAGGGCTTGGTTCTCACAAGGGGCCAGGAGCGCTGCATCTACGTCTTCAGCCAGAAGGAATTCGAACGTATTCACGAGTCGATGCGGGAGGCGCCGTTGTCCTCCAAGCAGGCACGTGACTACATCCGGGTCTTTCTGTCAGGAGCCTCTGATGAAGTACCTGACAAGCAGGGGCGTGTGACGATTCCGCCGGCGCTCCGTGCATACGCAGGCTTGGGGCGGGAACTGGCGGTAATTGGTGCCGGAACCCGGGCCGAGATCTGGGATGCCGAAGCTTGGAATGAGTACCTCAACGAGAAGGAAGCAGCCTTCTCGGAAACGGATGACGACAATCTGCCCGGGTTTATCTGACCGGTCAGAGGAAGCACCATCGCTTCTTGAATGGGATCTCCAGCCGCCCATCGAACAGTCTTCCTGGCTCAACTTCCCCTGAGCCAGGCCGGCCGGACGATAGGCGCGGATGGGGATCCGATTCAAGAATCACCATGCACGTAACTGAGGAAAGAGGAGGCAGCGTGGAAGAGCAGGACGCGGCAAAGCCCACATCTGAGCGTCACGTGCCCGTCCTGAAAGACCGCTGCATCAACCTGCTCGCTCCCGGTTTTGAAGCCGCAAGGAGTCGTGGAGAGACTCCCGTTGCCATTGATGCGACCCTCGGCATGGGAGGGCACTCCGAAGCGATGCTGCAGCGCTTCCCAGATCTCCACCTGGTCGGCATCGACCGGGATGAGGAAGCATTGTCGCTGGCCGGCGCCCGCTTGGAACCCTTTTCGCAGCGCACGGACCTGGTTCACGCCGTGTATGACGAAATCGAGGACGTGCTGGCTGACCTCGGCATCCCGGAGGTCCATGGAATCCTGATGGACCTCGGGGTTTCTTCCTTGCAGCTGGATGAACGCGAGCGTGGTTTCGCCTATTCCTACGACGCTCCTTTGGACATGCGTATGGACACGAGCCGTGGGCAGACTGCCGCCGACGTCGTGAACACGTACAGCGAGGAAGACCTGGTCCGCATCATCCGCAAATGGGGTGAGGAAAAGTTCGCAGGACGGATCGCCAACAGGATCGTCAACGCCAGGGTTGAGAAACCGTTTGCGACTACCGGTGAGCTGGTGGAACAGATCCGAAGCGTAGTCCCGGCGGCTGCGGCAAAGAGCGGCGGACACCCGGCCAAGCGCACGTTCCAGGCCCTGCGCATTGAGGTCAACGAAGAACTCGATGTCCTGGAGCGAGCAGTACCGGCCGCAGTAGCTTCCACGGCCCTGGGCGGACGCATCGTGGTCATGTCTTACCACTCCCTGGAAGACAAGATCGTGAAATCCGTCTTCCAAAAGGGCTCCAAATCCTCGGCCCCGCTCGGGTTCCCCGTGGAGCTGGAAGAACACAAAGCTGAACTGAAGACCATCACCAAAGGGACGGAAGTGCCCACGGCGGCCGAAATCGCCGAGAACCCCCGGGCAGCCTCCGCTCGCCTGAGGGCCGTCGAACGCATCAAACCGAGGAGAGACGCATGAGCAACGCCGCAGCGAGGACTTTGCCCTCCGTGGTGGGCAACACCGCCCGCGCCCTTCCGGCTCCCGCTGGCAAACCTGATGGTGCACGCAGGACGCGCACGCCGCTGTCCGTGGTACGCAGCGCCCCGGGCCGGCGCAGGACCCCTTTTGTGGTTCTGTGCTTCGTCGCCATGGCCGCGGCGCTCCTGACGGTCCTTGTACTGAACATCTCCGTGTCCACAGCGCAGTACCAGTTGGTGCAGCTCAAAGCACAGGCCGCGACGCTCAACAAGGAAAACCAGGACCTGACACAGAAGAAGCAGAACTACGAAGCTCCCCAGAATCTGGCAGCCAAGGCTACAGAATTGGGAATGGTACCTTCCACCGTCAAAGGCCAGATTGACCTGAACACGATGACAGTGACCGGTAAGGCGACTCCCGCAGTCAAGGGCGAGAACCCTGGTGCTGTTCTGGCTCCACCCGCCGTGGGAGGCGTCCTTGACGTTGTTCCCTCGGTGACCACCAAGGATCCGCTGGAGAACCTCAAGCCAGTTACACCCGCAGCGCCGGCAGCGCAGGCAACCACGCCGACTGCACCGGCATCCCCGGCAGCGACACCGCCGGTGGATCTTCATGGAGGGTCGGTCCCGGCCCCCCAGCAGAAGACACCCGGGCAATAGTCCATCCGTCCACTGAACCAAGGCCAGTAGCAAGGAAGAAACGTGGCTCAGAACCCCGGCACATCGAAAAAAACGAAGACGCCGGTGGCACGTAGGCGGCTGCGTGTTGGGCTCGGCGTCATGTTGAGCCTGCTGCTGGTGGTAGGTGGCAAGTTGTTCATGGTCCAGGGCCTGGACATGGGCGGGATGGCCGAAGCTGCCCTCGCTAAGCGGCTGACCCCCCAGGTCCTCCCGGCCGAGCGGGGTCAGATCCTGGACGCGAACGGCACCGTCCTGGCAAGCAGTGTCATCAGGTACAACATCGTGGTGGACCAGACGGTCAACACCAATACCGCCACATTCCACCGGTACAACGAGAAAACGGAAAAGCTCGACGAAATCACCAGGGACCAGGGCATCGCGGATCTTGCAGCCCTGCTGGGCACCGACGTCGCCAAAATGCGCGAGTCCCTGACGGGGGATAAGCGCTATTTCGTCGTGGCCAAGGACATCAAGCCTGAGCTGGAAGACCGCATCACCAAGCTGTACATCCCGGGGCTCAGCGCCGAAGGCGTCAGCAAGCGTGTGTATCCGAACGGCAGCGTGGCAGGCGGGGTGGTTGGTTTCCTGAAGGACGGAACTACTGGCCAGGCCGGTATTGAGCAAACCCAGGACGAGATTCTTCGCGGCACGGAAGGAAAACGAGTCTTCGAGATCGGCGCAGACGGTCTCCGCATCCCGGTGGCCACGGACGAGCTGACGCCCGCCGTGGATGGCAGTGACGTCAAGTTGACCATCAACACGGACATCCAGTACTTCGCGCAACAGGCCATCCAGAGCCAGGTGAACAAGATGAACGCCGAATGGGGTTCCATCGTCGTGATGGACGCCAAGACCGGCAACCTCATCGCGCTGGCCGATACCAATGCCCCTGACCCCAACGACCCCGGCAAAGTCGACGCCAAGGACCGTGGCGTCCGTTCGGTAACCGCCGCCTACGAACCCGGCTCAGTCCAAAAAATGATCACAGCGGCGGCTGCCATCGAGGAAGGCAAGTCCTTCCCGCTGGACCACTTCACCATCCCGTCGGCCTACACCATTGACGGCCAGACGTTCACGGACGCTTTCGAGCACGGCACCGAAGAGCGGACCCTTGCGGGCATCCTGGGATGGTCAATGAATACCGGCACGGTGATGGTCGGAAGCCGCTTGAGCAAAGAGCAGCGCTATGACTGGCTCAAGAAATTCGGCATTGGGGAGAAACCGGACATTGGTCTTCCGGGCGAAGCTACGGGTATCCTCGCCACGCCCGACCAGTGGGATGAACGCCAGCAGTACACGGTGCTGTTCGGACAAGGAGTCTCGCAGTCCACGCTCCAGACCGTCCGGGCCTTCCAAAGCATCGCCAACAACGGTGTGATGCTGCAGCCCCGTTTGATTGACGGGTATATCAGTCCTGACGGCCAAGAGCAGAAAGCCCCTGCCAAGGATTCGCGCCAGGTGGTCTCCAAGGAGACAGCCCAGCAGGTCCGCGACATCCTTGAAAGCGCGGTGACCGAGGGGCAGATTAAGGACGCCGCCATCGACGGTTACCGCGTCGGAGCCAAGACTGGTACCTCGCAGGCACCCCGGGAGGACGGATTGCCCGGATTCGATGGCTACACGGCATCGATGGTGGGTATGGCTCCCATGGACGACCCCCGGTTCATCGTGGAAGTAGTCCTGCAGCGCCCCAAGGGAAATATCTATGGAATCACCAACGGACCGGTATTCCGCTCGGTGATGTCACAGGTCCTGCGGACCTACAACGTGGCACCTTCCACAGGGACTCCCGCGCGGCTGCCCCAGTTCGTCAAGTAAGCTTTTTGGGCGTCTGTTTCGGGCACCATTCGATCCACAACTACGGCCCGGGCGCCGCTGGCCCCCGGCCGGTCGTTCCACGAGCACCAACGGAGAACCACGTGTCAGAGCACAACGAGCCAGCTTCCAATACCGCCACGCCGGACGCCGGAAGGTCAGGCTTCCGTCCCGCCTCCGTGGCGGCGGTGCCCCTGGCCGCCATAGCCAGTGCGCTGGGTGTAACCGCTCCGGACGGCAGCCAGGACACCGGCGTCACGGGCATCACCCTGAATTCCCGCGCAGTGGAAGCGGGCGACCTCTACCTGGCACTGCCGGGCGCGACACGCCACGGTGCCGATTTCGTTCCGCAGGCCATCGACGCCGGTGCCGTCGCCGTCGTGACGGACGACGCCGGAGCGCGCCAGCTTGCGCTGGCAGCCGAACAACCAGTCCCGGTCCTCATCGTCGAAGAGCCGCGGGCCGTCGTCGGGCCCTTGGCCGCATTGATCTACCGCAGCCAGCCGGAGGACGCGTCCTACCCATCGCTGTTCGGGGTCACCGGAACCAACGGCAAGACCACCACCACCTACTTCATCAACTCGTTGCTGCGCGCCCTGGGCCGGCGTCCCGGACTGATCGGCACCATCGAGATCGTGGCCGGGGGAGAGCCTATTCCCAGCCTCCTGACCACACCGGAGTCCACCGACGTCCATGCGCTGTTGGCCTTGATGCGCGAGCGGGGACTGGATGCCGCTTCAATGGAGGTCTCTTCACATGCGATCTCCTACCGCCGCGTGGATGCCGTCATGTTCGAAGTCGCCGGATTCACCAACCTGACCCAGGACCACTTGGACCTCCACGGCAGCATGGAGGAGTACTTCAACACCAAGGCCGAACTTTTTACGGCCGCCCGTGCGCGGAGGGCCGTCGTTACGGTGGACGACGACTGGGGCCGCAGGCTTGCCGGGCAGGCCGATATCCCCGTGACGACTCTTTCGGCCACCAGCGACGACGCTGACTGGCACGTCTCTTCCGTCAACGCGCGTGGTCTTGGATCGGAATTCGAACTGAAGCACCGGGACGGCCGGAGCTTGCGCGTACACACCGGCTTGCCGGGGGACTTCAACGTGGCCAACGCCGCGTTGGCCACCGTCATGGTCCTGGCATCGGGTGTGGACGAAGCAGATCTCCAGGAAGCCCTCGACGCCCATGATCCGTTCACCGTCGCGGTTCCAGGACGGATGCAACTGGTCTCCACCGAACCTGCTTCCGTCGTTGATTTTGCCCACAATCCCGATGCCCTGGCCCGGGCCCTGACGGCCGTCCGCTCGCCTGAGGAAGGTTCCCGGGTGATCGTGGTCTTTGGTGCCACCGGCCAGCGTGACCAAGGCAAGAGACCCACCATGGGAGCCATTGCAGCCCGACTTGCGGACGTCGTCATCATCAGCGATGACGACCCCCATGACGAGGACGCCGCGGCGATCCGCGCGGACGTCCTGGCGGGCGCCTACGCGGCACGTGAGGAAGAGAACCTGGACTGCGAAATCGTCGAGTCCTACCCTCGTGATGCTGCCATCCGTCGTGCCGTGGAGGCAGCGACGGCCAAGGACACCATTCTCATTGCAGGACGTGGTCATGAGGTCTGGCAGGAAGTGAAAGGCGTGAACCTTGCCCTGGACGACAGGGTAGAGCTGAGGGCTGCCTTGACATCCAGGGGATTCAGCGTTTCATCGGACCAGCGGATAGAGTCCTAAACCGAGATGATTGCATTTACTGCGGCGGAGATCGCCGACATCACCCATGGCCGATTGACCGGAGATCCGGGCATCGTTCCTTCCTCTGTGGTCACTGACTCGCGGGAGGCCACTCCTGGCGCGCTGTACGTGGCCAAGCCTGGCGAGCACGCCGACGGCCACAGCTTCGTCGACGCCGCGTTCGCACGGGGAGCCGTCCTGGCCCTGGCCGAACGCGAAGTTGCCGACGCCGACGGCAACCCGTATCCCGCCGTAGTGGTGGACGATGCCGTGCTGGCCATGGGCGCCGTGGCTGCTGAAGCCGTGCGCCGTATCCGGGCCGAGCGTGAACAGCGCGGTGAGCAATTCACGGTGGTCGGCATCACCGGCTCAGCGGGAAAGACGACGACCAAGGACCTCCTGGCCGGGATATTGTCCACGGCCGGAGCCACGGTGGCTCCGCAGGGCTCGTACAACGGTGAGGTAGGCGTTCCGCTTACGGTGTTCGCAGCTGACGCCCGGACCCGCTTCCTGGTCATCGAAATGGGTGCAACGGGCCTGGGGCACATCAAGTACCTGGCCGGCATGGTCAAACCCGACATCGGGGTTGTCCTGATGGTTGGCACCGCGCACGCCGGCGAGTTCGGCGGCGTGGAGAATATTGCCAAAACCAAGGGCGAGCTGGTCGAAGCCCTCAGCGAAAACGGCACCGCTGTGCTTAATCTTGACGATGGCCGCGTGGCTGCCATGCGCTCACGGACCAAGGCGAAGGTGCTGGGATTCTCGGCCCAGCCGGCAACCACCGAAGAGGTTGAGGCCCGCAACGTGGTGGTGGACGCTGACGGCTACCCCGGCTTTGATCTCGTGCTTCCCGACGGCGGCCCCTCGGTTCATGTCCACAGCCGCCTTATCGGCGCCCACCATGTGACGAACCTGCTGGCCGCCGCTGCCGCGGCGTTCGCCGCGGGCATTCCGGCCGCCGACATCGCATCGTCCTTGAGCTCGCAACAGGCTGCGAGCAGGTGGCGGATGGAACGCACCGAACGCGAAGATGGCGTCACCATCATCAACGATGCCTACAACGCCAACCCTGAATCCATGCGCGCAGCACTGCGCACCCTGGCGGACATCGGGCAAGGCCGGAGGACGTGGGCCGTCCTGGGAGCCATGCTTGAGCTGGGCGAAGACTCCATCCGCGAGCACACGGCGGTGGGCACACAGGTGGTGCGGCTGAACATCTCCCGACTGGTGGTTGTCGGACGCGAAGCACGCGCCCTGTACGTTTCGGCGATCCAGGAAGGCTCCTGGGGTGACGAATGCTCCTTCACGGAGACCGTGGAGGAAGCCTACGAGCTCTTGCAGAACGAACTCAGGCCGGGCGACCTCGTGTTGTTCAAGTCCTCCAACGGGGTTGGGCTGAGGCACTTGGGCGATCGGATAGCATTACCTCCACGGGCCGAGCCCACCGGAGAAAGCGCGGCAGAACCTGCCGCAAGCGAAGGGAACGAGCTGCTGTGATTGCACTTTTGATCGGCGCCGGCGTCGCCCTTCTGGTGGCCTTGATTGGCACACCCCTGTTCATCCGGTTCCTGGTAGCCAAGAGCTACGGGCAATTCATCCGTGATGATGGGCCCACCTCGCACCACACGAAGCGCGGTACCCCCACCATGGGTGGAACCGTCGTGGTGGCGGCAGTGCTCATCAGCTACTTCGTGACCCACCTGATCATGTGGATGATGAATCCCCGTTCAGCCGGTCCTTCGGCGTCCGGGCTTCTGCTGCTGTTCCTCATGGTCGGCATGGGTTTTGTCGGGTTCCTCGATGACTACATCAAGATCTCCAACAAGCGCAGCTTGGGCCTTAATGCACGCGCCAAGCTCATCCTCCAGGCGGCAGTCGGCATCATTTTCGCCGTGCTGGTCCTGCAGTTCCCGAACGAGGACGGACTCCGGCCCGCTTCGACGCAGATTTCGCTGGTGCGGGACATTCCCTGGCTGGACCTTGCCTTCGGCGGGACGGTACTGGGTGCCATCCTGTTCATTGTGTGGTCCAACCTGATCATCACGGCAGCCACCAATGGTGTGAACCTCACGGATGGCCTGGATGGCCTTGCCGCAGGCGCGTCCATCATGGTTTTCGGCGCGTACACGATCATGGGAATCTGGCAGAACAACCAGGCCTGCGGCTCTCCCCGGGAATTCGGCAGCGGCTGCTACCAGGTACGGGACCCCATGGATCTCGCCCTGCTCGCCGCGATCCTCAGTGCTGCCTTGGTGGGATTCCTCTGGTGGAATACTTCACCGGCCAAGATCTTCATGGGCGACACCGGTTCGCTGGCCATCGGCGGAGCGGTCGCAGCTTTCGCCATCCTCTCCCGCACGGAATTGCTGCTGGCCTTCATTGGCGGCCTGTTCGTCCTCATTACGCTCTCGGTCATCATCCAGGTGGGCTTCTTCAAGCTCTCCGGGGGCAAGAGGGTCTTCAAGATGGCCCCGCTCCAGCACCACTTCGAACTGAAGGGTTGGGCCGAGGTCACGGTAGTGGTCCGGTTCTGGATCCTTGCCGGGCTTTTCGTGGCCGCGGGCCTGGGAATCTTCTACGCTGAATGGGTGGTGCTGCTGTGAACGAAAGCCCCGAAAACATGACTTTCACCTCCGACCGGCTCAAGGACCTCACCAGCTGGGATGCCAACTGGAGCGGGCTGCGGGTTGTGGTGACAGGCATCGGCCTGTCCGGCTTCTCGGCTGCCGACACGCTGATCGAGCTTGGCGCCAAAGTGGTGGTGGTGGATGCCGCAACCACCGACAAAGCCAAAGCCCAGGCGGACACCCTGAAGATCGTGGGAGCTGTCGATGTCCTTCTGGGGCAAGACGCCGTCAACACCCTCCCGTTGATCGACGACGCATTGCCCGACCTGGTGGTGACCTCGCCCGGCTGGCGTCCGGACCAAGCTCTGCTCGCAGCGGCCAAGCGGAAGCACATCCCGGTCTGGGGCGACGTCGAACTGGCCTGGCGCCTGCGCGTCCGCGAAGGACGCAAGACGACCGAATGGCTGGCCATCACCGGAACCAACGGCAAGACCACCACGGTGGGAATGACCGAATCCATGCTTCAGGCCGCGGGCCTGAAGGCAATCGCCGTGGGCAACGTGGGAACACCGATCCTGGACGCGCTCCGGGATCCCGTTGACTACGACGTCTTTGCGGTGGAGCTGTCCAGCTTCCAACTCCACTGGAGCCACTCCCTGTCGCCGGTGGCAAGCGTGTGCCTGAACGTCGCCGAGGACCACGTGGACTGGCACGGCTCTTATGCGTCCTATCTCGCGGACAAGGCCAAGGTGTACGAGAACACCCAGAAGGCCGCGATCTACAACGCCGAGCAGATCGAAACAGAACGCATGGTGGAGGAGGCGGATGTCGTCGAAGGCTGCCGTGCCATCGGCTTTACCACCAACACCCCGGCCATCAGCATGCTGGGGGTAGTGGACGGCCTCCTGGTGGACCGGGCCTTTATCGCTGAGCGCAAGGACTCGGCGGCAGAGCTCGCTGCCATGTCAGACCTCGGTCCGGTCGCCCCGCGCCACATGGTGGCCAACGCGCTGGCTGCCGCAGCCTTGGTCCGGGCCTACGGCGTTGAACCTGCCGCAGTGAAGCAGGGCCTGGTCAACTACCTGCCCGGCGCCCACCGCATCCAGTTGGTGGCCAAGCACAACGACATCCTGTGGATCAACGACTCCAAGGCGACCAATCCGCATGCTGCCTCGGCGGCCCTCTCGGCCTTCCAGAACGTTGTGTGGATTGCCGGGGGCTTGTCCAAGGGCGTCAACTATGACGAACTGATCAAGGAGCACGCACCCCGGCTCAAGGCTGTGGTCCTGATTGGAACGGACACCGGCCAGCTTGAGGCTTCGCTCCAGCGACACGCGCCGGATGTCCCCGTGATATCCCAAGCCAAGGGTGACACTGAGAGTGTGCAGACCGCAGCCGGTAACGCAGCTTCGCCAATCTTCGGCGAGACCGTCATGGCCCAGGCTGTGGCGTCCGCGGCGGGCGTAGCCACCTCCGGCGATACCGTCCTGATGGCGCCGGCGGCTGCATCCATGGATCAGTTCTCTTCCTACGCTCACCGTGGCGACGCATTCGTCCAGGCAGTTCGCGAGCTTGTGGAAGGGCAGGCACAGACCACCGAGGAGTAACAATGGTCAGCACGCCCACCCGCACCCGCGGCAAGGAGCCAAAGGACGGGAAGGACAAGGCCACGCCCCAAGGCGGCCGACAGCCCCAAGGACTCCGTCGGCACTGGCGCAGCTTCTGGGAAAGCCTTGAAGGCAGAAGCAAGGCTCCCAACAGCTCTACGTACTACCTCATTCTGGGCTGTGCATTGGCGCTGACGGCCATTGGCATCATGATGGTGCTGTCCGCTTCCAGCGTCGAGGCCATTTCCGAAGGAAAGTCGCCCTACGCCGATGCCATGAAGCAAGCCGCGTTTGGCGTCGTCGGCCTTTTCGCGATGTACATCATTTCGCGGACCAACGTTGACTGGATGAAGAAGTTGTCGTGGTGGGCCCTTGGCGCAGTCGTGGTGCTGCTCGCCCTGGTTCAGGTGATGGGCAACAGCGTCAACGGAAACAAGAACTGGATCGACATCGGTGGTGTCACGCTCCAGCCCTCCGAGATGTCCAAGCTTGTCCTATGCGTGTGGATTGCCGCCGTTCTTGCACGGAAGCAGAAGCTCCTCAACCGCTGGATGCATGTCATCATCCCGGTAGTCCCGGGAGCAGGGCTGGTCATCGGTTTGGTGATGCTCGGCAACGACCTCGGTACTGTCATTGTCATAGCGGCCATCGCAGCCGCTGGCCTCTACTTCGCCGGCGTCCCCGGACGAATGCTGGGCATCGCGGGCGTCGTGGGCGTGGTCGGGGCCATTCTTGCCACGGTCAGCAGTTCCAACCGCATGTGCCGCATTACTTCCTGGCTGGGCACGGCTTCGGCATCGTGCACCGAGCAGTTCGACTTCGATTTCCAGTCAACCAACGGCATGTACGGCCTGGCGCAGGGGAGCTGGACAGGCCTGGGTCTTGGCCAGAGCCGGCAGAAATACAACTGGCTCCCTGAGGCCCACAACGACTTCATCTTCGCCATCATCGGTGAGGAGCTCGGCTTGGTGGGGACCATTGTGGTCCTGGTGCTGTTTGCCATCCTGGGGATTGCGATTTTCCGGGTGGTGGTTCGCCAGACCGATCCCTTCCAGCGGACCCTGGCCGGTGGGATCATGGTGTGGCTCCTGGGCCAGGCGAGCATGAACATGGCGGTCGTCACGCAGCTGCTTCCCGTGGTGGGAGTGCCCTTGCCTTTCATCTCGTACGGCGGTTCGGCACTGATCATGTCCTTGTGTGGTGTGGGCGTAGTGTTGTCTTTGGCCCGCGGCCAGCTGCCACCCCAGCAACGTCCACGATTCCTGCCGCGCCGTTCACCCAAACCCGCACGAAAGCGTACCTAGCACTTCATGACTTCTGATTCCCACGCGTCCAAGCCATTGTCGGTCGTCCTCGCAGGCGGCGGAACGGCCGGGCACATCAGCCCCTTGCTGGCCATCGCCGATGCCATCAAGGAAAAACGGCCGGATGCGTCCATCCTGACTGTAGGAACGCCGTCGGGAATGGAGACCAGGCTGATTCCGGCGGCCGGTTACCAGCTGGCCACCATCGACCGCGTTCCCTTCCCGCGCCGGCCATCCGTTGACGTGCTCAAGCTTCCGGGCCGCCTCGCCGGGGCAGTTAAGCAGGCCAGGCGCATCCTCGAAGACGCGCAGGCCGACGTCCTGGTAGGGGTGGGTGGATATGTGTGCACGCCCATGTATCTCGCGGCCCGGAGACTCGGTATTCCGATCGTCGTCCACGAGGCCAACATGAAGGCAGGGCTTGCCAACCGCGTCGGTGCCAGGTTCAGCCGCCACGTCGCCGTGGCGTTCGCAGGCACACGCCTGAAGGGCGCCCGCCACGTGGGGATGCCTATGAGGCGCGCCATCTCCACGCTCGACCGGGGCTCGGCCGCTCCGGCTGCCAAGGCCCTGCTCGGCCTGGACCCCGACCGGCCGGCGTTGATCGTGACCGGCGGTTCGTCGGGTGCCCTCAGCATCAACCGGGCCATCGCGGCCGCCCTGCCCGCCTTCGCCGCGGCCGGCATCCAGACGCTCCACATCACCGGCGTCGGCAAAGCCGTCAAGAACGACGACGGCGGCCTGCTGGCCGGTGAGGGCTATCGGCAGGTCGAGTACGTGGATGGGATGGAGAACGTTTACGCCGCCGCCGATGTGCTGCTGGCCCGCGCTGGAGCGGGAACAGTCAGCGAGGTCGCTGCGGTTGGTGTTCCCGCGGTTTTCGTACCCTTGCCGATCGGGAACGGGGAGCAGGCGTTGAACGCTGCTCCGTTGGTGGAAGCCGGCGGTGCACTGCTCGTGGCCGACCAGGGCCTTGGTCCGCAGTGGCTGGAGCAGGAGCTGATTCCCCTGCTCTCGGACCGTGGCAAGTTGAACGCCATGGCCCGGAAGTCTGAAGCCCTTGGTATTAGAAACGCCGATCAGCGCATGGCTGATCTTGTCCTGGAAGCGGTATCCGCATGACCAACAGCATCGTCCCCCTCGAGAACCTCGGCCGGGTCCACTTCGTTGGCATCGGCGGCGTCGGCATGTCCGCCGTCGCCCGGATCATGGTGGCCCGTGGGGTCCCGGTGAGCGGCAGCGACGCCAAGGACCTTCCGGTCATGCGGGACCTCGCAGCAGCCGGCGCACGGATCGCTGTTGGCTACGACGCCGCCAACCTTGGCGATGCCCAGACGGTCGTCGCGGGCTCGGCCATCAGGGCCGACAATCCGGAACTCGTCGCAGCACGCAGCGCCGGACTGCCCGTTCTTCACCGCTCTGAAGGGCTGGCTGCCACCATGGCCGGTCACCGGGTGGTCACTGTCGCAGGCACGCACGGAAAGTCGACCACCACGTCCATGATTGCCGTGCTCCTTAAGGAAGCAGGCCTGGACCCGTCCTTCGCCATCGGGGCAAACGTTCCTTCGCTGGGCGTCAATGCGGCGCACGGTTCTTCGGACATCTTTGTGGCCGAGGCTGATGAATCCGATGGCTCGTTCCTGAACTATCAGCCGCTGATCTCCGTGGTGACGAACGTCGAGGCCGACCACTTGGACCACTACGGGACGCCAGAAGCGGTCTTTGCCTCGTTCGACGCCTTCGCAGCGCTGTTGCCCCCGGATGGCCTCTTGCTTGCGTGCGCCGACGACCCGGGCGCGCTTGCCCTCGCCCAACGCACCGCTGCCGCCGGAACTACCCGTGTCCTTAGCTACGGGACATCGCAGGACGCCGACATCAAGCTCCATGACGGTGGCCCGGGAGATGTTTCGGTGGGAGTTGGCGATGACATCCACCGCCTCGACCTGAAGGTACCGGGCCGCCACAATGCGCTGAACGCAGCAGCGGCGTTCGCCGTCGCCCTTGAACTCGGTGTGGCTCCAGCTGCCGCCGCGGCAGCGTTGGGTCACTTCACAGGTGCCTCCAGGAGGTTTGAACTGAAGGGACAGGGGAGCGGAGTCCGGGTCTATGACGACTACGCCCACCATCCCACGGAGGTCCGGGCAGCCCTTTCAGCGGCACGTTCGGTGGCGGGGGAGCACAAGGTGCACGTCCTCTTCCAGCCGCACCTGTTTTCCCGGACCCGCGAATTCGCCCGTGAGTTTGCGTCCGCCTTGGATGCCGCGGACACGGCCCTGGTCCTGGATATCTACCCTGCGCGCGAGGACCCCATTCCCGGTGTCACCAGCACGTTGATTACTGAGCAGTTGTCCACCGGGCGCCTTGTCGCGGCCGCTGAGGCCGTGGATGCCATCGTCGCGGCCACGGGTGAGGGTGATGTGGTCCTGACGGTTGGAGCCGGAGACGTCACAGCGTATGGGCCCATGATCGTGGAGGCGCTGGGTGGCTAGCACCCGGAAGCCGACGTTCAAGCCGACCGCCAGTGCGGGCGGCCAGGACGCTGCGGGTCCTTCCGGTTCGGGCGGCAGTGACTCCGGTGGCGTCATCAGCGCCCAGCGTGATCTCGAACCCGAGGCCGCATCGGGCGGCAAAGCAGTGGGCAAGTCCGCCGGCAAATCTGCGAAATCATCCAATGCCAAGACCGCCGGGAAGGCGTCCAAGTCCTCCGGGCCATCCGGGGACAACGTCATTGCCTTTCCGGAGCCCAAGCGCCGGCGCCAACGCCGGGTTGTGTGGTGGACCGTGTCCGTAGTGACTGCCCTTGTTGCCGCGCTGATCGCTGGGGCCATCTTTTCCCCAGCGTTGGCAGTGCGGTCCATAACGGTTGACGGCACCACATTGTTGACGCCCGACGCCGTCCAAAAGGCGTTGTCACCCCTTGACGGTAAGCCTCTGCCGCAGGTCAGCGAGCAGGAGATCAATGAGCTCCTCAAGCCGCTGGTGCAGGTCAGGTCAGCGACCATGGAGGCCCGTCCACCGTCCGGGCTCCTGGTTCACGTCAACGAGCGCGTCCCGGTGGCTCTGCTCAAGCAAGGCGATTCCTACATCATGGTTGATGTCGATGGAGTGCAGCTGGGGGCTACAAAGGACCTTTCGGCCGTGGCGCTCCCTTTGATCGACGCGGGCGCGGCGTCAACCAACACTGAACTGTTCAAGGCCATTGCTGCCGTTCTGGACACCTTGCCTGCGGACGTCCGGGCCAGGATGTCCACCGCGTCCGCTGCTTCGCCGGATGCGGTGGAACTCAGACTGGTGGACGGAAAGACGGTAGTGTGGGGCAATGCCGAGGACAGGGAGTTGAAGGCGAAGGCACTTGAGGCGTTGCTCAAGATGCCGGCCGATCCCAAGGTTCCCGTGAGCGTCTACGACGTCAGCGTGCCGCGGCATCCATTCACCAAATAACAAGCTTCGAGAGTGACACTGCAGGCGCCGGTAGCCTTAATTCGCGACATTCACACGACACGCGCAAGCGGTCATTGCATGTGCGAACCAGAGGAAATACCGTCGCAGTAGAGTTACTTGACATAACTATAACCTTCAACTAGAGGGTTAAGGTCCAAGGATTCACGTTGGACTCGATCAGTTTCGCTATAGGACACAAGCAAGGGGCACGAAACGTGGCAGCACCGCAGAATTACCTGGCCGTCATCAAGGTCGTCGGCATCGGCGGCGGTGGCGTGAACGCAGTCAACCGCATGATCGAGGTCGGCCTTCGGGGAGTCGAGTTCATCGCCATCAATACTGACGCGCAGGCGCTGCTCATGAGCGACGCCGACGTCAAGCTTGACGTCGGCCGCGAACTGACGCGCGGTCTCGGCGCCGGCGCCAACCCGGAGGTTGGCAAGCAGGCCGCAGAGGATCACGCTGACGAGATCGAAGAAGTTCTCCGCGGCGCTGACATGGTCTTCGTTACCGCTGGAGAAGGCGGTGGCACCGGCACCGGTGGCGCTCCCGTGGTTGCGCGCATCGCGCGCTCGCTCGGCGCGCTGACCATTGGCGTGGTGACCCGTCCCTTCACCTTCGAAGGCCGTCGTCGTGCCGGTTCCGCCGAAGCCGGCATCGACGCGCTCCGCGACGAAGTCGACACCCTGATCGTGATCCCCAACGACCGCCTCCTGTCCATCAGCGACCGCAACGTCTCCGTCCTGGACGCCTTCCGCTCCGCGGACCAGGTGCTCCTTTCCGGTGTCCAGGGCATCACCGACCTCATCACCACTCCGGGCCTGATCAACCTGGACTTCGCCGACGTCAAGTCCGTCATGCAGGGTGCCGGCTCGGCCCTGATGGGTATCGGCTCCGCCCGGGGCGAGGACCGCGCTGTCAAGGCTGCCGAGCTTGCCATTGCCTCCCCGCTCCTGGAAGCCTCCATTGACGGTGCCCATGGCGTGCTGCTCTCCATCCAGGGTGGCTCGGACCTTGGCCTCTTCGAGATCAACGAGGCAGCCCGCCTGGTCCAGGAAGTCGCCCACCCCGAAGCCAACATCATTTTCGGTGCGGTCATCGACGACGCCCTTGGTGACGAGGCCCGCGTGACGGTCATCGCCGCAGGGTTCGACGACGTCAAGGCCACCTCGCCGTCGATGGACCAGTCCCGTCCCGCCCAGAACCCCGTGCCGGCTGACCGGCCGGCCGCGCCGTCCAGTGCGCCGTCGAACGCTGCTCCGCAGCACGCAACGGCAGGCATCGGCGCCTCCGGACTGAGCAACTGGGGCCAGCAGCGTCCTTCCGCCTTGCCCGCCGACTCAGGTTTCGACGTCGATCTGCCCGCTGTGGTTGAACCGGATCTTTCGGGCAGCCGCTCGGACGACCTCGACGTACCTGACTTCCTGAAGTAAGCCGCGTCCGGAAGAGTTAGTACCTGGTGTTTTTGTGGCGAGATGAAGTCCTGCCCGGCGTCACCGTAGCCTTCACGGATACGGGCGCCGGGAACCTGGCCCTCCATGTGGGGGACAACCCCGACGACGTGAACATACGCCGTGTCCAGCTGGAAGAAGCAGCAGCCCTGGGCCCCAGGAAGTTTCAATTCATGGACCAGGTTCATGGCAACCACGTCGAGTTCATCGCCTCCCACGGCGCCGGCCCCACCGCCGATGCCATGGTCTCTGCCGCGGTCATCCCCAACGGTTCGCCCCAGCCGCTGGCGGTGATGGTGGCCGACTGCGTGCCTGTGGTCCTGGTGGGAACTGATTCCAGCGCCGACCCGGTCATCGCGGTTGCCCATGCCGGACGGCCGGGGGTGGCTTCGGGAGTAGTGACCTCGACGGTTGCCGGGATGCGTGACCATGGTGCCCTGGACATACGTGCCTGGGTTGGCCCCTCCATCTGCGGAGCATGCTACGAAGTTCCGGAGCAACTGCGCTCCGAGGTTGCCGCTGCAGTGCCGGCCACCTGGTCTTCCACGTCCTGGGGCACGCCCTCGCTGGACCTGCCGGCCGGGGTTCGTGCCCAGTTGGACGCGGCGGGAGTCGCGGTGGAGTACCTGGGGGAGTGCACCCTGGAGAGCGAAGCGCTGTTCTCCTACCGGCGGGATCCACGCACCGGCCGCTTCGCAGGATTGGTATGGACGCATGACTGACGTAAGCAACGACGGCGGCCACCATGGCGGTATCGCCGGGGACGGTGACGCCCGCTCCGCGCAACTGGCGGAGCGCCTTACCGTCGTTACACACCGGATTCAGGCAGCCACTGCGGCCGCCGGCCGGACAGAAGCTCCCCGGCTGATAGTAGTCACAAAGTTCCATCCCGCCGATGACGTCCGCCGACTCTCCGCCTTGGGAATCACCGATGTCGGCGAAAACCGTGACCAGGAAGCTGCGGCGAAGGCTGCCGAACTATCCGGCCTGGACCTTCGCTGGCACTTCATCGGTCAACTGCAAAGCAACAAGGCAAAGTCCGTAGCCAAGTACGCATCCTCGGTCCAGTCGATCGACAGGCTCCAAGTGGTTGATGCATTGGCCAAAGCCATCGCACGGGAGCAGGAGGCCACCGGAAGGACCGACCTCGATTGCTTCATCCAGGTCAGTCTGGACGACGACGCCGGTTCGCACCGCGGCGGTGCCGCGCCGGAACTCGTGGGGAACCTCGCAGAACGCATTGAGTCCGCCCCCGGGCTGAGGCTGTCCGGCCTGATGGCGGTTGCGCCGCTGGGTGCCGATCCCGAGGAAGCGTTCGCCAGGTTGGCCGGCATTTCCGAGGCCTTGCGTAGTGACCACCCTGGCGCAACGGGCATTTCGGCCGGCATGAGCCAGGACCTGGAGGCCGCCGTGAAGTTCGGGACGACACACCTGAGAATTGGCTCCGATATTCTCGGTTCCCGTCCAGCCGTGGGGTAGCGTCAAAGTATTGGAATGACGGGCCGGGGTTCCAATATGTCAAGTCATGGCGGCCCGCCTACTGCAGAAACGATAGGAGTGCACCATGGCTGGCGCTCTGCGCAAGACAATGATCTATCTTGGGCTCGCCGACGGCGATGAACACTACGAATCTGAGCAGTCCGTCGCCGCGCACCACGACGAAGAACGCCCCCAGGCACAGGAACGGGAAGAGCGACGCGCGCCGGCTCCCGTCCGGGAAGTTGTCCGTGAAATGCCCCCAGTTGAGGTCGAAGAGGAATACCGCGCACCCGTGACACCCATTAAGCGTGCGGCGTCCAGCCGCGAAGATGCCTCGGGCTTGAGGCAGATCACCACCGTTCATCCCCGCTCCTACAATGACGCCAAGGTCATCGGTGAGAGCTTCAGGGACGGCATCCCCGTCATCATGAATGTCACCGACATGGGTGAGGCCGATGCCAAACGCTTGGTGGACTTCTCCGCCGGATTGGTCTTTGGCCTGCACGGCAGCATCGAGCGGGTTACCAACAAGGTCTTCCTGTTGTCGCCGTCGTATGTTGAAGTCATCGGAGATGACAAGAAGGCCAGCGAAACGCAGGCCAGCTTCTTCAACCAGAGCTGACAACAAGCTGTTAAGCAGATGCCAGGTGGGTCACCCTGCCTGGCATCTGTGTTGCAATAGTAGGGACCGATCGACGTTCCGGAACAAGTGGGAGATCTGAGCTAACTCGTGGGCATTGTTTTCGGCCTTATCTATATCGTGCTGTTCCTGTTCTTCATCGCCCTGATCATCCGCCTCGTTTTCGAGTGGGTTCAGATGTTTGCCCGCCAGTGGCGGCCGCGCGGTGTGGCATTGGTAACAGCACACGTGGTGTACTCCGTCACGGATCCGCCCTTGGCAAGGCTCCGGCGGCTGATACCGCCACTCCAGCTGGGCGGAATATCCTTGGATTTGGGCTTCCTGATCCTGATAATCGCCGTGAGCATCGCCATGGCTATTACCAACAACCTGGCGTAGCCGCCCGCGGAACCAGGGCCACCGATGGTCCACAGGCCGCAAATTCGCCAATTCAACACGATGGTGTTGAATTGGAGGAAACAGATGATATTTAGGTACCGTAGTTTTGAACGGCCGGAAGGCCTACTGACTAACTAGACCAACGAGGTGACCAGATGGCTTTGACGCCAGAAGACGTTGTCAACAAGCGCTTTCAGCCGACCAAGTTCCGCGAAGGCTACGACCAGGACGAGGTAGATGACTTCCTCGACGAGATCGTGGTGGAACTGCGCCGCTTGAACCAGGAGAATGACGAGCTTCGCAAGAAGCTCGGCGAAGCTGGTTCCGCTGTGCCTGCTGCAACCGCCGCGGCTCCGGTCGTCGAAAAGGTTCCGGCTCCCGTCAAGGTCGACAAGGAAGCTGAGGCGAAGGCAGAAGCCGAAGCCAAGGCTGCCGAAGCTGCCAAGAAGAAGGAAGCCGAGCAGGCTGCCGCAGCTGCGAAGGCTCCGGCCGCAAGCAACAGTGTGACTCCCTCCGCTGAATCCGCTGCCGGCCTGCTTGCCATGGCGCAGCAGATGCACGACAAGCATGTCGCCGATGGTGCGCAGCAGAAGGAAAAGATCATTGCCGAGGCTCAGATCGAGGCTTCCAGCCTCGTCAACGACGCCCAGGAGAAGTCCCGCAAGATCCTTGGTGCCCTCGAGCAGCAGCGTTCGGTCCTGGAGCGCAAGGTTGAGCAGCTCCGTGGCTTCGAGCGTGACTACCGTTCACGCCTGAAGGCCTACATCGAAGGTCAGCTGCGCGATCTGGATGCCCGTGGCTCCGTTGCCGCCCCTGAGGTCGGCGAAGCAACCGCAGACGTTTAGCAAGTATTCTGAAAGCCGGTGGCTGAGGACTCCTCGGCCACCGGCCTTTGCTTGTTAAAGACCAAGGCGGACAACCGCGCCAAGAAGCAGCCCGCCACGCCTCCGGAATGAAAGCACTATGACAGACGACCTTAGCGACGACGCCTCGCAGGCTGCGCCCACCGCGCGGCGGAAGTGGCGTCCGGCCATGCTCTGGCTCTTTGCCGGCTTCGCCGCGTTCGCGTACACGTTTGACCAGCTCACCAAGCTCTGGGTGACCAGCACCATGACCGAGGGGGAGCGTATCCCGGTCCTGCCCCCACTGCTGCACTGGTACTACATCAGGAATTCCGGCGCAGCATTTTCCATCGGCGAAAATGTGACGTGGATATTCACCATCGTCATGGCGGCTGTCTCCGTGGCGATTCTCTTCCAGCTTCGTAAGCTGGGATCGGCCTGGTGGGCGTTGTCCCTGGGCCTGCTTTTGGGCGGTGCCCTTGGCAACCTGACCGACCGGTTGTTCCGCGAACCCTCTTTCGCGATGGGCCACGTTGTCGACTTCATCCAGTTGCCCAATTTCGCCATCTTCAACATTGCTGACTCAGCGGTGGTATCCGGCGTCGTCATCATCTGCCTGCTCACCCTGCGGGGGATCGGCATGGACGGAAGCCGGCACGTGGCAGCCAAGCCTGCCTCGGACAGGAAGCCGGCCGGTGGGAGTGGCGCCGGTGAGTGATTCCGTCGTCGTACCCGACGAACTGGCTGGCGTCCGTGCCGATGCCGGGCTGGCCCGGTTGCTGGACATCTCCAGGTCCGCCGCAGCACTGCTGATAGCTGAAGGCAATGTCACCAGTGGTGGTGCTGCCTTGGGCAAATCGGCAAAGCTTACTGCAGGCGCCGTGTTGGACATCACGGTTCCCGAGCGTCGTGACCCCCTGGAAGTGGTGGAGGAAGTTGTGGAAGGCCTGAAGATCCTGCTGGACGATGAGGACTTTGTTGTCATCGACAAACCTGTGGGAGTTGCAGCGCACCCCTCTCCGGGCTGGGTTGGGCCGACGGTGGTTGGCGGCCTCGCGGGTGCCGGTTATCGTATCTCCACCTCCGGCGCCACTGAGCGGGCGGGCATCGTCCACAGGCTCGACGTCGGGACCTCCGGTGTCATGGTGGTGGCGAAGACTGAGCACGCCTACACGGTGCTGAAGAAGGCCTTCAAGGAACGTACCGTCGAGAAGGTCTATCACGCCGTCGTGCAGGGCCTGCCCGACCCGCTGGTAGGCACCATTGATGCGCCCATTGGCCGCCACCCCGGCCATGACTGGCGGTTCGCGGTTATCGAGGACGGTCGGCCGTCCGTCACCCACTATGAGGTTTTGGAGGCCTTCGGCAAGGCGACCTTGGTCGAAGTGCACCTGGAGACGGGTCGCACCCACCAGATCAGGGTCCACTTCTCCGCTTTGCGCCACCCGTGTGCCGGAGATCTCACCTACGGGGCCGACCCCCGCCTGGCCGCGACCCTTGGATTGACCCGGCAATGGCTGCATGCCCGCCAGCTTGGCTTCACCCACCCTCGCACGGGCGAATGGGTGGAGGTTGTCAGCGACTATCCGGCCGATCTCCAGTACGCCTTGGACCTTCTGGCAACAGGGTCCGCCTAGCCCGGGACGGTAGACTGTCGTGGTGACTTCCAGCAATGATTCGTTCGTCCACCTTCACACCCACACCGAATACTCCATGCTGGATGGAGCGGCCCGGCTGGGGGAGTTGTTCGACGAAACTGAGCGCTTGGGCATGCCGGCCTTGGCCACCACGGACCATGGTTACCTCTTCGGCGCCTTCGACTTCTGGCGCAAGGCCACGGACAAGGGCATCAAGCCGATCATCGGCGTCGAAGCCTATGTAACTCCCGGGACGGCGCGCGGCGACAAAGAACGCGTCAGGTGGGGCGACGAAAGCCAGCGCAAGGACGACGTCTCCGGTGGCGGTTCCTACACCCACATGACGTTGCTGAGCTACAACAACGTGGGTATGCGGAACCTGTTCCGGGCCTCCTCCATTGCCTCCCTGGATTCTGTCTTCGGCAAGTGGCCCCGCCTGGACCGGGAGCTGCTCAACACCTACTCCGAAGGACTCATTGCCACCACGGGATGCCCATCGGGTGAGGTGCAGACGAAGCTTCGCCTGGGGCTCTACCGGGAGGCCGTGGAAGCCGCCGCGGAGTTCCGGGACATCTTCGGCGCGGAAAACTATTACTGCGAGTTGATGGACCACGGCCTGGACATTGAAAGGCGTGTCACCGGAGACCTGCTCCGCCTGGCGAAGGAACTTAACCTCCCCCTGGTCGCCACCAACGACCTCCACTACACCCACGAACACGACGCCAAGGCGCACGAGGCCTTGCTGGCCATCCAATCCGGTTCCACGTTGCTTGAGCCTACGTACGACAACGGCGGTTCGCGCTTCGCCTTCTCGGGCAGTGGTTACTACCTGAAATCTCCGCAGGAAATGCGGGAGCTGTTCCGTGACCATCCCGAAGCCTGCGACAACACGCTCCTGATCGCGGAGCGTTGCGAAGTGTCCTTCAACACCGGCGCCAACTACATGCCCCGCTTCCCTTGCCCGCCCGGAGAAGACGAAACCTCCTGGCTGGTCAAGGAGGTCGATGCGGGACTGAAGTACCGGTACCCCAACGGAATCCCGGACAAGGTACGCAAGCAGGCCGATTATGAGCTCGGCGTCATTACGTCCATGGGCTTCCCCGGATACTTCCTCGTGGTGGCCGACTTCATCAACTGGGCCAAGAACAACGGCATCCGCGTAGGTCCGGGCCGTGGTTCCGGTGCAGGCTCCATGGTGGCCTACGCCATGAGGATCACCGACCTCGACCCGCTCCAGCACGGCCTGATCTTCGAACGTTTCCTTAACCCCGACCGCGTTTCCATGCCCGACTTCGACGTCGACTTCGATGATCGTCGCCGCTCGGAAGTGATCGACTACGTCACCAAGAAGTACGGTGACGAACGCGTGGCGATGATCGTGACCTATGGAACCATCAAGACCAAGCAGGCGCTGAAGGACTCTTCGCGTGTGCTTGGTTACCCGTTCAGCATGGGCGAGACGCTGACCAAGGCCCTTCCGCCTGCCGTCATGGCCAAGGACATCCCCCTCGCGGACATCCAGAATCCCGAGTCAAAGCGTTACAGCGAGGCGGGGGACTTCCGCCAACTCATCGCCACTGACCCCGAGGCCGCCAAGGTCTTCGAAACTGCGCTTGGCATCGAGGGCCTGAAGCGCCAATGGGGTGTCCACGCTGCCGGCGTGATCATGTCCTCGGATCCCATCATCGACGTCATTCCGATCATGCGCCGGTTCCAGGACGGCCAGGTCATCACCCAGTTCGATTACCCCACGTCCGAGGGCCTTGGCCTGATCAAGATGGACTTCCTGGGCCTGCGAAACCTGACGATCATTTCGGACGCCCTGGAAAACATCAAGATGAACCGGGGCATTGAACTGGACCTCGAGACACTTGAGTTGGACGACGCAGCGTCCTACGAGCTTCTGGCCCGCGGCGACACCCTGGGCGTGTTCCAGCTCGACGGCGGTCCCATGCGGTCGCTGCTGAAGCTCATGAAGCCTGACAACTTCGAAGACATCTCCGCAGTCCTTGCCCTGTACCGGCCAGGTCCCATGGGCGCCAACGCCCATACGGACTACGCCTTGCGCAAGAACGGCATCCAGGAGGTCATCCCGATCCACCCGGAGCTTGAGGAACCGCTCAAAGAGATCCTGGGCGGCACCTTCGGCCTGATCGTGTACCAAGAGCAGGTCATGGCCGTGGCGCAGAAGCTGGCCGGCTACTCGCTGGGCCAGGCAGATATCCTTCGGCGTGCCATGGGTAAGAAGAAGAAGTCCGAACTGGACAAGCAGTTCGCCGGGTTCTCCCAAGGCATGCAGGACAACGGCTACTCCATGGAGGCCGTCAAGACCCTGTGGGATATTCTCCTCCCGTTCTCCGACTACGCCTTCAACAAGGCGCACTCGGCCGCGTACGGGGTTATCTCCTACTGGACGGCCTACCTGAAGGCGCACTACGCGCCGGAGTACATGGCCGCCCTCCTGACCTCGGTGGGCGACGACAAGGACAAGTCCGCGATCTACCTCAACGAGTGCCGCCGCATGGGCATCACCGTGCTGCCGCCGGACGTCAACGAATCGTCCTTGAACTTCACCCCGGTGGGCCAGGACATCCGCTTCGGCATGGGCGCCATTCGCAACGTTGGCGTCAACGTCGTGGACGCGATGGTCTCCACCCGGGCGACCGAGGGGAAGTACACGTCCTTCAAGGACTTCCTGCTGAAGGTCCCCGCCGTGGTCTGCAACAAGCGGACCATTGAATCGCTGATCAAAGCCGGCGCCTTCGATTCCCTCGGCCACCATCGCAGGGCCCTGGCGATGGTCCACGAAGAAGCCATCGATTCGGTCATTACGCTCAAACGCAATGAGGCCATCGGCCAGTTCGATCTCTTTGCCGGGTTTGAAGACCAGGAGCCGGAAGCTTCGCTCACCACGGAGATTCCCGATCTTCCCGAATGGGACAAGAAGGACAAGCTTTCCTTCGAACGCGACATGTTGGGCCTGTACGTGTCGGACCACCCCCTGCAGGGGCTGGAGGGGGTCCTCAGCCAGCACGCCGAACAGTCCATTGCGTCGATCATCGCCGAGGACGGACCGCACGACGGCGCCATTGTCACCATTGCGGGGATGATCACCTCCTTGAGCAGAAGGATCGCAAAGGCCAGCGGCAACGCCTACGCCCGGGCGGAGATCGAGGACCTTGGGGCGTCAATGGAGGTCATGTTCTTTGGCCAGGTCTACGGGCCTATCGCCTCCGTGCTGGCTGAAGACTTGATCGTAGTGGTCAAGGGCCGCCTGCAGCGGCGGGACGATGGCGCAGTGACCCTGAACTGCATGGAACTCTCGGTGCCCGATCTGAGTGAAAGCGTCAACGGCCCCGTGGTCATCACCATCCCCACGTTCAAAGCCACTGAAGCAGTGGTCACGGACCTGCGGGATGTCCTCCGCACGCACCGGGGGAATTCAGAGGTCAGGCTGAAACTGATGGGCGACACCAAGGTAGAGGTCATGGGATTGCCCGTGCATCTTCGGGTGAATCCCAGTCCTTCGCTCTTCGGAGACCTCAAGGTCCTGCTTGGGCCGGCCTGCCTGGACCATTGAAACCAAGGCAAGCCGGGTCCCCGTGCCGCTGCACCTCCGCTGGGCCGCGCTAAATTTCGTAGTATAGCGGAGCCGGCTGGCTGTAGGCGCCGCTGTGGTACAGCAGCGGTGCACCGTCTCCGCCCACCTGGCCATCCACGACCTCCACAACGACCACTGCATTGTTCTCAAAAGACAAGCGCATCTGGATCTTGCCGACCAGCCACCCGCTGACGTCCTTGAGGATCGGCACGTCGTGGGGACCTGGTTCCCAATGATCGCCTTCGAAGCGGTCCCGGGTGCGGGCGAACCTGTTGGCCAATGCCTGGTTTTCGAGCCCGAGCATGTGGACGCCGATGTATTCCGCGTTTGCCACGGCCGGCCATGAACTGGAACTCCTGGCCATGTTGAAGGTGAAGCGGGGTGGCTCGGCGGACAATGACGCAACGGACGTCGCGGTAAATCCGAAGGGTTTGCCGTTGAGATTGGCCGTGATGATGGCAACTCCGGCGGCGTGCCTGCGGAACATTTCCCTGAAAGTCTGTTCAAAGCCGGATGGTTCGCTTGCCACGGTGGTGTTCTCCTGGGGTGGGCTCGTACTCTTCTCCCAGAGTATTCCTCCCGGGCGCCGGTTCCCTCTTTTTGCCGGGCCAGCGTAAACCTTTGTTAATCTGGGTTGCATGACCGAGCCCCTTGTGAACCTTCCGACTGTTTCCCAACCGGCTCCGGCCCCCGGATCACGCGCGGGAAGGGACTTCCTTTGGCTGGTTCTGCCTGCGGTTGCCGGACTTGTCGTCGGCCTGTTGTGGTGGCTGATGGCTCCGGGCGGTCTCAATCTCATTTCCGGAAATCCCGATCTGTCGAACCCTGACAACCCCTCGTCATGGCTGCCGCGCGACCTGGTCCTGGCGGCCCTCATGCTGGTGGCCGGGTGCGTCGTGGGGCTCCTGCTCGACGGAAAGCTCGAAGGAGCGGCCGCGCGGCGCCGGTTGGTATACGCACTGCTGGGAGGTGTGGCGGGTGCGCTCACCGCTTGGCTTACCGGCCTGCTCGCGGCACAGCTGTGGGGTCCTCCGCCCAACCCGAGCCTTGGCCCGGGGTACGGCTTTACCCTCCGGTCCTATGCCGTGCTGTTGCTGTGGACCGGTGCGACGTCCTTTGTCACCTTCGTCCTGTCACTGTTCGGGGTTCTTTCCAAGAAGCCCGTAAAATAGCCGGGTGACCACTTCCTCCGATACTTCCGCCCCAGCCGCCCTTAACTTCCGGAGCATTGACTTCCGGGGCCGCCGCCTGTCCCTGGCGGAGCTCCGTGCAGCTGTTCCCAGGGCGCGCCATCAGACCATGGCGGACGCGGAACAGAAGGTCCAGGACATTATTTCCGCTGTCCGCACCCGCGGCTTCAGCGCGCTGACGGAGCTGGCCAGTAAGTTCGACGGCGTGGAACAGTCCCACCCCCGGGTGTCTCGGGAAGCGCTGGACGAGGCCCTGGCCGGGCTTGATCCGGATGTACGGGCGGCACTGGAAGAGTCGATCAGCAGGGCCCGGCAGTTCGCCGACCGCCAGCGCCCCGCCAGTGTGGACGTATCCCTCGGAGACGGCGCCGTTGTGAGCCAGAACTGGATCCCGGTAGGCCGGGTGGGTCTCTACGTGCCCGGCGGTCTCGCTCCCTTGGCTTCCTCCGTCATCATGAACGTCGTTCCCGCGGTGGCTGCCGGCGTCGAATCCATTGCCCTGGCGTCACCGCCGCAGAAGGACTTTGGCGGACTGCCGCACCCCACGATCCTCGCGGCAGCCAAGCTTCTGGGCATTGACGAGGTCTATGCCATCGGTGGCGCGCAGGCCATCGTCTCGTTTGCCTACGGCATCCCGGGTTCCGGGGATGAACTGCCCATCGAGCCCGTCGACGTCGTTACTGGCCCGGGCAACATCTTCGTCGCCACGGCAAAGCGCCTGGTCAAGGGTGTGGTGGGCATCGACTCGGAGGCGGGAACCACGGAGATCGCCATCCTCGCCGATTCCACCGCGCAGCCTCCACTGGTGGCGGCGGATCTGATCAGCCAGGCCGAGCACGATCCCAAAGCAGCTTCGGTCCTGGTGACCGATTCCGCGGAGCTGGCTGACGCCGTCGTCCGTGAGCTGGAACGGCAAGCCCTCCAGACCAAGCACAGCGCCCGTGTCCTGGAGGCTTTGTCCGGCCCACAGTCGGGCGTGGTCCTGGTGGATGACCTTGAGCAGGGGATCGCGGTCTGCAATGCGTATGCCGCGGAGCACCTGGAAATCATGACGGCGGATGCCGCAGCGGTGGCTGCCCGCATCCACAACGCCGGAGCGATCTTCGTCGGGGATTACAGCCCGGTCAGCCTGGGCGACTACTGCGCCGGATCCAACCACGTGCTGCCCACCAGTGGCACAGCGGCGTTCTCTTCCGGGCTGAACGTGACCACCTTCCTGCGCGCAGTGCAGGTGATCAACTACAACCGCGAGGCCTTGGAACAGGTCAGCGGGCACATCGTCAGCTTGTCCGGGGCGGAAGACCTCCCGGGCCATGGAGATGCTGTCCGGATCCGCTTTCAGTAGAGCGATAACCACTACATATAAGGGTGCCCACCACAACATGTAGTAATTACAAGCTTGTCATTATCGCGGGTACCTACGTAAACTGGTGCCGGAAGTGAATCTTCCGGCACCTTTTGCGTATCCGGCGACTTGCCGGTTGGCCCACGTGCCGGAGTTGTCAGGGGAGGCCCAGCGTGTATTGTCCGTTCTGCCGGAATCCTGATTCCCGCGTCGTCGACAGCCGAATGGCGGACGACGGCTCTTCCATCCGCCGCCGCCGGCAATGCCCCGAGTGTGGCCGTCGCTTCACCACCGTGGAAACTACCAGCCTCTCCGTCATCAAGCGCTCAGGCGTCGGTGAACCGTTCAGCCGCATCAAGGTGATCAGCGGCGTCCGCAAGGCCTGCCAGGGGCGGCCTGTCACAGAGGACGATCTCGCCATGCTCGCGCAGGAAGTGGAAGAGAACATCCGTTCTTCCGGGGCCGCCGAGATCGATGCCCATGAGGTGGGGCTCGCCATTCTTGGTCCGCTCCGCAAACTCGATGAGGTGGCCTACCTCCGCTTCGCCAGCGTCTACCAGGCCTTTGAATCGTTGGAAGACTTCGAGTCCGCCATTGCCCTGCTTCGCCACGAACATGTTGGCCACGCGAAAGCAGCCAGCAAGCAACCCAAGGGCACCGAGGCGAGCCAACTCTAGCTCCGGTGGCGGCAGCGGAGGGGAAGCCGCAGCCGCCACCGGCACCACATCCCGCGGGGGATCAGCGTCCTGTTTCCACGGGCGCGTCCACCAAGGGGCCGATCAGATTGCCCGTGACGGCCGCATTGTTGATAACGGCCGTCACGGATCCCCACCTGCGCGCTTCATCGAACAAGCGTTCGACGTCGGTTGGGCAGCTGACATCGGCCTCGACAGCGTGTGCCCTGCCGCTTGCCCCGACCATGGACAAGCTACTTGGCGAGTTTGTGGTGCAGGGCAACTTCCAGGGCTGCGCCAACAATGCCCGCGTCGTTCTTCAACTTTGCCGTGACGATCTTGGTGCGGAGGTCCAGGTGGGGGAAGTACTCGTCCGAACGCTTGGAGATGCCGCCGCCCACGATGAAAAGTTCGGGGGAGAAGAGGAACTCCACGTGCTGGAGGTAGCGGTTGAGCAGCACGCCGTACTCGTCCCAGCTGAGGCCGTCGCGTTCGCGGGCGACGGCGGACGCCTTGGTCTCGGCGTCGTGTCCGTCCACCTCAAGGTGGCCGAGCTCGGCGTTGGGGACCAACTGGCCATTGAAGATGAACGCTGACCCGATGCCCGTTCCGAGGGTGATCACCAGGACCGTGCCGTCGACACCTTCGCCCGCGCCGTAGCGTGCTTCGGCGAGGCCTGCGGCGTCGGCGTCGTTGATGACCTCGACAGGACGGCCCAAGCGGTGGGTGAACTTCTTGTCGATGTCGGTTTCGAGCCAGGATTTGTCAACATTGGCCGCTGAATGGACCACGCCGTGCTGGATGATGCCTGGAAAAGTAACGCCCACGGGGGAATCCGCTGCCGGCGCGTCGGGACGCTTGGACAGTTCCTCAACGATCTCGGCAACGACATCGGCGACGGCCTCGGGCGTGGCCGGCTGCGGGGTGGGAACCCGGAAACGGTCGCCAATCAGCTTGCCCTTCTTCAGGTCGACGATGCCGCCCTTGATTCCGGTACCGCCGATGTCGATACCGATCAGCGGCGCGTTCTTGTGGGTCTTCTCATCCTTCTTGGACAATGCATTTCCGATCATGGCAGGAGGGGATGGGCAGGGCACAGCCAGCCGGGCTGTGTGGACCTTCCGGAGAGCTTAGGGAAGGGTCAGGATTTCCGCGCCGGTCTCGGTGACCAGCAGCGTGTGTTCGAATTGGGCCGTTCGTTTGTGGTCGCGGGTGACAACTGTCCAGTCGTCAGCCCACATGTCCCATTCGATGGTGCCGAGGGTGAGCATGGGTTCGATGGTGAAGACCATGCCCGCCTCTATCACGGTGTTGTATGCCGGGGCTGCGTCGTAATGCGGAATGATGAGGCCTGTGTGAAAGGCTTCGCCCACGCCGTGGCCAGTGAAGTCCCGCACCACGCCATAGCCGAAGCGCTTGGCGTAGGACTGGATCGCCCGGCCGATTACGTTGATTTCGCGGCCCGGGGCCACGGCCTTGATGGCCCGGTTGAGCGACTCCTGCGTACGCTCAACCAGCAAACGGGACTCTTCGTCCACGTCGCCAACCAGGAAAGTGTAGTTGGTGTCCCCATGGACGCCGCCAATGAACGCGGTGATGTCGATGTTCAGGATGTCCCCGTCCTGGACCACCGTGGAGTCGGGGATGCCGTGGCAAATGACCTCGTTGAGGGAGGAACAGAGGGACTTTGGAAAGCCCCGGTATCCCAGGGTGGACGGGTAAGCCTGGTGGTCGAGGAGGAACTCATGGCCGACCTTGTCCAGTTGGTCCGTGGTGACACCTGGCTGAATGTGCTTGCCGACTTCGACGATCGCTTGTGCCGCGATCTTGCTGGCCTTGCGGATCTTCTCGATGGTCTCCGGTGACTTGACCTCTGAGCCGGTGAACTTCGCCGGCGCCTTCTTCCCGACGTACTCGGGCCGGGGAATCGACGCGGGGACGGAGCGTTCAGGGCTGATGGTTCCCGGGGTGAGGGCGCCAATGGGTGCGGTCGAAGCAAGAGAAGGCATAGATTGATCATATAAGGCACGCACGAGACGTAAGTAACAATGTGCGGCAAGGTCACTGTGACCGCGCCAACGTTACGCGTCCAACGGCCCGAGCCAGGAGGAGGAGACGTGACGGAGTACTGGTACAACGTCAAGACGCACGAGATCGAAGAGGACGCCATGTCCGATTGGACCCAGCTGATTGGCCCGTATAAGACCCGGCAAGAAGCCGAGCACGCCTTGGAAAAGGTCAAAGCACGCAACGACGCCTGGGATGCCCAGGACGACGATTAGGCCAGCCTCGACCGAGGCCTGCGCCGTTTGTGCCTCCAGGCTAGAAGGAGTGTTCCGGCCCGGGGAACTGCCCGGACCGGACGTCCTGGCCATAGGCGGCCGCGGCGTCGGTCAGGGTAGTGCGCAGGTCGGCGTATTGCTTGACGAATTTCGCCATCTTTCCGCCCCGGAGCCCGGCCATGTCCTGCCACACGAGGACCTGTCCGGTGGTTTGGTTCCCTGCGCCGATGCCCACTGTCGGTACCCTCAAGGCAGCGTCAATGGCAGCCGCCGCTTCCGCGGGGACCATCTCCATGAGCACACTGAAGGCGCCGGCGTCCTGGAGGGCAACCGCGTCATCGATCAAGCGCTTCGCGTCATCGCCCCGTCCCTGCACACGGTAGCCGCCCAGGGAATGCTCACTCTGTGGGGTGAAGCCGATATGGGCCATGACAGGGATACCGGCTTGGACCATGGCTTTGACAGTCTCGGCGTAGTACGCGGTGCCCTCAATCTTCACTGCATGCGCCAGGCCCTCTTTCAGGAAGCGCACGCCGGTGGCTACGGCTTGGCCGGGGGAGACCTCATAGCTGCCAAAAGGCAGGTCTGCCACGACCAGTGCCCGCTTGGCGGCCCGGCTTACGGCGCGGGTCAGGGGAAGCAATTCGTCCACGGTAACGGGCAGGCTGGTCTCATTGCCGAAGACATTGTTGGAAGCGGAGTCGCCCACCAGGAGGACTTCGATTCCGGCCTGGTCAAAAATCTCTGCCGTGTACTGCTCGTAGGCGGTCAGCATGGCGAAACGTTCGCCGTTGTCCTTGGCCTGCTGGAGGTGGTGGATCCGTATCCGGCTGACCGGCTTCCTGCCTGCCGCCGGGGGCGTCTGCGGACCGCTTCCCGGGCCGCTTCCGTAGGGGGCGGGAACCTCGGCAGGCGTGCTGGACTCAGGAAGATTGATCGGGGCCATGGATAGAGCCTAAGCGGTGCCGACGGCGGCTGCCAGCACTGTGCCCAGCGTCACCTTATGTAAACGGTGTGTTACGCACAGCTACTGCTGCGGCATTAGCAGTGAACTCTTAGTAGAGTGAAGGCTGAGCTGCCGTGGCTTCGATTCAATGAAACCTGCGGCGTTGACACCGAATCGGGAAAGAGGCCCTATGGACCGCCAGCAAGAGTTCGTTCTGCGGACAATCGAAGAGCGTGACGTGCGCTTCGTACGCTTGTGGTTCACCGACGTCGTTGGTTCGCTCAAATCGGTGGCGCTGGCGCCGGCCGAAGTTGAAGGCGCTTTTGAAGAGGGCCTTGGCTTTGACGGCTCTGCAATCGAAGGCCTTGCCCGAGTGTTCGAATCCGACATGCTGGCGCAGCCGGATCCCTCCACTTTCCAGATCCTGCCTTGGCGCGGTGAAACCGAACAGACCTCGAGGATGTTCTGTGACATCCTGACGCCGGACGGCGAACCGTCGGCCGCTGACCCGCGCAACGTCCTCAAGCGGACCCTGGCCAAGGCTGCGGACATGGGTTTCACCTGTTACACGCACCCCGAAATCGAGTTCTACCTGCTCAAGTCCAAGGACCTTGGCCCCGATGGTGCCCCGGTTCCCGTGGATGAGGGCGGATATTTCGACCACGTCCCCGGTGGCGTTGCCCAGGACTTCCGGCGTACCGCAGTCACCATGCTCGAATCTGTAGGCATCTCCGTTGAGTTCAGCCACCATGAAGGCGGACCGGGCCAGAACGAGATCGACCTGCGCTACGCAGATGCCCTCCAGACGGCGGACAACATCATGACGTTCCGTACGGTCATTAAGGAAGTTGCGCTCCAGCAAGGCACCTACGCCACCTTCATGCCCAAGCCCTTCACCGACCACCCGGGTTCGGGCATGCACACGCACTTCTCGCTGTTCGAAGGCGACACCAACGCTTTCTTCGAAGCAGGCGCGGAATTCCAGTTGTCCAAGACTGCACGTCAGTTCATCGCGGGCATTCTCAGGCACGCTCCGGAGTTCACTGCTGTCACCAACCAGTTCGTGAACTCCTACAAGCGGCTGTGGGGCGGCGGCGAAGCGCCGAGCTACCTGAGCTGGGGACACAACAACCGTTCTGCACTGGTACGCGTGCCGCTGTACAAGCCCGGCAAGGGCCAGTCGGCACGTATCGAATACCGCGGTATTGACTCGGCCACCAACCCATACCTCGCATATGCCGTGTTGCTTGGAGCGGGTCTGAAGGGCATCGAAGAAGGCTATGAACTTCCCGCCGCCGCAGAGGACGACGTCTGGTCGCTGACCACCGCGGAGCGCAAGGCCATGGGGCACGCGCCATTGCCTGCCAGCCTTCACGATGCCATCCGCGCCATGGAGGAATCCGAGCTCGTGGCGGAAATCCTGGGCGAACAGGTCTTTGAGCACTTCCTCCGGAACAAGCGGGCAGAGTGGCAGGACTACAGGCTTCAGGTCACTCCGTATGAGTTGCAGCGCAATCTCGGCATTCTCTAGGCGGGGCCAGTGAGCCTTGCACGACGGCTCATTTCGGCCGGCTTCAGCGACCTTGAGAAGGGGCAGCGCTTCCTCGCTGCCCCGGAGCTTGAGGGCATTGACGAAGACGCGCTGTTTGCCGGACTTTCCATGGCTGCCAGTCCTGATACGGCCCTGCAGTCTTTGGTTCGTCTGATCGAGAAAAACCCCGGACTGAAGAAGCTGGCTGCAGCGGATCCGGACACCAGTGAGCCGCTGTACCGCTTGCTGGGAGCCTCGGAAGCGCTGGGGGAGTTCCTGATGCGCAGGCCCGAACACCTGGACGTCTTTGACATCCGTGTCAGCCCCGAGCCAATGCAGGCCTCGAGCGACGAGCTTCGCGCCATGTTGCTTCGCTCAGTGAAGGCGGAGCCCGGATCCCATCGGCCGGTGGCCGGCATCACCGGTCAGCCGGCCTACGCTGCCTTGCGGACGGCGTATCGCCGGGGACTTACGGAACTTGCCATCAAGGACTTGTGCGCGGCTTCGCCCCAGGATTTCATGCCCGCAGCTGGCGCCGAGCTGGCCGACCTCGCTGGCGCTGCCATTGAGGCAGCCCTCGCAGTGTCCCGGGCCGAAGCGGCCGGTCACTACGACGCAAACGAAATCGCCGACGTCGGACTCGCCGTCATCGGCATGGGCAAGTGCGGTGCCCGCGAGCTCAACTACATCTCGGACGTCGATGTCATCTATGTCATAGAGTCCGAGGAAGTGGAGGATGCGAGGGCGTCCACCATTGGTACTGCCCTGGCGTCGGGCATTTCCCGGGCAATTTCATCGTCCGCTGCCGAGCCTGGGCTGTGGGAAGTGGACGCCAATCTCCGTCCCGAGGGCAAATCGGGTCCACTTGTTCGCACGCTGGCTTCGCATTTGAGCTACTACGCCAGGTGGGCCGAAAGCTGGGAATTCCAGGCACTGCTCAAAGCCCGGACCATCGCCGGCGATCAGGACCTGGGCCAGCGTTACGAAAAAGCCGTGGAGCCCCTGGTGTGGTCTTCTGCAGGCCGGGAGGGTTTTGTCGAGTCCGTACAAGCCATGCGCCGGAGGGTTACGGACTACATACCGGCGTCCGAGGAGCAACGCCAGATCAAACTGGGTCGCGGCGGACTACGGGACGTCGAGTTCACCGTGCAGTTGTTGCAGCTGGTTCACGGCAAGTCCGATGAGTCCCTACGGTGCAAGGACACGACGTCGGCCATCGCCGCGTTGTCGGCCGGCGGCTATATCGGACGCTCGGACGCCGCAGCCTTCGACAATGCCTACCGCTACCTCCGCTTGCTCGAACACCGGATCCAGCTGTTCCAGCTGCGGCGCACGCACCTGATGCCGGTGGCTGAGGATGCCCAGCGTTTCCTGGCCAAAGCCGTGCTGGGTCCCTTTTCCCAGGAACGCCCCCATCCCGATCAGTTGATGGGTGCTTGGCAAAAAACAAAAAAGTCGGTGCGGGAGCTGCATGAGCGGATCTTCTACCGCCCGCTGCTCAACACTGCGGCCAAACTAAGCAGCGAAGAGGCAAAGCTCAGCCCGGAAGCTGCCCAGGGCCGCCTTGCAGCACTCGGCTACTTGGATCCCCAAGGAGCTTTGAGGCATATTGAGGCTCTGACCGCGGGCGTCAGTCGTCGGGCGGCGCTGCAGCGGCAGTTGCTGCCCATCCTTTTGGGCTGGCTTGCCGAAGGCGTTGATCCGGATGCGGGCCTGCTCGCTTTCCGGCGGGTCAGCGAAGCCCTTGGCACCACGCACTGGTACCTCGGGTTGCTCCGTGATTCCCAGGCCGCAGCCGAGCGCTTGTGTCAGGTCCTGGCGAACTCCCGCTTGATCTCGGACCTGCTGGAAGTCTCTCCCGAGTCCGTAGCGTGGCTGGGCAGCGACAAAGAGCTGGCCCCGGTGCCCTTCGATGCACAGTGGCAGGAAATCCAGTCCAAGCTCTCAAGGCACCCGGACCCTGAGAACGCCATGCGGCTCATCCGCTTGATCCGGCGCCGGGAGATCCTGCGGACCGCTATTGCCGACAGCGCAGGGCTCCTCGACCAGGATGCGGTGGGGATCGCTTTGGCTGAAACAGACCGGGCAGCCGTGCTGGGAGCCCTGCATGTGGCTGAGGCTGTAGTCGCCGACTCGGGCCCCTTGAAGACGGACGTCCTGGTGGTTGCCATGGGTAGGCAGGGAGGCCGCGAAATCGGCTACGGTTCGGACGCCGACGTGATGTACGTTCACCGTGCCCGCCCCGGCTTCAGTGACGCCGAGGCTCAGGAACAGGCGACGGCGATCGTCGCCAAGATTTCCAGCTTCCTCACCCAGCCGCTCAAGCCTGCCATCATGGCTGAGCGGGTGCTCATGGTCGACGCCGACCTCCGGCCCGAGGGTAAGAACGGCGCCATGGTGCGGTCCTTGGATTCATATGCGGAGTACTACCGCCGTTGGTCCCTCATCTGGGAGTCCCAGGCCCTCCTGCGTGCACGCCCGATGGCCGGCTCGGACGAACTGGCGGCAGACTTCGTCGCGCTCATCGACCCCATCCGGTACCCCGAGGAGCTCAAGGAACAGGATGTCCGCGAAATCAGGCGCATCAAGGCCCGTGTGGAGTCTGAACGACTGCCCCGGGGGGCGGACCCTGCACGGCACGTCAAACTTGGCCGAGGTGGCCTGAGCGATGTCGAGTGGCTGGTGCAGCTGATCCAGCTGCAGCATGCGGGCAAGCATCCGCAATTGCGGACGAGTTCAACGCTGGAAGCCCTTGCTGCAGCCGAGGAACTGGAATTCATCGGCAAGGACGACGCCGCTTTGCTCCGTGAGGCGTGGCGTCTGGCCAGTCGTATCCGGTCGGCCAACGTGATCGTGACCGGCCGCGCCTCCGATGTCCTTCCCTCGTCCCGCAAGGACCTTGAAGCCGTCGCGCGGTGGTGCGGGTACCCGCCTGGTAACGCCGGGCACTTCGAAGAGCACTACTTGCGGCTGAGCCGCAGGGCCAGATCCGTCTTCGAGAAGATGTTCTACGCCAATTAGGCCCGGAGACCTGTTGTGCCACTCCCATGGAAGGATGTGGAAAATGCCTGCCGATGATGATGTGTGGTTGATTCCCCTCAAAATGCTCGACGACGACGCCCGGGCCATCCAGCTAGGCGCCGTCGCGGAGTTGGCAATAGAGGAGAGCCAACGGGCTTTCGTCGGAGAGCCTCTGCGGATGATGCTTATCGCGTTGGAAGAAGAGTCGCGTTTGCCCTATGTCATCGAGTCCCAGGGAACCGCCGTCGGTGTGCTGACCCTGCAGTCCGGTGCGGCCACTCTCGCTGGCTGGCCGGATGATCATTCCGTATGGCTGCTTCGGGGATTCCTGATTGACTCTCTCCAGCAGGGCCGCGGGCTGGGCAAACTGGCGGCCGAAGCCGCAGTGGAAGAAGCCCGGAAGCTGACCGCCCGGCACCTCGGCGGGCAGACCGGCGTCGTGCTGTCCGTCAACGAGCGCAATCCGGCGGGGCTGGCCGCTTACACAAAAGCCGGCTTCGTGGACTCCGGACGCTACTTGGGCGGCAACTCAGGGCCGCAAAGGACAATGTATAAAGCCTTTCACTGACACATACTTTGCCTTCGACACTAAGGGTCCTTATAGACTTCAACTGTCACTGATCTCGAATCGGAGGGAAAGTCCATGGAATACAACGGAAGCCCGACTGAAAAAGCTGTTAAGGCCGGGGAACTGGACCGGCGCCATGTGGGTCAATCGGTCAGCTTTCAGCCCAATGACTTCACGGTGGTCTTTGGCACCATTGCCGGCATTGCGCGGACCGAAGCCCTCGTTTATTTGTCCCTCGACGGCGTGGGAGGCGGTACCCACCTGAAGGACGAGTACGACCTGCCGATCGACCACAAGGTCTACTTGCAGCTCGATCCCCTGGGGAGTGCGGAAAAGGGTCTCTCCGAGGCGGCCAGCTTCGTCAAAGAAAAACTGGATGACATCACCAAGAACCTCAGGGATCGTGAGCAAGGCAAGTCTGAATAATCCCTGCTCATGAAAGAAGGCCAGCCCCGTCCTCGCGGAGGGGCTGGCCTTCTTGTGTATGAGCCTGGGGCTTAGACGCCGTAGTAGAGCTCGAACTCGTAGGGGTTCGGGCGCAGCGACAGCGGGCGGATCTCGTTCTCGTACTTGTACTCGATCCAGGTGTCGATCAGGTCCTGGGTGAAGACGCCGCCGGCCTGCAGGAACTCGTTGTCCTCGCGCAGGGCTTCCAGGGCTTCTTCCAGGGAACCCGGAGCCTTGGGGATGTCCTTGGCTTCCTCGGCCGGGAGCTCGTAGAGGTCCTTGTCGATCGGTGCCGGGGGTTCAATGCGGTTGCGGATGCCGTCGATGCCGGCCATCAGCTGGGCAGCGAAGGCCAGGTACGGGTTGGACGAGGGGTCCGGAGCGCGGAATTCGATGCGCTTGGCCTTCGGGTTGGTGCCCGTGATCGGGATACGGATACCAGCGGAGCGGTTGCCCTGCGAGTACACCATGTTCACGGGGGCCTCGAAGCCCTTGACCAGGCGGCGGTAGGAGTTGACCGTCGGGTTGGTGAAGGCCAGGACGGCGGAAGCGTGCTTCAGCAGGCCGCCGATGTACCAGCGGGCGGTGTCGGAGAGGCCGGCGTAGCCCTTCTCGTCGTAGAACAGGGGCTCGCCGTTGCTCCACAGCGACTGGTGGCAGTGCATGCCCGAGCCGTTGTCACCGAAGACCGGCTTCGGCATGAACGTTACGGACTTGCCCCAGGCGTCAGCGGTGTTCTTGATGACGTACTTGAACTTCTGCAGGTCATCAGCAGCTGCGGTCAGCGTGGTGAACTTGTAGTTGATCTCAGCCTGGCCGGCGGAACCAACTTCGTGGTGGGAGCGCTCGACCTCAAGGCCTGCCTTGTCCAGCTCAACGCACATGGCGTCACGGAGGTCAGCCTGCTTGTCGGTGGGGGATACGGGGAAGTAACCGCCCTTGACAGGGGTCTTGTAACCGAGGTTGCCGCCCTCTTCCTTGCGGCCGGTGTTCCAGTGGGCTTCTTCGGAGTCGATCTTGTAGAAGCTGCCCTGCGGGGAGGACTCGTACTGGATGTTGTCGAAGACGAAGAATTCGGCTTCCGGAGCGAAGAACGCGGTGTCTGCGATGCCGGTGGATGCCAGGTAGGCTTCTGCCTTCTCTGCCACGCCGCGGGGGTCACGGTGGTAGGGGTCGCCCGTACGCGGGTTCACGATGGAGAAGTTCAGGGCAAGCGTCTTCTCGATGCGGAACGTGTCGATGAAGGCCGAGGTTACATCCGGGATGAGCTGCATGTCCGACTCGGCGATGCCCTGGAAGCCACGGATGGAAGATCCGTCGAAGAGCTGGCCGTGGACGAAGAAGTCCAGGTCAACGCTCTTGGCCGGCACGTTGAAGTGCTGCTGGACACCAGGAAGGTCGGTGAAGCGGATATCGACGAATTTGACGTCTTCGTCTTTGATGAACTTGAGGACTTCGTCCGCAGTCTTGAACATCTATGCTCCTTATGCATATCAAGTAACAGGCCCGGAAGGCCCCGTGGTGCAGCCCAGACCGAGGCGCGGGAAACACAAAAAAGGTCCCCCTGCCATGGTGGCTGGCAACTCATACCACCATAGGGAGATGGGATTTCCCGGGGGTGTCAGTATTGTTTCCGGCAGGTTACAGAATCATCTGTCATGTAAACGGTAGTCTGCTTCCCGGTGTCGGGTCCACGGCGGTCCGCTGGTCGAACATCCCGCCCTCTCTGTGCCTTCGGGAGCGGGCCGCCCGTCATTCCCGTGCCTGCTCCAGCGGCTACGCTTGGAGGGTGGTAGATCGAAAAGACATAGGCTCCTGGTTGAGCGGTCCGGACACCTCCGGAATCTCCAAATATCCTGGTGAAAGGCTCGGTCTGCCCGAGTCCGGTCCAGGTTCCATGGCGCGCGCGGGTCGTCGCATCCTGGGCATCGTGATCGACTGGACCATCGCATTGGTCATCAGCAACTTCGCGTTCGGCGGAAATCAGTGGGCAACCCTGGCTATTTTCGCCGTGGAACAAATATTGCTGATCGGCACGCTTGGTTACAGCGTGGGACACAGAATCGCCGGCATCCACGTGGTTCGCCTCGGCGGAGGACCGGCAGGTCCACTGGTGGCCGTAGTGCGAACCCTTTTGCTGTGCCTGGTCATCCCCGCCGTCGTTTTCGACCCGGACCAGCGCGGTCTTCACGACAAAGCAATGAACACCATCCTCATCCGTATGTGACCGCTTCGGTGTCCGTGAACCAAGCAAACAAAAACCGCCTCCGCCTCACATGAAGAGGCGGGGGCGGTTTGTTTGGTTCAGCAACCGGGCTTCAGAGATCAGCGGCCGCGTGCGGCTTTACGATCAGGGCGGGCCTTGTAGGGATCGATGCCCTTGGGGATCGGCAAGCGGTTGCCCAGCGAGTTGATGCGCTTGGACACCGCATTGACCTCCACCTTGGTGAGCTCGTTCTTCAGCTTGCCCATGGTCTTGGCCAGCTTGTTGAGCGGGACCTGTCCCTCGCCGCGGCCCGATTCCAGGACGTGGACGGTGACGTTGGGCAGGATGCGTGCCAAGCGCTTGCGCTCTGCTTCCACCAGCGGCTTGACGCGGTGCGTGGGACCTTCGCTGACCAGAACGACGCCGGGACGTCCGATTGCCATGAACACGGCATCCTGGGTACGCGGGTTGACGGCAACAGGCTGGTCCTGGGTAATCCAGCCGCGCCGAAGGGTTCCCAAGGCGGCACCGGAGGCGCCTGGTTGGTTCTCGATCTGGGCGAAAGCAGCTTTTTCCGCCCGGCGGGAAAGGATGAATACAGCTGCGAGGAGGCCCAGCGGAATGCCGATGATGAGGCCGGTGACCCAGTTTTCCAGAAGGAAACCGATCAGGAAGGCCACGGCAACCACGGCGAGGAACGCCAGCAGCATGATCCAGACAACCTGCGGATCATTTCGTCGTGTCATCTTGAAGACTTCAGCGATCTGCTTCAGCTGGCTCGGCTTCTTGGCCTTGGCTTCCTTGGGCTTGCGCTGGAACAGCCCACGCTTGGGTGCGTCGGCCGAGGGTGTCGAATTGCTGGAATCAGGGGATTTCGCCATAGTGCCTTAATTCTACGTGATGTACGCCGAAGGACCGGACGCCGTTACATGAGGCATCCGGTCCTTCGGAACTGCTTACTGGTACTGCTGCCGCCACTGTTCAGGCGTGGTCTGTTCAGTGGTGGGCGGCGAGGATGGTGGAGGCTTCCTGTCGGGTGGTGCCGGAGGACTCGATGTGGGCGAGGGCTTCGGGGATGTCCCAGCCCTTCTTGCGCATGGCGGTGGCCCAGAGCCGGCCGGCGCGGTAGGAGGAACGCACCAAGGGTCCGGACATGACGCCGAGGAAGCCGATTTCTTCGGCTTCGTGCTGGAGGTCCACGAATTCCTGGGGCTTGACCCACCGGTCCACGGGCAGGTGTCGTTCGGAGGGGCGCAGGTACTGGGTGATCGTGATCAGGTCACATCCGGCGGCGTGCAGGTCGCGCAGGGCTTCGGAGATTTCCTCGCGGGTCTCGCCCATGCCCAGGATCAGGTTGGACTTGGTCACCATGCCCAGGTTCCTGCCCTGGGTGATGACATCCAGGGACCGTTCGTAGCGGAACGCCGGACGGATCCGCTTGAAAATGCGGGGCACGGTCTCGACGTTGTGGGCGAACACTTCGGGTTTGGAGTCGCAGATCGCGGCGATGTGTTCGGGTTTGCCGGAGAAGTCCGGGATCAGCAACTCCACCCCGGTCCCGGGGTTCAGTTCATGGATTTTCCGGACCGTTTCGGCGTACAGCCACACACCCTCGTCTTCGAGGTCGTCGCGGGCCACCCCGGTCACGGTCGCGTAGCGCAGCTGCATGGCCTGCACGGAGCGGGCGACCTTGGTCGGTTCGAAGCGGTCCAGCGGGGAGGGTTTGCCGGTATCGATCTGGCAGAAATCACAGCGCCGGGTGCATTCGGAACCGCCGATCAGGAACGTCGCTTCCTTGTCTTCCCAGCACTCGAAAATGTTCGGGCACCCGGCCTCCTCGCACACCGTGTGCAGGCCTTCCTTCTTCACCAGGTTCTTCAACCCGACAAACTCCGGACCCATCTGGACCTTGGCCTTGATCCACTCAGGCTTACGCTCAACAGGAACCGCCGAGTTACGCTGCTCAACACGCAGCAACTTGCGGCCTTCAGGTGCCAGGGTCACTGGAGTGCTCCTTCGGGGGTGGAAACGAGTGCTTCTTCATGCTTGCGGAATTCTTCCACGAAGCGGTCAACGATGTCGGCGGGATTGATGGTCCGGCCGGTTTCCAGCGACATTGTGGTGACGCTGGCGTCAGTGATGCCGCAGGCAATGATCTGGGCATAGGGTGCCAGGTCGTTGCTGCAGTTGATGGCGACACCGTGCATGGTGACGCCGTCCAGTACGCGGATGCCGATGGCGGCAATTTTCCGGTCCGGGCCCTTGTCGTCGGCCAGGACCCAGACGCCGGCGCGGCCTTTGACCGTGACGGCTTTGATGCCGTAATCGACCATGACGGCGATCATTGTGGCTTCCAGGCGCTCCACATAATCGCGGATTCCAGCCCGGTTTTTCAGTTTGAGGATGGGGTAGGCGATGAGCTGACCGGGACCATGCCACGTCAGCTTTCCGCCTCGGTCCACAGGGACAACGGGGGTTCCGTCGAAGGGCCGCTCGTGATCTTCGGTGAGCTTGCCGGCCGTGTAGACGGCGGCGTGCTCCAGAAGCAAGACGGTGCTGTTCTGCTCGCCCGCAACAACCTTGTTGTGGATCTCGCGTTGCAGGTCCCAGCCCTGCATGTAATCAACGAAGTCCGGGGCAAGACCCAGTTGTGAAAACTCAAGAGTCATGCGTTCAAGCTTAGACCCAGCAGGAGATTGGCCATGGTTTTGTGGTGAACCTCTCAGTCGCATCATGCGGTGTTGGCGCTTGTGGAGGAGAGGTCCAGCCATGATCTGTGGATAACGTCTGCAGATATTCTCCGTCTCCGGTAGACCTTATCCATGGAAACTCTGGCAACTACCGACGCAGTAGCACCCCTTCTTCCCGGCTACGAAATTACCCGGCAGCTGGGGCAGGGCAGCAGCTCCAGGGTATGGCTTGGCACGCGGCTGGCCGACGGGACCCGGTTTGCGATCAAATGTCCCCGCCGGGAAGCACAAGCGGAGCTCCTGGGAAATGCGGCACGAGAAGTCATGCTCCTGTCCCACCTCAACCATCAGCATCTTGTCCGCGTCCACGAAGTCCTGAAGCCAGCCGATGGCCCCGCCGGGACGCTGGGGATCGTAATGGACTATGCCGCAGGTGGATCCCTGGCGAATTTGGTCTCCGGACGGCAAAGACTGAGCATCGGGGAAACAGTGACAGTGCTCACCCCGGTTGCGCAGGCGTTGGCCTATTTGCATTCCCACGGCATTGTGCACGGTGACGTTTCGCCGGGAAACATCCTGTTCACCGCTGTCGGTATGCCGCTGCTGGCCGATTTGGGTCTCGCCGCGCGGGTGGGTGATCCGGAACAAGGCCATGATGTGGGAACCGCCGGGTTCAGGGATCCATTCATCCCGGCAGCAACAGGCGACGACGGCAGGGAGCTCCGTCCGCAACGGGATGTATTTTCGTTGGCGGCGATCGGCTGGTACTGCCTGACCGGCGTCGTGCCTGAAGCAACCCAACTGAGGCCACCGCTGTCCCTGTTGGTGCCTGAGGTCCCCAAGAGCTTGGCAGCGGCCCTTGAGGCTGCCTTGGATCCGGATCCGCTCCTGCGTCCGACGGCGAAGGAGTTCGGCACCGCTGTTTTCAGGAGTGCAGCACCAAGGACGCTGGACTTGTTCGGAGCTGTGCACCATTCCGTCATCCCGGAGCTTCTGACGCGTCGGGAGGTCCGCGGGCGTTCGCCCCGCCGCGCCAACCACAGGTTTCGATGGAGGCTCAGGGTGCCGCTGTCGCCCCGGGCAGGCGGCCAACCGCGAACCAGGGGGCAGGCAAACCAACCCCGAAAGTCCAGGTTCACCCGGATTGCCCCGTTGTTCGTGGTGGTCCTGGCGGCCTGTGCCTTCGTCGGCAACTTGGCGTGGAACCAGTCACCGGGATGGCTTCGGATCAGCAGCCCTGAGGAGGACACCCAGGTCAGCCGCCTGGCCGCCCAGGACCCATCCGTGCCAGGCGATCAAACAGAGGTTCTTCACGATCGCGTGGACGGCGCCCTTCGAGCCGAGGAACCTGCACTCGCGGTGGAGGCACTTTCGGCACTGCGTGACTCCGCTTTGCGGGAGGGCCACATGGAACTTCTTGAGGCCGTCAACGCCAAAGGATCTCCGGCAGGGGAGTCGGACCAATTGCTGAGCGCCCAGTTGCGCCAATCCGGGACGAGGTTTGCCGGGTTCACCACGCTGCTGTCAGCGATAAAGGTTCGGCCGTCCACGGCCGCGGACCGCGTTGAGGTGGACGTCACCGCAACCACCTCTGCCTATGAGGAACGCGATGCGCACGGGACCGTCATCAGGACGGCGCAGGCGGGAGTCGCCAAGGCGCTCCGTTTGTCCTTGGTCCGCGTGGACGGACGCTGGTGGCTTTCGGACATAACAGCGCCAGGTAACTGACCTACCGTTCCCGGTGCTCGTCCCCGTGCAGCCAGGCCATAGCCTCCGCGAGGGACGGATGCTGCCACCGGAAGCCGGCGTCGGAGAGTCTGCCAGGCTCCATGCGTTGGTTTGCCAGAACCAGTTCATCCGCGAGCTTCCCCAGGACCAGCCGCAGGGCAGGGCGCGGCACCCGGCAAAAAGCCGGCCGGTGATAGGCCTTTGCCAGGGCCGCGACAATCGTGTTCACGTCCGCGCTCTGCGGAGCGCAGACGTTGACCGGGCCCTCCAGCCCGGATGTGAGGAGGAAAGCGAGTGCTGAGGCCTCGTCGGCGAGGGTGATCCACGGCCAGTATTGGCGGCCGTTACCGAAGGGTCCTCCCAGCCCTAGTTTCAGCAGGGGGAGCAGTGGGCCCAAGGCACCGCCTGAGGTGCTCAACACCACACCGGTGCGGGGGGTGACAACACGGACACTGGCCGGTGCGGTCCTGGCGGCCTGTTCCCACTCGACGCACAACGGACCGAGCACTCCGCCCCCCGGAGCCGAATCCTCACGCAGAACCCCTGCACTGTCCGCCCCGTAATAACCGGAAGCGGACTGGCTGATGAAGGATGCAGGGGGATTTTCGAGCCGCCCCATGGCACCTGCCAGAGTCTGTGTGGGTTGGAGGCGGGAATCGCGCAGCACCTTAAGCCGTTTCTTAGTCCAAGGACGGTCCCCGATCCCAGCGCCGGAAAGGTTCACCACGGCATCCGCGCCGTCCAGAATGCTTTCATCCAGCTCGCCCTTGGCCGGATCCCAGGTGAATTCTCCGGGCGCGGCAGCGGGTCGCCGCACGAGCCGCACCACCTCGTCACCCCGGCCGGCCAAATGCTCGGCCAGTGCGGTCCCAATCATTCCTGAAGCTCCGGACATCACGATGCGCATGACCCATCTCACCATAAGGCCAACGTCTGGCGGAAACGCCTGTCGGTGCCGCCGACGGTAGCCGCCTCTTGACTATGATCGAACAATGACCTCCTCCAGCTACCTCCGTTTCCCGCATGTTCACGGCGATCTGGTCACTTTCGTGGCCGAAGACGACGTTTGGGTCGCGCCGCTCGAAGGAGGCCGCGCTTGGCGCGTTTCCTCGCAGCAGCTTCCTGCCAGGAACCCCCGGTTTACGCCGGACGGAAAGCAGCTGGTGTGGACAGTGGTGGTGGGAACGTCCCCGGAAGTCGTGACGGCGAACGTCGACGGCGGTGGCTACCGTCAGTTGAGTTATTTCGGCCACAGCACCACGAAGGTCAAGGGTTTCACTCCGGCAGGCCACGTGGTTGTCACCAGTGCCTTCCAGCAGGCCGAAAGCCGCCACACGCATGCCTACAGCCTCCCGCTCGACGGTGGTGCCGCCGTCGAACTTCCCTTTGGTCCGGTGGAGGCCGTGGCGTTCGGACCGGAGGTCGGCGACGAGAAGCCTGTGGTGCTGGCCAGTGTCCTCTCGCGTGAACCCGCTTGGTGGAAGCGGTACCGCGGAGGCACGGCGGGCAAGCTGTGGATCGACGCTGACGGCAACGGCGAGTTTGAGCGCCTGGTCCCACAGCTCGATGGCAACCTCACGGACCCCTTGTGGGTGGAAGGCAGGATCGCTTTCCTCTCGGACCACGAAGGCTTCGGCAACCTGTACTCGGTCCTCCCCGACGGTTCCGGATTGCTCCGGCACACTGACCACGAAGATTTCTATGTGCGGCACGCCAGCACGGACGGCAAGAAGATCGTCTTCGAATCTGCCGGCGAGCTGTGGATTCTTCCCTCCCTCGACGCTGACGCCCAACCCGCCAAGCTGGAAATCTCCCTCGGCTCGGCCTCACTGGCACGCCGTCCTGCGCCCCTGAAAGCTTCGGCACACCTCGGTGACGTGGTCCCGAACGCTGCGGGGACGGCCAGCGCCGTGGAATCGCACGGCACCATCCATTGGCTTCGGCACAAGGATGGGCCCTCGCGCGTGGTGGAAGCCACGCCGGGAGTCCGTGCCCGACTTCCGCGCCCACTGACCGACGGCAGGATCGCCTATGTGGCGGACCACGGGGGAGTGGAAGCGCTGTACATCAAGCGCATCGCCTCCCGCCTGGCGGCGGCGGAAGTATTGAAGGCCGTGGAGGCACCCGTGCCGGCGAAGGAAGACGATTCCTTGCCGAAGCCGGTTTCCGTCTCCAACGTGGTGGGACAGACCGCCTCGTCGGCGCAGTCCACGTCGCCAGCGACCGTGCCCGCCCCGGGCACCGGCGTTTCGGTCCCGGTCGAGCCTTCAGCCGATACGGCCGGTGGCATTTCCGCTCCTGAAGCGCAGCCTGTTCCGGAGGATGCAGCGCAGCTCCGTATCGACTTTCCCAAGCCCACGCGCACCAGCACTTTGGAAGCCAGCCCGGATGGCCGCTGGGTCGCCGTCGGTACGTCCTTCGGTGACGTCTTCGTGGCCGAGACCTCCACCGGCACGCTGACGAAGCTCGTTAGTGTGGGCGAAGGCAGCATCGAGCAACTCTCGTGGTCCGGCGATTCGCAGTGGCTCGCCTGGTCCGAACCCGTGACCTCGTTCGGCTCTCGCACCAAACTGAGGATCGCCCGTCCCGAAGAGGGCGATGCCGCGATTATTGACGTCACTGATGGCCGGTTCTGCGATGAGTGGCCCCGGTTCACCCCCGATGGGAAGTTCCTTGCTTTCCTTTCAAACCGGAGCTTCGACCCCGTGTACGACGGCCACTCCTTCGATCTTTCGTTCCCCAGCCCCATCAAGCCGTACATGGTGGCGCTCGCAGCAGACACGCCGTCGCCCTTCGGGCCTTCAGTGGACACCTTGGAGGACGCGCCGCCGGCTGCAGAGAAGTCCGACGACGGCGACGTCCCGGCTGTGCGGGTTGATGCGGAAGGGCTTGCCCACCGCGTCATCACTGTGCCGGTGCCCCAGGGAAACTACTCGGACCTCGCTGTTGGCGACGGGGCATTGTTGTGGTTGGATACCGAACTCTCCGGCGTCACCGGTGAGGGCAAAGGCACCCTCCAGGACAAGAAGACCGCACCGTCCCTGGTGCGTTATGACCTCGCCAAGCGCAAGCCGACAACCATCGTCCCCGCAGTAGAGAACTACCGCGTGTCCGGTGACCTTGGCCGGATCGTCTACGTCCTGGACAAGAACGTCGTTTCCGTACCCGCGGACAGCAAAGTGGAAGAGGACTCGGCGGACCACGTGAAAGTGGATCTCAACCGGATCCGCGTCATCCTGGACCCCGTAGCTGCTTGGGGACAAGCCTTCGATGAGGCCTGGCGGTTGCAGCGCGACTTCTTCTGGACCGCTGACATGGCAGGCCAGGACTGGGAGTCCGTGTACAAGCGGTACCGCCCGATCGTGGACCGGCTCGGTTCGCACGATGACCTGGTGGATCTGCTCTGGGAACTCCACGGTGAGCTGGGGACCTCACACGCCTACGTTCGTCCCGCAGCGGTCACGGAACCGGGCCGCAACGGACAAGGCCGCCTGGGAGCGGAGCTGCAGCTCGGCGCCCACGGTTGGGAAATCACCAGGATTCTCGCTGGCGAGTCATCGGATCCCCTTGCTACTTCCCCTTTGACGCGACCAGGCGTCGACGCGAAGGTGGGCGATGTGCTCCTGGCGATTGACGGCGTCGAGCTTTCAGCGGGCCTGACACCGGCGATGCAGTTGGTGGGCGCGGCCGGTCGGACGGTTGAACTGACGCTGCTCAACGGTAAGGCACACGGCGAAGCTGCCGGATCGCAACGGCGGGTAGCTGTGGTTCCCATCCGTGATGAGGAAAGGCTCCGCTACCAGGACTGGGTGCGGGCCAACCGCAGGACTGTCAGGGAGGCTTCCGGTGGCAAATTCGGGTACCTCCACGTGCCGGACATGATGGCCAACGGCTGGGCCCAACTTCACCGCGATCTTGATACCGAGACGGCCTTGGACGGGCTCATTGTCGATGTTCGTCGCAACCGCGGGGGTCACACCTCCCAGTTGGTCGCCGAACTGATCGGTCGAAAAGTGACCGGATGGAGCATGCCGCGTGGCGAGAAGCCGCGCACCTACCCGCATCATGCTCCGCGCGGTCCCGTGATCATCCTGGCCGATGAATTTGCCGGGTCCGACGGCGACATCATCACCCAGGTCTCCAAGCTCAGGGGCATCGGCCCGGTCATTGGAACGCGGACCTGGGGTGGCGTGGTGGGCATTGACAACCGCTTCACCTTGGCCGACGGCACCGGCGTCACCCAACCGCGCTATGCCACCTGGTTCAGCGGAGGGATCGGTTGGGATGTTGAGAACCACGGTGTGGATCCGGATATCGAGGTCCTGTTCCCGCCCCATGCCTATGCGGCCGGCACGGATCCACAACTGGAGTACGGTATCGGCGCGCTCAAGGAAATGATCCAGGAGCTGCCCACCGATCGTCCTCCGTTGCGTGAAGGCTACAGGAAGGTGCGTCCGGCACCCCTGCCCGCGCGCCCGCAGCTGAAGAAGTAGCGGTACTTAGGAGACTTAGGTCCATGGAACGGGAAGAGCCCCTGTCACTCCGGGTGGGGAGTGACAGGGGCTCTTCCCTTTTGGGGTCTTAAGCGACGGGCAGGCTACTCAGCGAGCGTGGCATCGAGGGTGATGTCGATGCTGGCAAGGGCGCCGGAGACCGGGCAGCCAGTCTTGGCGTCCTCGGAGATACGACGGAAGTCCTCCTGGGAGAGGCCCGGAACCTTTGCGGTCATGGTCAGGTGGCTGCCGGTGATACCGGTGCCCGGAACGAAGGTGACGTCGGCCTTGGTGTTGACTTCCTCGGCAGTGAAGCCTTCACCGGCCAGGGCGTGGCTGAAAGCCATGGAGAAGCAGGCGGAGTGGGCCGCAGCGATAAGTTCCTCGGGGCTGGTCTTGCCGCCTGACTGCTCGGTGCGGGCCTTCCACGTGACATCGAACGTTCCCAGGCCTGAGCTGTCCAGCGTGGTGTTTCCAGCGCCCTCAATAAGGTTGCCGTTCCAAACCGTGTGTGCGGTGCGTGTTGCTGCCATGTCCACTCCTTAGGGTCGTTGTGATTCGGCAACCGGCCTTTGGCAGGTGCCACCGGTTTCAATCCTAGGTATTGAACTTCCGGACTGCACGGCCATTCTGCTGTCAGTGGATTGTGACCCCTGGACTTACGCGATGGAAACCGAAGAAAGCGCGTTGCAAGGTCGCCGGCGCAGGCCGAGGATCGCGTCGGGTCAGTGCCAGAGGGTGGCGATGGCGATGTTCACCAGGGCAAGTCCACCGACGCCGTGGGCAAGGCCCGTCGATACTGCCTCGCCCTTCTTGACTTTGCGTGAGCCGATGACGGCCAATACTGCGACGGCCACGCCGATGGCAAACTTTACGCCAAGCTTGAAGTAGTTCGGATCAGCATCCGGCAGCATGGGAAGGACGCCCATCATGGCGATGCCTGTGAGGAGCTGGAGGAAAGCACCGTCGCGCTGGCGCGGGTGGACGGTTGGCTCCCGGAGGGTGGCGATCCAGTAGCCCACGATCATGGCTGCGCCGACGATGTGCAAGAACACCAGAATGTTGAAGAGAATACTCATGGCCTTAGCTTATCCAGTCGGTTCTACGTCCTGTAGCAAAGCCACGCGAAGGCGTTAAAAGCGTAACGGGCAGGTTCCCGGGTTTCCCCGGCAACCTGCCCGTCTTACCCTGCAAGCGGTGCCCGCAGATGGAGCGACTTAGAGACCGAGGTCTGCTTCGAACGCGCCCTCTTCAAGGCGTGCCTTCAGAGTCTGCAGGAACCGTCCTGCGTCCGCGCCGTCCACCAGGCGGTGGTCGTACGTCAGGGACAGGTACATCATGGACCGGATGGCGATGGAGTCGTCACCGTTTTCGTCAGCGACTACGACAGCGCGCTTGACGATGGCACCGGTGCCGAGGATACCTACCTGCGGCTGGTTGATGATCGGGGTGTCGAACAGGGCGCCAACAGAACCGATGTTGGTGATGCTGAACGTACCGCCGGAAAGCTCGTCAGGGCCGATCTTTCCGTCGCGGGTACGGCCAGCGACATCAGCGATCTTGCCGGCGAGACCGGCGAGGTTCAGGTTGCCGGCGTCGGAGATGACCGGAACCAGCAGGCCCTTGTCGGTGTCGACGGCGATCGCCAGGTGTTCAGCGTTGTGGTACGTGATTTCCTGCTTGGATTCGTCGTACGCGGCGTTCAGCTTGGGGTGCTGCTTCAGTGCTTCGGCTACAGCCTTGGCGATGAAGGGCAGGAAGGTCAGCTTGACGCCGTTCTGGGCCTGGAACGAGTTCTTGGCCTTGAGGCGGAGCTTGGCGATCTTGGTCATGTCGACCTCGTGCACCTGCGTCAGCTGGGTGGAGACCTCCAGGGACTCACGCATGCGACGGGCAATGACCTGGCGGATACGGGGAGCCTTCTCCGTGGTGCCACGCAAGGACGAAGCAACGACGGGGGCGGCAGCCTTGGCGGCGGGAGCAGCAGCAGGAGCCGGTGCAGCAGGAGCTGCGGCGGCCTGCTTGGCTTCGGCTGCAGCCAGGACATCCTGCTTGCGGATGCGGCCACCAACGCCGGTGCCGGAGACCGAAGCAATGTCTACGCCGTGCTGGTTGGCAAGCTTGCGCACCAGGGGAGTGACGTAGCCGGACTCGGAGGAGCCTGCAGCCTCGGCAGAAGCGGCGGGCGCAGCAGAAGGAGCAGGGGCAGCAGCCGGAGCAGGAGCCGGAGCGGCAGGAGCGGGTGCGGCGGCAGGTGCCGGAGCGGCGGGGGCCGGTGCCTCTGCAGCCGGAGCAGCAGCCGGTGCCGGTGCGGCAGGGGCTTCTGCCGGTGCGGCCGGAGCCGGGGCGGAAGCAGGAGCAGCAGCGCCCGAACCGATGACAGCCAGGACGGAACCGACTTCAGCGGTTTCGTCTTCGTTGACGCGGATTTCCTGGAGGGTACCGGCAACGGGGGAGGGAATCTCGGTGTCGACCTTGTCGGTGGAAACCTCAAGAAGTGGTTCGTCAACCTCCACCGTGTCGCCGACAGCCTTGAGCCAGCGGGTAACGGTGCCTTCGGTGACGCTTTCGCCCAGTGCCGGGAGGGTCACTTCGTGGCCTTCGCCGCCGGAAGAGGCGGGGGCTTCGGCTGCCGGTGCTGCTGCTTCCTCTGCCGGGGCGGCAGGAGCCTCTTCGGCGGCCGGGGCTGCCTGCTCAGCCGGGGCTTCCTGGGCCGGGGCAGCCTCAGCGGCGGAGCCGGAGCCGTCGCCGATGCGGACCAAAGGTGCACCGACTTCAGCCGTCTCGTCTTCAGCGACGAGGATTTCTTCGATGACGCCTGAGATAGGAGAAGGGATTTCAGTGTCTACTTTGTCGGTTGAAACCTCGAGCAACGGCTCGTCGATCTCCACCCGGTCACCAACCTGCTTGAGCCAGCGGGTGACGGTTCCTTCGGTGACACTCTCACCGAGGGCGGGCAAGTTAACGGATTCAGACATGTCGTCCCCGTTCTCCTTATTGATCTTTGTGCGGATGAATTCTGCTGGTCCGGGCCGGGTGCATCCGGCAGATTCCGCTGCATGCACCCGACCCGTTTGTCTTGGGTAAAGACTTAGCCGTGGAGCGGCTTGCCCGCGAGGGCGAGGTGGGCTTCGCCCAAAGCTTCGTTCTGGGTGGGGTGGGCGTGGACCAGCTGGGCCACGTCCTCCGGGTAGGCTTCCCAGTTCACGATCAGCTGGGCTTCACCGATCTGCTCACCGATGCGTGAACCAATCATGTGGATACCAACGACGGGGCCGTCCTTCTGGCGTACGAGCTTGACGATACCGCCGGTGCCAAGGATGGAGCTCTTGCCGTTGCCGGCAAGGTTGTATTCCTGGGTCTGGACCTGGTCGTCGCCGAACTTGGCCTTGGCTGCCTTTTCGGTGTAACCGACCGTGGCGATTTCAGGCTCGCAGTAGGTGACCTTGGGGATGTTGATGTCTTCAACGATGGCCGGGTTCAGGCCGGCGATCTCTTCGGCGACGAAGATGCCCTGCTGGTATCCACGGTGCGCGAGCTGGACGCCAGGGACGATGTCGCCAACGGCGTAGATGTTGCCGACGCCGGTGTGGAGGCGCTCGTTGGTGATGACGAAGCCGCGATCGATGGTGATGCCTGCTTCTTCGTAGCCGAGGTTGGCGGTGACGGGACCGCGCCCAACAGCGACGAGCAGCAGGTCTGCTTCGAAAGTCTGGCCGTCAACCAAGGTGACCTTGACGCCGTCGTCGTTCTGCTCGACGCCCTGGAAGAAGATGCCCGTGGTGAACTTGATGCCGCGCTTCTTGAAGGCACGCTCGAGGTTCTTGACGATGGAGGCGTCCTCGTTGGGAACCAGGGAGGGCAGGCCCTCGATGATGGTGACGTCCACGCCGAAGGACTTCCAGACGGAAGCGAACTCGACGCCGATGACGCCGCCGCCGAGGACGATAGCGCTCTTGGGGATGTAGTCCATGGTGAGGGCCTGGTCGGAAGTGATGACCTTGCCGCCGATTTCAAGACCCGGAAGCGACCGTGAGTAGGAACCGGTGGCCAGAACAATGTTCTTACCGGTGTAGGCCGTGCCGTTCACGACGACGGTGTTGTTGCCCTGGAGCTTTCCTTCACCCTCGATGACGGTGATGCCCTTGGACTTGATGAGTCCCTGGAGACCCTTGAACTTGCCGGCAATGATGCCGTCCTTGTAGGCGTTCACGGCCGACATGTCGATGCTGTCGAGCGTGACGTTCACGCCGTACTTGGCGGAATCGCGTGCGTGGTCAGCCAGTTCGGCCGAGTGCAGGAGGGCCTTGGTGGGGATACAGCCGTTGTGCAGGCAGGTTCCGCCGAGCTTTGCCTTTTCCACAAGGCCAACGGTGAACCCAAGCTGCACGGCCCGCAGGGCAGTGGCGTAGCCGCCGCTGCCGCCACCGAGTACCAGGATGTCGAATTCTTGCGCAGTTGCCTGATCGGCCACTAAAACGCTCCCTCGCGTGAAGGATGACACGGGACTGCGTGCCATCTGGTCTTTGGAACTTGTTCTGCCGTGATTATGCCAGCACCTAAGTTCTCTTGCATTTGTGACTATCGTGTTCACCTTAGCGAACCACCTACCCATGCTCCACCCTCTGCGGGTGTTTGTGGAGCGCTTGTGTCGAGACTCACGTTCACTTGTGACACAGCGCTACACGCCGCATAATTCCGGGGTTGCGCGGCCCTGGCGGGGGCGCCGACGGACCACGCAACCCGGAAGGGAGCGGGGGCGTGCCGCTAGGCGGTGACCGCCAGAAGGTCTTCAGCGTAGGCAACCAGGGTGCGGACTGTGCAGCCCGTGCCCTGCTTGGGTGTGTAGCCGTAGGGGCTGCCGTTGTTGAACGACGGCCCGGCAATGTCCACGTGGGCCCACGGTATCTGTTCGCCGTTGCCGTCCTTGCCCACGAACTCGCGCAGGAAGACCGCGGCGGTCATCATGCCGCCGTTGCGCTCACCGATGTTGGCGATGTCGGCAACCTGCGAATCCAGGCTGGGGCGGAGCTCCTCAGGCAGCGGCATGGGCCACACCAGCTCGCCGGCGCGGTCAGCTGCCGACTTCAGCGCGGCCGTGACGGAATCCGAACCCATCACACCGGCCGTGCGCAGACCCAAGGCAATCAACTGGGCGCCGGTCAGCGTGGCAACGTCGATGATGACGTCGGGCTTCTCAAGGCTGGCAGCGACGAGTCCGTCGGCCATCACCAGGCGGCCTTCGGCGTCGGTGTTCAGGACCTCCACGGTCTTGCCACCGTGGATAGTGAAGACATCCGCGGGCCGCGCTGCGGCGCCCGAGGGCATGTTCTCTGCGATGCAGAGCCAGGCGGTCGCCTTGATGGGCAGACCCATCGACGCAAGCGCCAGGACCGTGTTAAGAACGACGGCGGCGCCCGCCATATCGCTCTTCATGTCGCCCATGCCGAGGGCCGGCTTGATGGAAATGCCGCCCGTGTCGAAGGTGATGCCCTTGCCCACGAGGGCAATCTTCTTGGTGGCCTTGGCCGGAGCGTATTCCACCTTGACCAGGCGCGGCTGGCGGGTGGAGCCCTTGCCTACGCCGAGGATGCCTCCGAAGCCTTCCTTTTCGAGGCGCTTCTCGTCCCAGACGGTGACCTTCACGGGAAGACCCTTGGCGAGTTCCTTGGCGGACTCCGCAAAAGACTCGGGGTAGAGGTGGCTGGGAGGCTGGTTTACCAGTGTCCGGGTGGCGTTGACGGCCCTGGCAAGCACAACGGCGCGGTCCAGCGCCGGCTGTGCGTCCTTTGCGTCCACGTCGGAGAAGATCTGGACCTTGGCCACCGGTGCTTTCAGGCCGTCCGTGGAGGAGCGGTGCTCGGTGTAGGAGTAGGCTCCCAGGGTGGCACCTTCAGCGACTGCAGCGACGTCGGCAAGTGCCGGCGTCGGGAAAGCCAGCGTCACTGCAGCCAGTCCCGCGAGCTGGCGCACAGCGGACCCTGCTGCGCGCCGCAGCGCCTCTTCGCTGAGGCCGCCGCCGGGCTGGAGTTTGCCGACACCGGCCAGGACCAGGATCCCGGCGCCTGTTTCCGGCAGTCCGGGAAGCCGGTGCACCTGGTCGGCCGCGCCGCTGATTCCCAGGGACTTCAGGGAGCCCGCAACGGACTCGGCAGCCTTGGCGCTCAGGGGATTGGCGAGCAGCACAGGCCCTTCAGCGCCTTGCGCAACGCCGATCACAAGGGCGTCGCTGGGGGACTTTTTCAGGTCCTTGGCGATGATGGACAGGTTGATGTCAGTAGTCTTGACCACGAGGATGTGTCCTCACTTCTCTCTGCAGTGCATGGCGGGGCCGCATGTTTGGCGGCCTGCCCCGGTACGCGCCCGACGTCCTCATTCGACGGCGGCCTTGGTCTTCAGGCCCAGCGTCGTTAGCGGACGCGGGCCTGTTTCGATCGTAGTCTCTCGGCGCCCGCGGAAAGCAATTAAATGAGATCTGCCGCACATCCCCCAGCAGGAATGCGCGCTTCCTGTGCAGCGTTGTACCCAAATAGACCATCCGAACTTGCCCCGTGAAAGGAATACGCCGTGTTTGAACGGATATCCGGCACCCTCCTGGACCCAGAAGCTCTCTACGCGAGCAACATTGAGACCTTCCACAGTCCCGAACTCCGTGGCCTGAACATGGTCATGGGATTCACGGGATTTGCCGACGCCGGTCACGTGGTCCGGCAGATTAATGCGGAACTGCTGGATGAACTCGACGCCGAGGTCGTGGCCATGTTCGATGCCGACCAGCTCATTGACTACCGGTCGCGCCGGCCACACATCAGCTTTGTGGAAGACCACCTCCAGGACTACAAGGCGCCCAAGCTTGGCCTGTACAAGCTCACGGATGGGCTGGGACAGCCGTTCCTGCTGCTGGCAGGTTTTGAGCCGGACCTGCAGTGGGAGCGCTTCGCCCGCGCCGTCGTAGGGATTGTGGAGAAGCTGGACGTTAACCTCGTCACGTGGATCCACTCCATTCCCATGCCGGTACCGCACACGCGCCCCGTCGGTGTGACGGTACACGGCAACCGGCCTGAGCTGATCGAAGGGATCTCCAGTTGGAAACCTACGGTCGAGGTTCCTGCTGCCATCGGCCACATCCTTGAACTCCGGCTCACCGAGGCGGAGCGCAACGTGGCCGGCTATGTTGTCCACGTTCCGCATTACCTGTCCGAAGCCGAGTACCCGACGGCGGCCGTCGCCGGCTTGGAATACCTGGGGGCCGCAACGTCCCTCATGCTTCCTACGGACCGTCTCCGGGAAGCAGGCCGGGAGGTCGGACGGCAGATCGCCGAACAGATTGAGGCTTCCGAAGAAGTGCAGGCCGTCGTCGCCAACCTTGAGGCCCGCTACGACGAGAAGTCCGAAGGCATCGTGCGTCGTTCCTTGCTTGCCTACGAGAACGACGAACTGCCCGATGCCGAGGACATCGGCGCGGCTGTGGAAGCCTACCTGGCTCGTAAAGACACGCCTCAATAAATCAGCTTTAACGGTTGACCGGCATAATTGAGGTGTGACTTCTCCCCGCGCCTGGCTGATCTGGACCATAGGCATCTTTGCCTACCTCGTGGCTGTGGCGCAGCGTACCTCCTTCGGGGTCGCGGGCCTGGAGGCCACTGAGCGGTTCCATGCCAGTGCCTCGGCGATTTCCTTTTTTACCGTGTTGCAGCTGTTGGTCTATGCCGGTCTCCAGATCCCGGTCGGCGTGCTGGTGGACCGGTTTGGATCCCGGGTCATGGTGGCCGGCGGTGCTGTCCTCATGGCGGCGGGACAACTGCAGCTGGCTTTCGCCGACAGCATCCCTGGAGGCGTCCTTGGCCGGGTCCTGGTGGGCGCCGGCGACGCCATGACCTTCATCTCCGTTATCCGGTTGGTTCCTCTGTGGTTCGCACCGTCCCGGGTTCCGCTGGTGACGCAGTTGACCGGCATGTGCGGGCAGTTGGGCCAGCTGTTCAGCGTGGTTCCCTTCGCTTTGCTGCTGCACTCGGCGGGATGGACGCCGGCTTTCCTGACCCTGGCGTCGATGTCCGTGCTGGCGGTGGTACTGGTCCTTGCTCTGTTGAGGGATGCGCCTCCCGGACATCCGGCCACGGTGACGGCCCAAGGCCTGAGGGCCACGGGTGTTTCCCTGTCCCGCGCCTGGAAGCAGCCAGGAACCCGGCTCGGGCTCTGGAGCCATTTCACTGTCCAGTTCAGCGGCAACCTCTTCGCGATGACCTGGGGTTACCCGTTCCTGCTCTCCGCCCAAGGACTCGACGCCGGAACAGTCTCTGCTTTGATGGCCCTGTTCGTGGCCACCGCCATCGTTGCCGGGCCTGGCTTCGGCCGGTTCGTGGCCCGGCATCCCATGCGACGGTCCGCCATGGTGCTGTTGATCACTACCGCAACGGCCGTCGCTTGGGCGGCCGTACTGCTTCTTCCCGAGCGTGCTCCGCTGTGGCTCCTGGTCATCCTGGTGGTGGTCCTGGCGGTAGGCGGACCAGGATCCATGATCGGCTTTGATTTCGCGCGGACCTTCAATCCTTCGCATCGCATCGGTACGGCGACCGGGATAGTCAACGTGGGCGGCTTCATCGCAGCCCTGATCGCGATCTACCTCATCGGCCTGGTTCTTGACCTCCTGAATGCCAGCGGTTTTTCCGGTGGGGAGCTGTACGGGCTGGAGCCGTTCCGGATTGCCCTCAGCGTCCAATTCCTGTTGCTCGCGATCGGAACCCTGCTCATTGTTGTGACCCGCCGCAAGGTCCGCCGGCAAATGGCCGCTCAAGGGATCCACGTGCCGCCACTGGCAACGGCGCTCGCACGGCAGCGGCGTGAGCGCCTGGAACGGCGGCGTGAAGCACGCTCCAAGGTGGCGGGGGAGCAGTAGCATCCCTTTCCCGGGGCTTTTCCACATACGCAAAGTGCTCCCTGTTTCTTGCCTCCGCCGATGCGCAGGCTGGAAGCATGACTACCAACAGAACGCTCAGCATTCACCAGCCCGAAGACATCCTTGGCTACATTCCCCACATGCTGGGCTACTGGCCTGAAGACAGCCTCGTGGCCATCACCATGCAAGGAAAGGTCCTGGGGGCCACACTCCGCGTGGACTTGCCCGTCCTGTCCCCAGCTGACTGGCTGCCCTGCTTTGCCGAACAAATCCTCAGCTATCTGATCGCCGACGAGGCCGCCAACGGCGTTGTTCTGGCCGTGTACACCGCGGAGGGTTGGAATGACGGCACTGTCATCCAGCGGACCGCACCGCTTCTCGATGCCCTGCGGGCCAGCTTTGACCGCGCTGGCCTTACTGTCCGCGATGCATGGTTGGTGGGCACAGATTACTGGCGCGGCGCCTATTGCGAGGATGGCGGCTGCTGCCCGATTCCGGGATTCCCGATCGAACGGATCAAGGAGAGCCGACTCAGCACAGAGCTCGTGTACCAGGGCAGCGCTGTTGGACCCTTCCCTGGGAAGGGGGCTGACGGACTGCGTTTGGCTCGGCCGGGAGCGCATGACTCCCGGGTGCTGGAAGCGGAAGACGGCTTCGACGACAACGTCCTGCCCCTGTGGCGCAGCGAGGCCTGCTTTGATTCGGTACTTGCTGTGTGGCGCCACGTGCTGGACAGGCACCACCGAGGGGATCCCTTGGAGCCTTCAGCTGATGCAGGACTCATGGGCTTCCTCAGAACCACTCTTAAAATACCGGCTTGGCGGGATGCCGTAGTGGTGATGGCAGCTGCTGGCGTCGGAGCTGCCAAGGCCGGAGCTGCCGGGTTCGGATTCTTCGAGGCAGAGGACCCCCTCGCCGGATCCTTCGACCCCAGCGACGTGGGTGTGGACACCAGTGCTACCCAGGATCGGGGTGCAACCGGGGCCGGACCGTCGGCTGGCAGTGCTGCCGGATCAAGTGAACCCCTCAACGTGTACACCTACGGCGATGTCCTCCTGGGCATGCGTCCGGAGCTGCCGTGTTGGAAGGACCTTGATGTACTGCAGCAACTCCTGGCGGGACTTGGCGTCGACGGTGAACAGGGAGAAGTGGCTGCCGCAGCACTGACGCTCCAAGGATGGATCTTTTGGTGCAAGGGCATGGGTACCGTTGCCCACGCTTGCCTGAGCCGGGCCCTCGAGGCCCATGCCAACTACCGGTTGGCGGAACTGCTGATGGGGGTCATGGGACAGGGGTCAGTTTGTGGGTGGGCGCGCCGTCCCGACTCAGCCTGGAAGGGGTCAAGGAATGTCCCGGTTTAGTTCCACGCCATCCAACAGGCGTATGTTTGGCAAAACCGTGAGACAATGGATGCCGAGACCCGGTTGGGTCCGCGTTTGAATGCTTGGATTGGCCCGGCTGCCGGGAACAATTCAGTGTCGTCTGTAGTTGTAGTCAAAGACTCTGCAGGCGGCGATCGCATTTGAAATTGATCGCGGACTTGACAGGGTCATAGTGGTGTTGCCCGTATGGTGATTCCACAGACCGCCGCTAGAAAGGTTTTCTGTGACCCCGTCTTCCGTCGAGAAGGAACCCGCCGCCCTGGCCGAATTGTCCGCTGAGGAAAAGAAGGCGGCCACATCGGCAAAGCGCGCCGCGACACGTGCTGCCAACAAGGCTTCAGAGGGCGACTCTGACAAGCCTGCCCCCAAGAAGCGTGGACCCAAGCCTGGCGCCAAGGCCGCTGCTGAAGCAGCGAGCGACTCCGCTGTAGATCCTGAAGAGCCAGGCGTCGAGGACGAAGACTTTGACCCCGCAGCAGCGGAGGAAGTCGAAGTCGGCGACGACGACACCGAGGACGGCGCAACTGCCGCCAAGGACAAGGCTGCCCCCTCCGGCTCCGGCTTCGTCTACTCGGACGCCGATGACGACGACGCACCTGTACAGCAGGTCATGTCGGCCGGTGCAACTGCAGACCCCGTCAAGGACTACCTGAAGCAAATCGGCAAGGTTGCCCTGCTGAATGCCGAGCAGGAAGTCGATCTGGCCCTCCGCATCGAGGCTGGCCTCTTCGCCGAGGAAAAGATCAATGCAGACGACGGATCCATGGATCCCAAGCTCAAGCGCGAGCTCGAATTCGTCATCCATGATGGAAAGCGCGCCAAGAACCACCTGCTTGAGGCCAACCTCCGCCTCGTCGTTTCGCTGGCCAAGCGATACACCGGGCGAGGCATGCTGTTCCTGGACCTGATCCAGGAAGGCAACCTGGGTCTTATCCGCGCAGTGGAGAAGTTCGACTACACCAAGGGCTTCAAGTTCTCCACTTACGCCACTTGGTGGATCCGCCAGGCAATTACCCGTGCAATGGCAGACCAGGCCCGCACGATCCGTATCCCGGTCCACATGGTTGAAGTCATCAACAAGCTGGCCCGCGTTCAGCGCCAAATGCTTCAGGACCTGGGTCGTGAGCCCACGCCTGAAGAGTTGGCTCTGGAGCTGGACATGACGCCCGAAAAGGTTGTCGAGGTCCAGAAGTATGGTCGTGAACCCATTTCGCTCCACACCCCCCTTGGTGAGGACGGTGACTCGGAATTCGGCGACCTGATCGAAGACTCCGAAGCTGTAGTCCCGGCTGACGCGGTGAGCTTCACGCTGCTGCAGGAGCAGCTGCACTCCGTGCTGGACACGCTGTCCGAGCGCGAGGCAGGGGTCGTGGCCATGCGATTCGGCCTCACCGATGGACAGCCGAAGACTTTAGACGAAATCGGCAAGGTCTACGGAGTGACGCGCGAGCGTATCCGCCAGATCGAATCCAAGACCATGTCCAAGCTGCGGCACCCGTCCCGCTCACAGGTACTGCGGGACTACCTGGACTAAACGGTCTGCGCAACCCAGGACGCATGAAGGCGGCCCAGTCGGATTTCCGGCTGGGCCGCCTTCTTGTTCACTGAGTGGGCTGTTCTCCGCCGTGGATGCGCCGGCCCGGCCGCAGCAAACTGCAAGCCGCGCGGGAACCGCGGAACCCGGGGGGGCACAGCAAAAGGGCCCTTCCAATGGGGAAGGGCCCTTCTGCGCGATGTGACTCCGGGCTTTGCCGGGTTGCACTTCTAGTCGACGGGGACGGGTGCCTTCTCGTTGAGGCGCTCGGTCTCATCGTGCCAATCGGAAGTCATGGGCCGGAGCGTGGCTTCAACTGCACGTGCGTGGTGGCCGCAGAAAAGCAGCTCACCGCCGGAGGACTCGAGTACAACGCGGACATACGCCTGGGCTCCGCAACGATCGCACCGGTCAGCGGCGTTCAGTGTGCGGTCTGCAACTGCTGTTGTCATGTCGGCCTCCTTAGTAGTTCTGTACATCCATATAACCAGCATTCGACGCAGATCCATGGCAAGGATGGGTCACTTTCGCTGTCCGCGTATCACATGTCCATAACGCAACTGGGCCTTTTGCCGCGGGCCGGGAGTGGCAACCGGTACGCAGGGCCCGTCGCGGCTAACCTAGTATGGGCAGTGTTTGCCTTGAGTTGCCAGCGGAATATGGCTGGGAACCAGCTTTAGATATACCCGAAGGAGCACACCCCCACGTGGCACCGAGTTCTGAATACAACGCCCGGCATCTGTCTGTCCTCGAGGGCCTTGAAGCGGTCCGCAAACGCCCGGGCATGTACATCGGATCCACCGACTCACGTGGCCTCATGCACTGCCTGTGGGAAATCATCGACAACGCGGTGGACGAGGCTTTGGCGGGTTTCGGCCACGACATCAAAGTCATTTTGCACGCGGACAATTCAGTGGAGATCCACGACGACGGCCGCGGCATCCCCGTAGACGTCGAGCCGAAGACCGGACTGTCCGGCGTCGAGGTCGTCTTCACCAAGCTGCACGCGGGCGGAAAGTTCGGCGGCGGCTCCTATACCGCTTCCGGTGGCCTCCACGGCGTTGGTGCTTCGGTGGTCAACGCGTTGTCCAGCCGCCTCGATGTCCAGGTGGACCGCGGCAGCAAGACCTACCAGATGTCCTTCCGTCGCGGTGAGCCCGGCCGCTTCCTCGATGCCGGATCAAAGCCCGGCCCCACGTCCCCGTTCGAACCGTTCGTCGAGAATTCGGTGTTGGATGTGGTCGGGAAGGCAAAGCGTGGCGTCACCGGAACCCGCGTACGTTACTGGGCTGACCGCCAGATCTTCACTCCTGACGCAAAGTTCTCCTACGACGACCTCGTGGCCCGTGCCCGTCAGACGTCGTTCCTTGTCCCGGGATTGCGGATCACCGTACGCGATGAGCGCAAGCTGGCCGGGACCCCGGGCGAGAACGGCGTCCACGAGGAAGTGTTCCACCACGACGGTGGCATCAGCGAATTCGTGGAATTCCTTGCTGCGGATTCCGGCGTCACGGACATCTGGCGGCTCCACGGATCAGGCAAGTTCAAGGAAACTGTTCCTGTTCTCGACGAAAACGGGCACAGCAAGATCGCCGAAGTGGAACGGGATTGCGAAGTCGATATCGCCCTGCGCTGGGGGATCGGCTACGAAACCACCATCCGCAGTTTCGTCAACATCATCGCCACGCCCAAGGGAGGCACCCACCAGTCGGGCTTTGAAGCGGCCCTCCTGAAGACCTTCCGCAAGGCCGTGGAAACGAACGCGCGCAAGCTCAAAGCCGGAAACGATAAGATCGAGAAGGATGACATCCTTGCCGGCCTGACGGCTGTCCTGACGGTTCGTCTGGCTGAGCCGCAGTTCGAGGGGCAGACCAAGGAAATCCTTGGTACCTCAGCGGTTCGGGCGATTGTGGCCAAAGTGGTTGAGAAGGAAATCACTGCACGGCTGAACTCGGCCAACCGTAATGACAAGGCCCAGTCGGCGCTGCTGCTGGAGAAGATGGTCAGCGAAATGAAATCGCGCATCTCGGCCCGCGTCCACAAGGAGACCCAGCGCCGGAAGAATGCCCTGGAGACCTCTTCCATGCCCACCAAGCTGGCCGATTGCCGCACCGATGACGTGGAACGCTCGGAACTGTTCATCGTCGAAGGTGACTCCGCGCTTGGAACGGCAAAGCTTGCCAGGTCCTCGGATTTCCAGGCTCTTCTTCCCATCCGCGGAAAGATCCTGAACGTGCAGAAGGCTTCGGTGGGTGACATGTTGTCCAACGCCGAGTGCGCGGCTCTGATCCAGGTGGTGGGCGCCGGCTCCGGCCGCAGCTTCGACCTGGACGCGGCCCGCTACGGCAAAGTCATCCTCATGACCGATGCCGACGTCGACGGCGCCCACATCCGTACTCTTCTCTTGACGCTCTTCTTCCGCTACATGCGCCCCATGGTGGAAGCCGGCCGCGTGTTTGCCGCTGTGCCTCCTCTTCACCGGGTGGAAGTGATCAACCCGGGCCAGAAGGCCAACGAGATGATCTACACGTACTCCGAAGCCGAGCTCCACGTGCTCCTTGCCAAACTGGTCAAGGAAGGCAAGCGGTACAAAGAACCGATTCAGCGTTACAAGGGCCTGGGTGAGATGGACGCCCAGCAATTGGCGGAGACCACCATGGACCCCCGGCACAGGACCTTGCGTAAGGTTGGCATCGACAGTGCCCAGCGTGCCGAGGAAGTGTTTGATCTCCTGATGGGCTCTGACGTGGCACCTCGCAAGGAGTTCATCATCGCCGGTGCGGCAACGTTGGACCGGGAGCGCATCGACGCATAGCCGGCGGGGGTGTCAGCCAGGCTCCTGGGCGGAAGTGCCCCGGGTGGCGGATGCCGCCGGGGCGGCAAACGCGGCGGCTCCCACCAGTAACGCCAGTGTTCCAAGGCCCCAGGGAAGACCTGCTGCAACGGCGATACCACCCACCAGCAGCGGACCTCCGGCGTCACCGAGCTCACGTCCAAGTTCCGCCGAACCCATCGTCCGGCCGAGTCGCTCCTTGGGGGTGGAATCGGCAAGGTGGGCAAAGGCGAGTGGCGTGGCGACGCCAATGCCCAGGCCAATAAGGACGGCGGCCGCATAGACCCACCACGCTCCAGGCAGGACAGCTGCGAGGAGGGTTCCGGCAGCAATGCAGCCTAGTCCCGTGATCATCCCGGGCCTGTCCGAGAGGACCCCGCGGTCCCGCAGGGCACCAATGCGGGGTTGCACGGCTGAGGAGGCAACCGCCAAGGCGGTGGCGACGGCGATACTCCCCGCAGTGCCCAGCCCGTCCCGTGCTGCGAGGGCGGGAAGGAAGCCCACTGCAGCACCGAGGGCTCCCGTGGACGCAGCCAGGACCAGGGTGGGTCCCAGAAAGGACTTCTCGGTGCTCTGCCGCCACACGTCCAGGACGGCGTAGCGGGTCCTGGGCAGCGGCTCCAGGCGCGGCATGGCCAGGATGGTCCACACGGCAGTCACGAGGGCAAGACACGACAGGACGGCGAAGAGAAGGGCGAAGCCCCCGGCGAGGATGGCCAAGGCGCCCAGGAGCGGGCCTATGGCGTAACCGAAGCCTTTCCAGGAGCCGTAGCGTCCGAAATAGCGTCCGGTCTTGCCCCCCGCAAGCCGGGCGACGCTGGCAGACGAGGCAGGCGAGAAGGCTGATGCCGCCATGCCTTGTCCAAGCCGCGCCGCAGCGAGCATGGCTGGTTGGTCTGCCCACAGGCCAACCAGGGAGGCGGCAGCAAAGGCAAAAAGGCCTCCCACGATGACTGGCTTGGGCCCGATGCGGTCGCTCAAGGCGCCAAAGACGGGCTTGAGGAAGACCTCGGCGATGTCGTAGAGGGCAAGCAGAATCCCCAAGCCAAGCAGGCTGAGGCCGATGTCCGCACTCTCGGCGCCGAGCCCTGCAGCCACGGCGTGGGCCCCGAAGGCGGTAGTGAAGCCGGCCGCGTAGAGGGGCCACCGGTGGTAGGGAGTCGTGCGTGCAGCGCTGGCTGCCTCTGGGGTCTTCACGCACTAAATGTAACAGCTGCTACATTGGCTGTTGTGATTGATGAACGATGGCTGTTGATCCTGGTTCAGGTTCCGTCCCAGCCCTCCAGGCACCGTGTAGCTGTGTGGCGCGAATTGCGCAGGATCGGCGCCGTCCCTTTGAGTCCAGGTACGTGGCTCCTCCCCGCCCACCCCGCCTTTGACGAAGGGCTGGTCCGTGCCGGCGAGCTCGTAGCCAAGGGTGGCGGGACCTGGACCTTGGTGGATGCCGTGCCACGCCAGCCAGGTGACGTCGTTTTCAGGGCTGCTTATGAAGCTGCCCGACAGGAGGAGTGGGCCGAGTTCATGGCCGATTGCCGGAAGTTCGAGGCAGAAATCGCCAAGGAGATAGCGCAGGAGAAATTCACTTTTGCCGAACTTGAAGAAGAAGAACAGAGTCTGGAGCGGTTGAGGCGTTGGTTCCGGGAGTTGAAGTCACGCGACGTTCTGCACCTTCCTCTGGCGGGGGACGCCGCTGAGCAACTGGCACGGTGCGCAGCAGCCCTGGAGGGCTTCTCTTCCCGGGTCTACGAGGTCATGCTCCCCGAACAGGGTGGTCGGAACAGCCTGTAGTGCCCTAACCGAGCAGCCCCGGCACGATCAAGAGTGCCGTCGGTACTGCCAGCAGCAGCACGGAGGCGGCAAGGACCAAAGCCCTCAGGCCGGTGGTAAGCGGCGGTTGCGGTGAGAGCAAACGGCTGACGCGTGACGCCGTCGTGCGTGGTGAATCAGCACCTCCGGTGGCGCTGACGCCAGAGCCCTCGACGACGGCCCCGCCGCCTTTGAGGGCTGCGGCGCTGACGGCAGGCTGTGAGCTGCCGCTGGCGACGATGGCAATGGCCTTGATGAGCGTTCCCTTGCTCTCGGTGCGAAGTGCGACGTCGTCGGCCAACATTTCGATCAGTGAGTTCACTGCTGTCTGGGCCAAGCGCGTGGTGGGAAACCATGGCAGCGCCTGGCGCCAGGCGGCGAAAGCCCACAGCAAGAGGTCGTGGCGCTGGGAAAGGTGGGCATTTTCGTGGATGAGGACGGCCCGGAGCTCAGCGGGATCAAGTGCGGCCATCAGGCCGTCGGAGAGGACCGTGACGGAGCGGGCGCCGCCGGGGAGGCAGTAGGCGACGGGGGATTCATGATTTATCACCACTGTCCCTGGTCCGTCGTCGGATGGGGATGCGAGGAGGGCCAGGAGCTCGCGGTGCCGTCGGCGCTGGCGTTCGATCTTGTAGTACGTCAGCAGCAGGGTAAAGACCAGGTGCGCCGTAAGAAGCGCAGCTGCCGACAGTGCGAAGAGGTGCCAGAAGCCCAGTGCGGTGGTTGGTTCATTGTTGAACACCATCCCGGCCAGGCTCCTGAGCCCTGCCAGGAGGTTGTCGCCAATGGGTTCGAGTCCATAGACAAGCATGGCGCCAATCATGGACAGTCCACCGGCAAGGGCTATGGCCTGCCACAGGATCATGGCCGTGAAGGGAGAGCGTGCCGGCCATTGTGCCCGCGACAGCAGGACCGGAACCGGCCACGCCAGAATCAATGCCAGGACCGCAAGCAGGTATGAGGTCCAGAACATAGTGGCTAATTGTAGCCGAGCAGTTTGCGCAGGGTAGCTGCTTCACTTTCGGTGACTGAGCCAATGAAGCGGGCCAGGACTGCCTCGCGGTCCGGGGCGGAACCCAGGACTTCGTGCATCAGCTCGGCCGTGTGGTCTGCGCGGCTGGAAACAGCCTGGTAACGGTGCGGGCGTGTTCCGCGTTCACGTTCCACCAGGCCCTTCTTTTCCAGGCGTGAGAGCACGGTCAGGACAGTGGTCACTGCCAGGTCTTTGCCTTGATGGCCGGCGGTGCCGTCCCCGGCCTCGGAATCCTGCGCCAGGAGGTCACGCAGTATATTGGCGGTTGCAGCTTCCTGGCCTGCCCAGAGCAGATCCATCACTGCCCGCTCGAGTTCCCCAAGACTTGCCATCGATACTTCCCTACCTTCCGCATCCCGGGCCAGCGCGACTGCCGTCGGGAGCGATGATCCAACATTCCACCATAAATCTACCGCTTTTCCAGCCTCCATTCTACGTGAGGTAGAACAATCGGCGTGGCGCTCGCGGGGCGCCACCTCTTGCGCGTGGTGGAAGCCACTTGAAGAATGGGTTTCGTTGCCCGGCATTTGTTCTACACTGTGTAGAAGAGAAGTTTTCTACGCTACGTAGAAGTAACGTCATCGTACTTCGGTCCACCGCACAAAGGACAGCCATGGACGCTTTGGAAATCGCACGCTGGCAATTCGGTATCACTACCGTCTACCACTTCATGATGGTGCCCCTCACCATCGGCCTTGGTCTGGTTGTGGCCATCATCCAGACCATGTGGTACCGCACGGGAAAGCCCGAGTACCTGCGCATGACCAAGTTCTGGGGAAAGCTGTTCCTGATCAACTTCATCATGGGCGTGGCCACCGGCATCGTGCAGGAATTCCAGTTCGGCATGGCCTGGAGTGAGTACAGCCGCTTCGTAGGGGACGTCTTCGGTGCGCCTCTGGCCCTTGAAGCCCTGTTGGCCTTCTTCGTGGAGTCCACTTTCCTGGGTCTGTGGATCTTCGGCTGGAAGCAACTCAAGCGCGGAGTCCACCTGGCGTGCCTGTGGATTGCGGTGATCGGTTCCGTCTTCTCGGCGTACTTCATCATTGTGGCCAACTCGTGGATGCAGCACCCCGTGGGCGTCGAGATGGTGGACGGGCGCCCCGTCATGACCGATGCCTGGGCCGTCTTCACCAACAACACTGCGCTGGTTGCCGTGCCCCACACGCTGTTCGGTGCACTCGCTGTCGCGGGCGCCTTCCTGCTGGGCATCGCCTGGTACCACCTGTGGCGTCGGCGGCACGATGGCATCGACACTGTTGGCAAGGACGGCCGCATCATTCCCGGTGCCGCGCAGGACATCCCGGGGCGTGACAAGGCCGATTACACGGTCTGGATGAAGTCCCTGAGGATCGGTGCCGTAGTAGCCATGATTTCCTTCGCCGGCACGGCCATCACCGGTGACCTGCAGGGCAAGCTCATGTTCGAACAGCAACCCATGAAAATGGCTGCCGCCGAAGCCGCTTGCCACGACGGCACGGGCTTCTCGGTCCTCAGCGTGGGCAACCTCGGCGCTAAGAACTGCGACGACATCGTGGCAGTCATCGAAGTGCCCGGCATCCTTTCCTTCCTCGCCAAGGGAGACTTCACCACCGAGGTCAAGGGCGTGAACAGCCTCCTGGGCGAGTATAAGGAGAAGTACGGAACGCACCTGCCGGACAACCCGCTGTACGGTGACCGCGCAGGCCAGGAAATCCAGTACGTTCCCGTCATGGAAGTGACCTACTGGGGCTTCCGCATGATGATCGGGTTCGGCGGCATCGCAGCCTTCGCAGCCCTGCTGGCACTGTGGGTGACGCGCAAGGGTGTTGTTCCCGGCTCCAAGTGGCTGATGCGGCTCGCTGTCTTCGGCATCCTGGCACCGTTCGGCGCCAACGCAGCCGGATGGATCTTTACGGAAATGGGACGCCAGCCGTTCGTCGTGGCCCCCAACCCGGATATGAACGGCATCGACCAAGTGTTCATGTTTACCGCCGCAGCAGTCTCACCCGGCGTCAGCGCAGGAGAAATCATGGCGTCGCTGGTGGTGCTGACAGCCATCTACGCGGTGTTGCTGGTGGTGGAAGTGAAGCTGCTGGTCAAGTACGTCCGCGGCGGAGTTGCCTCCGCCATGCCGGAACTGGCACATGCCAACGACGGCGATGACGCCCGGGAGCGGCATGACAAAGACAACGACACTCCGGACAAGTCCGGGGACGACGTCCTGGCATTCGCCTACTAGGAGCAGGGGAAACTGACAATGGAACTGTTGCCAACCATCTGGTTCGTGGCCATCGCTGTGTTGTGGACCGGCTATCTCTTCCTTGAGGGCTTCGACCTTGGCGTCGGCATGCTCATGAAGCTGTTCGCACGCAACAACACTGACCGGCGCGTTCTCCTGAACACCATCGGCCCGGTCTGGGACGGCAACGAGGTGTGGTTGCTGACCGCGGCCGGGGCCACCTTCGCAGCCTTCCCGCTCTGGTACGCGTCCCTGTTCTCGGCTCTCTACCTGCCGCTGCTGGCTGTATTGGTTGCCCTGATCTTCCGTGCTGTCGCCTTCGAGTACCGCGGCAAGGTGGACTCGGAACGCTGGCGCAACCGCTGGGACTGGGCGATCGCCGTCGGGTCTTTCGTTGCCGCATTCGGTATTGGCGCGGCGCTCGCGCTCACCACCACGGGCCTTCCCTTGAACGCCAACGGAGACCGTGACGGCGGGCCATTGTCCTGGTTCAGTGGCTATGCGCTCCTGGGCGGTTTCGGTGTGGTCGCCTTTGCCCTGGTGCATGCCCTTGCATTCCTTGCCTTGAAGACCGACGGCGAGGTGCGGCACCGCGCCCGCCGCTGGTTTGTGCGGTTGGTCCCGGCAGCGGTCCTGCCCATGTTCGGCTGGATGGTGGCTGTCCAGTTCCTCAGCGGCAAACCGTGGACGTGGGCCCTGGTAGCTGTGGCAGTGGTTGCCGTAGTCCTCGCGTGGACACTGGCCCGCGCCGGGTCCGAGGGACGCGCCTTCGGGGCCCTGGGCGCCTTCATCGTGTGCGCCACTGCCTCAATCTTCGGGGCGGCGTTCCCCGTGGTCATTCCCTCCACTATCGACCCGGCCTTCAACCTGACCATTTCCAGCGCTTCATCGTCAGACTACACACTGGGCCTGATGAGCATTGTTGCCGCCGTGGGACTGCCGCTGGTGATCGCCTACCAGGCCTGGACCTACTGGGTCTTCAGAAGACGTGTCAGCGCGGCGCATATTCCCGAAGCGCACGGGTTCCTGCCCGCCATTGCATCAAAAGTACTCATTTCCAAGGACGGCGCCTCCACCAAGCCCGCACAACCGGGAAACTGACCGCTCGTGAAACCCGTTTTTCCTTCCGGACAAGCCACCCGCCCGGCGCTGTACGCCCTGGGACTGATGTCCGCGCTCAAGGCGTTGTCCCTGGTCCTTATGGCGCAGGCCGTGGCGGTGATGCTTGCCGGTCTGGCAACAGGCTCGTCCGAATGGAACAGCGGCCTGCTGTGGGGCGCAGTGGGAGCGGTGCTGAGGTCCTTGACCGTCTGGGGACAAGGCATCGCGGCCCGGCACGCCGCCTTGGGCGTCAAGGAGGAACTGCGCGCGCGGCTGCTGAGGCGGTCCCTGGACGACGGCGGCCCGTCTTCCGTTGAGGGGATGAACGACGGCGGCCTGGCCATACTGGCCACCCGCGGCCTGGATGCCCTGGACGACTACTACACCCAGTACCTGCCTGCCTTGGTCAACTGCGCCACGGTCCCGTTGCTGATCGGAGCCCGGATACTCTTCGCCGATTGGGTCAGTGCGGTGGTCATCGTCCTGACGGTGCCCCTGGTGCCGTTGTTCATGGTGCTGATCGGCCGGCACACAGAAGACAGCGTCAGGGATGCGCAGACGACCCTGCGAAAACTTTCCGGCCACATCCTGGAACTGGCCAAGGGGCTCCCGGTCTTGGTGGGACTCGGACGCGCCAGCGAGCAGCGCGCCGCCCTGGAGGAGATCTCCGAGCAGTACCGCAGCCGGACCATGGGCACACTCCGCACCGCCTTCCTGTCCGCCCTCGCCCTGGAGCTCATTGCCACCATTTCCGTTGCCGTGGTGGCCGTCTTCATCGGAGTGCGGCTGGTAGCGGGAGACATGGCGCTCGAAGCCGGTCTGCTGGCGCTGATCCTCGCTCCTGACTGCTACCTCCCATTGCGGGAACTGGGCACCGCCCATCACGCCAGCGACGACGGCCGGGCTGCCCTTGAAACCACCAACGCAGTGCTTGAAGCACCGTCGCAACAGCCAGTGCCGGATGCCGCAGGGACGGATCACGATGACATTGTGGTGACCGGCCTGACGGTGACCTACCGCGGACGGTCCGCTGCCGCCGTCGGACCTCTTGCTTTCATCGCCCCGAGGGGGAAGATCACCGCCCTCGATGGCCACAGCGGCGCCGGCAAGAGTACCGTCCTGGGCGTCCTTGCCGGACTCATCGGACAGGGCCCCGGAGCCACCGTGGCAGGACGAGTCACCGGAGCTGGGCCCGGGACGGTCGCCTGGGTTCCGCAGCATCCCAGCATGGCCTGTGAAACCGTCCAGCAGGAGATCGAGCTTTACCTTCAGGGTTACGACAAAGACGTGGAGCTGGCCGCGGCACGGGTCCTCCGAAACGCCTCGGCAGGCCACCTTGCAGGAAAGCATCCCGCCGAGCTCAGCCCGGGGGAGCTGCGTCGGGTAGCCCTGGCCCGGGGCCTGGCACGCGTGGAAGCAGGTGCGACGCTCCTGTTGCTCGACGAGCCCACAGCACACTTGGACGAAGCGTCGGCCGAGGCCATCCGCCGTACCATCGAGTCGCTGCGTGGCAGGACCACTGTCATCCTCGTGGCCCACGACGCCGCAACCCGCGCGCTCGCTGACCACCTTGTACAGCTCGGGCGGCCAGGACAAACACCTGGACCGGTGACAGCGCCAGCAGGGCGCGGCGCTGGGGTGGTCGGGCAATCCGCAGCCAAGGCGTGGGATGCCGCAACCGGGAAGGACGAACAGCTCCTGGGTGACGGGCCGGTGGACAGCACCGCCGGGAGCCTGAAACGACTGATGGGCGTCCTGCAACCGGTCAAGTGGAAGTTCGCGGCGGCCGGGATCATTGCCGTCCTTGCGGCGCTGTTCGCTGTGGCGCTGTCCGGCTTGTCGGGCTGGCTCATCATCAGGGCCAGCGAACAACCACCGATCCTCTACCTGTTGGGCGCGATTGTCGGCGTCAGGTTCTTCGGAATCGGACGTGCCGTCCTTCGGTATTGCGAACGCCTGCTGACCCACAACGCCGTTTTCGCCGCCATGACGCGTCTTCGTGGGGTGCTCTGGGCCACCCTGAGCCGCCGGGCGTTGTCCCTGCGACGCCTCCTCCAAGGTGGAAACGTCCTGGGTTCGATCGTGGACGACGTTGACACCCTGCGGGACCTCCTGCCGAGGGTGGCCCTGCCTCCGATTACAGCCGTCGCCGTGGGCGGGGCCGCCATCCTTGCCACAGGTATCGTCTTGCCGGCGGCGATGCCTTCCGTGCTGCTCACGTTCACCCTGGGCCTGGCAGTGGCGCCCCTGCTCGCCGTCCTGGCCGACCGCAATGCTGCGAAGGCAAGGCAGCACCTGCATTCGGAGGTGCTGCGGGGAGTTGCCGCGGCCCTGGACGCCCGCGCCGAGCTGCAAGCCAATAATGTCGGCGAACCACTGATCAGCGCCCTCTCGGCAAAGGACCGGGCGGCAACCCTTTCAGCGAAACGTTCGGCATGGGCAGAAGGCCTGGGCCAGGCGGTGGTTGTCCTTGGATGCTCTGTTTCAGCGCTCTGGGCCGGGGTGCTGAGTGTCCCGTCTGTCCTCGACGGCGGCGTTGCCCCTGAGCTCGTGGCTGTCATGGTTTTGATGCACCTTGCCTTGGTGGAACCTTTCGCGGGGATGGTCTCCGCTGTGCGCCAGGCGCCGGCACTCGCCGACGTCCTGAACAAGGTGGCAGCATCCGGGGCTTTGGACGCTGGTGACGGTCCCGGCACGCAGGAAGAGCACGACGGCGGAACGCAGCACCTGCCTGACCGGCCCGGCAGGCAAGGACTGGAGCTCAGCGGTGCCGCCGCGGCCTGGCCTGGCGGGCCCACCGTCTTTACCGGTGTCGAAGCCGTCGCGGAACCGGGCCGCTGGCTGGCTGTCACGGGTCCTTCCGGGGCAGGGAAGTCCACGCTCCTCTCCGTCCTCCTTGGATTCCTCCCCCTCACGGAGGGAACGGCGATGCTGACCGGCACCGCTGCATGGTGCCCCCAGGAAGCCCATCTCTTCGATTCCACGATCCGGGGAAACCTCCTGCTCAGCCGGCCTGCCGGCCGGAAGCCAGACGACGACGAGATGTACAAGGCGCTGGCCGCCGTCGGGCTAGATGCCGTGGTGAGGGCCCTTCCAGGTGGCTTGGACGCCCGTATTGGTCCCGGCGGCTCCTTCCTCAGCGGGGGCGAACGGCAGCGGCTCGCAATGGCCCGTACGTTGCTGACCGGCGCCTCCGTCTTGTTGCTCGATGAGCCCACCGCCCACTTGGATGCAGCCTCAGCGCGGGAAATGATGACCATCCTTCGTGCCGGGCTGAAGGACGTCACGGTGGTCCTGGTGACCCACAATCCCGAGGACATCGACCCTTCGGACGCCCGGCTGGAACTGCCGGCCAGGAGGACACCCGCGGTTGCCCAGGACACGGAGGAGCTGGTGGCGGGGCCAGGGCCTCAGTAGCCTGAGGACATGACTTTCGACGCCGCAAGCCACTGCCTTCCTGATGCGGGAACCACCGGACTCCGCTGGCGGCCCGCCACCACCGATGACCTCGATGGGTGGGCCGGATTGATCGCCCGGACGGCCGCCGTCGAACATCCTGTCTGGTTCGAAAAGCGTGGCGATTTGGTCCACATCCTGGAGTCCACCAAGAACCCGCCGCAAACGAGCACGCTGCTGGGCTTTGACGCCACAGGCGTGCCACGTGCATACGGCCGTATCGCCAAGAATCCCGACGGCGACAAAGCCACCGGGATGGCATGTGTCGACCCTCAATGGCAGCAACGCGGCATCGGTTCAGCGGTCCTTGCGTGGCAGGAGCAGCAGGCCCGCAAACGCTTTGATGCCGACGCCGCGGCTGGGCATCCGGCGAGCCCGCCAAGGCTCCGTATCCAGACCGAGCAGCAGCACGAACACCAGGGGAAACTCCTGATGGGTCACGGTTATAACGCCGTTCGCTGGTTCAATGAGATGCACAGGCCCCTGGCGGACCAACTGCCCGCTGCGTCCTTGCCGGACGGGTTCGAACTCAGGACCCTTGAGGCCGCGCTCTTTGAGCCCGTGCGAATGGCCCACAACGATGCGTTCAGGGACCATTGGGGGAGCGAGCCACGGGACGAGGAATCGTGGCGCTTCACGATGGATGAACCCACGGGAAGGCACGACCTCAGCGCCGTGGTGATCGATGCTTCCACCGGTGCAGTGGCCGGGTACCAACTGACCAGCCACGACCCCCATTCTGCCGTCGAGCGCGGATTCAAGGAAGGTTACACGGAGCTGCTTGGCGTCCGGCGCGCCTACCGCGGTCGCGGCATCGCCCAGGCCCTTCTTGCTGACGCCATGCGCCGCTACGCCCTGGCCGGAATGGATGTGGCGTCCCTTGATGTCGACTCGGCCAACCCCACGGGCGCGCTGGAACTCTATCTGGGCATGGGGTACACCCCGGTGAACCGCAGCATGACGTGGGAGAAAATGCTCTAGCCGTCCACGTCGTGCAGATGGTGGACCACGTCATGCAGGAAGTACCGGGAAAACGTCAGCACAGTGAAGGAGGAACCGTTGCTGCGGATTCCGGTGCGTTGCCAGTCATCCTCCACCACGCGGGCAAAGGATTCCGCGATGACAGTGCCTTCGGTTTCCAGCTCGTCAGCCACGGTAGCGGGGTCCGCCGAGCCGTAGTCGCCATCGATCGCGGCCTGGTCCTGGTCCCAATTGGCAAAGCGTGCATCGTCCTCGGTGAGCATCAGGTTCAGGCGCTGGTCGAAGAGGCTGAAGACATCGCGAACATGGCAGGCATATTCCAAGGCAGACCAGGTGTGGTCGTTCGGGCGTGCGGCGACGTCGTCGCGGCGCAGGACCGCGCGCCACCGGGGGAGCATGTTCAGGACCGTGCCAGGCACCGTTGCCGGCGTCACAGTGGCGGGGTCGAAACCACATTCAGGGCACGGCTCGGAGAGGACCCAGGTCCAGTCTTTTTCATCAGGGATGATCGGCATGCCGCCAGTCTAAGCTCCCGGCGTCCGCCTACCCTGCAGGACCGTAAATTCCGCTGCCGTTAGCGATTACTTCCGGTGCGGCCCAGGAGTAAAGTTCGTTCCGGGAGGAGAGCCGGAAAGAGAAAACAATGCTCAAGGATCAGCAGGTTGGTGCCGTCCTACCGGCACACGACATCGCCCGGGCACGCGCTTACTACAGCGAAAAGCTCGGACTTGAACCCGACAATCCGGACGCCGATGACAACCTCCAGTACAGGTGCGGCGGCGGGACCGGATTCCTCATCTACCAAACCTCCAACGCGGGCACGGCAAAGAACACCCAAATAGGCTGGATGGTCGATGATGTCGAAGCCACAGTCGCTGAGCTGCGGGACAAAGGGGTGAAGTTTGAGGACTACGATTTCCCGGGACTGAAAACCGAGAACGGCATTGCCACCATGCCGGACGGGGAGAAGGCAGCGTGGTTCCTTGACAGCGAAGGAAACATACTGAGCATCAACCAAAACGGCTGACGCGGCAAGGGGCGCATGGCCACCCCAACAACAGGGGCCGGCGGTTTAACCGCCGGCCCTCGCCATGCCCTACTCTGCTGGAATATCAGGCCACGCCATGCTCGGCCCGATTGCTTCCACGGGCTGTGACAACGGCACGCCGGAGCCATCCCGCCGCCCGTGCTCAAGGGGAAGGGCCCGGGCCACTCCGGCCGCGGATGAGGCCTTGGCCGGTCCATGCCCTGCCCAAGCCAGCAGCAGCGTGTCTTCACCCTTGAGGAAACGGTGGACCCGGACGCCACCGGTGGCGCGGCCCTTTGCCGGGTACTCCTCGAAGGCGGTCACCTTGGCCGTTCCGGGTGCCGTACCCGGCAAGGCGCCGTTCGTCCCCGCGATGGTCACGACGACGGCGGCGGGGTCGTTGGCGCGCACGGTACCGAAGTGGATCACTTCGTCGCCCGCGGCCAACTTGATGCCGGCCATGCCGCCGGCCGTCCGCCCCTGCGGACGGACGTTGGAGGCGCTGAACCGCAGCAGTTGGGCTTGCCGGGTCACAAAGACGAGATCGACGTCGTCCTCCTGCGCGGGCTCCACGGCCAAAACCGAGTCCTTGTCCTTCAGGGAGATGATCTCCCAATCCTCGCGGTTCAGCGGATAGTCCGGCTGCACGCGCTTCACGACACCCTGGACGGTACCCAGTGCGAGAATGGCGTCCAAGGGAACAAAGGCCACCAGGGTCTCGCCCTTGAGCAAGGTAATGAAGTCCTTGGCAGGAACACCCCCTGCCAGGTTGGGAAGTCCCGAGACCGGTGGCAGGACCGGCATGTCCATCACTTGCAGCCGAAGCATCCTGCCCTGCGAGGTCACTGCCCCGATTTCGCCCCGGGCGGTGGTCTTGACCACGGACCGGAAGACATCGTGCTTGGTGCGTGGGCCAGCCTCGGCCAATGGTTCCTGGTTGGAGGTCCTGGCGATCTGCCCGGAGGCGCTTAGCAAGGCCCAGCAAGGATCGTCGGGAATCTCCAAAGGCAGTGCGGCTGCCTTCCCCTTGGGGCCGGGAGCTGCAGCGAGGGCGGCTGCGACAGTGGGTGAAACGGCCTCGGATTCCAACAGCACGGTCCGCCGGGGCGTGCCGTACTTTTCGGCGATTTCACCCAGCTCGCCGGAGACGAGGTCGCGGAGCAATGCGTCAGAAGCCAGGATGGCTTCAAGTGCTTCGATCTCGCGGCGGAGTTCGTCCTGTTCCTTCTCCAGTTCAAGCCGGGAGTACTTGGTCAGTTGCCGCAGCCGCAGCTCCAGGATGTAGTTGGCCTGGATCTCGGTGAGGTCGTAGATGGACATGAGCCGTTCGCGGGCCGCCGATGCCTCATCGGAGGAGCGGATGATCTGGATGACCTCGTCGATGTCTACGATCGCGATCAGCAGGCCCTCCACCAGGTGGAGCCGGTCCTTCTTCTTGCCCAGGCGGAACGAGGTACGCCGGCGCACCACGTTGAGCCGGTGCTCCACGTACACCCGCAGCAAATCCAGGAGTCCCAGGGTTTGCGGTTGGCCGTCCACCAGGGTGACGTTGTTGATCCCGAAGGAGTCTTCCATGGGGGAGTAGCGGTAGAGCTGCTGCAGCACGGCGTTCGGGTTGAAGCCGTTCTTCAGCTCGATGACCAGCCGCAGGCCGTGGTTGCGGTCGGTGAGGTCAACGACATCGCTGATGCCGGTCAGCTTCTTGGCGTTGACGGCGTCCTTGATCTTCTCAATGACCTTCTCAGGGCCCACCATGTACGGAAGCTCTGTAACCACCAGGCCCGTGCGGCGGGCCGACAACTGCTCTACCTCCACCTTGGCCCGTGTCTTGAAGGAGCCACGGCCGGTGGCGTAAGCGTCGCGGATTCCATCCAGTCCCACGATGCGGCCACCGGTGGGAAGATCCGGCCCCGGGATGAAGCGCATGATCTCATCCAGGGTTGCGTCGGGATTGGCGATCAGGTGCCGTGCCGCCGCGATGACCTCCACCAGGTTGTGCGGGGCCATGTTGGTGGCCATGCCCACCGCGATGCCCGTGGTGCCGTTGACCAGCAGGTTGGGGAAAGCCGCAGGAAGGACGTCCGGCTGGGTCAGCTGGTTGTCGTAGTTGGGGACAAAGTCCACCACGTCCTCGTCGAGGTGGTCTGTCATGGTCAAGGCCGCAGCGGCCAGGCGCGCCTCGGTGTAACGCGGAGCTGCAGGGCCGTCGTCGAGCGAGCCAAAGTTGCCATGGCCATCAATGAGCGGCAAGCGCAACGAGAAGTCCTGCGCCATGCGAACCATGGCGTCGTAGATGGCGGCGTCACCGTGGGGGTGGAGTTTACCCATCACCTCGCCCACAACGCGGGCACTCTTGACGTGTCCGCGTTCCGGACGCAGGCCCATGTCCGACATCATGTACAAAATGCGGCGTTGGACAGGCTTGAGCCCGTCGCGCGCATCCGGGAGGGCGCGTGAATAGATCACCGAGTAGGCGTACTCCAGGAAGGAGCCTTCCATCTCGGAAGTGACGTCAATGTCGACGATGTTCTCAGTGAAATCGCCAAGCGGTTCGGCTTTGCGTGCGGAAGTTTGGCTGCGGGCCATGGGGCAGGAAAATCCTCGAAAGTTGTACTACGGATGTTTTAGCTAGGCTAAGCCTATGGTGGATCAGCCCGGCGTCGGCATTTATCCGGAATATTGGGAGGCCGATGTCGTCTTGCGCGACGGAGGAACCGCCCACCTGCGCCCCATACGGCCCGAAGACGCAGATGCCCTGCAGGCCTTCCACGCGGGCCAGTCCCAGGCCTCCATCTACATGCGCTTCTTCTCGTTCAAGCCGCGGCTGTCCGGGAAGGAAGTGCGGCGTTTCACGGAAGTGGACCACCTCAACCGCGTGGCCTTCGTGATCACCATTGGTGGTGAAATCATGGGCATTGGCCGCTACGACCGCCTCGATGACCCCAGCGAAGCCGAGGTTGCATTCAACATTTCGGACGCCCATCAGGGCCGCGGCATCGGTTCGATCCTCCTGGAACACCTGGCGGTCGCCGCCAGGGAGAACGGCATCCGTCGGTTCACCGCCGAGGTCCTGCCCGACAACCGCAAGATGCTGATGGTGTTCGCAGACGCCGGGTACGACCTCAAACGGCAATTCGACGACGGTGTGGTCAGTGTCGAGTTCAACATCGACCCCACTGAGAAATCACGGGCAGTCATGGAGTCCCGCGAGCACCGTGCGGAGGCTCGCAGCGTACGGGACCTCCTGTCGCCGTCGTCCGTGGCTGTCATAGGTGCCAGCCGCAAGTGGGGAACGGTCGGCTACCAACTGCTTGAGCACATCATCGAAGGTGGCTTCAAGGGGCCCGTTTACGCCGTCAACCCCGAAGCATTTGAGCTCGCCGGCATGATCTCGTTCTCGAAATTGTCCGAGATTCCCGGCCCGGTCCAGTTGGCGATCGTTGCAGTGCCTTATGAAGAAGTGCCCAAGGTGGTGGACGATTGCGCGGCGGCCGGGGTCAAGGGGATTGTGGTGGCCACTGCGGGATTCGCCGACGACGGCGAGCGGGGCTTGGCGCGCCAGCATGAGCTGGTACGCCGGGCACGGGCCAACGGTATGCGCGTTATCGGTCCGGAGTCGCTCGGGATCCTGAACACGCACCCGGCGGTCTCCTTGAATGCTTCCATGGCCCCCGCCATGCCTCCGCGCGGGAGCCTGGGCCTGTTCAGCCAGTCGGCTGCCGTGGGCGTGGCGGTATATGCGGCCGCCAGCCGCCGTCGACTGGGATTGTCCTCCTTCCTGTCCGCCGGCAACCGCGCCGATGTCTCCGGCAACGATGTCATGCAGTACTGGGAGGACGACGCCGACACGTCCGCCGTCGGGCTCTACCTGGAGTCCATCGGCAACCCCCGCAAGTTCTCCCGGCTGGCGCGCAGGCTCTCACGCAGCAAGCCGGTGATTGTTGCCAAGTCGGACGTCACTGGCCTCACGCTACCGCCTGGCCACGAGGTCCGGACTACCCAGGCGCCATCAGCTGCCTTGGACGCCATGATGCGCCAGGCCGGTGTCATCCGGGTCGACACCATCGAACAACTCATGGACATCGCCCAGATCGCCTCCTCCCAGGCGCTGCCCCAAGGGCCGGGGCTGGCGGTGTACTCCAACTCCGTCGCCTTGGCCAAAGTGGTGGCCGACAGCGCGGTTCCGCTGGGCCTGGACGTCAATCGCCTGGTCACTGAGGTGGACCTCGACGCCGGTATGTCACTTGCGCTGCCGGCGCTGCGGGCCAGCCTGCAGGAAAGCCTTGCAGACGATTCTGTCCACGCCGTGGTGGCCGCCCTCCTCCCGGCCCGCGGCCTGACCGTGGAGGCGCTCGCAGGTGTCCTCGCCGAATGCGCCGAGGAGGCCGGGAAGCCCGTTATCGCGGCCTTCACGGGAATCCTCGACCCTTCTGTCCATGTGGAGGGCATGGTGGGCTCCGCGGGGAAGCCACCCTTGCCGTGCTACTCCAACGCCGGCGCGGCAGTAGCGGCACTGGCTGCCATCGTCCGCTATGCCCAGTGGCGGGACCGCGACCACGGACTTTTCGTCGAGCCTGAGGGCTGCGACGTCGACGGCACACGTGAGAGGCTGGCGGCCATGCTGGCCGGTGTCACCGGCGAAAAGATCAGGAAGCTCGACGCCGGTGCAGCTGCGGCATTGCTGGCAGGCTACGGCATCGCGGTGCTGCCGAGCATTGGTTTCGGCACCGATGAGGAGGCCATCGAAGCGGCTGAGGCCGTGGGGTGGCCGGTGGTGTTGAAGACGACCGACCCGGCCCTCCGGCACAGGTTGGACCTGGGTGGGGTGCGCCTGGACATCCAGGATGCCCAATCGCTGCGGCAGAACATCGCGCAGATGCGCCGCGCACTGGAGCCGTTCGGCTCACCCTCGCTGGAAGTCCAAGCCATGGCTCCGGTGGGGCAAGCCTGCACTTTCCGTGCCATGGAGGACCCTCTCCTGGGGCCCGTGGTCTCGTTTGGGTTGGCCGGTGACGCCGTGAACCTTCTGGATGACTGGGCGCACAGGGTGCCGCCGCTCTCGGCTGCCGACTTGCATGATGTCATCCGGTCACCACGGGCGTCGCGGAAACTTTTTGGGTACCAGGGCCTCCCGGCAGTGGATGTGGCAGCCCTTGAGGACATCGCCGCCAGGCTTGCCAAGCTCAAGGATGACCACCCCGGGATTGCGCTGGTGGAGTTCAACCCGGTTCTTGCGGGGCCCGGAGGCGCGAAGATCCTGGGGGCCGAAGTGTGGATCGGCAACGCGGCCCAGCGCACGGACAGTGCCCGCCGGGCGATGCGGAGTTAGCCACAGGCAAGCGGTGGGCGGTTAGGAAGTCCCCAAGCGATCTGTGAAAATGGGGGAATGAGCACCCAGTCTCCGACGCCTCAATCCCGCCCGTCCAACAATGGGAACCATGCCGCGCACAACCACAGCTCGCAGGGACAAAGCCTGGAGCAGGCCCTGCAGCAGGCCGGTTTCTACCCCCGGTTGGTGGCCGACGTCGTCGATGACGCCTTGGATGGCCGCGAGTGCTTGTCACACCTGGTCCACCTGGAGACGCACTTCGACCGCGCGGAGGTCCGGCGCCACATCACCGTGCTGGTGCTGACGGAAGACATGCTGGTGATCACCCATGTCGATGACCAGCAGCTGGACGAGGCAGGCGAGCAGATCGTTGCGCAGATCTCCACGGAGTCAGTGCCCGTTGCCCAGATCCGCTCGGTGGTCCTCAGCTACATGTACTCCCAGCCGCAAAACTACAAGTCCTCCGATCCCGTCCGGGAGCTGACCGTATCCATCGCGTGGTCGGGTGGGCAGCGGCTGGACATGGGGCCGGCAAGCTGTGGGGATCCCCAGTGTGAGGCTGATCACGGCTACACCGGGACCATCGCCCAGGAAGACATCGTGCTGCGCATCAGCGCCGAAGCTGACGGGCTTCAGGCTGTCCAGGACGCCAAACTCTTTGCGCGCGCCCTGCGTGCAGTCAACACGGGAAACCCGGCCCCGGTCCAGCACTCCAGTATTCCGGCCCCCAGGCCTCGTTCGGGCGTTTTCAGCAACCGCCTGAGCCGCGGGCACCAGCGTTGAGCGACACCGCGCAGACGCCTGCGTCGACGACGACAACCGAGCTTCCGGCACCACCGCTCTTCGGGACCAAATCGATCGCTGAAGTTCTGACGAGTTCCGCGGCAGCCCTCGGTGTCCCCGGTTTCACCAACCAGCTCCAGCTGCCATCCACCCAGCGTGTCTGCGTTGTCCTCGCCGATGGACTGGGACGGAACCTGCTCAAGCAGAAGGCCTCCCACACACCGTTCCTGCGTTCGATTGTTGCCTCAGGCCAAGGGAACGTCCCGAGCTGGCTGGATGCTGCCTTTCCCAGCACCACGGCAGCTTCCCTGGCGAGCCTTGGCACAGGGCTGCCGGCCGGACACCACGGAATGGTCGGCTATGACGTGCTGGACCCCGCCCAGGACAAGGTGGTCAACCTTCTTGGCAACTGGGACGCCCAGGTGGATCCAGCGACGTGGCAGCCCCATCCAACGGTCTTTGAACGCGTAGCCCAGGAGCTGGACGTTGTCACCGTGAGCCTGCCCCAGTTCGGCAACTCGCCCATGACACAAGCAGCGCTGCGCGGGAGTCGCTTCGTGGGTGGGACGTCCCTGCACGCCCGGACCGCCGCGGCCGCCGAGGCCATGTCCGGCGGTGGCCGGTCGCTGATGTACTTCTACGCCAACGAATTGGACAAGGCAGGTCACCGCTACGGATGCCAGTCCGAGCGCTGGGAGCACCAGATCGAGGAGCTTGACTCCACGGTAAAGCGGCTTTCCGCGACACTGCCTGCAGGCACCACCATCCTGTTGACCGGTGACCACGGCATGCTGGACGTCCCGGAATCCCAGCGGATCGACTACTCGGCCGATGAGTCGCTGGTGGCAGGTGTCCGGCACACAGCGGGTGAACCCCGCATGGTGCATCTCTACTTGGAAACCGATGCCACTGATGCCCACCGCATTTCGCTGGTGGATGCCTGGAGGCGGCGGTTTGGCGAGAGGATCTGGGTCTTCACGCGCGAACAAGCCGTGGCCGCCGGGCTGTTCGGCGACGTTCTTCCTTCTGTTGCTCCCAGGATCGGCGATGTCATGATTGCGGCCAGGGATACGCTGGCCCTGTACGACACCCGCCGCGTGCGTCCGTCCTCACTGGAAGTCGTGGGGCAGCATGGTTCCTTGACCCGGGCTGAGCGCGAAGTGCCTCTTGTGTGCTTCAGTGCAACCGGCAGGAAGGGCAAACGTGGCTGAACTGGTCTTTTTCTCCGGGACCATGGACTGCGGTAAATCGACGCTGGCGCTGCAAATGGACCACAACCACCGCGCCCGAGGACGTGGTGGTGTCCGGTTCAGCCGAAACGACCGGGCCGGCGATTCCGTGATTTCGAGCCGCTTGGGCCTGCAGACCGATGCAGTGGAAGTCCAAGACGCAACCGATTTCTGGGATGAAGTAGTGATCCGCCGAACCAGTGGACTCCGGGTGGACTACCTGATCTGTGACGAAGCCCAGTTCTACTCACCGGGCCAGGTCGAACAGTTGGCACGGGTGGTGGATGAGATGGACGTGGATGTCTTTGCGTTCGGCATCACATCTGATTTCAGAACCCGATTGTTCCCCGGCTCACAGCGGCTCATTGAGCTGGCGGACAGGGTCCAGGTCCTGCAGGTCGAGGCGCTGTGCTGGTGCGGCCGAAGGGCTACCCAGAACGCCCGGACGCTCAACGGCATCATGGTGGTGGAAGGCGAACAGGTCATGGTGGGCGATGTCGCACCTGCCTCCGGAGACAGCGAAGGCCGGTCCGATGCCGGCGTCGTGGGCTATGAAACGCTGTGCCGCCGTCACTACATGCGAAGGGTCACCGCCCACGGGGCCAACCTTATGGCCGGCGCCGATCAGCCCTTGCCGTTCGACATCGATGCGTGCCTCTGGCCGGGAGCCGGACAGCCTGGCATACAAGGCCAGCCGGGCACTCAGAGCTAGTCTCCGCGCGCTCCGAAGACGATCTCATCCCAACTGGGAATGCTCGACCTCTTGGGCCGGGCCGGCTGGCGTTCTGCCGGTGGTTCGACGTGTTGCCGGGCGGCCGGTTCGCCGCCCTCTTCCGAGGGTGCTTCGTCTGTGGGTGCAACGTCGCCACTGACGTCTTCAGCGTGGCCGCCGTCGTCATTTACACGTGCTTCAGCCGCCGGGCCGCCGCCCAGCAACTCGTCGAGGCCGGCCGGTTTGCGGCCCACAAGGGGTGTGACAGGACGGAGCGGGCTCGCCACGACGGTGATCTCCCGGGTATCGGTGCTTACGCCATTGTGGAGCTTCAGGGAATCGTCTTCGTCATCGGCTTCGAAGTGGCGCGGCGCGAGGCTCAACCGGGACAGCATCGAGGGCCGGCCTTCCCTGCGGGCAAGTTCCTCTTCCACGGAAACCTCGGAGCCGCGGTTCGCGTCGTCGGTTTCGGTCGGCAACTCGGCCTCGTCCTCGCCCGGACGGGGGTGGGCCGCAGGCACGTTGCTCAGCAAGACAGCCAAGGCGTCGTCGCCGTCCTCGTCGACGCCAAGGCGCTGGCCGCGGCGTGAGCGGAGCATATCCAGGAGGCTGTCCGATTCCTTGGCGGAAGCGCGCGCAGCCGTTTCGGCGTCGGTTTCAAAATCGAAGGGACGGTCGGAGACCGCGGCGAGGCGCCGGGCAGGTACCGGGCCGTCGAGTGGCTCCAGTTCGCTGAGCTGCTGGGCCCAACGGTTTGCGTTCTGCAAAGACTTGCGTTGGGGGCTGAAGGTCCACATCGCCGGTGGCTCCTCGCCGATACTGCCGTGCGTGCCGGGAACGGTGTCGAACCTGGCAACAACAGTCCAGGAACCGTCGGGGCGGCGCCATGAATCCCACTCCACTGTCGACGCGTCGATGCCGTGTGCGGAAAGCCTGTGCTCCACCATTTCGCCCAGGGTGGCCGGTGCGTCTCCGAATGCGGAACGGTAGGCGTCATGGCCCGGAGCCGGGGCGGCAACTTCAATCCCACGGGCCTGGCGGGCAACGTACTCGCGCTCGGCGAGGACCGGACCCTCGTAGCGCTGGACGTTTGCCAGTGGCAGGCCTGAGAGTTCGGAAACTTCTGCTGCGGTCGCACCGCTGCGGATTCTGGCCTGGATATCCCTGGGGGACATGGCAATGGGCGTGTTGGAGGCGCGGGCGGCCACCTGTGCCGGTGTCCGGATCGCGGCTGCCCTCAAAGCCTCGTCGATCGGAAGCTGGAACATCGCACCGCCCGGGCCGCTTAAGAGCAGGTGCCCGCCGTCGTCGTGGACGCCTACCAGCCGTAGATCCTGCATAACACCCTCCACCATGGCATAACTGACATTCGAAACTCTGCCACCAGCAGGGAGCATTTCCTACTAGGAGCGAGGGCGTGCCGTGATTTTCCGCAGAAAGCGGGCAGATCGGGAGCATCAGCGGGTCCAGGAGGGCGCTATGGACTTTTGCTGGGCGGCGGAGGACAATCTGGCCGATATCGGGCACAAATCCGACGTGCCCGGTGTTGCATACACCGGGCGGCACGAGAGGGTGTTGCCCGGGATCCCACCCACAGCAGGGACGGAGGACAAGGAAAAACCATGGCTACCGATTACGATGCTCCCCGGAAGACAGAGGAAGACGTCAGTGAGGATTCCCTGGAGGAGCTCAAGACGCGCCAATCGGGAAAACAGTCCTCGGCGGTTGATGTCGATGAGACAGATCTTGCTGACGGGTTCGAACTGCCGGGAGCCGACCTCTCCGGAGAGGAACTCCTGATTCAGGTCATGCCTCCGCAGCCTGATGAGTTCACGTGCTTCAACTGCTTCCTGGTCAAGCACAGGTCCCAAATAGCTGCCGAACGGGGCGGCCATCTGTATTGCACTGAGTGTGAAAGCTGAACCTGAGTGTGAAAGTTGAACAGGACCGGCCGGCTGGCTTCAGGAGCGCGGCGCCGCCAGGGCCGCAACGAGCTCTTCGGGCCTGCGTGTTGATGCCAGCCAGTAAGGAGTGCGGTCGGCCGGATCGGTGATCTCGATTTTGACCACGGGATCGATCCAGCCACGGAAGCACATGTAGGCCAATCCGTTCAGGCGCGGCCCGCGCTCAGCTGTCGCTTCGGCCTTCCTGAACGCCTGGACTGAACCTACGAACGCACGGTCAATGCTGGCCCGGCCCACCCGGACGGTGTCTGAGGTGACCGTGATGGTGGGCGTGGAAAGGACCAGCATGGTGGTCATGATGGCCAGCAAAGCAAGGGCAGCAATGGCGGCCGCGGCCGGGCTGATGGGGCCGAACATCAGCAGCCCGGCGCTTGAGAGTCCGACGACGACGATCCAGATCCACAACGAGGGCCAGAGTTTCTCCGTGTACAGGACTCCTGAAGGGGAGGGGGTGTTCCGGGCAGGCACGGACGAGGACTGGTCAGGCGTAGGCATGTCCCCAGTTTATCCGGCCACCAGGGGCCGGGAGTCCGCCGGGGCAGCGACCACGGGAAAACAGCAAATGCCAGTAACAGTAGAATGGACCACTGTGAGCAATGAGACCGCAGTATTCAGTGAAGACGCCGTAAGCCCCGATGTAGAGGCGGCCACCAGTTATGGGGCCCCGACCTTGGACGTTCAGCTGAAAATGCTCGACGACGGCCTGGAAGCGCCGTCGTACGCCCACCCCGGCGACGCTGGAGCTGATCTCCGGGCACGCGAGGATGTGCACCTGGCCCCTGGAGAGCGCAAGCTGGTTCCGACGGGAGTCTCCATTGCCCTGCCGGACGGCTTCGTTGCCCTTATCCATCCGCGTTCGGGGCTCGCTACCAAACACGGACTGACTGTCGTCAACGCACCGGGAACCGTGGACGCGGGCTACAGGGGCGAAATAGCAGTGACCCTGCTGAACACCGACCAAAGCAACCCCATCAGCCTCAAGCGCGGCGACAGGATTGCCCAGATGGTGATCCAGAGGGTCGAGTACGCACGGTTCGTCACCGTTGACCAGTTGTCCGAATCGGTCCGTGGCACTGGAGGATTCGGCTCTACCGGCGGATTCAACGCACCCAAGGCCTGAGCCGGCTGCTCCCAGCGACGATTGACGCCGTGGTCTGGTTAACGTGCACCAACCTGGTTGCGGTTTACTTGGGGATAGATCACTACTAAGGAGAAAACCCAATGCTTTTTGGGCGCGGTAAAAAGTCCAAGGCCGAGCGGGCAGACAGCGCCGGCACCGTCGAGGAATCCGGTGCAGGTTCTGAGGAGACCCCGGCCGCCGGGGACCGCGTTCCCGGCGACTTCCGCCTCGGCAAGGGACCGCTGGACGTTGATGAGATTGACAGCCGCGAAGGTTATGTGGATCTCGGTGCCCTCCTGATCGCTCCCTCTGAAGGCCTCCAGCTCCGTTTGGAGGTGGAGGAGGCTACCCAGCGTGTCGTCGCCGTGACCCTGGACCTGGGTGGCTCCAGTCTGCAGCTTCAGGCCTTTGCTGCCCCCCGCTCCGAAGGGCTCTGGGATGAAATCCGGGAGCAGATCTCCCAGTCCGTGGCCAGCCAGGGCGGCGAGACCGAGGAAATCCAGGGCGAGTTCGGAACAGAGCTTGTGGCCAAGCTGCCTGCCGAAGCTGCTGACGGAAGCAAGGGCTTCCGCGCCGCACGTTTCATGGGCGTGGATGGACCGCGTTGGTTCCTTCGCGGCGTCCTGGGCGGACAGGCGGCCTTGGAACGTGACGCTGCTGCAGACCTTGAGGAACTGTTCCGCCGCGTGGTGGTGGTCCGCGGTGACAATCCGATGCCTCCGCGCGAATTGCTGCAGCTGCGCTTGCCCAAGGATGCCGCTGTACCTGGCCAGGCCGGTGCTCCCCAAGGTGCCGTCCCGCCGTCGGGCCCTTCTTTGCAGCAGCCTGAGCGAGGCCCGGAGACCACCCAGATTGGCTGATTTGCCAGGCAACGGTGGAGTGGCTGCCCAACCTCCCGTGGAGGTGGGGATCCGTGACCTTCCCGAACGGGGAAAGGTCGTGTGCGTCGGTTTCATCGAGTCCGTGACGCACCAGCCGCCCAGCACGCAACCGTTCTTCTCCGCCATCGTGGTGGACGCGTTGCGTCCTGGAGTTCAAGCGCCGTCTACGGCTGCGGGCTCCAGGAAACAGTACGATCGCTTACGTGTGATCTGGCTGGGACGCACGCGGGTGCCCGGCATCGAGGCGGGCGTTGAACTTCGCCTCGACGGAATGGTGACCCAGCTCGACGGCTTCCCTGCCATGTTCAACCCGCGCTACGAAATACTTTCCCGTCAGGAGCACCTATGACCGTGGCCAACGGATCAGAGCCCAAGGACAGCGGGTCGTCCTCGCACCAGCAGGGCAGCACCGATCCCGCGGATGCGCCCAAGCCCGCCGGCGAAGGCCCGCGCATGTCCGACATCGCCGCCGGGTACGCCGAGAAAGCCGGACTCCACCGCAACAGCGCCGGCCACGTCGACATGCTGAAGTCGGCCGGCGGCGTGCAGGGCATCGCCGAGAGCATCTTCCCGGGGCTTGTCTTCCTGGTGACCTTCACCATCACACGCGACCTGACGCCGTCGCTCATTGCGGCACTTGCTGCCGCCGCAGTCTTCACGGTCGTGCGCCTCATCCAGCGGCGCCCCTTGACGCAGGCGCTGGCAGGCGTTGTCGGCGTCGGCATCTCGGCCTGGTTGGCGAACACCACCGGCAAGGCCGAGGACTTCTATGTGCTGGGCTTCTTCACCAACCTGGCCTACATCGCCGCCATGGTGCTTTCGATCGTGCTCAAATGGCCTGTTGCCGGCCTGCTTTTCGGCTTCGTGCGCAACGAGGGACTCGAATGGCGGAAGGACCCGGAACGGCTCCGTGCCTACAAGCTGGGCACGTGGATCGTGGTGGCCGTGCTGGCCTTGCGCCTGGTGGTGCAAGTACCGCTGTATTTCATGGGCGAGGCCGGATTGACCGCCCTGGCCACTACCCGGCTCCTGATGGGTGCACCGCTTTACATCCTGGGCTTGTGGGTTGCCTGGCTTGTGACCAAGCCGGCAGTTCAGCCGTCGAAGCCGTCGTCGTCAGAGACGTGATCGGCTTCTTCGGCGTGTTCCCCGCGCGCCTCGCCTGTCGGTGAATTCCTCGATAACAAGGCACGGAGGCCGTTTTCGGCTGCAATGGTGGTGACGAAGAACAGTTCGTCACCGCCGTCCAGGACGTCATCGCGGGTAGGGGTAATAGGGGCCTGGTCGCGCAGGATGGCCACAAGCGTGGCATCTTCCGGCCACTCGATGTCGCCCACCGTACTTCCAATGACATGGGAGTCATGCGGAACCGTGAATTCGACAATGGACGCGACACCGGTTTGCAGGGTCAGCAGGCGCACGATGTCGCCAATCTCCACCGCTTCCTCGACGAGGGCCGTCATGAGCTGCGGGGTATTGACCGCGACGTCTACGCCCCAGGAGTCGTTGAACATCCAGTCGTTCTTCGGGTTGTTGACGCGTCCCACCGTACGTCCCACGCCAAATTCGGTTTTGGCCAGGAGTGAGACCACCAGGTTGACTTTGTCGTCGCCGGTGGCCGAAACCACGACGTCGGCATCGTCAAGTTTGGCGTCCTGCAGGGTGCTCAACTCGCAGGCATCGCCCACCAGCCAGCGGGCGCCCCGGAGTCCACTGCGTCCGATGACTTCGGGCTTGAGATCGATCAACAGGATCTGGTGTTGATGGGCCAGCAGCTCACGCGCGATGGACGAGCCGACGCTGCCTGCGCCAACGATGACAACTTTCACTAAGACTCCTTGGCGGGTGCTTTGGCGAGGATCCGGCTGATCTCGGAAGTGCGTTCCAGGTTCAACATGGCGTGGACAGTGTCGCCTTCCTGGTAGGCGGTGCCGGCCTGGGGGAGCAGGCCCTCGCCGAAACGGGTCAGGAAAGCGATGCGGATACCTGCGGCCTGTTCGATGGAGCTGAGCCTGTGGCCGATCCATTCCGGGTGAAGGTCCACTTCGGCCAGGACCAGGCGTCCGGACGGTTCGCGGTAATCGCCTGCCAAATGCTGTTCGGGCAGGATCCGGCGGAGGACCTGGTCGGCGCTCCAGCGCACCGCGGCAACCGTGGGGATTCCCAGGCGCTGGTAGATTTCTGCGCGCCCGGGATCGTAGATGCGTGCCACAACGTGGGCGACGTGGAAGGTCTCGCGGGCTACACGGGTGGCCAGGATGTTGGAGTTGTCACCGCTCGAGACCGCCGCGAATGCGTAGGCCTCCTGCACGCCTGCTTGCTTAAGGGTGTCCCGGTCGAAGCCGACACCAGTGACTTTCCGCCCGGTGAAGGACTTGCGCAAACGGCGGAAGGCCCGCTCGTCCTGATCGATGATGGCCACCGAATGGCCTGCATCCTCCAAAGTGTGTGCCAGGGTTGCGCCAACACGCCCGCAACCCATGATCACGAAGTGAGCCACCATGTCTCCTAATGTGTGTCGTCCCTGCCGCTCGGTATGACTTTACCGTTGCCACGTGGCTAAGCACGTCTTCGCCGTCATGACATCGCAGGGTATTCAGAGTAGCTTTGCGGAGTGCTGACAATTTTGAATGCCGCGAAGCGGGTGCTGGTGGGCCGGCCCTTCCGGAACGACCGGCTGTCCCACACGCTGCTGCCCAAACGCATCGCTTTGCCGATCTTCGCCTCGGACGCCTTGTCTTCGGTAGCGTACGCACCGGACGAAATCCTGCTCACACTCGCCCTTGCCGGCGTCAGCGCAGTGGCGTTTTCACCGTTGGTTGGCCTCGCCGTCATGGTGGTATTGCTCACAGTCGTGGCGTCCTATCGCCAGAATGTCCACGCCTACCCTTCCGGTGGCGGCGATTACGAGATCGCGAACGTCAATCTTGGCAAGTACGCCGGCCTGACCGTTGCGTCGGCCTTGCTGGTGGATTATGTCCTCACTGTTGCGGTGTCGATGTCTTCGGCGGCCACGTATCTGACGACTGCCATCCCGTCACTTCATGGACAGCAAGCCCTCATTGCCACCATCGGTGTGATCATCCTCGCGCTGGTCAACCTGCGGGGCATCAAAGAGGCCGGCACCGTGTTCGCTGTTCCCACCTACATCTTCATGGCGTCCATCCTTGGCATGACCGCGGTGGGTATCTTCCAGGCAGCCACAGGCCAGCTGGGGGAGGCGCCGTCTGCGCACTTCACCATTGTTCCCGCACCCGGTTTCGATGAAGGCCTGGTTGGCCTGGCCGGTGCCTTCCTGCTGCTTCGTGCCTTCTCCTCGGGCGCGGCAGCCCTGACAGGTGTCGAAGCCATCAGCAACGGCGTACCCAACTTCAAGAAGCCCAAGAGCAAGAACGCAGCAACGACCTTGCTGCTGCTTGGTGTCATCGCTGCCTCCATGTTGGCCGGCATCCTGTATCTGGCCAACGCCACCAAGGTACATATCGTGCTGGACCCGGCCCAGGAGTTTTTGGTGGACGGCAAGCCTCTGGACGAGGGGTATATCCAGACTCCGGCGATCAGCCAGATCGCCGACACGATCTTCGGGGCCGGTTCCATACCTTTCTATGTGGTGGTGGCAGCCACGGGCATCATCCTTGTGTTTGCTTCCAATACAGCCTTCAACGGATTCCCGGTTCTGGGCTCCATCCTCGCCCAGGATGGCTACCTTCCGCGCCAGCTGCGGACCCGCGGCGACAGGCTCGCCTTCAGCAACGGCGTCCTGGCCCTGGCAGCGGGAGCGCTGGTGCTGGTCCTGGCGTTCAATGCAGATGTCACCAAGCTGATCCAGCTGTACATCGTGGGTGTCTTCATTTCCTTTACAGCCAGCCAACTTGGCATGATCCGCCACTGGGGTCGCGAGCTGAAGCTGGCGAAGGACAAAGTTGTCCGCCGCAGGATCATCAAATCCCGCACCATCAACATGATGGGCTTCGGCATGACGGCACTGGTGCTCGTCATTGTCCTGATCACCAAGTTCGAGCAGGGAGCCTGGATTGCCTTGCTCGCCATGTTCATCCTGTTCCTCATCATGTGGAGCATCCGCGCCCACTATGACAACGTGGCCAAGGAGCTCGCCGTGGACGAGGACTCCTCCCCACGCGCCCTGCCGACACGTGTCCATGCTGTGCTCCTGGTCTCGCACGTCCGCAAGCCCGTTCTGCGGGCCCTGGCCTATGCCCGCGCTTCGCGGCCCTCCCGGCTGGACGCCGTGACCGTTGACATCAACTCCGAAGAGACCGAACACACCGTCAGGGACTGGGAAAAACTGGAAATTCCCGTCCCGCTGACAGTATTGGCCAGCCCCTACCGCGAGACCGTGACGCCCATCATGGATTACATCAAGAACATGCGCCGCGACTCGCCACGTGACCTCATCGTCGTCTACATCCCCGAGTACGTGGTGGGCAAATGGTGGGAACAGCTGGTCCACAACCAGACAGCACTCAGAATCAAGACGAGGCTCCACTTTGAACCCGGAGTCATGGTTGCCAGCGTTCCCTGGCAGCTGAAATCGTCCGAAGAAGCAAAGGCACTGCAGGATACCCAATGACCTCCCACAGCAATTCCGCCCTCACGGGGCACAGCGATACCCCTGGAAACCAAGCAGTGGAAGGCAATGAAGCGGTCGTCACCGTCGGTCCCATCGCCCATGGCGGGCATTTCGTAGCGCGCCACGAAGGCCGGGTCATCTTCGTCCGCCATGCCATCCCCGGTGAGAAGGTCCGTATCAGGTTGACCGACGCCGGTGAGTCGTCGCGCTTCTGGCGTGCCGACGTCGTCGAGGTCCTTGAACCCTCACCCGATCGCGTTCCCCATTTCTGGAAGCCGGCCGACGCCCTGGCCTCCTGGAAACGCGGCACCCCTCCTGTCGGCGGTGCCGAGCTGGGGCATATCTCCCTTGCCAGGCAGCGGGAGCTGAAAGCAGACGTCCTGGCTGAGCAGTTGAAGCGGCTCGCGGGCCTCGACCTCGCCACTGAGGTGGAGGCCGTAGGAGCTTCCGACGACGGCGGACTCGGCTGGCGCACGCGCGCCAGCTTCGCGGTAACGCCCAACGGTCGCCTGGGAATGCACGCGCATCGATCTGACGTGGTGCTGCCCATCAAGGAGATGCCGCTGGCACTTCAAGGAATCAACGATCTCCGGTTATGGGATGTCGATCTTTCCGGCATTGCCCGGGTCGAGGTCGCCGTTCCCTCCAACGGTTCCCGGCCCCTGGTGCTGCTGGCGCCGGAAGAGGGCACCAGCCCCAAAAGGCTGCACAGCATCGTCTCCCAACTTCCCCACGACGTCTCGGTGGCGGCCTTTGAGCCGGGCAAGGCCGAGGTTCGGCAACTCCGGGGGAGGACGTGGGTGCAGGAGAGTGCCGCCGGCCACGAGTACCGGGTCACCGGTGAGGGTTTCTGGCAAATCCACAAGGAAGCGCCGGACACGCTGGCGGGCGCGGTGACCGACTATCTTTCCGGGGGTGGGTATTTGCACCCCGGCGCTGCCGTGGCCGATCTGTACGCCGGTGCGGGACTGTTTACGGCCCTTCTGGCGGATGTTGTGGGGGTGACCGGTACGGTTCTGTCGGTCGAAGGCTCCCCGGGAACCAGCCGGGACGCGCGGAAAAACCTCCATGGAGCACCCCAGGTGGAGATCATCCAGGGAAGGGTGGAGCGGGTGCTGCATCAGCGTGCCCGCAGTTTCGACTCCTTGGTGCTGGACCCGCCGCGAGCCGGCGCCGGCAAGGCAGTGGTCAAGCAACTGATGGCCACCGGCCCCCGCGCCATCGCCTATGTGTCCTGCGATCCCGCGTCCTTTGCGCGTGATCTGGGTTACTTCCACCAGGGCGGCTGGCGGCTTGAGTCGCTGCGCGCCTTTGATCTTTACCCCCACACGCACCACTTGGAAACTGTCGGCCTGCTTGTCCCGGCAGCATAAGGGGGCCGGCCGCCGGTCCGCGGGAGACTGCGGTCGCGGCGGCTTTGGTGGCTCCTGCCCTCCACGGAGATAAAGCCACTACGATGGGCCTAGTAGTCCCGTTCCGTTGGATGCGAAGGCCTCCAGGGGCGGGGTGACCAACAAAGATGCCGCCCGGCTAAGTAAGGTGCGCCTAACTGGCTAGCGGCCAACCACGCGACAAAGATGAAACTGTTGCGAGAGGAGTCCTGCCATGAGCACTGTGGACAGCTTCGGTTCCAAAGGCGTACTGAATGTAGCCGGCACCGACTATGAAATTTTCCGGTTGAACTCCGTAGAGGGCGCAGACAGCCTTCCGTTCAGCCTTAAGGTATTGCTTGAAAACCTCCTGCGGACTGAGGATGGCGCCAATATAACGGCTGACCATGTCCGCGCCCTTGCCGGTTGGGACCCCAATGCGGAGCCCGACACGGAAATCCAGTTCACCCCGGCACGTGTCATCATGCAGGACTTCACTGGTGTTCCCTGCGTCGTCGACCTCGCCACCATGCGTGAAGCCGTCAAGGAGCTTGGCGGCGACCCCAAGCGCGTCAACCCGCTGGCGCCGGCAGAAATGGTCATCGACCACTCCGTCCAGATCGATGCTTTCGGTAACTCCGGCGCGCTGGAGCGCAACATGGAGATCGAATACCAGCGCAATGGTGAGCGCTACCAATTCCTTCGCTGGGGCCAGACGGCTTTCGATGACTTCAAGGTTGTTCCTCCGGGAACCGGCATCGTCCACCAGGTCAACATCGAATACCTGGCACGCACGGTCATGACCCGCGAGGTCGACGGTGTGCTTCGCGCCTACCCCGACACCTGCGTCGGTACCGACTCCCACACCACCATGGTCAACGGCCTCGGTGTCCTGGGCTGGGGCGTTGGCGGCATTGAAGCCGAGGCAGCGATGCTCGGCCAGCCCGTCTCCATGCTGATTCCCCGCGTTGTCGGCTTCAAGCTCAACGGCAGCATCCCCGCAGGCGCCACGGCCACCGACGTCGTGCTGACCATCACCGAAATGCTCCGCAAGCACGGTGTGGTTGGCAAGTTCGTGGAGTTCTACGGCGAGGGCGTTGCGGCTGTGCCGCTGGCCAACCGTGCAACCATCGGCAACATGAGCCCGGAATTCGGTTCCACGGCTGCCATGTTCCCGATCGACGACGTCACGCTTGACTACCTGCGCCTGACGGGCCGCTCCGAAGAGAACGTCTCCCTCGTGGAGGCATACGCCAAGGAACAGGGCCTCTGGCACGATCCTTCCCGCGAACTGCGCTTCTCCGAGTTCCTCGAACTGGACCTCTCCACTGTTGTGCCGTCCATCTCGGGCCCGAAGCGTCCCCAGGACCGCATTGAGCTCACGGACGCCAAGGAGCAGTTCCGCAAGGATATCCACAACTACGTCGCCATCGAAGACGGCAGTGTGGACGAGGCCTTGGACGAGACCTTCCCGGCCTCGGACGCCCCGTCGTTCACGCACGCTGACTCGCACACCACGGAGACGGACCGTGTCTTCTCGGCAGCCAACGGCGCCAACGGCCGCCCGTCGTCGCCGGTGAAGGTCACCACGGCCGACGGCCGCGAGTTCGAACTGGACCACGGCGCAGTATCGATCGCATCGATCACCTCCTGCACCAACACGTCCAACCCCTCGGTGATGCTTGCTGCAGCCCTGCTTGCCCGCAACGCCGTTGACAAGGGCCTCACCTCCAAGCCGTGGGTCAAGACCTCCGTTGCTCCCGGTTCCAAGGTAGTCACCGACTACTACGAGAAGTCCGGACTGACCCCGTACCTGGAGAAGCTTGGCTTCTACATCGTGGGTTACGGCTGTGCCACCTGCATCGGTAACTCCGGCCCGCTCGAGCCGGAAATCTCCGAAGCGATCCAGGCGAACGACCTCTCCGTGACGGCTGTCCTTTCCGGTAACCGTAACTTCGAAGGCCGCATCAACCCGGACGTCAAGATGAACTACCTGGCGTCCCCGCCCCTGGTCATCGCCTACGCCCTTGCCGGTTCCATGGACTTCGACTTCGACACCGACGCCCTGGGCACGGACTCCGAAGGCAACGAGGTCTTCCTCAAGGACATCTGGCCGAACCCCACCGAGGTCCAGCAAGTCATCGACTCCTCCATCGACGAGGGCATGTTTGCCAAGGGCTACGAAGGCGTCTTCGACGGCGACGAGCGCTGGAAGGCACTCGACACTCCTGCCGGTGACACCTTCGCCTGGGACCAGGACTCCACGTACGTCCGGAAGCCCCCATACTTCGAAGGCATGAAGGCCCAGCCGGATCCCGTCCAGGACATCCAGGGTGCCCGCGTGCTCCTGAAGCTTGGCGACTCCGTCACTACCGACCACATTTCCCCGGCCGGTTCCTTCAAGTCGGACACTCCTGCAGGCCAGTACCTGCTGGCCAACGGTGTGGAGCGCAAGGACTTCAACTCCTACGGTTCGCGCCGTGGCAACCACGAAGTCATGATCCGTGGCACCTTCGCCAACATCCGTATCAAGAACCAGCTCCTGGATGGCGTTGAAGGTGGCTTCACCCGCGACTTCACCCAGGAAGGCGCACCGCAGGCCTACGTCTACGACGCCGCCCAGAACTACCAGGCCGCAGGAACGCCCCTGGTTGTCCTGGCCGGCAAGGAGTACGGTTCCGGCTCGTCCCGTGACTGGGCAGCCAAGGGTACCGCCCTCCTGGGCGTCAAGGCAGTCATCGCCGAAAGCTACGAGCGTATCCACCGCTCCAACCTGATCGGCATGGGTGTTCTTCCGCTGCAGTTCCCCGCAGGAGAATCCGCTGCGACCCTCGGCCTCTCCGGCACGGAGACCTTCTCCGTGGAAGGCGTCACCGAGCTGAACAACGGCACCACGCCGAAGACCCTCAAGGTCACGGCAACGGCTGAGGATGGCTCGTCCAAGTCCTTCGATGCCGTGCTGCGCATCGACACCCCGGGTGAAGCGGACTACTACCGCAACGGTGGCATCCTGCAGTACGTCCTGCGGCAGATCTCCGCATAGCGAATCCGGCTGGTCACAGCTGATTCCGCGCCATGCAGCCCCGGCTGGTCATCCGACCGGCCGGGGCTGCTGGCGTCCAGGACAGCTGGCGCCCCAGCGGTGATGCCGCCGGGAAACGCGTGGACTCCGGGCACGCGCTAAAGTTAACGAGCACGTCATTCACCCTAAGGAGGGCCGTTGGGACTTTTGGAAACCGTCAAGGATCCACAGGACCTGGCCAAACTGTCCGGCAAAGAGCTGGAAGAACTGGCCGGCGAAATCAGGGCCTTCCTGATCACCAACGTCGCCGCGACAGGCGGGCATCTAGGTCCGAACCTGGGTGTGGTTGAACTTACCCTCGCCGTCCATCGGATGTTCGATTCCCCGCGCGACAGCATCATTTTCGACACGGGGCACCAGTCCTACGTGCACAAGCTCCTGACCGGGCGGCAGGACTTCAGCACCCTTCGCCAGCAGGGCGGCCTGTCAGGCTATCCCGACCGTGCCGAGTCCGAGCACGACATCGTGGAGAGTTCCCATGCGTCATCGTCACTGTCCTGGGCGGACGGCATTTCCCGTGCCCGCCAGCTGACCGGCGAAGGCGACCGGTTCGTCGTCGCCATTGTCGGTGACGGTGCCCTGACCGGTGGCATGACCTGGGAGGCCATCAACAACATTGCCGCGGACAAGCGGCGTCGCGTCGTGATCGTGGTCAATGACAATGGGCGTTCCTATGCCCCCACCGTCGGCGGTCTGGCTGATTACCTCGCCTCGCTTCGACCCACCATCGACTCCCTCCGCACGGCTCCGGCCTACGAGCGAATGCTCGATTGGTGGAAGAAGAAGCTGCAGAACGGCGGCCCCGCCGGGCAGTTCACCTATAAGAGCCTGCATGCCATGAAGAAGGGCATCAAGGACTGGTGGGCTCCGCAGGGCATGTTCGAGGACCTCGGCATGAAGTACATCGGGCCTGTGGACGGACACAACCTCCAAGCCATGGAGCATGCGCTAAACACCGCCAAGGCTTACGGCGGTCCGGTGATCGTGCACGCCATGACCGAAAAAGGCCACGGCTATGCTCCGGCGCTGGCCAACGAGGCGGACCAGTTCCACGCCGTAGGCATCATCGACCCGGAGACGGGGGAGTCCACCGAAACTCCCGGAGCCAGGTCCTGGACCTCGGTGTTCGCCGAGGAGATCGCCGATATTGCCGATGAACGTGAGGACATTGTCGGCATTACCGGTGCCATGCTTATTCCGGTGGGGCTGCACAAGTTCGCAGAGCGCCACCCGGAGCGCGTTATCGACGTGGGAATTGCCGAGCAGCACGCGCTGACCTCGGCCGCGGGAATGGCCTTTGGCGGCCTGCATCCGGTCGTTGCGGTGTACGCAACATTCTTGAACCGTGCCTTCGACCAGCTCCTCATGGATGTGGCGCTGCACAAGGCCGGTGTCACGGTTGTCCTCGACCGTGCCGGCGTGACCGGTCCCGATGGCCCCAGCCATCACGGCATGTGGGACATGGCAATGGTTCAGATCGTTCCGGGCCTGCATCTGGCTGCCCCGCGTGATGCCACCCGGCTCCGTGAGGAACTGCGCGAGGCCGTCGCCATCAATGACGCTCCGACCGTGGTCCGTTTCTCCAAGGGCAGTGTCGGCTCGGAAGTCGAAGCCATTGAACGGCTCCACGACGGCGTGGACATCCTCGCCCGCAGGCCCGAGGGATCCACTGAGAACGACGTCCTGATCGTCAGTGTTGGTGCGATGTCGGAGCTGGCCCTTGATGTGGCCGGCCGTCTGGGCGCGCAAGGCATCAGCTCGACTGTGGTTGATCCGCGTTGGGTCCTTCCCGTCAGGAAATCAATCATTGCTTTGGCGGCCCGGCACCGGTTGGTGATCTGCATCGAGGACGGAGTCCGAGCCGGCGGCGTCGGTTCACGTATTCGGCAGGAAATGCGCGCAGCAGGGGTGGATACCGCTCTGAATGAAGTCGGTCTGCCTGTCGAGTTCCTGGTGCACGGCTCCCGCGGACAGGTGCTGGAACGCGTTGGGCTCACCGCCCAAAAGATCACGCACGACGTCGTTGCCCAGGTTTTGGGGACAAAGGTCCCCTTCGCGCGGCCCCTCCCGGGCCAGGAGCACCCGACCACCGGCAGCTTGCCCACTCTGTGAGGAACGATCGCGGACCGGGCGCGCTGCTGCCCGGCGACCTCGTAGTGTCGCGGAACAGGAAATTCGATGGCACGGCCCACTGGGTGGTGCCCGGCCGTTACCTCGGTGAGGACATCCACGGCTGGTGGATTTTCCAGGGCAAAGGGGAGTTCTGCTCCCGCCCGGGAGCGGCCTTCTACACCGCCTCCGATTGCTTGTTGCTGGTTCCCCGGACAGGCGAGTTCGTGGCGACGTTCTACGACGACAGCTACCCGGGGGATTTCCGGATTTACGTGGATCTTGCCACCGCCCACGACTGGACTCCCATCAAGCCGGGAGTCACCGAGTTCCACATGATCGACATGGATTTGGACGTTATCCACTCCACCGTGCGTGGGGTGTTCGTTGATGACGAAGACGAGTTTGAGCAACACCGGGTGGCCATGGGCTATCCGGAAGAAACCGTGGACGCCATGCGCACTGAATGCGCAGCGCTATTGGAGGCTGTCCACTCCATGCAAGCACCATTCAACATCCAGGACCCGAACAGTCCGAGCGCCGAATGGTTCAGGAAGGGACGCGCGTGAGCGGCATCATCCGGACATACAAGACAGACGACGAGGGTGTGCTCCACTTTCGGGAGGCCTGGTACGACGAGGACGACAAGCAGTTCGTCGTCAACCACGGCGTCGTAGGGCACCAGAGCAAGACCAATGAAACCGACGTCAGTGACGATTCTTCCGTTGAGGGATTGATGGCCGCCTTCGCTGCCCAGTGCGAGGAAGACGGCTACGCCGAGATTCCCGAGTCGGAGCAGTTCTGGGTGGTGGCGCAGATTGCACTCAAGACAAAGGACGGCACCGAGCGTGACCGGCATCTTGAACGAAAAGCCAAGACGGCCCTGACCGGGGAGCTGGCATGGCGTGGCCTGGGCGTCGTGGACCGCTCCGAAATCGGCAACGGCCACCTCAACATCTTCTGCCTCTGCCCGGACGTCAACAAGGCCGTGAACGCCATCAAGATCTGTGTCCGCGGGGAAGACCTGGACTTTACCAAGCTCACCGTGGCTGCTGCGCCCTATGCCGATCCCACGGCATTCAAGGTTAAGCACTCGCCCAAGCAGGGCCTTGGCTTTAGTCTCTAAGTAGCACCCTCAGCACTGGCTCCATCGCATCAGGAGGATCCCCATGCCGTCAAAGAGTAATTGGCCCGGACATACACCTCTGCCGAAAGGACTGGCGGCGCCTGCCAAGCGGGCTCTGGCCCACCAGGGCATAGAGACGTTGGAGCAGCTGGCCGAGTATGGGGAAGGGCAGGTCTCCAAACTCCACGGGATGGGGCCGGTGGCCATTGCCCAGCTTGAGGATGCCATGGAGGAATCAGGAATCTCCTACGGAGCTGCGGGCAACTAAGCGTTTTGTTGCCCAGGGTGACTATCTCGCCTTGAGGGCGGGATAGGCTGGGCTCATGACTGAATACCGACGCCTTGGCCATTCCGGACTGACCGTTTCAGCTGTGGGGCTGGGCTGCAACAATCTGGGACGTGCCAATACGCCCACTGAGTCCCAGGAAGGCACCAACGCGGTTGTGCACGCCGCCGTCGAAGCCGGGGTGACCTTCTTCGACGTCGCGGATGTCTACGGACGTGAGCCGGGACTCAGCGAAACGATGCTCGGCAGAGCGCTCAAGGGGCGCCGGGACGACGTCGTTATCGGCACCAAGTTCGGCATGGACATGCGCGGGGTGAACGGAAACGATTTCGATGCCCGGGGTTCGCGCCGGTACATCGTGAAAGCAGTTGAAGCATCCCTGCGCCGCCTGGACACGGAATGGATCGACCTCTACCAATTCCACACACCGGATCCGCGCACACCGATCGACGAGACTCTTGCCGCCCTTGACGACCTGGTATCCAGCGGCAAGGTCCGGTACATCGGGCACTCCAACTTTGCCGGTTGGCAGATCGCCCAGGCTGAATACGTGGGACGTCAATCCGGTGGTGTGCGCTTCGTTTCGACGCAGAACCACTACAACCTGCTGGACCGCCGTGCTGAACTCGAGGTTCTTCCGGCAGCAGAGGCCTTCTCCTTGGGAGTGCTTCCCTATTTCCCCCTTGCCAATGGCCTGCTGACCGGCAAGTATTCCGCTGGCAAAGCTCCGGAAGGTTCGCGGTTGAGCCACACACGCACCAACCTGGTTCACGACGCCGATTGGGACCAGTTGGGCCGTTTCGGCCAGTTCGCCAAGGAGCGGGGCATCACCGAACTGCAACTGGCATTCTCCTGGCTGGCGGCCCAAACCGGAGTCAGCAGCGTCATTGCCGGTGCGACCCGTCCGGAGCAGATCCGCGAGAATGCTGAAGCTGTCTGCTGGGTTCCTACCCAGGAGGACCGGGAGGAACTGGACAACATCTTCCCGAGGTCACCCAAGGTGGCGCTTTTCTAGCCCTCTCTCACATCCCGCCCCTTTTGATGCGTCCCTCTCTCACGTAAAAACACAAAAACCGGATCGCTCTCTCACCAAGGTGAGAGAGCGATCCGGTTTATGCCGCGGGATGTGAGAGAGCGTGTGATCTAGGCCGGGGCGGACGCTATCCCCGGGGCCAGGAACCGCTTGCCGTTGACGCGTTCGGAGGCGCCAACGCGGTCCAGGTACGGGGTGATCCCGCCCAGGAACATCGGCCAGCCGGCACCCATGATGACGCAAAGGTCGATGTCCTCGGGGCCGGCAACGACGCCTTCTTCGAGCATGAGGCCGATTTCCTCGGCCAGGGCATCCTGGGTGCGGCGAAGGACTTCGGCGCCCGTGGAAGGGGTGTTGCCGAACGACATTATGGCCAGCGTTTCGTCGGGTATGACGGGCTGCCCATCAGGCCCTGGTACCCACAAAGACTTCACGCCGTTGTCGATCAACTTTTGCAGGTTCTGTGACACCGGGAAACGGTCGCCGAACGCTGCGTGCAGGGACTCTTGAACGTGCTGGGCCACCGGCAGTCCCACCATGGCGCTGAGCGTAAACGGTGACATGGGCAGGCCCATTGGACGCAAAGCAGTGTCGGCGACCTCCGCCGGGGTGCCTTCGTCAAAGGCTGCGATGACCTCTCCCATGAGACGCAAGAGGATTCGGTTAACCACAAAAGCGGCCGCGTCCTTGACCAGTACCGCTGTTTTTTTGAGTCCCTTGGCCAGTTCGAAGGCGGTGGCCAGGACGGCGTCGTCGGTCTTTGGAGCCTTCACGATCTCCAGCAGGGGCATGACCGCTACTGGGTTGAAGAAGTGGAAGCCCACCAGCCGTTCGGGGTGCTTCAAGTCCTCAGCCATGGCCGTGACGGACAGCGATGACGTGTTTGTCGCCAGTATGCAGTCGGGAGAGACGATTTCCTCAACTTCGGCGAAAACCTGCTTCTTGATGTGCAGTTCTTCGAAAACAGCCTCGATGACGAAATCGGCGTCGGCAAAGGCAGCCTTGGAGACAGAACCCGTGACCAGCGCCTTGGTCCTGTTGGCGGCGTCCGGCTTGATCCGCTTCTTGGCCAGCATCTTGTCCACTTCGGCGTGGACGTACGCTACGCCCTTGTCCACGCGTGCTTGGTCGATGTCGGTCATGACCACGGGCACCTTGAGCTGACGGGCGAACAGCAAGGCGAGCTGGCTGGCCATCAGCCCCGCGCCGACGACGCCGATCTTGGTCACCGGGCGTGCAAGTTTACGGTCCGGAGCTCCGGCAGGACGCTTGGATCGTTTCTGTACGAGGTCCAGGAAGGCGTACACGGTGGAGCGGAATTCGTCGGTCTGCATGAGCCCGGCCAGGGTTTCGCATTCGAGTTCCGCTGATTCCTGCTGCGTCATGGTCCGGTTGGCTTCCATCACGTCCAGCACCTTCGCCGGCGCGGGTGAGGCGTTGGAGGTCTTGGCCTCGACAAACTCCCGGCCTGCCGCCACCGCTGCTGCCCAGCGGGTGGCCACAGTGTCGTCAGAGGCGTCCACCGCGTTCCTGCGCTCGGGTGTGACATCGCCGGAAATCACGCGTGCGGCCCATGCCAGGGACTGTTCCACGAAGTCCGCGGGCTCGAAGATGGCATCGGCTATCCCCAGCTCGTAGGCCTGCGGTCCGGTGAGCGTCCGGTTGTTGCTGAGCGGGTTTTCGATCATCACCTTGACCGCGTTTTCCGGACCGATGAGGCGCGGCAGGATATAGACCCCGCCCCAGCCCGGCACCAGGCCGATGAAGGCCTCGGGGAGTGCCAAGGCGCCGGCACCGGTGGAAACAGTCCTGTACGTGGATTGAAGGGCGATCTCCAGCCCGCCGCCGAGCGCCAAACCATTGATGAAGGCGAAGCTGGGCACCCCGAGGTTGGCCAACGTGCTGTAGACGGCATGGCCGAGCTGGGCCATCCAGAGCCCGTGCTCGCGCTCCTTGAGCGTCTTCACGGCGGAAAGGTCGGCACCTGCGACAAGGAAGTAGGGCTTGCCGGTGACACCGACGCCGACAATTTCGCCGCGCGCGGCCCGCTCCTTGAGGCCCTCCAGGACGTTGCCCAGTTCAACCAGGGTGTTCGGCCCCAGTGTGGTGGGCTTGGAATGGTCCAGGCCGTTGTCGAGCGTAATGAGGGCAAAAGTTCCCACCCCGCCTGGGAGCTGGATGTCCTGGACGTAGGAGTGCGTGACAACCTCGTCGGGGAACAGTGCTGCGAGCTTCTGGAATTCGGCGGCGCTCATGCGGCGGCTCCTTCGGTGGTGGTGGCGGCAGTGGCCGGCTCGGGGAGTGAAGCTTGGTAATCGGCGTGGTGTGGGTTTTCCCAAATGACGGTCGCGCCCATGCCGAGACCGATGCACATGGTGGTGATGCCATAGCGGACCGACGGGTCTTCTTCGAACTGCCGCGCGAGCTGGTTCATCAGCCGGACGCCCGAGGAAGCCAGCGGATGACCTACGGCGATCGCCCCGCCGTAGCGGTTGACGCGGGGGTCGTCGTCGGGAATGCCGAAGTGGTCCAGGAAGCTGAGCACTTGGACGGCGAAGGCTTCGTTGATCTCGAACAGCCCAATATCATCAATGCCGAGGCCGGCGTTCTTCAGTGCCTTCTCGGTGGCCGGGACCGGTCCGATGCCCATGACTTCAGGCTCGACGCCTGCGAAGGCGTAGGAGACCAGGCGCATCTTGACGGGCAGCCCAAGTTCTTCTGCGGCCTCTGCGGACGCAAGTACGGCGGCGGTGGCGCCGTCGTTCAACCCCGCGGCATTGCCTGCAGTGACCCGGCCGTGGGCGCGGAAAGGGGTGCGCAATCCGGCAAGGTCGTCCACCGTGGTGCCGGGGCGTGGCGGCTCGTCGGTAGTGTTCAGGGTCCAGCCCTGACCCGGCTTCATGGTGGCCACGGGTACGAGGTCCTGCTGGATCTGCTCGTTGGCATAGGCGGCGGCCAGCTTGGCTTGGGATGCCGCGGCGTAGGCGTCCGTGCGCTCTTTGGTGATCGCGGGGAAGCGGTCATGCAGGTTCTCAGCCGTATTGCCCATGTTCAAGGCTGCGGGATCCACCAGTCGTTCGGACATGAAGCGCGGATTGGGGTCCGCGCCTGCGCCCATGGGGTGGTTGCCCATGTGCTCCACGCCGCCTGCAATGACGACGTCGTAGGCGCCGAAGCCGATGCCGCTCGCCGTCGTCGTTACTGCCGTCATGGCACCTGCGCACATGCGGTCGATGGCGAACCCGGGGACCGAACGGGGGAGGCCGGCCAGGAGGGCCGCTGTGCGGCCGATCGTCAGGCCCTGGTCTCCGGTCTGAGTGGTAGCCGCGATGGCTACTTCGTCGACGCGGTCGGCAGGAAGCGAAGGGTTGCGTCTCATGAGCTCGCGGATGCATTTCACCACCAGGTCATCGGCGCGGGTGCCCGCGTAGATGCCTTTGTCGCCGGCTTTGCCAAAGGGCGTGCGGACGCCGTCCACGAAGACGACGTCACGGACGTTCCGCTGGGCATTGCGTGTTGGACTCATGTAATAACTCCTCGTTGAGACATGGCACCGTTGTCCGCTGGGCGGGCTTCGGTTGGCATTACTGCAATGTTACTCGTGAGTAACTTAGGGTGCAAGGGCCGTGGAGGCTGGAGCCCAGTGCCTGCGGGAACGAAAAGGGCCCGCCGCTTGAACGCGTGTTCGTGCGGCGGGCCCTGCAGGGACTGCAATTTCCTGATTACTGTTCTTTGGCTTTTGATTCCTTGGCCGGCAGCGGTTTGGGGTTCAGGCATGCCTCGGTCAGTATCGGGGCGGCGAGGGAGATCCGCCATTCCCTTGCACCGAGGGTGCGCAGTTCATCGGAGATCGAAGCCAGCGACACATCAGCCGGCGGCCGCCAGGCAACTCTCCGGAGGTAGTCCGGGGTGAGGAGGTTTTCCACGGGCAAGTTGAGCTCGTCGGCCTTCGCCTGGAGGGCGGGACGTGCCGTCGCCAGGCGTGCTGCTGCTTCGGGGTCGCGGTCCGCCCACACGCGCGGGGGCGGCGGGGCATTCGTGGGCAGGTGCAGTGGCGGCAGATCCGTCATGCTCCTGGCCGTCGTGATGCATCGCAGCCAGCGTGGAGCCTCGCGCTGGGCGCTCCTCCCATGGAATCCCTTGGTCGCAAGGAGCTGGGGGACGGTGGTGGGCATGGCTTTGGCGGCGGCAACGAGTGCCGAATCGGGGATGAGCCGGCCGGGGGCCACATCCCGTTTGCGGGCCAGCTGGTCGCGTTCGAGCCACAGTTCCCTGACGGCGGCCAGCTGCCTGCGGTCCCGGATCTGGTGGAGGCCCGAGGTCTTCCGCCATGGATCCACCCGCGGTGCCGGAATGCCTGCGGCAAGGATGCCCGCGAACTCCTGTTCGGCGTACTCCAGTTTGCCGTCGGCTTCGAGCAACTCGATGAGTTCCTCGCGCAGCTCGGCAAGGACCTCGACGTCGAGCGCTGCGTAGCGAAGCCAAGGTTCCGGGAGTGGCCGGGTGGACCAGTCAGCGGCGGAGTGTTCTTTGGCGAGACCGAAACCGAGCAGTTGCTCGATGACGGCCGCCAGCCCGACACGGGGGAGCCCTGCGAGCCTGGCAGCGAGTTCGGTATCGAAAAGCTTGTCAGGCCACATGCCCAGTTCCGACAGGCAAGGCAAGTCCTGGGTGGCTGCGTGCAGGATCCATTCAACTCCCCGGAGGGCATCATTGATGATGTCGAGGTTGTCGAACGGTTCGGGGTCGATCAACCAGGTTCCGGCGCCTTCCCGCCGGATCTGCACCAGGAAGGCGCGCTGGCCATAGCGGAATCCGGAAGCCCGCTCCGCGTCTACTCCGGCGGGTCCTGTACCGGCAGCGATGGCGGCGGCGCATCGTTCCAGGCCGCCCATGGTGTCGATGACCAGGGGGACCCCTTCACGTGGGGTGTCGAGGTCGATCACTTCGGGGACGTGGCTGTCGAAGCCGTCTACCTTGATATGGGTGGTGGTATCAGCAGCCGGATCGCCGGCTGTGGTGTTTTCCAGGTTTTCAGGGGTCATGGTGGCTTAAGCTTACCGATTCGTCCCCTTCCGGGACGCTTTTGCGTTCCGGAGCGCAGCCATCGGCAGGTGCCGGGTGGTCAATTGAGCCTCCTGTTGGGCAGGCCTGTGACCCCTGGCGGCAGGGGCGGGAGCCCCGCGAAGGTGCAGACCATGTCGGACCAGGCTTCGAGGTGGGATTGAACGTCGGCGCTGGACGGCGTCCACGAAGCGCGGAGTTCGATGTCGATGGTGTCGGGACGCTCGGCCAAGGTCCCAAAGCTTTCGGACAGAATCCTGGTAGCTGTTCCACCTGCTGCCTTGTAGGGGGCCGAGCGGTGTTCCAAGGCTTCCACGAGCCAGGTCCAGGCCACGGAGCCAAGCATGGAATCATTGCCCATCTCGGCATCCATTTGGGCCCGGATGTAGGTGACGATCCTGAACTCGCCCTCCCACACGGCCGATCCCTCAGGGTCGTAGAGGAGGATAAACCGTCCCGTGGCCAGTTCGTCTTCTTCTTCACTGGACGGGCTGTTGCCTTGGCTTTTGGCGAAGGCCTTGGCGGCCGGCCCGTGGACGGGTACCTGTCGCGTGGCGGCGGTCGGGCTGAAGACTTCCGCACCCAGGGCCACTGCATAGGGTGCCAAGCGTGCGGGGGCGGGGATTTCATCAAGCCGCAATTCGCTGCGGCACTGTGCTTTTCGAAGCGTTCCCAAGGCGAAGAGAAAGTCCGGGGGAACCTGTGCGAGGGCGTTCACATTGGCAGATTATGTGTCCGGGGCGGTGATCCCGTGAAGGCTCGCCGCCCCGGACGACCGGGGTGCCGGCGTTACGCCAGCTCGTGCTTGATTGCCGCGACGAAGGTGTCGATGTCCTCTTCGGTGGTGTCGAAGGAGCACATCCAACGGACTTCGCGCCGGGCAGCGTCCCAATCATAGAAGGCGAAGGACTTCCTGAGGCGGTCGGCGACACCCTCCGGCAGGATGGCGAAGACGCCGTTTGACTGGGTCGCCTGGGTGGGTTCGACGCCGTCGATCGCCTCAACGGCGCTGCGCAGCCGGGTGGCCATGGCGTTGGCGTGGGCGGCTGAACGCAGCCACAGCCCATCGTCGAGCAAGGCAATGAACTGCGCGGAAATGAAGCGCATCTTGGACGCCAGTTGCATGTTCATTTTGCGGAGGAACTTCAGTCCGTCAGCCGCTTCGGGGTTGAGGGCTACCACCACCTCGCCAAAGAGCAGGCCGTTCTTGGTCCCGCCAAAGGAGAGGATGTCCACGCCGGCGTCACGCGTGAATGCACGCAGGGGTACGTCGAGGTGGGCGGCGGCATTGGCCAGCCGTGCGCCGTCCATGTGGAGTTTCATGCCCTTGGAGTGGGCGTGGTCGGCTATGGCACGTACTTCTTCGGGCGTGTAGCAGGTGCCCAGCTCGGTCGTCTGGGTGATGGAAACAACCAGGGGCTGCGCGCGGTGCTCATCTCCCCAGCCCCAGGCTTCGCGGTCGATGAGGTCCGGGGTCAGTTTCCCGTCCTCGGTGGGGACCTGCAGGAGCTTGATCCCGCCGACGCGCTCCGGAGCCCCGTTTTCGTCCATGTTGATATGCGCGGTGGACGCGCAGATCACTGCACCCCACCGGGGCAGGAGCGACTGCAACGCCAGGACGTTGGCGCCGGTGCCGTTGAATACGGGGAAGGATTCAATGCCTTCGCCGAACTGCTGCTCCAGGACGGCCTGCAACCGGGCCGTGTACACGTCCTCGCCGTAGGAGACCTGGTGTCCGCCATTGGCGGCGGCCAAGGCCGCGAGGATCTCCGGGTGGACGCCGGAGTAGTTGTCCGAAGCGAAACCCCGGATCGCGGGGTTGTGCAGCTGGCCGGCCTCGGAAGCCTGGATCCCGCTGGGCATTGCCTCTGTTGTGCTTGTCACTTGTTCGTTCACGCTTTCAAGTCTATTTGGCCAGCAGGATCCGCTGGCCGTTCAGGGTGGAGGCTGGTTGGTCGAAAAGGCCGACGACGGCCGCTGCGAGTTCTTCGACGTCGGTATGTCCGGGGAACCGCCGTCCGGGATGGGCGCGACTCATGGACTCATCCACCAGCGCCTTGACCACCAGGATCACAGCTGCGCTGTGCTGTCCGCTGGGGTCTCCCTCAGGGGACTGCGTTCGACGGAAGCCGTCCGCGACCGCCAATGTCCACGCCTCGGCAGCAGCTTTCGCGGCGGCGTAGCTGGCAGCTGCGGCCGTTGGGCTGGCGACTGCGGTTGAGGACACCATGGCGAAACGGCCCTGGCGGGAAGCTTCAAGCTGGCCGTAAAAGACCCTGGATACGTTGCGCAGCGTTGTTACGGCACTGCGCTCAAGTGCCTCCCAGTCCGCATCTGTTTGGTCCTCGATGCCTGTAGCCCCACGCCAGCCGCCGACGAGGTGGATCACTCCGTCGACGCCCCCAACACCGTGGTCCGTCATCGTCGCCGCCAGCCCGCGCACGGACTCCAGGCTGCCGAGATCGCACACCAGGGGAGTCACGCCGTCGCCGGCCTCCCTGGCTGCCGCCTCAATCCGGGCCTGGTCTGAACCGACAGTCAGGACACGGTGGCCGGCGCTGGACAAGGCCCGGGCGACAGCCACGCCTGAAGCGCTGCTGCCGCCCGTAACCAGAACTGTCAGTGGGGACATCAGGCCGCCGTGGCGCCCGTGATGCCCGTGGTGGATTCGATGACAGGACGCATCTTCTTCTCCAGGGCTTCGTAGAACATGGACAGGGGGAACTCGTCGTCCAGGACCTGGTCGGTGAGCCCGCGGGGAGCCCCGTCCAGGGGCAGCGCGTCCGGACCCTTGGCCCAGACCGAAGCCGGGTGCGGAGTCACGGTGCTCGAGATCAGCTCGTAGGCGGCCAGCCAGTGCGCAGCCTTGGGACGATCAATGGAACGCCAGTATAGTTCTTCGATTTTGGCACCGAGCTCAACCACGACGGCGGCGGCCTCGTCCCAGTCGATCGAGAGTTTGCTGTCGGTCCAGTGGAGTACGTGGTGCTGGTGCATCCAGGCGAACAGCAGCTGGCCGCCCAGGCCGTCGTAGTTGCGGACCCGGTTGCCCGTGATGGCGAAGCGGAAGATGCGATCGAAGATCACCGCGTACTGGACAAGCTTTGCGTGCTTGCGGGCATCGGGGTCGGCGTTCTCGTCCTTCTCGATGAGTACGGATTCGCGGAAGGCGGTCAGATCGCAGCGCAGTTCCTCCAGGGAGTAGAGGAAGAACGGCATCCGCTGCTTGATCATGAACGGGTCGAAGGGAAGGTCTCCGCGCATGTGGGTGCGGTCGTGGATCAGGTCCCACATGACGAACGTACGCTGCGTGAGCTCCTGGTCGTCGATCAGCTGCGCGGCATCCTCGGGCAACTCCAGGGAGGTGGTTTCGGCCGCGGCTTTCAGGACGCGACGGAAGCGGGCAGCCTCACGATCGGCAAAGATGGCACCCCACGTAAACGTTGGAGTCTCCCGAACGGCGACGGTCTCCGGGAAGAGCACGGCGGAGTTGGTGTCATAGCCGGGGGTGAAATCGATGAACCGGATGGGCACGAAGAGTTTGTTCGAGTAGTCGCCGGCTTCGAGTCCGTCGATGAATTCGGGCCAAATGACCTCGATCAGCACGGCTTCGACCAGTCGGTTGGTGCTGCCGTTCTGGGTGTACATGGGGAAGACGACCAGGTGCTGGAGGCCGTCAATGCGCTGCTTCTGCGGCTGGAATGCCTGAAGGGAGTCGAGGAAGTCCGGTACGCCGAAGCCACCCTCCACCCAACGCTTGAAATCGTCCACCAGGAGCGAGAGGTACTGGGCATCGTGCTCGAAAGCGGGCGCCAGGGCCGTGATGGCGTTGGTGATGGTGGCTACGAGGGATGCCGCGTCTGCGTGGGCAGCGGGATCGGCGATGGATCCGTCCTGCTCCTGGTAACCCTGGAGCGAGGTGGCTGCGGCCTTGAGGGCTACCCACTCGGCGTTGTCGGCGGTGACACGCGGCAGGGTGGCGGTGGCGATGGTGGTCATGGTGCTCGGCCCTTTCCGAAGTTGTTCTTGCTTCTGGGCCGAGCGTAGCAAGCGAAAAGCATCGCTAATTCAAAATCATAGTGAGCATAAGAAACTCTTGCTCATGGGCCCCGAACTTGGACCTTGAGATCCAGTTCGGGGCACACAGGCGCCCTAACCCTCGTCGGGGGTCACCAGCCGAAGCGAGATCGAGTTGATGCAGAAGCGCTGATCAGTGGGCGTGTCATAGCCTTCGCCTTCAAAGACGTGCCCCAAGTGGGAGTCGCAGTTGGCGCACCGAACCTCAATCCGGTCCATGCCCATGGTGCGGTCGTGGAGGTACCTGACAGTACCCTCGGCCAACGGTGCCCAGAAGGAGGGCCACCCGCAATGGGAATCAAACTTTTCCTTGCTGGTGAACAACTGGCTGCCACAGGCCCGGCACTGGTACACGCCTTCAGTGTGGGTGTCCCAGTACTCGCCCGTGTAAGGGCGTTCAGTGCCGGCCTGGCGCAGCACGCGGTATTCGTCGGGGGTCAGCTCCTCGCGCCATTGAGCGTCGCTCTTCTCCACGGGCACAGAAGATGTCTTGCTGATGTTCTCAGGAGTGTTCATGTCTTATGCAACGCTCACGAGTCGCCGATAAATCCCGAACCGGCGTACAGGTGCAGCACCGGGAGCCCCAACTGGTCCTGGGCCTTGTTGGCCCAGTCCGTATGAAACGTGTCGGCTATTGCATGTGGGCGGGTGATGACCACGGCCTGTGCCGCATCCACTTCCCGAACCTTCGCCACCAGGCCTGCCACGGCGCCGCCGTCGACGATTTCCCCCGTGACGCCGGCACCCAAGCCATCCAAGGCCGCCAGTGAGGTTGCCAACGCCTCGGCGGCTTCCGCCCGCTCCACGGCCGGATCCGGGGATTGCGCGGTCAGTTCCCTGAACGCCTTGGCCACATCTAGCAGCGACAAGTTCTCCAAAAAGTCCACCAACAGGTGGCGCTCAGTATTGGAGGGGACCAGCAGATACAACGGTGCGTCTCCGCCGTCGATCAATTTGGCGATGTTCACGCGGTCGTCGGGGCCAAGGGGCTCTTCAGTCAGGATGACTATGGGATCACTCATGGCTACAGCGTAGCCCCGGGGAACCGCCGTCCGCAGGGTTTCCCGGCACGATTCGGCCCTGCGATGCGGCACGCGGCACCGCCTGCGCCGGGTCCCGCCGGCTAACGGCAGAATGGAAACATGGCATCGATGACAAGGCCGGCGGCCGACGCTTCCGGGAAAACGCTGACCCCCCGCACCAAATGGGCCATCGCAGGCTTCCTCGCCGGCAGCACGATTGCAGGCCTCGTCGGTGCCGGCTCCTCGGCACTGGCGGTTTACTTCGCCCGTCGGGTCATCACGCCGGCAGCGCGCCATGAGGACCAGGAAGTCCTTGCCGTCATCACAGGAGACACGGGCCTGCAGGTCATCCTTGCCGCCACCCCCGACTCGACCATCGACGGCGTCTTCAGCCTCTTCTTCTCCGGCGGCAAGGGACACGCCCGGATAGGGCGGATCGTGTCCTACTCGCCCGCGGAACAAACCGTCCTCCGGGAAGTGGAGGAGGTCTACAGCGGCGACCTGACCGAAGCCCGGCGGGCTTGGTGGAGTGGCGCGGTTTATCCGGATCCTTCCGCGCTCGGCCTTGCGGCCGAGGACGTTGACATAGATGTCGACGGCGGGAAGGCACCTGCCTGGTTGATCCGCGCCAAGGCATCCACTCCGGCACCGACCTGGGCGATCATGGTGCACGGAAGGGGAGCCACGCGGCTTGAGGGACTCAGGGCCGTCCGCACCGCACGCGACCTGGGGCTGGACAGCTTGCTGATCTCCTACCGGAACGATGGTCTGGCGCCCTCTGCCCTGGATGGCCGTTATGGTCTGGGATCGACGGAATGGCGGGACGTGGAGGCCGCGATCGGTTACGCGCTGGACCAGGGAGCGCGTGAGGTAGTGCTCTTTGGTTGGTCCATGGGCGGCGCCATCAGCCTCCAGGCGGCGGACCTGTCCAAATACCGGCATGTCATCCGTGCCCTCGTCCTGGACGCGCCGGTGATCAATTGGGTCAATGTCATGGCACACCACGCGGAAATGAACAGGATCCCCTACAACGTAGGCCGCTACGGACAGCTGATGCTGGGCCATCCCTTGGGGCGCAGGCTGACCGGGCTCGCGGCGCCCGTGGACTTCAAGGCCATGGATTGGGAGAGCCGCGCAGTTGAATTGCGCACGCCTACTCTGCTGATCCATAGCGTGGACGACGACTACGTCCCCTTCGGCCCCTCGGCCAGCCTCGCGGAGAAAAACCCTGAGATGGTGACGTTCGAGCCGTTCCACGGTGCACGCCATACCAAGGAATGGAACGTTGATCCGGAGCGCTGGGAGCGACTGGTGCGTTCGTGGCTCCAAGGTCAACTCGCGCCACGGAAGAATCCAGGACAATCCGGCGACGCCGTTGCGGGGATGCCGACGGGCTGAGGTCAGCCGCTTCCTGTGCCGATCGGGCCGGTTGTCCCCTTGGTAAGCCGGAGCAGGTCTGCCGGGGCAAGCTCGATGTCCAAGCCCCGACGGCCCCCCGATACGAGGATGGTCTCGAAGCCAAGCGCCGACTCGTCCAGGACCGTGGGGGAGGGCTGGCGTTGCCCCAAAGGTGATATGCCGCCCAGCACGTAGCCTGTACGGCGTTCAGCGACTTGGGGATTTGCCATGGCGGCTTTCTTGGAGCCCAGGGCGGCAGCCGTGGCCTTCAAATCGAGGTTGCCGGACACCGGAACGATGGCTACGGCTAATTTTCCTTCCACCTCCACCATCAGCGTCTTAAAGACGCGTGCTGGTTCGATGCCCAGCACCTCCGCCGCTTCCATGCCGTAGCTGGCCGCAGCGGGATCGTGGGCATACGGGTGCAGGGTGAAGGGAACGCCGGCCGCAGCAAGTGCTGCTGTAGCCGGCGTTCCCTGTGAAGCCATTTTCCTTGCCATACCGTGTGGCAGTACCTTTCAGCGTTCCAAACGGCTCGCAGCCGCAACCTTCCGCTTGATCCGGCCAAGCATGGCCGTCATTCCCCGCATCCGCAGGGGAGTGATGGCCCTGGTCAACCCCAGGAGTTCGGGCATGTCGTCCGGTACCGCAAGAATTTCGCTCGCGGTCAATCCGTCCAGCCCTTCATGGAGAACCCCTGCGAACCCCCGCGTAGTGGGGGCTTCCGGAGGCGCTTTGAAGAACAGCCGGTAGGCGCGGTCGCCGTCGCCGTTCTTTTCGGACTCGATGGTCAGGAAAAGCGGTGACTGGCACTCGACAACCTGCTCCAGCAGTTCCGGGTGGTCGGTCAAACGCTCCGGAAGGTCCGGAAGGCCCCTGGAGAACTCCAAAAGGAGCTGAAGGCGCTCAGGTTCGGTCAACGCCTGGAAGTCGTCAACGATTTCCGCCAAGGCGGTAGGCAAAGTGTTCGTACTCATTACTTCCAGCTTACGCAAGGCGTTGGTTGCAGTGCTATTAGTTGCGGACCAGTGACGAAGGCACGGAACCCCGCTCGGCACCCTTGACGATGGGAACGCGGACGGCGTTGCCCCACTCGGTCCAGGAGCCGTCGTAGTTGCGTACGGTGTCAAAGCCCAGCAGGTACTTCAGCGCGAACCAGGTGTGGCTGGAACGCTCGCCGATGCGGCAGTACGCCACGACGTCGTCGCCCGGGGCCAGGCCTGCTTCACCCAGGTAGAGGGCTTCGAGCTCTTCGCGGCTGCGGTACGTTCCGTCTTCCGCGGCAGCGCGTGCCCACGGAACGGAGGCGGCTGTCGGAATGTGGCCGCCGCGGAGGGCGCCTTCTTCGGGGTAGGCAGGCATGTGGGTGCGCTGGCCCGTGTATTCCTCGGGGGAGCGGACATCGATCAGGGGGTTGCCCAGGTGCGCCAGGACGTCCTCCTTGAAGGCGCGGATGGGGGCGTCGTTGCGCTCGACCTCCGGGTAATCGCCGGCAGCGGGCTGGGAGACCTCGGTGGTCAGCTCGCGGCCCTCCGCGATCCACTTGTCCCGGCCGCCGTCGAGGAGACGGACGTCCTCGTGGCCGAACAACGTGAAGACCCACAGTGCATAGGCGGCCCACCAGTTGGACTTGTCGCCGTAGATCACCACGGTGCTGTCGCGAGAGATGCCCTTGGAAGCGGCGAGGGCAGCGAATGCCGCGCCATCGACATAGTCGCGGGTGACTTCATCGTTCAGGTCGGTGTGCCAGTCGATCTTGACGGCTCCCGGGATGTGCCCGGTCTCGTACAGAAGGACGTCTTCGTCGGACTCGACCAGCACCAAGTTGCCGTCGGCTACAGCGCCGTCAGCAAGGGCTGCCGCGAGCCACTCGGTGGAGACGAGTCGATCAGGGTTCGCGTAGGAAGCGAACTTTTCGTTTTGTTCAACGGGGTAGGACATGATGGCCTTTCACTGACAACGGACGGAGCCAGGCCGTTGAAGGTAGTGCACGTGCGGGCCCGGCTTGCCTCAACACTAACCACGGGCCGCGCGGATTGCTTCCGGCGTGGTCATACGGTGAAACATGGGCTTGGTCACGTGTCCGTTACCACAGCCTCCGTTGCCGGTATTCTTGCTGGGGACCCAATGCCGAAGGAACGGACCACCGTGGTAAAGATCGAACAACTGGCTGCCCGCACGCCGGCAGTCTCAGTGGAGGAACTCCTCAAGGGGTTCTACCCGTCTCCCCGCTTCGGAGAGGTGTCGTTCGACAGCTACCGGCCGGATCCCTCGCAGCCGAGCCAGGCCAATGCCGTGAAACTGCTCTCAGCATTCGCCGATGGCGTGGGCAATGGCGACAACGCGGGTCTGTTCAAGAAGCTGTTTGCCAAGAAAGCGCCGGCAACGAGGGCCGGAATCTACCTCGATGGCGGCTTCGGCGTGGGCAAAACCCACCTTCTGGCATCCCTGTGGCACAGGTCCCCGGGCCCCAAGGCCTTCGGAACCTTCGTGGAGTACACCAACCTGGTGGGCGCTTTGTCGTTCCGCAAAACGGTTGAAGCGCTCAGCAGCTACAAACTGGTGTGCATCGACGAGTTCGAATTGGATGATCCAGGCGACACCGTGCTGATGTCCCGCCTTATGCGCGAACTCGCCGACGCCGGCGTGAAGCTTGCTGCCACGTCCAACACCTTGCCCGGTTCATTGGGCGAAGGCCGCTTCGCCGCAGTCGACTTCCAGCGGGAAATCCAGGTCCTGGCTGACCAGTTCGATGTTGTCAGGATCGACGGCGAGGACTTCCGCCACCGTGGCCTGCCTGCGGCGCCCGCACCCCTCAAGACCGAAGAGCTGAAGCATCGGATGCGGGCCGAGTTCGACGGAAAGACCGTCGCCGTGGATGATTTCCGGACCTTGGTCAACCACCTCGCAGCGGTGCACCCCAGCCGGTACCGCCAGCTCATCTCCGGCATCGAAGCAGTGGTGTGGAGCGACGTCGAAACCATTACGGAACAGGCTGTTGCGCTGCGGTTCGTTGTGCTGGCCGACCGGCTGTATGACAAAGACGTGCCCATCTTGGCCAGTGGTGTTCCCTTCGACAAGCTGTTCACCGAAGAGATGATGACGGGCGGCTACATGAAGAAGTACTTCCGTGCCGTTTCGCGCTTGACGGCACTGGCCCGAGAGGCCCAGAACCACGAGCCTGCCTGAGTCAGGCCCTGGTCAAGGGCTCGCGGCTCTTCAACACCCAGCGGATGGCAATCCCGCCCGCCAGCGCCCAGAACGCCGCCCCGATACCGGCGAATGCGATCCCGGAGGCGGCCAGCAGGAACGTGACGCAGGCCGGAATCCGCTCTTCGGCGACGGCAAGTGCGGAGGAGACCGAGGACGCCAGGGTTCCAAGCAGGGCGAGGCCGGCGACTGCTTCCAGAAGTCCCGCGGGCGCTGCCGCGACCACGGTCACGAGGGCTGCTGAAACTGCTGCCAGCAGCAGATAGGCCACGCCGGATACGAAAGCGGCGATCCAACGCCGCTTCTGGTCCTTGCCTGCTTCCTCTCCCGCGGCAAGGGCGGCGCTCAATGCGGCCAGGTTGATGGCGTGCCCGCCAAAGGGCGCTCCGACAATGGTCCCAGCCCCGGTGACGAGCATTGATGGCCGCCATGGGGTTGTGTAGCCAAAGGACTTCAGGACAGCGACGCCAGGGATGTTTTGCGACGCCATGGTGACGATGAACAAAGGCAGTGCCAAGCCGATGCCGGCTTCCACCGAGAAGGCGGGCGTGGTCCACTCCAGGCGGGGCACCAGGCTCTCTGCGGGGATCTGGACACCGGAGGAGGCAATATGGACGCCAATGACGGCAAGCGCCACCAGCAGCGAGGCCGGAACGGACCAGCGCGGGGCAAATTTCATCAGGACGATCCAGCACAGGATCACGGGGGCAACCAACAGAGGTGACGAGCCCAGTGACTTGAAGGGTGCCAGGCACAAGGGGAGCAGGACACCGGCAAGCATGGCCTGCGCCAAGGCGGTTGGGATCTTTGCCATCAACCTTCCCAGCACTGGCAGCAACCCCGTGAGGACAATGAGCACCCCCACGATCAGGAAGGCTCCCACGGCGGCCGGCCATCCGCCGTCGACTGTTCCCGCAGTGGCGAGCAGCGCGGCGCCGGGGGTGGACCACGCGAGCGTCACGGGCATTTTGCTGCGCCAGGACAGCCACAGGATGCCAAGGCCGAAAGTGAGGGTCAGCGCCAGCAAGCCGCTGGACGCCTGGGCCTGATTGGCACCTACGGCCTGCAGCCCGGCCAATACGACAGCGAATGACGACGTGAATCCCACCAGTGCAGTGACAACCCCGGCACTGATTTGGGGGCCCAGCGTCTCTTTCGTGGTTTTGCTGCGGGTGGTCGTGGAAGTGGCGGAAGGCATAGTGTCCAAAGTACCTGACCTGCAAGCCATGCCAATTTTTGGTTAAACGCCAAGGGCACCGGTGGCGCCTCTCGGCGGGACCGGTGCCCCCTTGACGTATCTGGTACGGCGGCTCAGGCAGCTACGGCTGCTTAGGCTCACCCGCGACGGGAGCCTGACCAGGCTCGCCATCGTTCTTGGCCACGAAGTCGGAAGCGGCGTTCTGCACTGCGTCGACCTGACTTGCGAACTTGCCGCCCGTCTTTTGGTCAACGAAGTCTCCGGCCTTTTCGATGCCATTCTTGATGGCTTCTTCGTTGCCTTGAATGAGACCCTGAGCCTTGCCCTTCAGGTCGTCAATTAAACCCACGGGCACCTCCCTTCCATCGCGGAGCCAGTTCGCTCCTCCGCGTCCGACCCTAACACCAGTTTCCTGAGGTGCCAAGGTTGCAGACGCTACCTGTGAATAACTACGCCAATGGCTTACTGGCCAGCTTGTGCCGCGGGCTGTCAGGGTTCATCAGGGAGTGCCTGCGGCCGTAGGCGAAATAGATCACCAGGCCAATGACAAGCCAAACTCCGAACCGCAGCCAGGTTTCCCAGTGCAGCTGGAACATCAGGAAAGCCGATGCCAGTACGCCGAAGGCGGGAACCAGAGGCATCAGCGGGAGGCGGAAGGTCCGGGGCGCATTGGGTTTGGTGTATCGGAACACAATCACGGACACACAAACCACGACGAAGGCTGCCAGGATGCCGATGTTGGTCAGGTCGGCGACCTCCTTGATGGGGAAGACGCCGGCAAGGAAGGCTGAGGCGATGCCGGCGATCCAGGTGACGCGTTGGGGCGTGCCGTGGCGGTCGGTCTTGGCGAACCAGCCAGGGAGCAGCCCGTCGCGGCTCATGGAGAACCATACCCGGGTAACACCCAGGAGGAACGTCAGCATGACGGTCAGGATGGACAGCACGGCGAACACCGAGATGATGGTGGCAATGACGGGCAGTCCGACACCAGTGAACGCGGAGGCAAAACCGGCAGTCGGGTTGATGTCCTTGTAGTTCTGCATGCCGGTCAACACGAGCGTGGCGGCAACGTAGAGCAGCATGGCGATGATCAGCGACAAGATGATGGCCTTGGGCATGTGCTTCTTGCCCTCCTTGGCCTCTTCCGCTGCGGTGCTCATGGCGTCATAGCCAAAGACGGCGAAGAAGACCGTCGCGGCACCAGCGACCACGGGACCGAAACCGCTGGGCATGAACGGGTTGTAGTTCTCGGTGTTCACGTAGAAGATGCCAAGCCCGATGATGAACAGGATCAGGATGACCTTGATGGCGACGGCCACCAGTTCGAACCGGCCGAACGCCTTTGTTCCACGGCTCAGAATCCATGTGACCAGGAGGCACACGAGGATTGCGGGGAGGTTGATGATGCCGCCTTTGCCCTCATCGACCGTGGACGTCATCCAGGTGGGCATATGGATGCCGATGCCCGAAAGGAAGGCGTCGAAGTAGCCGGAGATGCCGATTGCGACGACGGCGACGATGGCGATGTATTCGAGCAGCAGGTCCCAGCCGATGAACCAGCCGATGATTTCACCAAGGGCGACGTAGCCATAGGTGTATGCCGATCCGGCCCGGGGAATCATTCCGGCGAATTCTGCGTACGACAATGCCGCCGCTCCGGAGGCCAAGCCGGCGATCAGGAAGGAAATGAGGACTGCCGGGCCAACACCCGGGTTGCCTTCGCTGCCGTGGGCCACCAAGCCGGCCAGGGAAAAGATGCCGACGCCGATGATTCCACCGACGCCAATGGCCGTCAGCTGCCAAAGGCCGAGACTCTTGAAAAGTCCGCTGTGTTTGCTTTCTTCTTCGATATCGTCAATGGGCTTGCGCCTCAGGACGGACTTTGAAGCCGTCTGTACATTCATGGGGGTACTCCTGCCGGTGGGCGTGGAACGGTGATGAGCTCGCAGTACATTATGCGAGGGGAATCACATTAGATAAAGCGACTTCTTCTGAGGGGTATCAGTTACTTCTCCTGATGAATTGGGGAACAGTAGAAAAAGGGCACAAAAAAAGCAGCTCCTGGGAGCTGCTTTCTTTTTGGAGCGGACGACGAGATTCGAACTCGCGACATCCACCTTGGCAAGGTGGTGCTCTACCAGCTGAGCTACGTTCGCACATGCTGCCTGCCGGAGTGGTTCCGACGTTCAACAACAAACAAGTTGCCTTGTTCTGGTGGGCGATACTGGGATCGAACCAGTGACCTCTTCCGTGTCAGGGAAGCGCGCTACCGCTGCGCCAATCGCCCGTTACCGGGTCCTTCAATGAGGAGAGCGGACGACGAGATTCGAACTCGCGACATCCACCTTGGCAAGGTGGTGCTCTACCAGCTGAGCTACGTCCGCACATGCTGCCCATCGAAATGATTCCGACGTTCAACAACAAACAAGTTGCCTTGTTCTGGTGGGCGATACTGGGATCGAACCAGTGACCTCTTCCGTGTCAGGGAAGCGCGCTACCGCTGCGCCAATCGCCCATGCATCCAGCCAAAGCTGGAAGACATGGTTTTCACCGAGGTGGGTACGGGATTCGAACCCGTGTATACGGCTTTGCAGGCCGCTGCCTCGCCTCTCGGCCAACCCACCGTGTAAGCAGGATTCCGGGGAATTCTTGCCTTGACAGTGCCTTGCGAGCGGACGACGAGATTCGAACTCGCGACATCCACCTTGGCAAGGTGGTGCTCTACCAGCTGAGCTACGTCCGCAGTGCGGTTCCAACGGGCTGCCCTGCAGGCATTCCGTCGCTTTCCGACGAGTAAAAACTCTATAGGAGGTTCCTGCATTCTCCAAATCGGTTCCCCGCAGGTGGTTGCGGAACCGCTTGGATCCTTGAGTTGACGCGGAATTGGGGGAGTTTCACGGCTGTAATTCCATTGATGTAGTTCGCAGCTTTCCGGAACGTGGCGTCCCGTTTTGCAATCCGGCCGGGGTCCGTTAGTGTTTTCTATGCACCCGGGCGATTGGCGCAGTGGTAGCGCGCTTCGTTCACACCGAAGAGGTCACTGGTTCGAACCCAGTATCGCCCACCACCGGGAACCCCGTTTGGACTGTTTGCGACAGTCCAGGCGGGGTTTTTTCATGCAGTTTGTGCTCGTCCCAAGGACTGGAGATGCTTTCTCCGTCACGAATCCCGGCCGGGACACACACTTCCTACGTGCGTGGAGAAGAAGAAGAGCGGCCCGGTACCTTGCCGGAATCGTCGTTGCCGTTGGGCGAACTGGCACAGACGGCCCCCATCCTTGCTGGAAAGTTGGCCCGCCTGGCGCCGGAACAGCTCGCAATGATCTTCGCCTTGGAGAATTCTGTCGGCCCTCTATGACACAGTCTTTATATGACTGCTCCACTGCTTGCCCACGCTACTGACTACGGCCGAATGTATGCCCGGTCCACCACAGAGCAATTCTCCGTGCCATCCATCACCACAGTGATCGGGCAACAGGCCCACGCCCTGGACGGTTGGTTCAGCTACATGGGCGCCAGCAGTCTGGCCTCGGATCCGGAGCTTCCTGCGATTCTTGGAAGTCCCGCACGGGTACGGCAAGCCGTCAACAAGGCTTCCAAGGCAGCTGAGCTATACCGGGACACAGCCGCTGCCCGCGGCGATCGTGTGCACACTTATTGCGAGCAGGTTGCCTTGCGGGCCCTGGGGCGCCCGCACCGGATGCAGGAATGCAGGGAAGAATTGGCAGCCAACGGCGAGCAGGCCTTCGCTGCCCGGTTTGATGAGTGGTGGGAGCTGTACCGGGTCGAGCCCTTGGCACCTGAAATCACTGTGTGGAACAACACGGTGGGATACGCGGGAACCTTGGATCTGGTGGCGAAGATCAACGGGCGAATTTGCCTTATCGACTACAAGACCAAAGGCACCACGCGTGATGGAACCGTGAAAGCCCTTGATGACAAAGTGGTCATGCAACTCACGGCCGGGATGAAGGCCGAGGAAAGCCTGGTGGATCCCGTCTCAGGTGAATGGGAGCCGTGGAGGTACGGAGACAACCCCATGCTCCTGGCCGTTGCGATTGGAGAAACGGAGGTTAGGCCCATGCGCGCCAATCCCGAGATCCTCAAGCACCACTGGTGGAAGTTCTGCGCTCTTCGACGGGTGTGGGAGATGTCGGCGGATGTCACTGCTGCCGGACAAGCGCTGCTTCCCGTGGCCCCGCCGGTGTTCGCTGCAGCCGGTCCTGCGCAAGTGAACAGCGTGGGCGCCGTGGCCTCAACGAACGCCATGGCCTCAACTAAACTGGCTTAGGCCCCGCAACACACGGGCCTAGGTTTGACGATCGTGAGGACAGGCAACGCATGGCAATTATGAGTATCCGAATCATCGGGGATCCGGTGCTGCGCACCGTGGCTGACCCTGTCACCGACTTCGGTCCGGAGCTCGCCAAGCTGGTCGCCGACATGACAGAAACCATGGAGGATGTCGAAGGCGCTGGCCTCGCAGCTCCCCAGGTAGGGGTCAGCCTGCGGGTCTTTACCTACCGCATCGGGGGAGTGGAAGGCCACATCATCAATCCCGTTCTGGAAAACAGCGAGGATTTCCAACCCGACGAAGTAGAGGGCTGCCTCTCCATCCCCGGCCTGGGCTTCCCCGTGCGCCGCTACCGCACCACCCGGGCAACAGGCGTGGACTTGAACGGGAACCCCGTCTCCGTCGAAGCCGAAGGCATGTTGGCCCGTTGCTTCCAGCATGAAACAGATCACCTTGACGGAGTGCTGTACACCGATAGGCTCGAAGGCGAGGACCGCAAGGCCGCCTTGCGTGCCATCCGCAACGCCAACTACCACGCCATCACGGAACAAACCACCTCCAAGCGCGCCAACACGGTAGGGTCCAGCTTCGGCGGCGGCAGTTTTGGAGTTCCCGAGTGAGGGTGCTCTTTGCAGGCACCCCCGCCGTTGCGGTCCCGTCGTTGGACGCCTTGGTTAAGGCCGGTTTCGACGTCGTCGCTGTCCTGACCCGTCCGGACGCTCCCTTGGGACGCAAGCGCGTCATGACGCCATCCCCGGTGGCGGCGAGGGCAGAAGAGTTGGGCATCGACATCATCCGGGCAGCCAAGGTCGACGCCGACACCACAGCACGCATTGCGGACTACGCACCTGATGTGGCCGCCATCGTGGCGTACGGAGGAATAGTGCCCCGGCCGGCTTTGGATGTTCCCAAGCACGGTTGGGTCAATCTCCACTTTTCCCTGCTTCCAGCCTGGCGCGGGGCTGCTCCCGTCCAACGCTCGCTGATGGCAGGTGATGACATCACCGGAGCCGTGACGTTCCAACTGGAGGAAGGCCTGGACACAGGGCCGGTTTTCGGAACCCTGACTGAGGCCGTCAGTCCGGAAGACACGGCCGGCGATCTGCTGGAGCGGCTCTCTTTCAGCGGGGCAGTCCTTCTGAGCCAGACACTCTCCGCCATCGATGCGGGGCAAGCATCGCCGCAGCCCCAAACCGGGGAAGTCTCGCTCGCGCCGAAACTCAGCCTCGATGACGGACGCCTGGACTGGCAAAAGCCCGCGTTGGCCTTGACTCGCCAGGCCCGCGGCGTCACCCCCGAGCCGGGTGCGTGGACGACTTTGGATGGGCAGCGGGTCAAGTTGGAATCCGTAGGGCTGAGGCCGGAAGTCAATGACCTGGCACCGGGCGCAATCCGCATGGATGGCAAAGTTGTCCTGGTGGGAACCGGCTCCCATGCAATTGAACTGGGCCGGATCCAGCCGGCCGGCAAGAAGATGATGTCGTCGGCTGATTGGGCCCGCGGCCTGGCAGCACCCGAGAGAGTGGTATTCGAATGAGCGAGTCCGGCCGCCGAGGCCCGAACAACAGCGGCAGCCGGGACGGCGGCGGGAACGGTAACCGAGGGGAAGGCAACCGTGGGCAGGGTCACCGTGGGGCCGGGGGCGGAAGCCGCCGCAACGCCCAGGGCAGGGAGCGGAACCGGGGACCCCAGCGGGGCTTTACCAACAATGCCCCCTCGCAGAGGACACGCCGGGCGGACCCCGCGCGATTGGTCGCCTTTGAGGTACTCCGCGCTGTCGCTTCCGAGGACGCCTATGCCAACCTCGTCCTCCCTGCCAGGATCCGGGAGCACCGCTTGGACCGGCGCGATGCCGGGTTCGCCACGGAATTGAGCTACGGCGCCCTCCGTGGCCAAGGCACCTATGACGCCATTCTGGCCCGCTGCGTGGACCGGCCCCTGAATCAGCTGGATCCGGCGATTCTAGATGCGCTCCGGATCGGCGCACACCAGCTTTTGTCGATGCGTGTTCCTGCGCATGCTGCCTTGGACCAGACTGTTGGTCTGGCAAGGGCAGTCATCGGAGCCGGCCCGTCAGCCCTCATCAACGCTGTACTCCGCAAGGTCACCGCCCACACCATGGACCAGTGGCTGAACATCCTGCTGGACCACGAAACGGACGAGACCAAAATCGCCGCCCTGCGCCATGCCCACCCGGAATGGATCGTCCGCGCACTCCGTCAATCACTGGTGAACCATGGGCGTCCCAAGAGCGAGATCGATGCCCTGCTGGAAGCGGACAATGCCGCACCGGTGGTGAACCTTGTGGCTTTGCCTGGACTGGGCGACCTCGACGAGGCGTTCGACAACGGTGCGACACCCGGTGAGCTGGTGGAAGGATCGGCCCTTTCCGCCGGCGGCGACCTTGGTCGCTTCGAATCGGTCCGGCGCGGCACAACCCGTGTCCAGGATGTCGGCTCCCAGCTTGTGGCACGTGCGTTGGCCGGTGTTGACCTGGGAGAGCGTCCCGCACGGGGTGAGAAGTGGCTGGACCTTTGTGCCGGTCCTGGCGGCAAGGCGGCGCTCCTGGCGGCCATGGCTCATCGCGATGGCGCAACCCTCCTGGCGAACGAGCCTGCACCACACCGTGCCAAGCTTGTTCAACAGGCGCTCTCCGCTGTCCCGGAAGAAGCTTGGACCGTGCGGACAGGTGATGGACGCGAAGTGGGCAACGAGCACCGCGAATCGTTCGACCGTGTCCTGGTAGATGTACCTTGCAGTGGCCTGGGCGCGCTGCGCAGGAGGCCGGAGTCGCGCTGGCGGCGTTCACCCAAGGACATTGGAGACCTCGGCCCGCTCCAGCGCGAACTCCTGAATTCCGCCATTGACGCGGTCAAGCCCGGCGGTGTGGTGGCCTACGTGACGTGTTCGCCCCATCCGGCGGAGACCACGGCCGTGGTCAGCGATGTCCTGGGCAAGCGGGCGGACCTCGAACTGCTCGACTCCGGGCAGGCACTGGACCACGTCAGCCTTACGGGCAACCTTGGGGCAGGACATGAACACACTGCCCAGCTGTGGCCGCACATCCACCAAACAGATGCCATGTTCATGGCCATCATCCGCAAGAAGCCGTAGCTGCACGTTCCTGGCCGCATCGGAACCCCCGCCACGGCCGCACCATGACCCACACCGACCCGAAGGGGCTGCCTTGTCTCAGTGCTGTATCAACCCGAGCATCCTGTCTGCGGACTTCGTCAATCTTGAGGCAGAGTTGCAGCGCATCAGCAACGCCGACGCCGTGCACGTCGATGTCATGGACAACCACTTCGTGCCCAACCTGACGCTCGGATTGCCGGTGGTGCAGAGGATCCAGGCGGTCAGCCCGGTTCCGCTGGACGCGCATCTGATGATTTCCGACGCCGACCGCTGGGCGCCTGCCTACGCAGACGCCGGCGTCGCGTCCGTGACGTTCCATGCCGAAGCGGCCGTCGCTCCGGTCAAGCTGGCCCGTGAATTGCGCGCGCGGGGTTCCAAGGCTGGAATGGCGTTGCGTCCGGCCACCCCGGTGGAGCCGTACCTGGACATGCTCAGCGAACTGGACATGCTGTTGATCATGACCGTTGAACCTGGCTTTGGCGGGCAATCCTTCCTTGACATCACGCTGCCCAAGATCAGGCGGGCCCGCGCGGCAATCGAGGGTTCGGGCGTTGCCGTGGCGATCCAGGTCGATGGCGGGATCACGGAGGAAACCATCGTCAGGGCTGCTGAGGCGGGCGCCAACGTCTTCGTGGCCGGCTCAGCGGTCTACGGCCATGAGGACCCGGCAGCAGCCATCGATCGGCTGCGCACCGCAGGACAAGCCGCGGCGGCGGCAAAAGCCTGATGGTTGTTATGGGATGTTACGAAGATGGCCGGGAATAGCCTGGCCGTCGTCGTAGTTGTGGCACAATAACAACACACATACGTGCTCCGGGGTCGGTGTAAGTCCGAACCGGCGGTCATAGTCCGCGACCCGCGAGCCACTGATGTCCTGAGCGATCAGGACTTTCGGTGGCAGACGGTTGAACCGGTGGAATTCCGGTACCGACAGTTAAAGTCTGGATGGGAGAAGCACGTACAGTCATGCCGTGGGCGTTCCTTCAGCGACGCCCGGTATTGCGCTGTCGTACACCCCCGGAGTCATCGCGGCTTACTGGGAAGGAACGGCATGGACTTTCTGCGATGGCTCTTCGAAGCACAGATCCCCGTTGGTGGATCTGCCCTTGTCTTACGCGAAGTGCTTGGAAACATCTTTGGGTTGCTCAGCGCCCTCGGCGGAATGCGCCGGAAAGTCTGGGCCTGGCCGGTCGGCATCGTCGGCAACATTCTTTTGCTCACCGTGTTCCTCGGCAACGTGTTTGGTGCCGCTGCGCCCGCCACTCTCTGGGGACAGGCCGGACGGCAGGTAATGTTCATCGCGGTGGCCGCCTATGGCTGGTACCGCTGGCAGCAAGGCCGTCAAACGAGTACCCAGGGCCGTGCGGTGATACCAGGCTGGGCCTCCAACAAGGTCCGCCTGGCGTTGATCGGCGCAATGTTCGCCGGAACCGCCGCCCTCACACCCTTGTTTGACTCGCTGGGCTCTTATCCGCCGGTGTGGGCCGACGCCTGGACCTTCATGGGCTCGCTCCTGGCCACCTACGGAATGGCACGCGGTTGGACCGAATTCTGGCTTATCTGGGTCGCCGTGGATATCGTCGGAGTGCCTTTGTTGTTCAGCGCCGGTTACTACGCCAGTGCTGTCATGTACCTCTTCTACGGATTCTTCACGCTGACCGGCTTCTTCGTTTGGTGGCGGGCGGAAAAGCGTGAGCGCGGCGCAGTTCAGGCCGTTGCAGTTGCCGCGGGGGCTGTTCGATGACCGCGCACGGTGCATTTGCGCCGGCTGAGACGTCGGCGATGGATGCGGCCCTGGCGGCCGCGCTGGCTGGCCCCCGTGGGGCGAATCCCTTGGTCGGCGCTGTCATTCTCGGCCCGGACGGCGAACAGCTGGCCACGGGATACCATCGCGGAGCTGGAACTGCCCATGCCGAGGCCGACGCGATTTCAGAGGCCCGGCGCCAAGGCATCGATATTCAAGGCACCACGATGGTGGTAACCCTTGAGCCTTGCAACCACGTAGGCCGTACGGGCCCATGTGCCCAGGCAATCATCGCGGCCGGTATCGCGAAGGTGATTTACGCCGTCGACGATCCCCATGACCCGGCCGCCGGCGGCGCCAGGACCCTGCGCGCAGCGGGCATTGAGGTTACGTCAGGACTCGGCCGTGAAGAATCACTTGACCTGAACCGGGAATGGTTCGACGCCGTTGCCGCCAAGCGCCCCTTCGTCACCTTGCACATAGCCCAGACCCTGGACAGCCGCATCGCGGCCGTCGACGGCACCAGCCAGTGGATCTCCAGCGCCGAGTCGCTGGAAGACAACCACGGGTTGCGTCGCCTGATCGACGCGATCCTGGTGGGGACGGGAACAGTGCTTATTGACAACCCGCGGTTGACGGCCCGGACCCCGGCCGGTGAACTTTCCCAACGCCAACCCATCAGGGCAGTCATGGGCCTCAGGGATGTCCCGGAGGAAGCTGCCGTGCGGGGAAACGACGGCCGCTTCCGCCATCTGCCCACAAGGGATCCTGCCGAGGCGCTGGGCATGCTGTTCGACGAGGGCGTCCGTCACGTGATGGTCGAAGGGGGCTCGAGCATTCTGAGCACCTTCCTTGCTGCCGGCTTGGTGGACGAGTTGATCGTCTACCTCGCCCCGACCTTGCTGGGATCGGGGACTCCGGCCCTGAACGACCTGGGCATAGGCACACTGGCCGACGCCCAGCACTGGACGTGGGACGAGGCCAGCGGGGGCTCTGTCCGCACTCTGGGCAATGACCTCCGGCTGCATCTTCGACCCGCCGGCCGCACTGCCAACACCACAAAGAATTCGATTCCGCAGATTCGTGTGGCCTCACACGGTGAAGCTGCGGAATATGTCACAGGAGGACACTGATGTTTACCGGAATCGTCGCAGAGCAGGGCACCGTCCTTGGGATTGAACACGACGGCGATGCCAGCGCGACACTGCGCTTGAAGGCTCCCACAACCGCCGGCGACCTGCCCTTGGGCGGCTCCATCGCCGTCAATGGCGTGTGCCTGACTGCGACCAGCATCGACGGCCAGGATTTCAGCGTGGACGTCATGGGCGAAACCTTGGTCCGCACCACGATCGGGGAGCTGGCGGCGGGGGACACCGTAAACCTCGAGCGCTGTGTTCCTGCCGGCGGTCGGCTGGACGGTCATGTCGTCCAGGGACACGTGGATGGCGTTGGTGAGCTGCTTGAACGCGAGGCGCTGGGGAACTGGGACCGCCTGCGGTTCGGCGTCCCGGCCCCGCTGGCACGCTACATCGCCGAGAAGGGTTCGATCGCCGTCGACGGTGTTTCGCTGACCGTAACCGCTGTCAGTGCCGCGTCCGAAGCGGAGCCGTGGTTCGAAGTCGGCCTTATTCCCACCACGCTGGAGGAGACCGGACTGGGGGCAAAGGCCGTAGGCGGCCGCGTCAACTTGGAAGTGGATGTCCTGGCGAAATACACCGAGCGCCTTTTGTCGTTCGCCCCGCAGGGAGGCACCCGATGAGCGCCACCACCAAGCCCGAGCAAACAGCGGCGCCGCGTCCCGGTCTGGACCCGGTGGAGTCGGCGATCGCCGCAATGGCGGCCGGCAAAGCCGTCATTGTCGTGGACAACGAGGACCGGGAAAACGAAGGCGACATCATCTTTGCCGCTGAACACGCCACTCCCGCCCTGATGGGATGGACCATCCGGTATTCCTCCGGGGTTATCTGCGTTCCGCTGGAAGGTGAGCGGGCCGATGCCCTGATCCTGCCTCCCATGGTGGAAATAAACCAAGATGCTAAGGGTACTGCCTATACTGTTTCCTGTGACGCTGCGATAGGAGTCAGCACGGGAATTTCTGCCACGGACAGGGCCTTGACGGCTCGAATCCTGGCAGATCCCGCCAGTACTCCGGCGTCACTCACCCGTCCTGGGCATATTTTTCCGCTGCGGGCCGTTAAGGGGGGAGTGCGAGAACGTCCGGGACACACGGAAGCTGCCGTGGACTTGTGTCGCCTGGCCGGGCTCGCCCCGGTGGGTGTTATCGCAGAGTTGGTACATGACGACGGTGAAATGATGCGCCTGGACAGCCTGCGCGGATTTGCCGCTGAACATGGATGCCCCCTCATCTCCATTGAGGACCTGGTGTCGTATGTTGAAGCGGTGGATTCCCGGGCGGCGCATCGGGTAGACGAGGAGAAGCGATGACCGCATCGACAGCACACAGCAGTGAGCACACGGACTCCGGGCCGCACCCGGTGAGCGGTGGACCCATCGTGCAGCTGCCCACCGCCTACGGCGATTTCGTGGCGCAGGCATGGACTGACCATGTCACGGGAGTTGAACATCTCGCTGTCAGCTCGCCCAACGCGCCAAAGGGTGGCCAGGCTCCTCTGGTCCGCCTGCACTCGGAATGCCTCACGGGCGATGTCTTCGGTTCCTACCGCTGCGATTGCGGTGAGCAGCTGGCTTTCGCGCTGGAACTGATTCACAAGGAAGGCGGTACGCTGCTTTACCTGCGTGGACAGGAAGGCCGTGGGATCGGCCTGGCCAACAAGATCAAGGCCTACGCCTTACAGGAGGCCGGGTTCGACACCGTCGAAGCCAATGAGCAACTTGGCCTGCCCGTGGATGCACGCTCCTATGACGCGGCTGGGCAGATCCTTGCGGAGATGGGACTTCACGAAGTCCGTTTGCTGAGCAACAACCCCGATAAGCAGCACCGCCTTGACAAGGCAGGGGTGACTGTCGTTGAGATGGTGCCCACAGAGGTGCCGTCCCGGGAGCAGAACCTCCGGTACCTGCAGACCAAGAAGGACCGGATGGACCACCTGCTCAGGCTCGAAGTCGAGCCGGTCAGCAATGGCAAGAATCCAGCTTCACCCAAGATTTTCAACAGCAACCAAGACTGAACGGATCCACAGCACACCATGAGCGGACACGGCGCGCCCACTATCGACCTCACTACCCTCAACCCCGAGGAGACCTCGCAGCTCAAGCTCGCCATCGTGGCGGCAAGCTGGCACACCCAGATCATGGACGGCCTGGTAGACGGTGCCCTGCGTGCAGCCAAGGAAGCGGGCATTGCGGAACCCACGCTGTTGCGGGTTCCGGGCAGCTTCGAACTTCCGGTCGCCGCTGCCAGGCTGGCACCGCACTTTGACGCCGTCGTGGCCCTGGGCGTAGTTATCCGCGGCGGAACCCCGCACTTCGACTACGTCTGCCAGGCCGCGACGTCGGGACTTACCGATGTCAGCGTGCGCACCGGAGTGCCGGTGGGCTTTGGCGTACTCACCTGCGACACCGAACAGCAGGGCCTCGACCGGGCCGGCCTTCCCGGCTCCCAGGAAGACAAGGGCCACGAGGCCGTCACAGCTGCTCTGGCTACCGCGGTGACGCTGAAGCACTTCAGCTGAGCGGGTACTGCCTCGGCTAAGCGTGCGCGAGAAGGGGATGTGGGTGTGTCTTCACTCACATCCCCTTCGTCATGCAGCGCCCCAACGAGCGGCGTCGGCCCAGGAGCAAGTAGTCTGGAGGGCGTGAAGAATTTCGAGACGCTGTTCGCAGAACTGAGTGAGAAAGCAGCGACCCGCCCGGCAGGCTCGCGTACGGTAGCCGAGCTGGACTCCGGAATCCACGGCATTGGCAAAAAGGTGGTCGAAGAGGCCGCTGAAGTCTGGATGGCCGCGGAGTATGAATCGGACGAGGCTGCTGCTGAGGAAATCTCCCAGCTCCTGTACCACCTGCAGGTCCTCATGCTTGCCAAGGGCCTCAGCCTGGAAGACGTTTACAAGCATCTCTAGCCACGCCACTCCGCCTGCCCGCAGGCGGAGCAAGCCGCGTGGCCGATGTGCCTGAAACCTCCATTCCAAACAGAAAGTCTCCCGAAATGCTCCGTGTAGCAGTCCCCAACAAGGGATCCCTGTCCGAAGCCGCCTCCGCAATGCTGTCCGAGGCCGGATACCGCCAACGTCGCGATTCCCGCGAGCTGGTGATGGTCGATCCCGACAACGACATTGAATTCTTTTTCCTTCGCCCCCGGGATATTGCCGTGTATGTGGGACAGGGAACCCTGGACGTTGGCATCACCGGCAGGGACCTGCTTCTTGACGCAAAAGTCGAAGCCGAAGAACTGCTTCCCCTGGGTTTTGCGCCTTCGACCTTCCGCTTCGCCGGCCCTGTCGGTGACTTCGCCGGCGTCGAGCAGCTTGAAGGCAAGCGCCTGGCCACCAGCTACGACGGCCTCCTGCGCGACTACCTGGCCGAGCGTGGCGTCAACGCCAAGGTGGTCCGTCTGGACGGCGCCGTGGAGTCCTCCGTCCGCCTCGGCGTTGCGGATGCCATTGCTGACGTGGTGGAAACCGGCAATACCCTCAAGGCCGCCGGCATGGAAATCTTCGGTGACCCCATCCTGAAGTCCGAGGCCGTGTTGATCCGCCGTTCGGGTTCCGGTGGTGCCGCCAATGGGACGGCCAAGGAAATCGACATCCTCATCCGCCGCCTCCAGGGCGTTCTGGTCGCGCGACAGTACGTGTTGATGGACTACGACATCCGCAAGGACCTGGTGGAAGACGCCGCGGCGCTGACCCCCGGCCTCGAGTCGCCCACGGTTTCTCCGCTGCGTGATTCCGAATGGGTGGCCGTGCGTTCCATGGTTCCCAAGAAGGAAACCAACCGCATCATGGACGAACTGTACGACCTCGGCGCCCGCGCCATCCTGGTCAGCAGCATCCACGCCTGCCGGATCTGACCCACGCACTGATCAACTGGAGCCAGCAGAACTGAGGAGCAGCACATGGCTGTAGCCGTACGCGTCATCCCATGCTTGGATGTGGACGCCGGTCGCGTCGTCAAGGGGGTCAACTTCGAAGGCCTTCGGGACGCCGGGGACCCGGTGGAACTTGCCCACCGCTATGACAATGGCGGGGCAGACGAACTGACGTTCCTGGACGTAACTGCCTCATCGGGAAACCGTGAAACCACGTTCGACGTCGTCCGCCGCACCGCGGAAGAAGTGTTCATTCCCCTCACCGTGGGTGGTGGGGTCCGTGGCGTGGCCGAGGTCGACAAGCTCCTGCGCTTTGGTGCGGATAAAGCTTCCATCAACACGGCCGCAGTTGCCCGGCCCGAGGTGATCGATGAGATCACCAGGCACTTCGGATCCCAGGTACTGGTGCTCTCCGTCGATGCGCGCCGTACCCGGGAAGGTGACGTTCCGACGTCGTCCGGTTTTGAAGTCACCACGCACGGCGGCCGGACCGGTACCGGAATCGACGCCATTGCCTGGGCCAAGGAAGCTGCTGACAGGGGAGTCGGGGAGATCCTGCTGAACTCCATTGACGCCGACGGCACCAAGGATGGCTTCGACCTTGAACTTATCCGCATGGTCCGTGCAGCGGTCAATATCCCGATCATCGCCTCGGGCGGCGCGGGGGCTCCAGAGCATTTTCCGCCGGCCGTCCAGGCAGGCGCCGACGCCGTGCTTGCAGCCTCGGTGTTCCACTTTGGTCCGGACGACATGATCTCCCAGGTCAAGACCGCGATCCGCGAGGCCGGCTTCGAAGTCCGCTGATTTCCCGCCGCAAACATACAACGCGGGGTCACTTATGGCCCATCATCCCCTCCGGGATGGGCCATAAGTGACCCCGCGTTGGTGGTTAAAGTCCGATGTCTGCTGACTGCAAAAGCGCGACGGCGTCCGGCTGGCCCTCGAAGGTGACCAAGGCCTGGTTGGTGCGGCCGTGGGCGTGCATCAGCAATTCGCCCGGCTCGCCAACGATGGCCACGGAAACGGGTGCGCGCTTGGCAACGTGCCGCGGGCCGGTGGGCCTGACCAAAACGATGCCAAGGTCCACGCCACGGTACAGGAACGCTGCGCGCTTGATGAGGTCGTTCCAGAGAGCGTCCGAATAGGCCTCGTCCAGTGCCCGGGGCGCCCAGCGGTCCCCGGCGCGGCGGATGTCTTCGGTGTGCACGAAGAATTCGATGAGGTTCGAGGTTTCGTCCAGGGCCTTGATCTTCAAAGGAGAGAACGCCGGCGGGCCCGAGCGGAAGGTCTTGACGAGGTCTGCGTAGTCGTCCGTGGTCTTCAGTTGGGAGGCCAGTTTGGAGGTGGCTTTCTCTGACGCTTTACCAAGGCGGGGGATCAGCAGTCCGACGCCGACAGCGAACTTCCGCTCCCGCAGATACAAGTGCGCGGCAAGGTCCCGTGTCCGCCACCCTTCGCAGAGCGTGGGGGAGTCAGGTCCGGCCGCCAGCAGGGTTTCGGCCAGTACTTCTCGGGAGGGATCGACGAAATGCATCACTTGTGAAACTAGCACGATCGGCGCGCACTTGCGCACTGGAACCGCCGCAGAATCGCCAGTACCGCCAAAGGCACTAGACTTGATCTGATGTCAGAGCAGTCCGCCCCCAGCCCCTCTCCCGCCGTGGAGCTTTCCAGCGACCCCGCGGGTCCGTTGCCGCAGGAGATCGCAGATGCACTCAAGCGCGATTCCGCAGGCCTGGTTGCCGCCATCGTGCAACAGCATGACACCAACGAGGTCCTGATGCTCGGGTGGATGGATGACGAGGCCCTGCACCGCACGATGACCACTGGACGCGTCACGTTCTACTCGCGTTCCCGCCAGGAGTACTGGCGTAAGGGCGACACTTCCGGACACGTACAGTTCGTGAAGTCAGTCGCCCTGGACTGCGACGGCGACGCCCTCCTGATCCGTGTTGACCAGATCGGCGCTGCCTGCCACACCGGAACCCGGACCTGTTTTGACGGTCGCGACCTGACGGTCGTTACGGGCCACCGCGAATAAGGCACCCCAGCACTTTCCACTGACGCACCACCTCAGACCAAAAGGCGGAGAACAATAGCCATGCAGGACCTTGGAATCATCAGCCCGGGCCTGGAAGAGTTCCGGGAACTCGCCGTCCACAGCCGTGTCATCCCTGTCCGGCTGAAAGTCCTTGCCGACGCCGAAACCCCCATCGGGCTCTATCGGAAACTGGCCAAGGGGCAGCCTGGGACCTTCCTGTTGGAATCAGCGGCCGTCGGCGGCGCCTGGTCGCGCTACTCCTTCATCGGTTCAAAGTCGCGCGCCACGCTGACCACCAAGGACGGTCAGGCGCACTGGATCGGCGAACCGCCGGTAGGAGTGCCCGTTTCCGGCAACCCGGTCGAAGCCGTCCGCGACACGATTTCCGCGTTGCAGACCGACCGCTTCGAGGGCCTGCCTCCCTTCACTTCCGGCCTGGTGGGCTTCCTTGGCTGGGAATCCGTGCGCCACTGGGAGCGTTTGACCTCCCCGCCCGAGGATGACCTGCAGTTGCCGGAAATGGCGCTGAACCTGGTTACTGACATGGCCGTCCACGACAACGTCGACGGTACTGTCCTGTTGATTGCCAACGCCATCAACTTTGACGACAGCACCGAACGCGTTGACGAAGCCTGGCACGATGCCGTGGCCCGCGTGAACGGGCTCCTGGAGCAGATCAGCACGCCCGTGCCCCAGCCTGTTTCCGTGCTGGATACGGCTGCGTTGGACTTCGCCTCCAGCGTGCAGGAACGCTGGGACGAAGCCAAGTACTTGGAAGCCATCGACCGCGGCAAGGAAGCGATCGTGGACGGCGAGGTTTTCCAGGTGGTGATCTCGCGACGCTTCGAGATGGAATGCGCCGCCGACCCCTTGGACGTTTACCGCGTGCTGCGCAACACCAACCCCAGCCCGTATATGTATCTCTTCAGCTTGGAGGATGCCGACGGCCGCGAGTACTCGATCGTGGGGTCTTCGCCCGAAGCTCTGGTGACGGTGACCGGTGATGAAGTCATCACCCACCCGATCGCCGGCTCGCGTCCTCGCGGCAAGACAGTCGAGGCGGACAAGGCCCTGGCGACGGAGCTGCTGGCGGACCAGAAGGAACGCGCCGAACACCTGATGCTGGTGGACCTCTCGCGCAACGACCTCTCCAAGGTGTGCGTCGCCGGTACCGTCGATGTCACGCAGTTCATGGAAGTGGAACGCTTCAGCCACATCATGCACCTGGTCTCCACGGTGGTGGGCGAGCTCGCTCCCCACGCCAAGGCTTACGACGTCCTGAAGGCTACCTTCCCCGCAGGCACGTTGTCCGGTGCCCCCAAGCCCCGCGCCCTCCGGCTCCTGGACGAGTTGGAGCCGCACCGCCGCGGCATCTATGGCGGCGTGGTGGGCTACCTGGACTTCGCCGGCGACATGGACATGGCCATTGCCATCCGTTCAGCCCTGCTCCGCGAAGGCCGTGCCTACGTTCAGGCCGGTGGCGGAATTGTGGCGGATTCGCACAAGCCCTCAGAGGCCTTGGAGACGGTGAACAAGGCCGCTGCGCCGCTGCGCGCTGTGCACACCGCGGGCTCGCTGCAGAACATTGCGGTAGATGCCGGTCGGGATGAACTGCCCGACGGCGGGACGTCCGCCCCGTGAGCACCGCCGCCTCCGCGCTTCCCGCACAGGCCCCGCCCCGCTGGGCCCGCAAGTCGACTGTGGTCCTCGCGGCCGTCGTGCTTGCCTTGGCTGTTTTCGGAACCACCACGCAGACCTGGATCGAGGTGCAGCTGGATCCCGCTGGGGTGTCCAACAGCAACCTCCACGTGCCCGGCAACAAGGCTGCAACCGCCGTCACCGCACTTGCTCTCGTGGCGTTGGCCGGTGGCCTGGCCGCGTCCATCGCGGGCCGGGTGGCGCGGTGGATCATCGCCGTCATCATTGCCTTCTCGGCCGCCGGAATCGTCCTTGCCGCCTCCACGGTACTGGCCGATCCACTCGGAGCCGCCCAAGGATCCATCGCTGCGGCCACCGGTGTTGCTGGTGGGCAGGCGGGTGTGGTTGCCACGGCCTTCCCAGTGGTGGCCATCGTCGCAGGCGCTCTGCTGGCCGTGTGCGCAGCGGTGCTGCCGCTGGCCGGGCGTCACTGGAAAACCCGGACCAAATACGACGCGGGTTCGAGGGGCAGGCAGGACGGCGAGCCAGTGGACGAGATCGACAGTTGGGACAGCTTGTCACGGGGCGAGGACCCTACCTAGAGGCACAAGTGCAAAGTTTCGGTGCGGCGTTGCGCCAGCGTTGCCCCGCGCGTCGGTCGATGTCCCCGGCCGCCGTCAATAAATGGCAGAATGTAAGCAGTATTCATCCTGAGGAGATTTCACATGAGCAAAACCACAGTGTCCGCAAACCAAGCTGAATCCACCATGGCCAGCCACGCTGACGCCATCGGTCACGGAAACAGCCCGGCTGCCTGGACCTGCGTGATTGTCATGCTGGTTGGCGCCTTGATCTCTTCCATTGCTTTCGTCATCGCCAGCACCCCCATTTTCGTTGGCGGCCTGGTTGTCATGGTTATCGGCCTCATCGTTGGCCTGGTAATGCGCAAGGCGGGCTACGGAGTGGGCGGCAGCAAGCTGCAGAACAACGGCCACTAATCGTGACCGTTCTTGATGACATCATCGTTGGCGTCAAGGAAGACCTCGAGGCACGCCGCGCCCTTGTGTCCCTCGAGGAGCTGAAGGAGCGCGCCGCCGCTGCTGCGCCTGCACGTGATGCCTGGGCAGCCTTGGGGGGAGCTTCTTCCGACCGCAGCGAGCTCAAGGTTATCGCCGAGATCAAGCGCCGGAGCCCTTCCAAGGGTGACCTCGCTTCCATCGCCGATCCCGCATCGCTGGCAGTGCAGTACGCGGACGGCGGAGCTTCTGTCATCAGCGTGCTCACCGAACAGCGCCGTTTCGGCGGCTCGCTGGCGGACCTTGATGCCGTACGTGCCGCCGTCGAAACGCCGTTGCTCCGCAAGGATTTCACGGTTGATGAGTACCAGATCTGGGAAGCCCGTGCACATGGCGCGGACCTCATCCTGCTCATTGTCGCCGCTTTGACCGATGAAGAGCTTGTTCGGTTCAGCACCTTGAGCCACGAGCTCGGCATGAATGTCCTGGTGGAAACGCACACCGAGGAAGAGATTGAACGGGCTGTCGCTGCGAAGGCCAGGATTATCGGCATCAACGTGCGGAACCTGAAGACGCTCGACGTCGACCGCTCGGTTTTCGGTTCGCTGGCCGGTTTGATTCCCGCTGGTGCAGTCGTGGTCGCCGAATCCGGGGTCAGGGGTGCCGATGACGTCGCGCACTACGCCGCAGGTGGCGCCAACGCCATTCTTGTCGGCGAAGCGCTGGTCAGCGATTCCACCCCGCGCGAGCGGATTACCGAATTCAAGGCAGCTGGAGCTGCCGCCATCGCCGTCAGGAACTGAGGCAGTTACTGAATCACGGCGAGAAGTCATAAGGCAGCCCGGGCTCAAGCCCGTGGCTGCCTTGTGGCACGTGGAACTACCCAAAGAACTAAGTGGAACAGGACGGTGAGACTGATGGTCGACGCGCCAACAGCCGGCTCAGAAGAGAATGCCGCAGACGCATTCCTGCAAGGTGGCCCTTCGCTGCGCAACGCATCGGGGCCCTACTTCGGAAGCTACGGCGGACGCTGGATGCCCGAGTCTCTCATCGCCGCGTTGGACGAAGTGCGGGACACCTTCGAAAAAGCCAAGGCTGATCCTGATTTCATCGCAGAGTTGAAGGACCTCAACAAGAACTACTCCGGCAGGCCGTCATTGCTGACGGAGGCCAAGCGCTTCTCCGCGCACGCCGGGGGAGCGCGCATCTTCCTCAAGCGCGAAGACCTCAACCACACCGGCTCGCACAAGATCAACAACGTCCTCGGCCAAGCGCTGCTGGCCAAGCGGATGGGCAAGACCCGCGTCATCGCCGAAACCGGTGCCGGGCAGCACGGTGTTGCCAGCGCCACCGCAGCGGCCCTGCTGGGCCTCGAGTGCGTGGTGTACATGGGAGCCGAGGATTGTCGCCGTCAGGCTTTGAACGTAGCCCGCATGCAGTTGCTGGGTGCCACTGTTGTACCGGTCACCAACGGCTCCCAGACACTTAAGGACGCCATCAACGACGCCCTCCGCGACTGGGTCTCGAACGTGGAGAACACCCACTACCTTCTGGGCACTGCTGCCGGAGCCCACCCGTTCCCGGCCATGGTCCGCTACTTCCACGAAGTCATTGGCGAAGAAGCCCGGAGCCAGATCCTCGAGCAGACCGGAAAGCTTCCGGATGCCATTTGCGCCTGCATCGGCGGCGGATCCAACGCGATCGGCCTGTTCCACGCGTTCCTGGACGACGCATCGGTGAAGATCTACGGTTTTGAAGCCGGCGGTGAAGGCGTGGAAACCGGCCGGCACGCAGCAGCCATCTCCCTGGGCCGCCCCGGCGTGCTCCATGGCGCGCGTTCGTACCTCATGCAGGACGAAGACGGACAGACCATTGAGTCCCACTCGATTTCCGCAGGCCTGGACTACCCCAGCGTGGGTCCTGAACACTCCTACCTCGCGGACATAGGACGCGTGAGCTACGAGGCCGTCACCGACACCGAAGCCATGGATGCGTTCAGCCTCCTGTGCCGGACGGAAGGCATCATCCCCGCCATCGAGTCCTCGCACGCCCTGGCCGGGGCCATCAAGATTGGCCACCGCCTTACTGTTGGCAAGGAAAACCCTTCCGACGTCACGGTGATCGTGAATCTGTCCGGTCGTGGCGACAAGGACGTGGAAACCGCTGCGGCTTGGTTCAACATGTTGGACGAAGAGGGACACGTCAAGGGCACCACCCTGTCCACCCGTAAGCCCAAGGGGCCGTCCGACGGCGTGTCCGGGACTGCTGCGGATGAAAACGAGGACCAGAACTGATGAACGCCCAAACCGCCAGCAAGTCCGCTGCCGCCATCGACAAGGCCCGGGCCGAAGGCCGCGCCGCCCTGGTGGGCTACCTGCCTGCCGGGTACCCGACGGTCAAGGAAAGCATCGAAGCAGGCATCGCCTTGGCCCGCAACGGTGCCGACCTCATTGAAATCGGCATCCCGTACTCCGACCCCGTCATGGACGGTCCGGTCATCCAGGCAGCCACAACTGAAGCCATTTCCAACGGGTTCCGCGTTGCAGATGTCTTTGACGTGGTAGCGGGCATCACGGCAGCTACGGATGCTGCCGTGCTGGTGATGACGTACTGGAACCCCGTCATGCGTATGGGCGTGGACGAGTTCTCCCGTCGTCTGGCAGAAGCCGGGGGAGCGGGACTCATCACCCCTGACCTCGTTCCTGACGAAGCCGCTGAATGGTTCGAAGCTTCCGACAAGTACGGACTGGACCGCGTGTTCCTCGTGGCTCCCTCGTCCACCCCCGAGCGGCTCGATATGACCGTGAAGGCAAGCCGCGGGTTCGTCTATGCCGTGTCCATCATGGGTGTTACCGGCACTCGGACTTCGGTCAGCAGCGCCGCCGAGGAAGTGGTGGCACGCGCCCACGCGGCCGGGGCTGATCGGGTATGTGTGGGCTTGGGTGTCTCCAACCCGGACCACGTCCGTGAGATCGCTGCCTACGCCGATGGAGTCATCGTGGGCACCGCCCTGGTGGCGGCCCTCCGCGACGGCGGCGTGGACGCCGTCGGGCAACTCACCAAGAACCTCAGCGCCGGCCTGGGCCGCGCCGCTGCAGAAGCCTAGGAAAAGGAAACAGCGAAGCGCATGCAGACCGTCCTCCACGCAGCGGCAATGGTCCCCCTGAGTATTCCGAGCCCTTCCTGGTCCGGATTCGACATTCCGTTGCCGTGGGGGACTTTGCGCATCCACGCCTACGCCCTCTGCATCCTGGCGGGAATCATCGTCGGCTTGTGGCTGACCTCGGCGCGGTGGAAGCAGCGCGGAGCGCCTGAGGGCAGCCTGTGGGATATCGCCATCTGGGCCATCCCGTTCGGCATCATTGGCGGCCGCCTGTACCACGTCTTTTCTTCGCCCGATGCGTACTTTGGGCCCGGCTTTGATGGCACGGGCGACCTCTCGTTGATCCCCCAGATCCAGCGCGGTGGACTGGGCATCTGGGGCGCCGTGGTCCTTGGCGTAGTGGGCGCCTGGATCGGCTGCCGCCGGGCCGGTGTTAAGTTGACCGCCTTCCTGGACGCGGCCGCTCCCGGCCTGCTCCTGGCCCAGGCCATCGGACGGCTGGGGAACTGGTTCAACCAGGAACTCTTCGGCGCACCCACAACCTTGCCGTGGGGCCTCGAGATCGACCCGTCCAACGCAAACTTTCCACCGGGCATGGCGGCGGACACCCTGTTCCACCCGACGTTCCTCTACGAAATGCTGTGGAACCTTGCAGGCGTAGCCATCCTGTTGCTGCTGGACAAGAAGTTCAGGTTCCGTCGGGGCCGGCTGTTCTGGCTGTACGCCATGTACTACACGCTGGGCCGTGTCTGGATCGAGGCATTGCGTATTGACGACGCCGAGCAGATCACCCTCTTTGGAATCACCACCCGTCTCAACGTGTGGACCAGCATCTTCGTCTTCGTAGCGGCTCTGGTCATCTTCCTGGTACTGGGCCGACGTGCTCGGCCGGTGCCGGATACCCCTTATTTGGCGGGGCGGGAGCCGGAAAAGGACCCTTCCGGAGAGCCCGCAGCGGTGACGAGCGTCACCAGTCATGATGTGGACGCATCTGTCTCAGATAGTGGTTCACGTGATAATCTCCCTGATAACCACAGTGATCCGGACAACGTTGACGGGCCGCGGGACGCATCAGAGAAGACCGTTCAAGACACCACGTCTGCCACGGACGCCTCAGCTGATGCCACCGCCGCACGGAAAGCACCCGGATCCTCGCCTAGGGCAGACGACACCAAGTAGTCGCCGTAGGTAAAGGGGCAACAGAGTCACCGCTCGTAGGGCCCAGTCCACAGCGTCGTGGCACCCCGGAAACCGGATCGCAGCATACCGATGTTCACTGGTCAAGCCGGGGCCAGAGGTCTGCGTAACTGTTAGTTGCGCTGGATCGACTGGCCTACAATTCCAATAACTAGCGCTTTGTTGTGCCCGTCACAGGGCAGGCAAGGTGGGGCCAACGTTGTCCCTTCCATACGCACGATCTCGAGGAAGGACGTCTCCCATGACCCATCTTCATAACCCCGGTTGGTCCGAAAATATCGAGCCGCAGGGTGCCATGTCTCCGTTCAAGCGCTTCGCCGCGCTCCCGGAGGCCCAGGGTCTTTACAACCCTGATAAGGAGAAGGACGCCTGCGGCCTGGCCATTATTGCCACGCTCCGCGGGGAACCGGGATACGACATCGTGGAGGCGGCACTGACCGCCCTCCGCAATCTCGAACACCGCGGCGCCGTAGGCGCCGACGAAGGAACCGGCGACGGCGCGGGTCTGCTCATGCAGGTCCCCGACGAGTTTTTCCGGGCCGTCACCGAATTCGAACTGCCCGCACCCGGCCAGTACGTTGTGGGTACCGCATTCCTGCCGGCTGAAGCCCGGGAAGCTGCCACGGCCAAGGCCGGCATCGAGGCACTGGCTGCTGATGAGGGGCTTACGGTCCTTGGCTGGCGCGAGGTTCCCGTCGTAGCGGACCTCGTAGGTGCCATGGCGCGTGCGTGTATGCCCTACTTCTCGCAGCCGTTCTTCGCTGCTGCCAACGGCGAGCAGCTTGAGCACAATGAACTTGACTCCCGTGCCTGGCGGATCCGCAAGCGCGCGCAGAACAAGTTCGGCGTCTACTTCCCGTCGCTGTCCTCCCGCACCATCGTGTACAAGGGCATGCTGACCACGGCCCAGCTGGAGCCGTTCTACCCGGACCTTTCGGACAAGCGCTTCAAGACCAAGCTCGCCATTGTCCACTCGCGCTTCTCCACCAACACGTTCCCTTCCTGGCCGCTGGCCCAGCCGTTCCGCACCATCGCGCACAACGGCGAAATCAACACGGTCAAGGGCAACCGCAACTGGATGCGTGCACGCCAGTCGCAGCTGGCAAGCCCCCTTCTGGGTGACACTCCGGAAGAGCTGTACCCCATCTGCACCCCGGGTGCCTCTGACTCGGCTTCCTTCGACGAGGTTGCCGAGCTCCTGTGGCTCTCTGGACGCCCCATCACGCACTCCATCATGATGATGATCCCGGAGGCATGGGAGAACCACGCCACCATGGATCCGGCCCGCCGTGCCTTCTACGAGTACCACTCCCTCCTCATGGAGCCCTGGGACGGTCCCGCAGCTGTGTCCTTCACCGACGGCAGCCTTGTCGGCGCCACGTTGGACCGCAACGGCCTGCGCCCCGGACGCTACTGGATCACTGAAGACGGCCTGATCATCTTTGCCTCCGAGGTAGGCGTGATCGAGGTTGAGCCCTCCAACGTGGTCAAGAAGGGCCGCGTTGCCCCGGGCAAGATGTTCCTGGTGGACACCGAAGCCGGACGCATCATTGACGACGCCGAGGTCAAGGCCGAGGTCGCGGCAGCCAACCCGTGGGCCGAGTGGCTCAAGGACAACCTGATCGACATCAACGAGCTTCCCGAGCGTGAGCACGTGCTCCACACGGCAGCTTCGGTGAACATCCGCCAGCGGACCTTCGGCTACACCACTGAAGAGTTGAAGATCCTGCTTGGACCGATGGCCCGTACCGGTGCCGAGCCGCTGGGTGCCATGGGTTCGGACACTCCGGTCGCCGTGCTCTCCAAGCGCCCGCGGTTGCTGTTCGACTACTTTGTGCAATCTTTCGCCCAGGTCACCAACCCGCCGCTGGATGCCATCCGTGAAGAGCTGGTCACCTCCCTGAAGTGCGCCATTGGCCCCAACGGCAACCTGTTGGATGGCAAGCAGGTCCGCCAGCCGCAGATCTCGTTGCCGTTCCCTGTGATCAACAACGACCAGCTCGCCAAGATCGCGAACATTGAAAGCCCCGACGGCGACCGCATCGCCATGAAGGTCCGCGGCCTTTACCGCCCCGAGGGCGGAGAAGCGGCGCTGCGCGCCCGCTTGACGGAGATCTGCGAGCAGGTTTCCGGTGCGATCAACCGTGGCGTGCAGTACGTCGTGCTGTCGGACCGTGACTCCAATGCCCAGTGGGCACCGATTCCTTCGCTCCTGCTGGTCAGCGCTGTTCACCACCACCTTCTTCGCAGTGCCAACCGCACCAAGACTGCGTTGGTGGTCGAAGCCGGCGACGTCCGTGAGACGCACCATGTTGCCGTGCTCATCGGCTACGGCGCTTCGGCGGTCAACCCGTACCTGGCCATGGAATCGGTGGAACAGCTGATCTCCAACGGCGATGTCACGGGAGTGACTGCTGAAGACGGCGTCTACAACCTCATCAAGGGCCTGGGCAAGGGTGTCCTGAAGATCATGTCCAAGATGGGCATCTCCACGGTGGCTTCCTACACGGGTGCCCAGACATTCGAGGCTCTGGGCCTGTCCCAGGAACTCGTGGATGAATTCTTCTCCGGCACGCACTCCCAGCTTGGTGGCGTCGGCCTCGACGTCATCGCCGCGGAAGTCTCTGCCCGTCACCAGATGGCGTACCCCGAGGGTGGCATCGAGCACCCGCACCAGCCGCTGCTCGGCGGCGGTGAGTACCAGTGGCGCCGCGACGGCGAACCACACCTCTTCAACCCGGAGACGGTGTTCCGTTTGCAGCACGCGACCCGCGAACGCCGTTACGACATCTTCAAGGCCTACACCAAGGGCGTTGATGACCAGTCCGAGAACCTGATGACCCTGCGTGGGCTCCTCAAGTTCAAGGACGGCGTCCGCCCGGCTGTTCCGCTGGAAGAGGTCGAACCCGTATCCAGCATCGTGAAGCGTTTCTCCACCGGAGCCATGAGCTACGGCTCCATCTCCAAGGAAGCGCACGAAACCCTCGCCATCGCCATGAACCGTTTGGGCGCCAAGTCCAACACCGGCGAAGGCGGCGAGGACGTCGACCGCCTCCTGGATCCCGAGCGCCGCTCTGCCATCAAGCAGATCGCTTCCGGCCGTTTTGGTGTCACGAGCCTCTACCTCACCAATGCCGACGACATCCAGATCAAGATGGCACAGGGCGCCAAGCCCGGTGAAGGTGGCCAGTTGATGGCGCAGAAGGTCTACCCTTGGGTGGCCCGGACCCGTCACTCGACCCCCGGCGTCGGTCTGATTTCCCCGCCTCCGCACCACGACATCTACTCGATCGAAGACCTCGCGCAGCTCATCTACGATGCCAAGCGCGCCAACCCTTCGGCCCGGGTGCACGTGAAGCTGGTTTCGGAAGTCGGGATCGGCACGGTGGCCTCCGGCGTGACGAAGGCGAAGGCCGACGTCGTGCTTGTGTCAGGTCACGACGGCGGAACCGGCGCCTCGCCGCTGAACTCGCTCAAGCACGCGGGTGTGCCGTGGGAGCTCGGCCTCGCCGAAACCCAGCAGACCCTCATGCTCAACGGCCTGCGCGACCGCGTTGTGGTCCAGGTCGACGGACAGCTCAAGACCGGCCGTGACGTGGTCATTGCCGCCCTGCTCGGTGGCGAAGAGTTTGGCTTCGCAACCGCGCCTCTGGTGGTCGAAGGCTGCATCATGATGCGCGTCTGCCACCTGGACACCTGCCCGGTTGGTGTGGCTACGCAGAACCCCGAGCTTCGTGCCCGGTTCTCCGGCAAGCCCGAATTCGTGGTCAACTTCTTCGAGTTCCTCGCAGAGGAAGTCCGCGAAATCCTCGCAGAGCTTGGATTCCGCAGCATCGAAGAGGCTATCGGCCACGCCGAGGTGTTGGACACCCGGGACGCCATCAACCACTGGAAGGCCGAAGGCCTGGATCTCGATCCCATCCTGCACGGGCTGGAATTCGACGACGACGTGCCGCTGCGCAACATGACCGGCCAGAACCACGAGCTGGACAAGCACTTCGACCAGCGGCTGATCACCATGGCACAGGAAGCGCTCAGCGACCGCATGCCCGTCAAGATCACCCTGGACGTCATCAACACGGACCGTTCCGTGGGCACGATGCTGGGCCACGTGGTGACCAAGACCTTCGGCACTGACGTACTGGCAACGGACACGATCGATGTGACCCTGAACGGCACCGCCGGCCAGTCCTTGGGCGCGTTCCTGCCTGCAGGCATCACGCTGCGCATGTTCGGTGACTCCAACGACTACGTGGGCAAGGGCCTGTCCGGTGGGCGCATCATCGTCCGCCCGGACCGCACCAATGTGTTCCAGGCAGAACGCAACGTCATTGCCGGCAACGTCATCGGTTACGGTGCCACCAGCGGCGAGATGTTCCTGCGTGGTCAGGTTGGCGAACGCTTCCTGGTCCGCAACTCCGGTGCGACCGCCGTCGTCGAGGGCATTGGCGACCACGGTTGTGAGTACATGACCGGTGGCCAGACGCTGATCATCGGCCGTACGGGCCGTAACTTCGGCGCCGGCATGTCCGGCGGCACCGCCTATGTTCTGGACCTGCAGCCTGAGCGCGTCAACAAGCTCGCCCTCGACTCCGGCGAACTCCAGCTCCTGGAGCTCGACGCCGAGGACCGCGACATTGTCCACGGCCTCCTCACCAAGCATGTTGAGGAAACCGAATCCGTCCTGGCGGGCCGTTTGCTCGAGAACTTCGACGACACCGCAGCCCGCATCACCAAGGTACTGCCGCGCGACTACGCCGCAGTCCTGCAAACCCGTCTCGACGCCATCGAAGAGGGCCTTGACCCCGATGGCGAAGAAGTATGGTCTCGAATCCTGGAGGTAACCGGTGGCTGATCCACGCGGATTTCTGAAAGTCCGGCAGCGCGAGACGCAGCCACGCCGTCCCGTTCCCGTCCGCATCATGGACTGGAAAGAGGTCTACGAAGCACAGGAAAAGGGTGTCCTGAAGAGCCAGGCCGGCCGCTGCATGGACTGTGGCGTTCCGTTCTGTCACCAGGGCTGTCCTTTGGGCAACCTCATTCCTGAGTGGAATGACCTCGTATGGCGGGACAAGGGTGAAGAAGCCATTGAGCGACTTCACGCCACGAACAACTTCCCTGAGTTCACGGGCCGCTTGTGCCCGGCCCCTTGTGAAGCGTCGTGTGTATTGGGCATCAACCAGCCCGCCGTGACCATCAAGCAGGTTGAGGTCTCCATCATTGACCAGGCGTTCGACAACGACTGGGTCCACCCGCTTCCGCCGACGCGCCTTACGGGCAAGACGGTTGCCGTGGTTGGCTCCGGTCCGGCCGGCTTGGCCGTCGCGCAGCAGTTGACCCGCGTTGGGCACACCGTTGCGGTGTACGAGCGCGATGACAAGATCGGCGGCCTGCTCCGGTACGGCATTCCTGACTTCAAAATGGAGAAGGAACAGGTTGACCGCCGCCTCGAGCAGATGAAGGCCGAAGGCACCCGCTTCCGGACCGGCGTCGCTGTGGGAACCGATGTCACCTGGGAGCAGCTTCGCCGTCGCTACGACGCCGTTGTTGTCGCCACCGGGGCTACGGTCCCGCGCGACCTGCCGATCCCTGGCCGCGATCTTGATGGCGTTCACTTCGCCATGGACTACCTGGTCCCGGCGAACCGCGTAGTCGCGGGGGAGACCCCGGAGAACCACATCGATGCCCGCGGCAAGCACGTTGTCATCCTCGGTGGTGGCGATACCGGTGCTGACTGCATCGGAACCGCCCACCGCCACCAGGCAGCGTCGGTGACGACCCTCGCGATCGGCAAGCAGCCGCCGTCGGAACGTGCCGCACACCAGCCGTGGCCGACCTTCCCCACCTTGTTCGAGATGGCCAGTGCCCACGAAGAAGGCGGCGAACGCACGTACCTTGCCTCCACTGTCGAGTTCGTGGGGGAGAACGGCAAGCTGACGGGCGTCAAGGTTGCTGAAACAGAGTTCGTAGATGGCAAGCGCCTGCCCAAGGCAGGCACGGAGCGGATTATTCCGGCTGACCTGGTCTTCTTGAGCCTCGGCTTTACGGGCGCTGAGCCGGCTGGGATCACGGAACAGGTCAGTGCGGAATTCGACGGTCGGGGCAACGTGGCCCGCGACGGCTACTACATGACAAACACTGAGGGAGTGTTTGTCGCCGGCGATGCCGGACGTGGCCAGTCTCTGATTGTGTGGGCCATTGCGGAAGGCCGTGCATGTGCGGCCGCAGTGGACAAGTTCCTGATGGGAAGCACCATTCTCCCGGCACCGGTCGCCCCCACCGACCGGGCGATAGCGGTCTTATAGCGCCGGCAGGAACTGATCTTTTACTCAATCAGCATGAACTACTTAGGGTAGGTATATGAGACGCGCGAAAATTGTGGCAACTTTCGGCCCGGCTATCTCCAGCTTCGACAACACCCTCGCGGTGCTGGAGGCCGGCGTCGACGTTGCTCGCATGAACATGAGCCACGGCGACTACTCCGTGCACGACAACACCTACGAGAATGTCCGCAAGGCTGCGGCGCAGCTGGGCAAGCCCGTGGCCATCATGGCCGACCTCCAGGGCCCCAAGATCCGCCTTGGCCGCTTTGTTGACGGTCCGCACGAGTTGGCCGTTGGCGACACCTTCACCATCACCACCGAGGACGTCCCGGGCACCAAGGACATCTGCTCCACCACGCTCAAGAGCCTCACCGAAGATGTCAACGTCGGCGACGCGCTGCTGATCGACGACGGCAAGGTGGCGCTGCGCGCCGTTGAAGTTGACGACGTCAAGGTTGTTGCCACTGTGACGGTTGGCGGCAAGGTCTCCAACAACAAGGGCATCAACCTGCCCGGCGTTGCCGTCAACGTCCCGGCGTTGAGCGAAAAGGACGAGGACGATCTGCGCTGGGCGCTCAAGCGTGGCGCCGACCTCGTGGCCTTGTCCTTTGTTCGTGACGCTGCGGACATCACCCGTGTCCACGAGATCATGGACGAAGAAGGCCGTCGGGTCCCCGTGATCGCCAAGATCGAAAAGCCGCAGGCCGTGGACCAGCTCCACGAAATCATTGACGCATTCGACGCCATCATGGTTGCCCGTGGCGACCTCGGCGTCGAACTGCCGCTCGAAGAGGTGCCGATTGTCCAGAAGCGCGCCATCGAGCTGGCCCGCCGCTGGGCCAAGCCGGTCATCGTGGCAACCCAGGTCCTCGAATCCATGATCGACAACCCGCGGCCGACACGCGCCGAAGCCTCCGACTGCGCCAACGCAGTTCTCGACGGCGCCGATGCAGTCATGCTCTCGGGTGAGACCTCCGTGGGCCAGTACCCGATCGAAACCGTCAAGACCATGGCGCGGATCATCGAATCCACCGAGGTCCACGGACTTGAGCGCGTCCCCCCGCTGGGTACCAAGCCCAAGACCCGTGGTGGCGCCATCACCCGTGCCGCCGTCGAAATCGCAGACCAGCTGGACGCCAAGTACATCTGTACTTTCACACAGTCCGGTGACTCGGCACGACGCCTGTCGCGTCTGCGCCCGGTCAAGCCGGTCTTCGCGTTCACGCCGGTTGAGCACGTGTGGAACCAGCTGGCCCTCACCTGGGGCATCCAGCCGGTACTGGTGCCCTCGGTCGGCCACACCGACGAGATGACCGCCCAGGTGGACCGCAGCCTGCTCGACATGAAGCTCGTGGACGAAGGTGACCTCGTGGTCATCGCCGCCGGTTCCCCTCCAGGACAGGCCGGTTCCACGAACTCTCTGAAGGTTCACAAGGTAGGCGACCTCGCCGACACCTCCAAGGTCGATGACGGTTCCCGCAAGGAACCCGTTGGCCCGTGGCCCGAAAAGAAGTCCAAGACCAAGGCGTAGTCCCTGGTTTTGCGCAACAGGCCCCGCCGTTTGGCGGGGCCTGTTGTCGTTTAGATACTGCAGATGTATCAGGAAGACGAAGGCCGGGTTCCGAGGATGAGATTCAGGGTCCAGCCCAGTGCTGTAACCAGGAGAATCGCACCCGCCATGGTGAGCAATTGCGCAGGCGTCTTGAGGATGCCGAGGCTGACAATGAGTGTTGTCGCCCCGGCTGGCGGGTGGGGCTTCTTGATCAGCGCCAGGATGAGGGAAGTCAGGCCTACCGACGCTATGCCGGCTACTACGTGCCCCGGAGTGAGTCCACCGGTTGGGGCTGGTGGGATGTCCTGGAGGCCCAGAGCATAAAGGCAGCCAGCACCCGCAAGCAGTCCCACCCCATGGCCTGCCAGGGTGTTTCCGGGCGATGCCGCCTTTTGCTGCGGCGACTCGAAGAAGAGCATCACCGTCGGCCCCAGGCTGGGAAACAGCCAAGGCAGGTGGCTCAAAAGACCGACGAGGCCAGCTGCGGCCAAGGTAGCTGCGCCAAGGACGCAGGCATAAGTTCCCGCTCCCAGCTGGCCTGCGCTTTTGTTCATTCTTTCAAGTACCGACGTCGTTGGCATACTCCCGCCTCTCAGGCGTGATTCCAAAGTCCCTTGGTTCTGGATTCACCCTCCCGAATAAGATCAGCATACTTATTATCTGTCGGCGTGGGTAGGGATTGAATGCCCAGCGCTGGCTTCGCTTAAGGGGAGAAGGGCGGCTTCGCAAGGAAGCCGCCCTTCTTTTCGAGGGATGCTAGTTGACCTGGTTGATGATGGTCTCGGCAACCTCACGCATGCTGAGGCGACGGTCCATGGAGGTCTTCTGGATCCAGCGGAAGGCTTCGGGCTCCGTGAGGCCCATCTTGGTGGTCAGGAGGCTCTTGGCGCGCTCTACAAGCTTGCGCGTGGCGAACTGCTCCTGGAGGTCGGAAACCTCGTTCTCGAGTGCCTTGATCTCCTCGTGGCGGGAGAGGGCAATCTCGATGGCGGGGATGAGGTCGGCGGGGGTGAACGGCTTGACGACGTACGCCATGGCACCGGCGTCGCGTGCCCGCTCCACGAGTTCCTTCTGGCTGAACGCGGTCAGGAGGACTACGGGGGCGATACGGGCCTTGACGATCTTCTCAGCAGCCGAGATGCCATCCATCACGGGCATCTTGACGTCCATAAGAACGAGGTCAGGCTTAAGTTCTTCGGCCAGCTCCACGGCCTTTTCGCCGTTGTCCGCCTCGCCTACGACGTCGTACCCTTCGCCCTTCAGGATCTCGATAATGTCCAAGCGGATGAGGGTCTCATCCTCGGCTACGACAACGCGTCGGGCCGGCTGGCTTGTGGGTGCGGACTCCGTCTGTTCGGTCACGGGATCTCCTTGGAAAGGTTCGGCGGGTTCAAGTCCATCTTAGTGGGGACGGTCGTTGAGCATGTTTTTGTTGCACCAGCGCGTCCGGTTCTTTGAATCAGCCTATCTGCATGTAGAGTAGTTTCGCGTGCTGGGAACGGATCGCGTTGCTCACAGAAATGAGAGCAGTCAGCGAGAATTAACGTCCCGGTAATCCGCGCCCGAGTGGCGGAATTGGCAGACGCGCCGCACTCAAAATGCGGTATCGAAAGGTGTGTGGGTTCGAGTCCCACCTCGGGCACGATGTTGTCGCAGGTCAGGGGCTTTTTAGCCCCTGACTGTGCACAAAACCCCTAAATCTGTGCACAGCGGCGTAGCGTTTTATGCATGGCCAGCATCATGACACGCACAAAGAAGGACGGTTCACAGTCCTTCACGGTGCGCTGGAGAGACCCCAAAATCCAGAAGCATCAGGGCATCACTGTTGCCACTCAGGCCGAGGCTGAAACTCTGAAGCGGTTGTTGGATGCCAACGGCCAGAACTTCGAAATCGCGCAGCACGCCATTGTGGAAAATGCGAAGCGGGTACCGACCGTTGCCGAGGTCATCCAGGAACACATCGACATGCTGGTGCGGCCCTCCAGCGGCACCGTGAAGACGTACCAGACCATGCTCGATCTTCATGTGCAGAAGGTCATCGGTCACGTGGCTGTCGACAAGCTGGACTACCGGATGATTGCGTACTGGGTGAAGTCCATGATGGCCAAGGGTCGGTCGCCCAAGACGATCAAGAATGTGCATGGCCTCATCTCCGCGTCGATGAACACGGCAGAGATGCTCGGCTACATCACTCGTAATCCGTGCCGTGGGGTGCAGCTGCCGAGTGTCGAGAAAGCGGAGGACGAGATGATGTTCCTTACGCATGCCGAATTCGGGCTGATCATGGAGGGCATGGGGGAGCGGTACCGGGACCTCACTAACTTCCTGGTGATGACGGGTACGCGTTTCGGGGAAGCAACGGCCTTGACCGTGGCGGATATTGATTTGCTGGGGAAGCCGGCGACGGCCCGCATCAACAAGGCATGGAAGCGGGATGGGCAGAATCAGTTCTACATTGGGCCGACCAAGACTGGTGCAGGGAAGAGGACAATTGGGCTGAATCCGGCTCTCGTCGAGCTCCTGATCCCTTTGGTGGCTGGGCGTCCGAGCGGCGATTTGTTGTTCTCAACGCCCAAGGGGGAGCGGATCGTGCACAAGCTTTATTGGCATCACTTCTGGGTTCCGGCGGTGAAGGCTGCTCAGCTCCGTGGACTGCGCAAAGATCCACGTATCCACGACCTACGACATACGCATGCCTCCTGGCTGATTCAGGATGGCGTGCCGATCTTCACGATCTCGCGGCGGCTTGGGCATGCCTCCATCAAGACGACCGAGCAGGTCTACGGTCACCTCATGCCCGAGGCGCTGCAGGTCGGGGCGGATGCGACCGAGCGTCAGGTCGCGGCGTTTATGCGCTGAAGCGGTTCTGGGCCGTCAGGAGACGAGTCGATTGCGGGCACGCGTGCCGATGAGCCTGGTGCTGGTTGGATTGGCGCTCTGCGCCGCCGGAGACGGGTGTGACGTTGGCAGGATCTCGCTGAGCCTGGCTATCTCGGCAATGTGCTCAGACGTGAAGACGATCTTGCCCTTGCCCCAGCATGCGTGCGGGAACCGTCCGGCAGCTGCACCGTCACGCAGCCATCCTTCGCTGCAGCGCATTAGGGCTGCTGCCTCAGCTGGTTCAAAGAACTCCATATCCATAATCGCTCACTCCCGGCCGATTCATCGGGTGTTCATGGTGAAAAAGGGGAACCAGAACATGACGGAGTGGAGGATCTTCCACTGACAACGTGGGCGTCTGCCGGGGATTTGAGGCTGCTTAGGCACTGATGGAGTCTCTCTGTCCCATCAGGACGGCTCGTCGTGAGGTTCTGGACCAGAGGCCGGGCTAATGTTGATCGACTTGGTTTCAAATTTTCAGTCTGCGGACGGTAGTTATTGGCGAGCGTAATGCAGCTGGGTGATCTCAGAATCTGCAACTTTATGTCGTGCCTTGACACGGAAATCGACTTTAGAGAGCACGTTACTGTTCTAGTAGGAGAGAACGGGTCTGGAAAAAGCAAATCTACTGACGCGATCCGCTTGCTTGTTCCGTCAGCGATCGGACACCGTTCTTTTTGGTTTGGTCCGAAACGAGACACTGCACCCTCCATGGATCCAGGAACTACCGCAGTCGAAAACAAGGAACATACGCTGGCCTGGTTTTTCCGGATCTAAATAGATGCTGGCTTCCTCGGGAACAGGGTGTCTGACGTTCGGTTATAGGTGAAAGAGGGGTAGTCATGAGTTCAAAGTCGTCAATTGACTGGAGGACGATCCCGGAGGTCGACTTCAACTCGTTGGCTGAGGCGTTGATTGTCCGCGATCGGACCAGGGAGGGGTTCGTTGGCCAGGCTATTGATGGGCGTGGTGGCGATGGCGGGATCGACATCGATGTTCGTGAAGCCGAAAGTGGCGACCTGCTCGAGATTATTCAGCTGAAGTGGTTCCGTGAGGGTTTCTCGAGTAATTTCCGGAAACGTCGTGATCAGATACGACGCTCCTTTGAATCTGCGATGGCGCTGAACCCTCCCCGGTGGACCTTGGTGGTGCCAGCCAACCTCACGGTTCCGGAAAGGCAGTTCGTTTCTGCAATGCGGCGCGGTCGGCCAGTATCGGTCCGTTTCATCGGAGCCACCGAGTTGAACTTGCTGCTTGCGGACTATCCGGAAGTCCATGACTGGGCGACTCGGGATGTAGCGATGAGCGCTCTCGCACTTATTCAGCGTGAGTCGGCTGCATTGAGGAGGCCGGGGGATTTGGCGGCCGAAACCTCCAAACTGGCCAGCCGCGCCGATGGCACCAGTGCCTACTGGGGTCGAGGCGTTGCCTTTCAATCGGGTGTGTACGTTGAAACGCTGTATGCAAAAAAACCGGATGCCTGCGAACGGGAGCCACTATCAATAGTGTTGTCCACGGTATTCGGTCCGGACGACAGCGAGTTGCGGGCCAAGTACGAGGACACGCTGGCGTATGGGCCAATTGAGCCCTTAACGCTGCCAAGCACCGTGGTGGAGGCTTTCTCCATGGTGGGCCCCGAGTGGTTTGCCCAAGAACACGGCGCCGGCGAATTCCATATCCGTCCCGGAAAGTCGTCGGTGATTGACGATGATCTCAAATTGGTCAGCAAGAATAAGGCTGGACGGGCCTTGGCTACACTACGGGGGAGGGCTGTAACCTCGGTAACTGGAGCCACGGGAGCCGCCTTGGAGTGTCATTTCCCCGGTGGGCTCCGCCAAGTTTGGCGCTTCCCGGAGGACCTGATGCAGCCGGCCCTCGTAACTATGCGGTGTGAACCTGAGGGTTACTCTGCCCACGACGTGAAAAGGGCATTCTCCTTCTTGAATTCGCTCGCCTCTGCGGAAACCGTGGAAATGAATGTGAACGGGCACGCCAGATCCTTGAGTTGCCCGGAATTCACATCAAATTCTGCTCCCAGTTCAGGAGTGCATGAGCTTATCGATGACCTCGCTTACCTGGAGAGCCAACTGAACATTGAGTTCGAGTTTCCGAAATTGTTGCCCCGCGGGCATGAGAGGGTTTGGATTCGTGTGGTTCGTCGGATGCTGGAAGGTCGAAGCGTCGCCGTACCCAACAGGAAAAAGCTCGAGGTAACGCTCGATGGCGGCTTGGACAATGGGACGAAGGCGCTGCTTAGTGAACGTGGTAGTCACATGATCTACACCGAGTCGGACTGGTGTGTCACACTCCTTGGGGAGAAGATCATTCTCGAGGACATGCGGATATATCATCCACGTCTGATCGCCGATGGTGCCCAGCAGCACCTTCAGGCTGTCAAGAATGGACTAGGGGCTGGCCGGCGGGTCACTTTGCGGCCCGCCAATGGGGAGCCATTTGTGATCTTCAGCCCCTCCCGGATGAGGCCGAACGACGCAATTGTGGCAGAGCCATGGGGGATCGAGGGCATTTTGGAGCCCGCTGGACTCGCGCTCCTAGGGTCGACACCTGCTGAGATTGCCGATGTCGGCTCCTGATCGCCGATGATCCAGGGAGAGCCGCGGCAAGCCGGAAGCGATCACCGTGCCCTGCTCGTGGAATTTACATGTGCCCCGACGGGATCGGTTCAGCCTGGCCGAATTTACAAAGACCGCCGTAAGTCAGCGTGGGCGCCCAGCGAAGATCCCTGATACGAGGGGCGTCCGTTCCCCGCAAATTCCGGGAATGATAATTGTTCTGCCACATCCTGAAGTGAGCCGGATTGATGCAGCCATGGCCTTTCACCACGAAGCCTTCGGAGAGGATCAGCATCGATTTCACGGCGATGTCCTGGCGCGACACGTGGACCGTGCTGGCGAGGACATGGGTAAGAGTGCCCTCGAGGCCTTCCTGCCGGAGTGCTATACGCTAATCGATGGCCTGTTCCGAGATAGTTGTGAGGGCTGTGTTTACGGCCGAGGCCCACAATGCCAATCGACAGTTCCAGCGCATTATGATGTGCGGAGCATGGAGTTCTAGCGCCGAACTCCTGGCCGACCTAAATTGTGAGCTTTGGCAGTTGATCATTGAGCTGGAGGCTGCGGAGGCGCTCGAGACCACCGGTGGGCATGAAGTCCACGGTGCGGACGCGGCCTTAGGGGATCTGAGTCGCATTGGGCGGGTCTCCGGGGTGGTATCTTCTCTCGGAACGTCCTGCGAAATTCAGTCGTCATGCCCGGGCGAAATCTGTCCAGGCAGCGGTGCCGATTCGCGCAAAGTGAAAGTTTGAGAAGGGGGTTTGGGCTTGGGGATTGTCTTCAGCGACTCTGAGTTGCGGACACTGCGTGGTGATACTCAGATGGCCGATTTCATGCGTGTCGGTACGGAACCATGGACCGTGGTCTACGACGGTGAGGGAATGGGCACTATGCCCGTTTCGATAGTCGCCTACTCTGTACTAGCACCCCCGGCGTTAAGGACCGAGTTCCTGGACGAAGAGGGCTGGGATGTCCTAATTGGCTGGGGTCGACCCGGAACCATCACAACGTTCAGTGAGACGCGTCAAACATCATACGTACGATTCGGCAACGACGACGGCTGGGAACCCCTGGTCATCGTCACTGACAAAGCAGGCACCCGTGAGGCCGAGGTAATCCTGAACCAGGAGTTTCGGCTGGTCTTTGACTTGTTCGAAGACAGGGCTTCAGGAAACTTCATCAGTGTTGAAAAGGATGGCAGTGAGACTATTGTTGTCGAGGTGTCGGGACGACATGTTCGTATCAGGACTTCCTTTCTCACTCGCTTCCGGGCCCTCAAACAACTCGACTTGTGGCTCTACACCGAAACGATCAGTCATTTCCCCGACCTAAGCCTTGATCATGACTTCGAGCAGTTCAATTTCAAGTGGAAGAATGCCGATTCCGCAGGGCTCAACCATGTAGGCCACAGCCTCGATTACCCGGCGGCCGTATTCCGGGCCAAAAAGTACCTTAGTCCGGCCCCGATTGAACACTGCAACTTGTGGCAATACGAGTCCCGGGACGAGACCTACGAGGAGTTCGTCATAGGGGAAGACGAAGTCGGTCGTACCATTAAGTTCACTTGTGAGATCGACAAACTGGGCGACTACTTTGGGAAGAACCCTGACGCGCCCAACTACCTCACTCCCGTCTTCTTCCGCAGCGAAGTTCTGCAGAAGTACTACAACAACCCGGAGTTGTATGCCGTGACGGAAGGTTCCATATCCTGTAAAGGCCGCTGGCACTTAAGGCTGGACAACGATCACGGCGATCACGTGGCCGTTTTCCTGGGTGATCTGGGCGGAGACCTTCCGGAATCCGAGCGCCAGTACTGGCGAGCATTCAATGTGGCGCCTTCCGGGGAAATGAGCGGCAGCTATGTCCGCAGGTCATTCTTGGGGCAGTGGGCAGCCGCGGAGCAGCCTGACCATCAACTAAAGCGTGCCTACAGAGACCTTCAGTCCCGCTGGCTCCAGGTCCATGGATGGCAGCTGCATCGGAAACCTCACAAGATCGACAAGGGGATACTGGATAGGTTGCACGTTCCTCTCAACGAAACCCAGACCGAGTTCGAAGACCAGCTGCTGATCCTGGCGAAACTTCTTGTTGACTTCCTGAACGACAAAGGGATCGGCAAAGTTGTCGGCAAGGGACCCGAGAACGAAAGAAGCCTCGGCAAGCTTCAACGCTTCTTCGAGAAGGTCGGCTACGAACAAGCTACCGAGGACCTTTCCTTGCTTAGAGAAATACAGGAGCTCCGTTCAAGGGTGGCCGCCCACACGAAGGGATCGGACTACGACAAGTACATCGCAAGTAAACTCGCAGGGTTGTCGAAGAAGGAACTGGTCAGGGACCTCCACCGGAGATCTACTCTGATGTTGCAACGATGGTCTGGTCTTGCCGCCGCGGACGGCGGCAAAGAGGTCGGCCAGATCTAGCTAGCGAAGAGGTCGCCTCTGTTCCAGACAAACTCCGATATGACCGACGGCGCAGGGGCCACCTGCCGTCTCGACTGTTGAATGTCGCCTTCTTGGCGTCAGGACTGGCCCTTGAAGGTTTGCAGACACGAGTAACCCACCCAGTAATGTTCGACGTCCATATTTGCCAATGCGAAGGCAAAGGACTGCGATTCCCGCAGGGCGGCGCTGAGTTGGCTGGGGTCGACGAATTCGGTCAGTATCCGTAGTCGGAGGACCCAGCGCCCAGAGATGCTTGCAATGTGGTATTGCGTTATTTCTTCTTCGTAGAACCGGTCGAGCAGTTGATGGCTCTGATCATTCCGGATGTCCTTCATGGATTTAACCCATGCGCTTAGCTCCGGGCCGATGAGTCCCGGCGCGATCTCGACGACTGGAACTGCTATCTCGGTAAGGCGTTGTTGATAGCTTGGCTGGTCAATGTGGTTCAGGGCTGCACTGAATAGTTTTCCGGCGAGATCAGCGTCGACAAATCCGTTCTCGAGCAGAACACGAACACCGGCTTCCCTCGCCGCCTGCGTGGCACGCTTCACTGCGCCCTTGCTGATAGGGGCGAAGGGCCGGCTATCCCCGAGAAGCCGCCGGTGAAGTCCTTCAAGAGCACTTGCGACTGCCTGGGCATCGATCTGGAGGACGCCGGCCGGGGCGGAAGCAATGTAGGGCAAGGGGTCCAGCGTAAAGGCCAAGATCGTCCATTTGGCCAGGGCTGTGAGGGTGAGGTCGGTCATTGGCAGGAGTTTAGTCCTGGAGAACCTACCCGCTTCGTTCTCTGGTGCGGAGCATTCATACCAAAGGCCGCCTTCGAGTTGGATCTCTACTCTGGACACGTCGACGTCGCATCCTGTCCAGAGCACCAGCAACTGGGTAACCGCAGCCATGGCCCCATGACGGGCGACTCGTAGTTCGACGGGATCAGACAACTCTAGCTCCAGGCCTGGCATTTCTGCGCAGGCCCAAGCACGAAGTGTCCCGCTCAACGGGCCATCTGTGACGTTTACCGGACCGTCCTCGAGCCATCCGGCCAGGCCGGAGGGCATGCTCCAAGTCCATCGGATACCAGAAATCGCATGTTCTTGGTCATCAATATGAGTGCCGAGCACAACGACGGAGCCGGTGAATCGTTGCGTGAGCGGTCCGAAGAGAGGATGGGTCGTGTCCATCTGCGCACCAAGAAGCGTCACGCTTGTGCCCTCGTCCAACTCGCCCATGACGGTGCGCGGCGCGAAGTCCTCCGCTATTGCCCCAGGGTCCCCACTAATGGAGTAATAACCCGGCTGTATGTCGAGGCTACGGGGCCGAAAACAAAACTCTTCCAACTCTAAGGAGTACGTGCTTCCATCTATTTTCAGGACTCCGGCGACGCGTGGGCCGCCCCCGACCCAAAACTGTCCTGACATGTCACCGTTCACATGGACACGATATACGTAATCGTCCATCCAGAGCGGGGCGCCTCGTGGGCCGGTGACTGTGCTGATGTTGAGTCTCTGGTCCTCGGCTCTTCTGGCACCTACGCCCGCGGAACAGCACGCACCCGGGACGCCACGGTAGTCCGCCGGAAACCTAGACAGCCAACCCTTCCGGGGGGGCTTAGGCAGCGCACCTGCGCCGGGTCAGTCGAGTTAAGAGCTTTGGACCATCAGTTCTGACGGGAATTACACGTGCTCCGACTGGACTTCGACCGCGAGCCTTGGACAGGGCAATCACGTACAGCGTGAGTGGCGCTCTTGTGCACCTTCGTAAGCCTCCGTACGGCGTTCCTTTTGCCAGCCGTGTGGATGTGCCATGCACCGTCAGCAGAACTCTGCCAGCCAAAACTCCAGCCTTCGCTGAGGCGGAGTTCGCCCAGTTCCAGGCGCCGGGAGGCGTTACCCATCGCCTTCTACAGGGCTTCGGCCTGGGTCCATTGTTCGATCCCAATAGAGGGCGCTGGTGGCGCGGCACAACCATCTGAAGGCGGCCAACTAGCCATAGCCACACCAAAAAGTCGCCTGAACGATTTCACAGCAGCTCTCGATCAGTTCGGTGCCGGATATCAGTCGTTATGAGTGGGCGCAAGGAGCTGAGGTCGTATTGAACGGCGGATGTCCGAGGAACTATTTCCTGGCTAGCGCATTCTTTGAAGGTCTGGACATGTCCAGAGCCCAGGAGTTCAATAGATTTGAGAGTTCGTTGCTAGCCGGCGGCGAGATGTCGACCACTAGCGACCCGGTAATGAGTACGACCGGAGTTGCCGATGCAAGTGAACCCACACCCCTCAGGGCAGTCGCCTGCGGAACGAGCAGCGAATGCCTTCAAATCTTTACGGCTGCCCACTCACCTCAGCTTGGACCGTCTGATCGAGGTGGTCGAGGGCGTCCGACATCGCTCCATCGAAGTCGAAGCCGCAGGGTTTCTGAACGGCGGATCGGTGTGCGGCCTATGGCTGTCTACGGATGAAGTCGAAGTGATACTGCATGCAGTCAGCCCGTCCGGGTTGCACCGACAGCAGTTCGTGCTTCACGAACTAGGACACATGGTCCTGCGACACGACGAACTCGTCGTTCCGCTGGACTATGTAGGTGTTCTGTTCCCGAACCTTCCCGCAGGTCTGGTCCGGCGCGTGCTGGCTCGTAGTAGCTTCAGTGATGAGTTGGAGGCTGCTGCTGAATCTCTGGCCGATCTTTTCGCCGCAGCTATAAGGAACAGTGCGAGGGAACCGAGGTCATTCGAGAGTGTGTTTGGATGATCCAGGTTACCGCCGCGGTTCTGATCTGGTTGCTGGTGCTATGCCTGCTGCCCGGAGTTCGTCGACGACGAGACCACAGCGTCTTGACTGCCGCCGTCACCATTTCTGTAGCTATGACGCTCAACATCGATCAGGTTTATTCGAGCGTTGACGCAGCGCTCGGTGGGCGGAACTACGTCGACCTCCTGGCCAACGTCTCGATGGTTGTCGGCATCTACTTTCTCTCAAGGGCGATTATTCGAGCGGCAACCCCAGATGAGGCGGGAGAAAGGCGCGACACGTTTGGTGCTGTCCTCCTGGGTGTCGTGACAGTGGGACTTGCATTCACTTTCAGCCTCATTGCCACCCAAAGCAGCTCAACCAGCTTCATGCTGGATTACGGCGGGCAGGTCCCGGCTGCTCTGTACTCAGCCATTCAGTTCGTCTACATCGGTTACGTGGTCAGTGTCACTGGTGTCACGTGTTTCCGGTTCCGCTCTGACATGTCTCGGCCTTACTACCGCGTGGCATTCACACTTATCGGAATTGGCTGTGCGATAGCAGTTCTGCTCGCATCCTTGGTACTGATCATGGACATAATGCACCTGCAAGGCCGTCTGGACGCTATGCGTGCCATATCGCCCGCCTACGATGCCTCAGTGGTTGCAGCCATGGCCTTTCTCTGTGTGGGTTTGGCAATCCCGCCCGTAGCTCGCCGTGTCCTTCGCCATCGGGAGTCCGTGACTGAGGACGAACTGGTTCGTGGCCTTCGGGTTGTCTGGGACAAGACCGCCGGCAAGCGGCAAGACGTTCGGTTGCAACTAAGCATCGAATCCCAGAGTCAGCAGGACCAGGCACGACGGCTTCATAGGATGCTTGTTGAGGTGCAGGATGCTCTTCTCGTGGAGCCAGGATTGGCCACTTCCTTGGACATACGCGAGCTCAGAGTCCTAAGTGCTGCTGAGAATTATCTGGCTGGACCAATTGAGCATCGAACTTCGGTGCGGAGGGTTAAGGGGAAGCAAGGGCCATGACGGATGACGAAGGGACTAGCATCTCGGAGACGCCGCAGGCCAGGTTAGCCCGCAAACTCAACCTGCTCCTTGACCTCTATGAGGCGGGTGGCGCGGAGTCATTGACCTACCCAGAGATCAGCAAACACATGAGTCAGCGAGGGACCCCACTATCACGATCCCGTTGGGCCTATATGCGCAGCGGAGATGGTTCGATGGCCACCGATACCGCGTTGCTGCGAAATCTGGCAGAGTTCTTCGGCATGGACCGCGACTACCTACTCGATGATGCGGGCGAAATACCAAGGCTCGTGGAGGCCCAATTGGAGCTACTCCGGAGTCTGCGCGAATCCCGAGTGCGAAACTTCGCCGCCAGGCAATTGCATGGGATCTCTCCGGAAACTTTGGAGAAGCTCCGCAAGGTCATTGACGACCGTGGAACCCGAAAGGAATGAACGGTGCTGCTGGTCTCTAGACGAAATGCTGTTGGTGCAGGACTGATAACGGCGTCGCTTGCTGTGCTTGCCTGCTTCGGTGGTGCGGCTTACTTTGCGCGCCAGGTTGTTGTGCCGAGATTCAGCCGGCGAGAGGATCTGTGCGTTCGATCCGTTCACTCCAGTGATGACGGCCAACTCTTGATCGAACTTCCCGCTACGACAAGCACCATGGCTCCAGGGCAGTACAGCTATTGGTTTGGTCAGGGGACTGGCCATGCGTGCCTGGGGCCAGTAGTTGAATCCATTCCCGGCAGAGGATCAGTCACGCGCGTGGTGGAGCGTGTGGACTCAGGGCAACTTGAACGTGCCACCCCTGGTATCTGGAGTGGATATGTGTACTCAGAGCCGCATCAACTTGGCCTGCCCTACCGAGACGTTGCAATTGCAGTCGAAGGCGGCATTGCCCCGGCCTGGAGGTTCGACCCGCCGGAGGCTGCCAGTGCCCATGGAACCTGGGCGATCCACATCCACGGGATGGGCGGCAGGAGGGCAGGAACGCTGCGTGGCATACCTGTCGCTCGGCGTCTGGGACTGACGTCGCTGGTTGTCTCGTTTCGAAACGATGGCGACGGCCCGCCGTCGTGCGATGGGAGGTACCGGCTCGGCGAATCCGAGTGGCGCGACGTCGAGGAAGCTATCAACTATGCCGTCGCCGCAGGTGCCGGACGCATTGTGATCTTCGGATGGTCATTGGGCGCAGCTTTAGCCCTTCAAACGGCGGCCTTGTCATCGCATGCTTCTCGAATTACTGGATTGGTTCTCGACGCGCCCGTCTTCGACTGGCGAACGACCCTGCGAACGAATGCGAAGGCGGCAGGGTTTCCCCGGCCACTCGTTCGACTGGGCTTCACCGTCCTACAAACCAAGGCCCTTCGGTGGGTGACTGGCCTTGCCGAACCGATCAATCTCGATGCCATGGATTGGCTAGCGCGTGCGGCGGAATTGAAGCAACCGATACTCGTCCTGCATGGAAAGAAGGACGACACCACGCCAGTCGAAGCGTCCAAGCAGGCGGCCGCCCTCCGGCCGGACCTCGTCAGTTTGGTGGAGTTTGAATCAGTAGGCCACTCTTTGGAATGGAATGCTGATCCATGTCGATGGGAGCAGTCGGTCGAGGACTGGCTGCACGGCCTAGCTTCGCTGGACCCTAGTCCAGCGCAAGCGGCGGTGCAGTCGTAGGAGGCATTTGTAGTGAGTATTGGGCGGCAAGATCGATGAGTTGGCTCTCAACGAGCGAGGCTCGGGCGGAGAAGCGGTCGCCGTCGAAATCTTGAACGAGGCCGGCTGACTCGAGTATGAGGAGATGACGCCGAATTGTGGCCGTGGATGTCCGGAGCTCTGAGGCCAAGACGGTAGGGGTGGTCGGTCCACTTCTGATCAAGAAGCGAAGAATCTGAGTGCGTGTTCGGTTCATCAAGATGGATGTCGACATGCAAACCACGCTCAAAGTTCGAAATTGATTCCTGTAGACGGGTCTACAGCAATCAGGATACGCCCCGAGTGGTCCACGCAACAGATTCGAGCTGCAATTGATTGTTTCGGTATGGCGCTCGCGGAATACTGATGGCGAAGGAGCTACATCCCTAGGCGGTAGACGATCGAAAGGTGGAGCATGCCAGCGACAGACGCAAACCGTAACGGTGAGCTACCGCAGGCAACGCTCGCGCGCCGGTTGAATCTCTTGCTCGACGTCGTTGTTGCCGAGAGGGGTTCGCCGGTCACCTTTAGGGAAATTGAGGCCGGCCTCCAAGCTCGAGGCGTCAAGATTTCGCGGGCCCGCTGGTTCTACATGAAGGACGGAACGGGGCGCTTGGTGAGCGATCCACAGTTGCTCACCGCCATTTGCGAGATGTTCGACGTCGATCCCTCCTATCTACTGAACGGCGTCGAGGGGGATATTCCAGAACGGATCGACTCGCAGCTGGAGTTCGTGAAGTCTTTGAGAGCGGCCCGGGTGAAGACCTTTGCCGTCAGGACTTTGGGGGATGTCTCGCCGGAAACGTTGCGTGCTATCTCCGAGTATCTGAATAAGGACATCGATCTCCACCCGCATGGTGAGAGGGCGGCGGCTACTCCTCCAGGACATACCGAAGGTGAGCGTCCAGCAACTCCTTGATGCGAGTGGGATTGGCTGAGTAGCGAGGGGAACGGCCGTGGCGCCGGCCGGCGGGAACATCGACGACGATGGCCCCAACCTGTTCCAAGGCAACCAGATGCTTGGCGACACTGGGCTCTCCGGCGCTCACGGAATCCACGATGTCGCCGCGCGTGGCAGGGCCGAACGTCGTGAGGAACCTCAGTATCTCGTTTCTGGCCCTGTTTCCGAACGTGGCCACGGCTGCCTCGACATCGGGCGACCAAGCGTCGTCGTGAGGCTGCGTAATCCGTGGCATGGCTCAATTCTTACCGAACAACATGAAAAAAGTAAGAAGTGCACTCTTGACGATACTTAAAGTATCTTCGACAATACTTTTTAGATGCTTCGATTCTTGGTTCGGTTCAGCCGGCCATGACCACGTCGCTGCAGTGCGGCGAACGTCTGTGAACTCCAGCTATTTGAAGCGGTGAGGGCGATGAGCCTGAACGACAACGTTGAGCAAGCCGAAGAACTGCAGTCAGGGCCCGGGGTGGTAGACATCTCCCTAACGCGTCCACCCGACCCGACACTGTCGGTATCTGTTGACCAGATGATGAGCGCCGTCGAAGGGGTGCGGCGATACGTCGTCTCCCACCTTGCCCATATCGGACGTGCATGCGACGTCGACGACGTTCTGCAGGATATTCGTGTGGCGGTCTGGGATGGAGTGGCACGGGGCCATTACCGCCAACTTCCCGGAGTTCCGTTTGAAGCATGGGTGCAGGGCGTGACATCCAATATCTGTGCCGCCCATGCTCGCCGCGAGCTCACCCACAAGACCCTGCCTCTATTGCTCGACCCCACTGGCGACGAGGTTTCGGGATCCTGGGGACAGCTCTCAGCAATCCTCATTGCTCAGGACAACCCTGAAACTCAGAAGATTATCGACCAAGAGTGGGCGGTCATGGTGCTTCAGTTGACTCGCGAGGCCGTATCAGCCCCGACGTGGCGTATGGCCGTTGAGAGCCTCACCGCACCCCGGCAGTACGCCCTCCCAACCCAGCATGACCGCCGTCGTTGGAACGCAGTCACCGCGGTGCGACAGACCGCGAAGACTATCAGTATGGCACTCGATGTCGCCCCAGGCAGCATCAACGACATCGGTCAGCTCTGTCAGCGTGCTGTTGAATGCCTGCCAAGTGCCCTGTTGCGCGCTGTCGCCAAGGCGATCGTTCTTCCCGAGATTCACGGCCCGGAACGGCAAGCTGCGATTGCCCGATTGGCGCGGGAGCTCGGCGTCAGTGATCGCTATGTTGCTGTGCAGATTGGCACTGCAAGGCGTCTCTACCAAACCGCTTGGCGGGTAGTGCGCACGGCGGCCTCGTTCTGATTCTCGGCGGCCCTTCCTTGCAGTTGACGACAAGTGCCTCTGGAAGTGGTGAACCATGAGCATTCGAAGGGCAAACGGGATTCGGACGCGGTTGGGTCGCTGGGTCTCTGGAGTGACGGTCCTTCTGGTTGTCGGCTCATTGGCCCTGCTGATCGCGCTGCCGTCCAAAGGGCCGGCAATTAGTGCGCCGGATTCTCCCGTAGCTTCGGCTCCAGCGCCGAGGGCGTCAACGGCCCCGCCACGGCCCCCAGTTCGCCCCTCGGGAACGACGAAGCCGTCGGATGCTCCACCTGCACCTAGGCCAACGGACTTTCGCGCAGTTGCTTCGGCCACTGCCGAGGCTATCTACACCTGGGATACGAGAACCTCGTCCTATTCAGAGGTGTACGGCCGGATGCGAGATCTATGGGTACTGCTCCCGGATGGTTCCAATCCATGGTCTGTCCTGGTTCAAGAGTTCGAGGCTACGGGTGTAAACGCTGGATCCTTTGCGACTCTGACGGGCGAGGGCGCCTTCCGTGAAGCGAAGTCGGAGTCATTGACGTGTGACGACCAGCTGATCAAGGTACGCGAACGACCTGTTCCGTGGCCAGGTCTGCATGTGTGCACCGTGCGACTTTCTGTCGAGGACCACACCTCTGCGAGTACCAACTCGTACTCCGCGCCTGTCAGTGTCATGGTCAACTGTCCTCCAGCACCGACAGCACCTGCAGATCGTTGCGTGATGGTCGCCTTCTATGCGTCGTCCAGTCGGATCGTTTACTGATGCCTCATCCTGGACTTGCTGTCGTTCCCGTGCGACGACGCACCCTTAACAGGTTTCTCGGAGCGTTCATGGCTGTTGTCGCGCTCGCATTTTCTGTCGTCGCCAGTGCGGTTGCCGTTGTTTTGGTGGGGGATCGTCCGACGGCGGCCGTCGCCTGCGTCTCTGGCGCTGATGCTGGTGATGTGCTTGACCTTCCCGCCGGCGGTGGAATCGCCGGGCTGTCAGCGGCACAGACACATGTTGCCAGCAGCTACGTTTCGGTCGGCAAGGGGCTCGGCTTGCCTCGTGAGGCGTTGGTTACTGCCATCATGATGTCACTACAGGAGTCGAGCCTGCGGATGTTGGCCAATACCAGCGTCCCCGAATCCTTCAACTTTCCGCATGATGGCGTTGGGAGCGATCACGACTCCGTGGGGTCGGCTCAGCAGCGACCAGCCGCTGGCTGGGGGAGCGTCCAAGACCTGATGGATGTCGCCTACAACGCTCGTGCCTTCTATGGAGGGCCGGCAGGACCCAACCATGGAAGCCCTCGTGGCTTGTTGGATATCCCGGGATGGGCCTCGATGAGCAAAGGCCAGGCTGCCCAAGCTGTGCAGGTTTCGGCCTTCCCGGAGTTGTACGACCGATGGGAGCCGCAAGCGGCCGCAATTGTGGACGCTCTTAGTGGGGTTGAACCGGCTCCTGCATGTACGAACGCGCCCGTTGCGAGCCCTGACGTCGCCTCAGCTGAAGGTCTGAGTCAGATTCGCCAGGACATACTCCACTTCACCAAGATTGGCGTGGGAGGCACATATGTCTGGGGCGGCACTGCATTCAAGGCGTGGGACTGTTCCGGATTCGTGCAGTGGATCTATCGGCAGGTCGGAATTGAGCTACCGCGAGTGGAGCAGTGGCGCGTCGGGCGGATGACATCGAACCCCCAAATCGGTGACCTGGTGGTGCAGAATCCACAAGGGCCATACAACTGGGGCCATGTTGGCATTTTTGCAGGCAACGGCATGATGTACAGCGCGCTAAACCCTTCGGTCGGAACTCTTCTACACCCAATCGATTGGAACACCGGTACGGCATACTTCGACTTGCTAGGCTGAGCAAGCGGCAGGCCCGCCAATAAAGTGCTTCGGCTCTTACTCGCGACAGGTTGCATTTCGCGAACCATAAGGCCTGAGCTGATACATTCGACAGTTACGCAAGGCCCTAGGTGACTAAAGCATCCTCACTCCCTCTTCGGCCATGGTTGGAACTGCCTCCGCATCGAGCCACACCTGAAAGTGGCTTGATTCTCATGAATCAAACCTTCTCAGCCGGACCAGTCGTTGGTCTGCACTGCCCATATCGACAATTCTTGTTTGGTTCGAGCATCTGTAAACAATCGTTGTCACCTAGTAAGCCCCACCCGGGAGGTTGCTCTTGGGAAGCTTGGCCATACTCGATGTGCGGGTCCGGCAAGAACCCGTCTTTGAAAAGCTGAGGCCGTTCGTGTTCGTAATCTTCGAGATCTCTCATGCGATAGAGTCACCTCTCGCTACATCGAGCCGTATAGTTTAGACGAAATATCTGTTGAAGCTTTTTTGAGACCGGGGGAATCTTGAGATTAACTATGTACCTTTTGCGTGAAGGGGCTTCGGCGGACAGCGAATCGCTCCGAGCCTCATCCAAGTGGACGGAAAGCGAAGTGACCTCGTCTGACACCTCAATCAAGCAGGTGTATTTGGTTGCGGGCCCCAAGAGGACGCCGGGGTGGCTGGCGGACTTGAACCTGCTGGCTGACGTTCAGGCGGCAGACGACGATGACGACGGGTTGGAGACTCGAAGCCTGGGTGCAGTTGTGTTCGTCCAGCGCTCGGACCGTATTGTCGCCGTTACGTTTGGGACTGGTTACCATGCACTCGATCCGGCTCACATAGAACGCGGCTTTGGGCTGAGGGTCGCCGCGAACATGGTGGCGGCTAGACAGATACGTGGTGTTCAAACCAGGGGCATTGCAAGCAATTCTCGCGACCAAAAGACCTTACTTCCAGTTGATGGAGAGTTTAGCGAGTTGAACGTTGAAGTCGACGAAGACTGGCTTCGGCAACTGTCTGGTAAATCGGCGGATAGGGAGTTCGCTTCATCGCTTTCCGGGTCGGACTCACTCACGGTTTCGTTGCCAGACTTCTCGTTCTCTTTGATTGGGGACAAAGTAGAGCGGGTACTTGAAGTTTACGCAAGCAAAGACTATGAAAAGAAGTTCCCGTTCCTAAATCAGGTAACGCCGGTAGATCGTAGCGACCCCGTAATTCCCAGTTTGGATGCACTCGCGGCGGAGCAGTTGCGGAAGCAGGATCCGACGGTTGCCTTTGCAGCGCCGGACCCCTTCGAACGGGAGGATCCGGATCGATATGAGCTGACTTGTTCATATGACGGAAGGTTCGCTATTGCAGATTTGGATACGGCCTCAGTCTTCAGCATCATAAAAAAGCTGAACAAAAAGAAGAGTCCGCTACACGATGTCCGCGTATACGCGCTGGATGCCGATGGCAATAATGTCGATCGTGTCCATCCACTCAAGGATTACGTGCAAACGGAGGTTACGCATGACGGGACTGACTTTTTATTGTCAGCTGGCTTGTGGTTTGCAATTCATAAGGATTTCGTCAAGCAAGTAAACGCTCAGATTGCGGCTATTCCTGATCTTACGGAGGAGTTGGACCTGCCTCGGTGGAAGAGTGCTGAGCTCAAAGCCGATTCGTCCGATAAGACCTCGGAGGGTTCGTATAACAAGCTCGTTGCTTCCCAACGCGGGTATGTACTTCTTGATAAGGATCTCGTCTACTTTGGACCCCACGAAAAGCTTGAGATAAGTGATTTGCTGACCCCGGACGGTGAGATGCTCTGCGTCAAGGCCGCATCCAGTTCGGCAACACTTTCGCACCTCGTCGCACAGGCTGTGGACAGTTCGTCTGCCTGGGGTGACCCAAAATATCAAAAGATGCTTACCCGCGCGTGGGAGGAGATTGAAGGCAAGGATGCTGTCCCTCTCGACCGCGGCGATGTAACTTTTGTGCTGACCATCGCCACGTCAAAAGCAGGTGCGCTCAGCGATAACCTCTTCTTTTTCACAAAAGTTCAGATTGCTAGTTGTCTTAAGCTGGTTACCAGGGCTGGCTTCAAGGTTGCTTTGGCCAAGATCGAGATGGATGAAATCGAGGTGAAGAAGGTAGCCCGGAAAAAGAAGTCCGACGGCGACGAGACGGCACAGGAGGATGCGGCCTAGATGAGCACCGTTTCGTCTTAGGTAGTCATGTCGTCCCTTCCCTCTCCATCCATGAAGTCGTGAGCCCAATCAGCTCATTCCATTGGAAGACGACTGGATGGAGCACCAGATGTTTCTGGCAGCGGTGGATCCTGGGATCACACCAAACGCGAATTTCCCTTTCCTTGAGTCGTTGAAGCAGATCGGCGGGGGCATCCTCGTCGGGGCCTTCATCGTCATCGCCATCGTGGCGATTATCGGAGCCGCGATGCTCCTGGCCGGCAAGCTGAGCCAATCGTCTCGGCTCGCGTCCGGCGGGGGAGTGATCCTGTTGTGGACAGGTCCGGTCGCGGCCATCCTCGGCGGGATCAACGGTTACATCCTCTGGTCACAGACGGCATTCCCGCTCGGTTTCTGAATCACCATGCCTGTCGATTGCGACCTCAACGGCTGGTGGCCACCAGGATGCGGACTCGTCTCCCAAGCCAACGATGGCGTCCAAGGCTCCATCACGGCCATCTTCGCGAACGTCCTGCAGAACATCGCGTCATGGATGTGGGGCTTCATCACGGGCGCCTTCACAGTCTCGGACGTCGACGACTCCCAGTGGACGGCCATCGGTGGACTCACCAACTGGTGGGTCATCGTCATGCTGACGCCACTCGTCGTCGTGATGATCCTGCAGTTACTGTCCGGCCTGATCAGCCAACAGCCGCGCCGTCTGCTGCGGGCTCTGATCGGCGGAGCCGCGGCAGTGCCGCTCGTGGCTGCGGCCGTCTACGTCGTCCGCCAGCTCACCAGAGTCAGCGATGAGGCGTCGGCTGCCCTTCTCGAATCCACCGGTACGGATCCCTACGTCGTGTTCATGCGCCTCTTCGGGTTCGAACGTGCCCCCGCAGGGTCAGAGCGGGAATGGAACGTCATCTCGCTCGCGCCCGGCAACCAGGGAGGTGCCGTCGGCGGAGCAATCGTCACCGCCATGGCAGTGATCGTGGTCTGGATCCTTGCATTCATCCTCATGTGCTCCATGATCTTCAGGACCTTCGCTCTCGCGGTACTCGCCGCTGTCGCCCCGGTGGCGTTGATGATGCTGCCGTGGGAGAAGTCCAAGGCATGGGCGGGACGGTGGTGTGAGATTGTTGTCGCGCTGCTCCTTGCCAAGCCTTTGGCCGCGACGGTCCTAGCGACCGCCATCAAGCTGTTTGCGGATTCCGAGTCCTTCGCTGGTCTGGCCGCGGGAACAGTTGGCATGGTTTTGGCCTGTGGAGCACCCCTTATGGCGCTACGACTCGTGAGCTTTGCCGGCGGAGAACTGGCCGCGGCAGCGCAGACCGCTGGCGGCGGACATGTCCTCGCGAGGAGCAGCAGTATTGCCACTCGCCAGATGAGCCGACAGCTCGGCGGCAGGCTTACGGTCGCGTCGTTGATGGCTCGGTCTTCGATTACGAAACCCATTCAATCCGGTCGCCGGGACATCCCGACGAGGGTGCTTCCGGCTTCCGTTCCAATTCCAAGAAGCCTGACAAGTACGACGACGGTACGCGCCCCGGGTGGCAACAGCACCGGTTCCGATCGGCTGGCTTCGCAAGAGAAATCCGATTCACGCAGTGACGTAATCCAGGGCCACGTTGTTTCAGATACCGGCGGCCGAACGACAGCGGCCCAAGGACCGCGAACCGGCGCCGGTCCCCGCGCAAGCGGTTCAACACCAGGACCCAATCGCGCTCCACGAGTCCCCGAAGTAAGAAACCCCAGTAGCGCACTGCCGACGTCGAACCTACCGCCAATCAAGCGGCAACAGACTTACCGCCCACAACCACCGGAAAAATCCAATGAGTGACGATACCCGGGCGCTCGAGCCCGTCAAATTTCCAAGGTACGAACGCCGTGGCATCTTCATGGGCCTGAAGTGGTACCAGCTTGGGTTGGTCGCCACGGGGGTACTCGCGGCGATCATCGCGTCAGCAACTGGCGGCCCCGTAGGCCTCGCAGCCACGGCTCCAATGTGGCTTTCGTTGGTCCTTGTCGGAATCCTGCAGTACTCGAGGATTCCGTATCCGATCTGGGGCACGTTGATCGTGCTGTTTTTCGTCCGGAGTGTTTTGGGACAGGCAACGTACCTTGTTCGTCCTGAGCGTCCCATCAAGGCAGGGCAGCTCGCGCTTCCGGGAGGACTGGGCAACCTCAAACTGCAGCCGCTCAGTCGAGGTGAATGTGTTGTGCTCGACCCGCAGGGCCGGGAAGCGGTCATTGTGCTCCGGTGCAGCACCCGCTCGTTCGCACTGCTGGACGATGACGATAAGGCGTGGGCGGCGCAGGCATGGTCTAGGGTGCAAGCCGGGTTGGCTCAGCGGTCGGACATCGCGCGGATGGCAGTCCAGGACTACACCGTTCCCTATCCGTCGTCTGCGCTGCAGGACTTCTATGACCGGACCGTTCCAGCTGCAGACAGCGAGCGCAGCTCGTGGGGTAAGACGGCGTACCAGGATCTGATCTCCGCGGCCGGGTCGGCGATGAGCCACGATGTCTTGCTTTCGCTGGTGGTCGACACGTCCAAGTCTCGTCGCCGGATCAAAGAATCGGGCGGGAAGAAGCACGGACTTGAGCGGCTGCTGAGGCTTGAAGTCGCCGCGATAACAACGTCGCTATCCAGCCATGGAGTCAGAGTTGAAGAGTGGTTGTCTGAGCCGCGCCTGCTCGAGGTCTTCAGGGGCGCATTTGATCCGGAGACCGTATCGAAGCGATCAGGCAGGCTGGGCGCCAGTGAGCAAAGCAACGCGACGGACTCCTTGCGACACAGCTCGGGTCCGATGGCCGTTGAAGAACACTGGACCTACCTCCGAACTGATTCTGGTTTTCACCAGACGTTCTGGGTTGCTGAGTGGCCGCGTCAGAAGGTGTATCCCGGGTTCCTCCATCCTCTCGTCTACGTGGGCGATTTCCGGCACACCGTCACCCAGGTTATTAGGGCAGTTCCCACCCTTGAAGCCCTGCGCGACATCCGCTCTGCCCAGGAAGCGCATGAAACCCGCCGGCGGATCAATGCCCGGTTCGATCGCCCGACAACCCGTGAGCAACGGGCCGAGGAAGAAGAAGTATCCCAACGTGAGGAAGAGATCGTCGCGGGGCACGGTGATGTCCGACCGACGGCGTTCGTCACCATTACCGCTGCGACGCTGGAAGACCTGGCCCGGCATCGACATGAACTCGAGTCGGCAGCTGCGGGAGCATTCGTAGAGCTTCGTCTTCTTGCTGGACAGCAGTGGGCGGCGTTCATTGCCGGAGGACTTCCCTTGGGACGGGGTTTGCGATGAGGGTCAACGCTCATGAGGTGAGTTACACGCCGTCGGGCACGCGCGCGGACCGGAAGGCCGAACGGCGAGCCAAAAGCGATAAGCCCGGCCGTGGGATGCCTCGGTCTCAGCGAGAAACGGAACTGGAGCGGCAGAGTGACCGCGAGCGCCTTTTCGGTGATTGGGGAAGTGGCGACGCTCATTCGTTGTGGGGGCCACACCGCCTGCGGCCGGCGCCGCATCGTGCGTCGACGCTGACGTTCGCCGCGGCCTATCCGTTTATCACCGAATCGGGCCTGGGCCACGAGGGGACGTACATCGGAACGGACGTTTTCGGTTCGGGTGCATTCTCCTACGATCCCTGGATCCTCTATGACAAGGGCATCATCAGCGGACCATCCATCGTCGTCATCGGGACCGTCGGCACGGGCAAGTCAATGTGTGGCAAATCGTTGGTGGCGCGCTCCATCACCCTCGGCCGCAAGGCCGCCGTCGCATCCGACCCGAAAGGCGAGTGGGTCGGCGTCGCTGAAGCTGTTGGGGGCAAAGTCATTTCGGTGGGGCCGGGCAGGTCCGCGAGGGTGAATCCACTGGACGCCGGACCGCGCCCGAGCTCACTCAGCGATACGCAGTGGCACGCTGTGGTGCGGCAGCGTCGGAGGCAGTTGCTCGTGGCTCTTGTCTCCCTCATGAGGCAAGGGACCCCACTACATCCCGTGGAGCATACAGCTCTCGACATGGCGTTGATGGAGACCACCGCCGAGAATTCCACGCCGACCCTTCCCATGGTGCTCGACCATCTGCTCAACCCTTCGAGAGAGACACTGGACTTCGTTGGGAAGGAAGGCGGCGTTGCCGTCAGCCACTCTCTCAGGCGGACCGTTTCGGGCGACCTGGAAGGGATGTTCGACGCGCCGTCCACGGTGGCGTTCGACGCCGACGCCCCCATGATGGTCATGGACACGTCTGCCTTGATAGGTGCTTCGGAGCAGGCGCTGTCCTTGGCGGCTGCCTGTAGCGCCACCTGGCTTGAGGCTGCGGTGACAAACCCCGACGGCGGCAAGCGGCTTGTGGTGTACGACGAGGGCTGGCGGATGCTCGCCGATCCGTACATGTTGGCGAAGATGAGTGAGCAGTGGCGGCTCGCCCGCACTTATGGGATCGCGAACCTGTTGATCATGCACAAAGTGGCGGATCTCAACGAGATTGGCGACAGTACGAGCGGTCATCGTCAGAAGGCACTGGGCCTCCTAACGGAAGCGGACACCCGCATCATCTACCGCCAGAAGCATGATGCGATGCGACTGACGAAGGAAGCCCTGGGTCTGACGGAGGCGGAATGCGACCACATCGAGAATCTGCCGAAGGGCGTTGGGCTGTGGAAGGTGGGGAACCGTTCATTCATCGTGGCGAACCGCGTGACGACTGACGAGCTGGAAGTTTTCGGCACTGACGATCGGATGCACCTGTGAAAACGCGGGCGGGAAGCACGAGTCCGATGGTCTCAGTGGGTCTTTGGTTGGTCGCTGGGTACGTGGCCTTTTGCTTCCTTGTCCAGGAGGCGGCCGCTGTGAACACGCCGAAGCAGTGCGGCGGTAGGCCGCCGTCGTTCTTCAATCCGACGGCGGGCGTGGGCTTGCTGACTGGTCGCCCTGAGTGGATCTCAAGATCCATAGGCGACTGCCGTGCTGATGTCGTGGCAGTCTGGTGGCTCGTGGGCGTTGCACTCGTGATGGTAGCTGCGCTCGCCGTCGGAGGTGTCCTCACCTGGCGGATGTGGAAGCAATCCGGTGCGTGGTTGCGGCAAGACATCTTGAGTCGGGACGGAGTGGCCGGCAGAGCGGAGATTGTTCGGGACTTCGGGGCCAGGGCGGTCCGGCGGCGAGGCCAGTACACGCGCCCGGGGCTGGGCAAGCCGAGCGTCCATGACGTTTCCTGGACGCTCGGGCGCTCGCGGGGAGTGACCATCCATGTGTCGACCGAGGAGTCGATGGTCATTCAAGGTGCGCCCCGGTCGGGCAAGGGTTTGTACGTGGTAATTAACGCGATCCTTGACGCGCCTGGAGCTGTAGTGACGACCTCCACGCGTGCTGACAACCTGGTGGTGACCATGCGAGCGCGGAAGTCTGAAGGGCGGCCCGTCACAGTGTTCGATCCGCAGGGGATGTCGGGGCTGCCGTCGACGCTTCGCTGGTCACCGGTTCGAGGATGCGCCGACCCGGACATCGCTACTCGCCGGGCCCTGGTGATCACTGCCGACACGGAGATGAAGGGCGAGAATGCCGCGTGGCAGAAGCGCTCGCTCATTGTGTTGCAGTGTTTGCTGCATGCTGCCGCGTTGTCGGGCGGGCGGGTTGCAGCCTTCCGCCGTTGGTCCTCCAGCCCGGTTCTGGCGCGGGAAGCATTGGATGTACTCGCGAGCCCTGCAGCGGCACGTGGATGGCAAGCGGACTTGATGGGAATCCTGGAGGACGATCCACGCAACACCTCGAACTCCTGGATCGGGGTCTCGGCTGCGGTTGCACCTTTGTCCTCGCCAAGGGTGATGGCTGCTCTTGATCCGCAAGATGAGGAGCAGGAGTTCGATCCCAAAAGCTTCATCAGGCAACGGGGGACTCTCTACCTGATTGGAACCCGCTCCGGAGCTGCGGCTGCCGGCCCCTACCTATCTGCGCTCATCGATGACATCGACAATGCGGCCCGTGAGATGGCTTTCGTGTCCGCCGGCGGGCGGTTGGATCCGCCGCTGTCTTTCATTCTGGACGAGATCGCGAATCTGTCCCCTTGGCCTGGTCTTCCGGTGGTGCTGTCCGACGGCGGCGGCATTGGCATCTCGACTCTAGTTGTGCTGCAGTCCCTTTCTCAGGCGCGAAGCGGATGGTCGATTGAAGAGGCCGCCACAATCTGGGATTCGGCGATCATCAAGGTGATTTTCGGAGGTGGGTCTGACGAGCGTGATCTGCGCTCGCTGGCGGGGTTGCTGGGGGAGCGGAGCCTGATCTTGAGCACACGGTCTTGGTCGTCGCAGGGTCGGCAAGACGGAGAGCAGATTCGGGAGAGTCCGGTGATTCGGCTGGACGAGATCCGTCGCCTTCCCGTTGGGACCGCTCTCATGCTGGGTCGGCGGACGCGGCCTATTCTTCTGGATCTACGTGATTGGCATAAGCGTAAGGATGCAGCCGAGCTGAGGCGTTCGAAGTTGGAGACCGAGCGAGAGCTGGCCGCTGGCCATCTGAGCCGGCAAGAAACGAACAGCGAGGCTGACTTATGAGCACCCAGGCAGATGATGCCGATTTCGAGGTGGGGCGGGTGGCGGACTTGGATGATGACCTGACGGCGGAGCTGTTCCGGTCATCGTTTCAGCCGTCGCTTCGGAACATAGGGGTAACGCACCGCTGGCGCGACATGTCCTCGCAGCAGGCGGAGGCTGCGTGGCAGAGCCTTTACGAATGGGTGCGATGGTTCGTTGGCGCCTATCAGCTGACGACCTCCGTTGTGCCGGATTGCTGGTGGCGTCATTCCGAAATTGTGGCGGAGCTCTATTCACTCCAGCGTGCTGAGCTGGCTTCATTCACCTCTGACGATTCCGGCTTCGGTCCGCTGGCCTTCCACGAAAGGCTCCCACACGCCGTCGAACGTCTCCGCACCCACACCAGAACGGCAGGTTGCGTCGGTTTGCAAAGCCACAAGGAACCTCTTCTGCGTGTGGTGCCATTGGACGTCGATTTCGAGACCTGGAAGTCGGGTACTCATCAGACCGGTGGCTGAAAGTCATGCGGTTCATGGCGGGATTCGTCATGGATGAGTGATTCCTTGTCATGCCGTTTCGAGAAGTACGAAGGGTGGCTGTCGTGGCCCCTCAAATTGAAGATGGTCCCGCCGTTGGCACGCACGCTGAAGCAAACCCTGGCGCTCGCATGTCGCCGGAGGAGCGCATCGCTTCCCTCACGGCGGGGCTTCACGCGGCTCTCGAGGAAGCCATCGAATCGCCCGCTCGTTGGCAGGTCTTACTGGACGCTTCTGCGACCCTATGGCGATACTCCGGAGGCAACGTCGCACTCCTGATGATGCAGATGGCCCAGAGGGGAACCGATGAACCTTCGCTGGTAGCTGGATACAAGGAATGGGCGCGGCATGGAAGGACTGTCCTCCGAGGCGAGCATGCGTTGTGGATCATCGCTCCACGGACGGCATCGATGCAGGAATTGCGTTTGCCCGACGGGCAACGGAAGCTGCTGCCGTTGAGCCAGGCTGCGCCACCGGACGCCGTTGCGACCGGCAAGAAGAGCGTCGTCACGGGATGGCGCGGACAGGCGGTCTTCGATGTATCGCAAACTGAAGGGATGCCGCTGCTGGTTCCTCGAGCGGGTCAGCAGTCTGACGTAGATGTGGACGAACTTTGGCGATCGCTCACCGAAGTCGCTGGGCAGCATGCATTCAAGCTGGACGTCTCGCGCTCGCAGTACGGACTGACGAGCGGATTCACCGACTTTGCGGAGCGCCGGATCCACGTCGGCGCCTGGATGAACCCGGAGGAACGCGTTGCAGTTCTGGCCCACGAGCTGGGGCATGTCCTGCTTCACGGGCCGGAAGACCGCGTTGGACAACTCTATGGCAGCAGCATGGATCACCGTGGCTTGGCTGAGGTCGAGGCCGAGTCTGTTGCTTACACGGTTCTTCGCGCACACGGCATCGATCGCTCAGCGCGGTCAGCGAGTTACCTGGCGGGCTGGGCCGATGCCGTTATCAGCGCGGAGAAGGATCTGCGGCACGACGCTTTGGATAGTCGGGTGCCTGCCTCCCGGGTGGACATCGCCAAGTCCGTTCTGGGGCGGGTGACGGCGGCGACCAAAGGGATACTCGCGGTTTCGGATCCTCCTGGATTTGGCGGAAAGGTCGCCATGATCGAGGCCGACCGCCGAGTCGTGGACGTGCCGACGTATGCCGGCGTTCCTGGACCTGGTGCGTCGATGCGCGGTCCCGAATTGGCTGGGCCTTGAACTTGGTAGGTGTCCGATGGGATCGGCTCGTCGGCTAAGGAAGGAACAATCATGAACACGAAGATCCTGATCACCATTGCGGGCAATCTAGTCGCAGACCCTGAGCTCACCATTGGTGAATCGGGGACTCCGCACGCAAAGCTCCGCGTTGCTGTCAACCAGCGAATCCAGAACCCCGACGGAACCTGGCGGGACGGCGAGCCTGTCTTTCACAACGTCTCAGCGTTCCGGATGCTGGCTGAGAACGCCGCATCCTCGCTCAAGAAGGGAGACCCAGTGATGGTTTCCGGAGAGCTGGAGTTCCGGGCGTACGACAAGGACGGTGAACGACGAGAAGCCCGGCGAATCATCGCTGACACGATTGGCCCGGACCTCCGTTTTGGGACCGCGACGTATCAGCGGGCGGCCCGTCCGGTTGTCGAGTCCGAGGCCGTGGTTGAGGCGACAGGCCCGGAAGCTACGACGGCGACGGGTTGGCCGGTTTACAACGTGTCCACGAAGGGTCCGGTGGTGACATCCCCTTTCGGCGGAGTGCGGACCAATGACATGACGATATGATGCGGTCTTCGCTGTTGCTGGCCCACGTCTGCTCCTGGAGCGGCGTGGGCTTTCCTTTGTCGCCGTTCGATGATTCGAATATATGTTCTAATCTTGCTCTATGAGACCGAAGCAAGACTCAGCCGCCTTCGCCCGAATGTTGGCCCAACTGAACGCCGACAGCCAGCACCCTAAGCCGGACGACGGCAAGATCATCGAAATGGACCTAGGCAAGCAGCCCTTGGTTCGTGTCAACGAGATCTACGGACGCGCGATCAAATACACGAGGTCTTATGGGCTGATCGAGTGGGTCGATGACCAGCGCATCTACCACGTTCAGTGGTTTCCGGCCGGGCAGGTCAAGCGCGTGGACCAGGAGTCATGGAGAGGACGGCCGCTATAGAGCCAACCTGTCCCGTGGACTCAGCTCGACTGCTTCAGCGGTCTGGTCCGCACGAGCGGCGCCCACGCCAATACTTCGTCGCTGCTGATTCGGTAAGTTGAAGGCCAGGGAGCTCCAGGCTTGATCTGTCGCGGATCTGGTTTGATGAGGAGTACGGATCCGGGCCAGACAGGTTCGGCGAGCGCTTCGATCCAGGCCGGCTGGACGTAATCGAAGCGGTTCCAGTGGATCGTAGTCCACGTTCCGGTTGGCTGTACCTCGTCGACGGACAGCAAGGTGACTTCAGTGGTCGTCACGCCCGCTTGCCTGAAGCCTTCGAGCAGTCTCCACTTTTCCCGAGTAGCGCTTTCCCAGCGCCGCAGCGCGCGGATCCGATGTGTCCATGTAGCCACGAGAATGAGAGCCGCTGTGCCCACTGGTACCACCATGAGATTGGAACCGGTCAGCGCGGCCGTAAGCCCCATCAGCGTCGGGGCAACGGCGATCGTCACGGCGCTCAGGACTATCAAAGCGGGTGTGGCGATTCTTGGCTTCAGGACTGGATTGACTTGCATGCCTTGCTCCGTTTCCAGTTTAAAGCTGCCAGCCACTGCTGGTAAGACTTTGTTGTGTCGGTATCCACAGGGAAGAGGTGGCAGTTGAGGACAAAGCCAACCCGTGATGAGCGCTGACTGCTGAGTCAAGGAGCTGTTGCCATTGCGTGTGTTGTTGCCATTCCCAGTCGGCGGGCGCGATTCCAAGGGGAATTGAGGAATCGGAGATACCCCAGCGGTCTCGGTAGACAGCGACTTCGCGAATCAAGGTCGCCAGCTCGTAGCCTTCGGTAGCTCGCCCGAGTTCTTCGATAAGTGCTGTCTTCCATTCAGGGTCGTCCGTCAGGGCAATCCGGGAGATTTTCTCCGTTCGCGCGCTGATCCGGCGGCGGACCTGTTGAAGCATGAAGGTGAGATCTTCGCGGACGTTGACGAGCCGCTCCGACATGGGGTCAATAGCGGCCCGGGGTATCAGGGAAGAGAACTGGCGGAGCCGTGAGTGCGTCACTGCTGCGGGGTCCTCGGCGGTGGCATCCGACTCGAGGGCTTCGGAGAGAACGCGCTGGGCGCCAGGGCGATTGTGGTTGTTTGCTTTGCGCCAGGCAGCGACGGCTGCGCCCCACGCTGGAGATCCCTGCATCTCGTTTGCGCGTCCAGGCGACAACGCTTCGATGGACCTGCCCAGATCCAGTCCCGCCGCAATTTGGGCTAGGTAATCGTACTCCCGGTTCAGGAGTTCGAGGCTGTCCGAGTGGGAGTGTTCGAAGTCTCGAACCTCATGGGCTGTACGTTCGGCGCCCTCTGCCGCCAGGACATCTCCGAGGACCGATCTCCAGCTTGCGCGTGAGCTGGGGTCGAGGATTTCGTCTTCGTCTGGGTCGTTCTCGCTGACGTAGGCGTTGTTGGAGTGCCGGCCCCTGGTCATGCTCACGTAGAGAAGCTCGCGCGTGAGGCGACCCGGAGTGACGACCGTGTGCGCTGTATCCACTGTGAGACCTTGCGAACGGTGAGCGGTTGTCGCATAACCCAGCTCCAGCGAAGCTTCAACGTACATGCTCGTCAACACGACCATGGCTCCGTTGTTCTTGAGGATGGCGCGGACAGAGCCGTGGCTATCAACGGACACGACTTCCATGAGCGTGCCGTTGCGAATAAAGGCTCCGTGGTCGTCACGAATGGATCTGTCATTTCGTCGAGCAATGACCATGTCGCCGCGTCCTGCATGAAGCCCGTCCCGCAGAAAGACCGTGCGCTCGGCATCGACATCTCCCAGACCGATACGGTCGGCTTGGGCTCGTTCATTGAGCATCCCGACGGTCTCGTTGTCAGGTGCAATGAGCACCGAAACCCGCCCGGCAAGAACGTCGTCATGCCATCCGGTGTAGGCGCGATCGACCATCTCCATGTAGGTGCCGTGACAGATCCGGTCGTGCTGCTCGTACTCACTGACCGCAGCCAGGTGCCCCTCTCGCAAGGCCAAAGATGCGGCCCTCTCCCAGGGATTCGTGAAGCGCCAAATCGCGCTCAAGCGGGCGGCTTTCCCTTGCCGGTCCAACCACCCAAGGACGCCGCCAGCATCGATGGAGTCAAGCTGGGCCGGGTCGCCAACCAAGAGAATTTTGGCCCCTGCCTCTCCGGCCTGCCGGACCAGGGATGCCAATTGAGCCGTCGACACCATGGACGCCTCATCGACAATCACCAGCTGGTTGCGTCGGAACTGCCATTGACTTTGCTCGGCGGCCAACTGCGCCACCTTTTGTTCCACACAGGCAACGCCAGGACGGCCGCCGGATCCATTCCGTAGCCACGCGTCCGCTGCGAAGTAACGACTCGCCCGCTCGCTCGCCCCAGAACCAACTGACTCATGCAACCACTTCGCCACATTCTCCGTCACCATCCCCAACTCAAGCCCAAGAACCTCGGCGCTCGCAGCCGCCGGCGCCAAGCCCACAACGCTGCCCGCACCAAAAGTGGCTTCCCAGGCCACCTTCACCGCTCCCAGCGTTGTCGTCTTTCCCGTGCCGGCCGGACCTACGATCGCGTCCAAGCAATGGGAGCTCAACAAGACCTGCGATGCTGCAGCCCGTTGGTCATCCGCCAGTTCAAAGCCAGCGTCGCTTCTGTAAGAGGCGAGTGCCTCGAAGGCGGGCTCGACTGCTAACGTCGGGCCGCCGTCGTCGTTCGCTGCTGCCAGCACCTCATCCTCGAACGCGAGCGTCGCCGCGTCCGTGTAGAGGCGCGATCCGTGGAAATCGAAGACGCTGCGGCCGGCGAAGCGGAGGTCATCGGTAGCGTCAGTCGGGAGGGTGTACCGGTATTCGTTGAGTGGCACGGATTGGTGCTCCGCTTCGGTGGCCACAGCCTCGATCATGGCGTTTCGGTCCGCGGGGGAGACGCAACGGATCTCCGCGCAAACCCGCTCGCCCTCAGCGATCAGGTTCCAGCGGTTCCAGGTGGAGCGTTTGGCTGCCACGCGCTGTCTCGTCAGATGCCCGACGGCGGCAATCCAGTCCGGGGCTACGTCACCGACGCGAAACGGGCGTGAGCGCGAGCGGCGCACCGTGGAGGCGACCACGGTTTCCGGAGCGAAACCACGGGTTTTCGCCCGTTCCCGCCATTGAACGGAGAGCTGGCGAAGGGGAGTGGGCGCTGAGTCTTTGGGCGCGCGAGTGGAGAGGGTGGCCTGCTGGCGCAGCTTGACGACGGTGGTGGCCGACGGCGGGCTCCCATGATTATCCGTCCATTCGCTGACGAGCCGATCGGTTTCGACGTCGATGAGCCTGGAGCGGTTGGAGAACTCGCGAACGAGTGCTTCCGGGATGCCGGTGAGTTGTTGGCTGGGGTTGTGGCTGTTTTGTGCCGGGATGCGGATTTCGGTGTCGGTGCCGAGATTGGCTTTGAGGGCGTCGAAGAGTAGGCCGTTGTAATGTTCGCTGGCTGCGACGACAGCTTTGTAGAGGCTTCGGGAGTCGAGGGTGGTCCAGGCGTTGTCGGTGATGCGCTGGACTCTGTTGGCGATGACGACGTGGGTGTGGAGTTGCGGGTCGCCGGCGCGGGATTCCCAATGGTCGAATGCTGCGGCGATCACGCCACGGGTGCCGAGATGTGCGATGCCGTTGCGGCCGGAGCGGGTGTTGATGACTCGATCCTCTAGCCACTGCAGGGATGCTTCCACTGTTTCGTGGTGGGTTTGGAGAATCTGTTCCTGTAGGTGCCTGGGGCTGAGTGCCCAGAGGGCTGAGACGGACTTCGGGACGCTGAATGTGAGGTCGAAACCGGCGACGGCGTGCTTGGTATTTGGCTGGCCTGTGGTCTTCTCCGCGACCGGTGGGTGGCTGTACGGTCGGCCCAGAGGTCGGGTTGTGTCTGGGTGGGTGGCGTCCTGGAAGATTGCCCGTGCGTCGGACTCAGTGACTTTCTCGCCGGGTTTGCGGCTGATGCCGGGCAGGCCACTGCCGATCCATTGGCCTTGGGGCGTTCCCGATTGTACGTAGTAGCTGATGCTGTCCGGGGGAGTAGTCGCGGCGTCATCGAGCATGGTGGATTTGAACAGGTAGCTAAGCCCGGACTTCACGGAGAGGCGGGCGATTGACATGGTCATGCACGAAGCGCCCCGGTCCTGCTCTTGCTCGGCAGCCAGCCCCTGCGACGGAGGATGCCGACGGTTGTGGGGTCGAGGGCGACGCCCTTCAGCTTCGAAACATGGACCAATGCCGCGGCGACGTGTGCGAGGTCTTGGACGTTAGTGCGCTGGGCTCGTTTGAGGCGGAGGACTTCGTTGTGGAGGAGGCCGTTCCTGGTATCGAGTTCGTCGTAGATGGCGTGGAGACGTTCGAGCTCGGAGGACTGCGATCGCAGCTCGGTGGTGAGGCGGTCGATTTGGTCCTGGCAGTCGCTGGTTTTATTGCGCTCTGTCGCTGGCGGGTTCTTCTTGTTCACGACCGTTCATGGCAAAGCCGCTGCCCGTGTGCATGACGATCCACGTCAATCCTGGAATACCGGACCTTGGATGCCAGAGGTGTGAAGGCACAGGCGGACCGGGCGAAAACGAGATTGGCGTGAGTGAGGGGTCTTCTCAGCGGGGGGGTAGCGTGGGTCTGAGTCGTTTGCAGACGCCAGCCAGCATTTGTGCAAAAGGCTTGCGCAATGGATTATGTGCTGGCCATCAGCCGACCGTGCTGCTTTGCGCCAGCGACGGCAATGGGACATGTGGAAAAGACGCGCGCCGAATGGGTGCAAAGTCTATGTAGGATGCCCGGCCGGAGACTGCAGCCGGGCATCCTACCTAAACGTCCGCGCCCCCCAACGCGTGTCGGACCGCCTAGAATTCCCGCTGAGCGGCCAAAGGTGTGTACGAGGCCAGCAGCTTTTCGGGGACGACCTGCTTGAGTTCTTCGAAAGTCCAGACCCCGCCACGCTTCTCGATATTGCTGATGTGTTGCGGCTCGGAATACAGAGCTATGCTGCCCCCTCCGGTTACCGAGAAGACCGCACCGCTGATATGGGCAGCTTCTTCAGACGCGAGGTATGCGAGGAAGGTGAGGTTCTCCGCGGGACCGTGCGCGGTCTCCGACTCTTGCATGCGCTCCTCGTCAATTTCTATCTCCGTTCCGCTGCCCTTAAGCATGGTCCTGAGAGTTGCCTTGAAGCTGACATGCCCGGGTGACTCCGCTTGTGGGCAAAAGGCGTTGACTGTAATGCCGGCTGTCCAGAATTCTTTGGCCGTGGACTTGGTCAGAGCGACCAATCCAGAGTTTGCGGCACTGTAGGCGCTAAGTGCAGCTATTCCCAGCCATGCATCCGAAGCCGTGTTGAGGACGCGGCCGTAGCCCTGCGCAACCATATGGGGGAGGGCGTGCTTCATGCAGTTGAAGGCTCCGTTGAGCTTCGGGCCCAACTGGTAGTCCCAGTCGCTGGGGGTGACGGTGCTGAAGGGGCCAAAACCGAGCCCCGCGGCGTTATTGACCAGAATGTCGACCCGGCCAAAATTATCGATTGCGGCTTGGATCAATTCACCGGAGGTGTCGTAATCGGTGATGTCTCCAAAGAAGGGCACTGCTTCACCCCCTTCGGCAATGATGTCACGTGCGGTGCTCTCGGCGTCGCCGCTCAGTTCCCCGAGCTTTGAAGCCTCCGTGCTGTCAAGGGAAACAGAGCCAGACAGGGCGGACGATCGAAAGCCGATTTCAGCGCTCTTTGCGTCCTTGGGCTTCCTGTTGTTGGTCACTACCTTGGCCCCGTTGCGCGCCAGCAGGATAGCCACACCTCTGCCGACGCCCTGACCGGAGCCCGTCACTACGGCCACTTTGCCTTCCAAGGGCTTTTTCATGCTTGTTCTTCCATTCTTCCGTCAAGTTTGTTCATACCAAGCTCTGCAGCCAGCAGAAGTTGGTGCCGCGCTAGGTTGAGGCCGGGTCAGCTTTCGATCCGGATTGCCAAAACAGGGCACACCGCGGCGGCCTGGCGTACCTCGGCTTCTCTTTCCGGTCCTGGGCTGACGTCAAGCAAGACCGCAATTCCGTCCTCGTCGCGTTGGTCGAAAACAGCGTCCGCGGCCGTCACGCACTGGCCGGATGCGACGCACTTTTCCTGATCGAGGGCTATCTTCATGCTTCTCCTTTGTAGGTTGTTCCCAGCCGTTACCAAGTGACGGGCAGTTCGTAGACGCCATAGACCGCCGCGTCGTGCTTAAATTGAAGGTTTACGAGTTCAGCGGCCAAAGCCAGGTTAGGCAACCGGCGAAATAGTGTGGTGTAGGCGACCTGGAGCTCCATTCTTGCCAGTGGTTGGCCCAAGCACTGGTGAACGCCGAAGCCAAAAGCGACGTGATGCCTGGCGTCACGACTGATATCGAGGCTTTGGGGGTTGTTGAACGCAAGCGGATCACGGTTGCCCAAGTCCGTTGCGATGATCAGTCCCTCACCGGCCTTGATGACGTGGCCGGCAATCTCGATGTCCTGGGTGGCAACACGCTTTCGTCCGTCATGCGCGATCGTGAGGTAGCGAAGGAGTTCTTCCACCGCCGCTGAGCTAAGGTCGGGGTCCTCAATGCGGCGGAAGCGGGTCAGTTGCTCGGGGTGCTGAAGCAGCGCCAAGGTGCCAAGTGCGACCATGTTGGCTGTTGTCTCGTGGCCCGCGACCAGCAGCAGAACGCCCATCTGCGCAGCTTCATCGGCTGTGAGTTCACCAATGTCCACCCGACGGGCCAAATCAGTAAGGATGTCCTCCTCGGGGTGCTGCAGCTTCACGGTCAACAGCTGTCTCAGGTACGCAATAAGCCACCCCAATGCTTTCCGCTGTTCCTCGCTGCTGACGCCGCGCTTGATTATCAGGTTGCTGTTCTCCTGGAAGAAATCATGGTCGGCGTAGGGGACACCCAACAACTCGCAAATCACCAGCGAAGGCATGGGCAGCGCGAAGGCCTGGACGAGGTCCACCGGCTTCGGACCCGCGAGCATCTCGTCAAGCAGTTCATCGACGATTTTCTGGACAGCCGGACGCATGGATTCGATTCGCTTCACCATGAATGGTGCAGTCACCATTCGCCTCAAGCGCGCATGCTCGGGGTCGTCCATCAGGATGAAACTGAGTGACCCGCCCCCTCCCGAGTGTGCGGCGGGGCTCGGGTAGCCCGGATTCCGGACATCTGCGCTGACTCGCGGGTCGCTCAGCAGGGCCCGCTGTTCTGCATACCGGGTGACGAGCCACGGGCGGCTGCCATCCCACAGAGTGACACGGTGGAGCGGAGTTGCATTCTGAGCCGCTATTCCGGCCGGTGGCGGGTCAAACGGACATTTTCCGTCCCTGCTCATGGGGAAAGTCAAGTCTTCCAGGGGTGTGCTGAAGGGTTCGTCAATTGCTGTCATATTTCCTCCATATTTTTGGACGTACGGCCAGGCGGTACGGATGGGACAGGGGGTGATCAAACCGCCCTTTAGGGAAACGCTGGTGCCAGAACCTCTTCGAGCTCCATTCTCCGAAGGCGCGTCTGTTTAGGCATGTTCCAGCCCAAGACACCTGTCGGATGTGCACCCTCTGAAGAGTCAGCGACGGCGACGAAACGGTCGGTGTTTGGCTCTCCGTCGGTTATCGTCATACGAGCCCCCGCGGGAATACTGCCGTGGACCTGGATTTTCACGCCGTATTGGTCCGACCAGAAGTAGGGGACAGGGGCATAGGGCTGACCTGCACCGAGTATGTCGGATGCGACGGCGATGGCTTGTTCGGCAGCATTCGTCCGGTTCTCGAGCCGAATATCACCCAAGCGGGGGTGGTGCCATCGGGCAACATCTCCGACGGCCCAGATTCCTGGGGCAGCACGGCAGCGCGCGTCGCAGCCTATGCCGTTTTCGCGGTTGAGTCCGCTGTGGGCCAGCCAGTCGATATTTGGCCTGGACCCTATGGCGACGACAACATCATCTGCGGGCAGGAATTCACCGGACAGCAGGACAACACCTCTCACCTCACCTTCGCAGACAGTTATGTCTTGAACACCCTGTGCCCCGATGAGCCGAACACCTGCAGCCACGTGTTTCGCTGCGAGCAAGGAAGACCCAAAGTCACCCAACTGCGAGGCCATGGGCAGGCTCGATCGCCCAACCAGCGTCACTTCAACTCCCATGCCGGCAGCCGTGGCTGCCACTTCGGAACCCATGACACCATTGCCGACTACAACGAGCCGCACGCCCCCTCCCTGCAGGCGAGCGTGAAGGGCCAGCGCGTCATTCAGGCTGCGCAAGACGTGCAGGCCGCGCACGTCCTCAAAGCCCCCCAGTCGGCGCGGGACCAAGCCGGTGGCCAGGACGACAGCGTCGGCGCTGAAGAGACGACCTGTGGCCGTTCGCACTGATCTCGCAGACGTCTCGAGGTGCACTGCCTGTTCGTCCAGCGCCCACTCGGCGCCCAGCGCCTCAAGTTCAGCTTCGGTTCGGAGGTACACCCTGCTGGCATCCCACGTACCCGCGAGAAGCTGCTTGGACAGCGGCGGCCGGTCGTAGGGGTGCAGTGGCTCCGCATCCATCAGTGTCAGACGGCCCCGGTGGCCTTCCCGTCGCAGCGCCTCCGCAGTACACAACCCCGCAGCCGAGGCGCCTACGATGAGGACATCCTGATCAATTTCGAGCATTACTCCTCCATGAAAGTCGATGGGGGTGTCAGGTCGCGCCTAACCACCGTTTGATTGCCTTATTCCCTGTGCCAGCGCCTCAAACGAGTAGAGGAATCCACCCCCGCTGCCGCTTATGGTGACGTAGGCTTCTGTTGTGCCCGGCTTGATGGCTACATTTGTGGCAGAACTGACTTCGGACGCGTCTTCCGCGGGGACGGCAATCGTCTTCAGGAGCTGCCCGTTGTCGCCGTAGATAAGTACAGCGGGGCGGTTATGGAGTCCCACGTAAAGGTTCCCAGCTGCGTCGACTGCTATCGAGTCCACCTGCGCTGCACCAGCGGAGGCGTAGATCGCGGGATGGGCAGTGGCTACGGACTTGCCATCCATGGTTAGTTTGAGATGGTCGATGCGGTTGCCGGTATTGAGGCCTATCCAAAGGTCGCGTCCGTCGGGGGAGAACCCAATGCCGTTGGGGGACGCGAGGCCGTCGGCAAGGACCGTAGCCTCGGCTTTGACACCGTCAACACGAATTACGCGGCCCTTTGCCGCCCAATACGGCTCACTGGCTCCGGCTGCGTCCGTGACGTACAAGTTGCCGGCATCGTCAAAGGAAATGTCGTCCGGCTGCATGGGCTTTCCGTCGACCGGTCCAGCGAACACATCCCGCACGTCCTGACCGTCAGCGCGCATGCTGCGGATCGCTCCGCTCACAAAATCCGTGACGTACAGCCTACCGTCTTTGGGGCTGAACTGCGCGGACGTGAGCACGCTGCGGTCGTCGGTGTAGATGGTGCTGACGTTTTTCCTCTGCGTGTCCACTCTCAACACTTTGGGTGCCCCCGACGGTGCGGTCACGTCGACAACATAAAGATTGCCGTCTCCGCCAAAGGTTGGTCCCTCAAGCAAGGTCATGCCGGTCGTCTTGGGGACGTCAGTGACCCGCATCACCCGGTTGGCTTGCTGCGTCGCAGTCCTGTCGCTGGCCGCCGGGGACACGGCCGGTGCTATGTCGCCGCTGCAGCCCGCAAGGACCAAAGTCAACAGGGCTGCTGCGGCTGATGCGAGACAGCGGGATTTAGCGAGGGGGGAATTCATCGCGCTGCGCCCGCGGTTTCGGTTGCACGCAGGTCTGCTTTCTGGCTGAGGGAAAGGACGTCCTTCATGTCACCCTCTCGCCATTCACGGAGAAGCCGGTGGAACGCAACAGGGCCGGGGCTGTATGAGGCGCCGGAAATTGAGCGGGTTCCCTCGCCGTTGTAGTAGCCGGGTGTGCACTCTGCTTGGAATTGCCGGTTGTCCGCGGCTGTATCCAGGACCGTTCGCACCCAAAGCTCTTCGGCGGCAGCTGTGGGTTCGACGAAGTGAGCGCCCACTCGGCGTGCTCGTCCGATGACCGCCGCAATGTGCTCGGCATGTTCGAGGAGGATATTGGCGAAATTCACCGAGTTCGCGGTCTGCGGGCCGCTGAGATGGAAGAGGTTGGGGAATCCGTGGGAGGACATGCCATGCAGGGTGCGGGGCCCGTTCGCCCATGCCTCAAGGAGGGGCAGACCGTTGCGCCCGAGGACCGGCAGCGTCCCCGACATTACGCCTGAAATGCCCACTTCGAACCCAGTTGCGAAGATAACGCAGTCCACTTCGTATTCGGTGTCCCCAACGACGACCGCAGTCTCGGTCATGCGAGTGATGCCACCGGTGTCTGCAGTGTCGACCAGCGTTACGTTCGGCCGGTTGAATGTTTGAAGATAGGTATCACTAAAACCCGGGCGCTTGCACATGTAGCGGTACCAAGGCTTCAGCGCTTCAGCCGTTTCCGGTTCCTCTACAATCTCCTCCACGCGGGTCCGGAGCCGGTTCATAGTCAGGAAGTCATCGATCTCGTCGCGCCGCTCGCGCTCTTCGGCAGACAGGCTGGTGTCTACCGAACCGGACAGGATCTTACGCTGCAAATGCGTGGTCGCTGTCCAGCCGTCCTTCACCAGGCTTTCCGTCACTGGTTCCCCTGCGAGTACGGCAAGGAAGTTTTGCATACGTTCACGCTGCCAGCCGGGTTTGAGGGACGCTGCCCATTCGGCGTCCGTGGGGCGGTTGTCGCGAACATCAACCGTTGAGGGGGTCCGCTGGAAAACGAAGAGCTCCTTTGCATCGGCACCAAGGTGCGGCACCACCTGCAGTCCTGTTGCCCCGGTTCCTACCACCGCGACCCGTTTGTCTGCCAGGGCCGCGAGGCCGCCGTCGGGGGTGCCTCCTGTGTAGGAATAGTCCCACCGGCTCGTGTGGAAAGTGTGGCCCCGAAATGACTCGATGCCTGGAATACCGGGGAGCTTCGGCTGCGTCAGCGTTCCGGAAGATGTGATGACGAAACGGGCGCGGAAGCGGTCACCGCGATCGGTTTCGACCAGCCACTCTTCCGGCTCATCCAGCCATTGGAGCCGTGTCGCCCGAGTCTGGAAGAGCGCATCCCTGTAGAGGTCGAAATGCCGGGCAATGGCCATAGCGTGCTGCCGGATCTCCTCCCCTGGGGCGTAGCGCCACTTAGGCATGTAGCCGACCTCTTCGAGGAGCGGCATGTAGACGTAGGATTCGATGTCGCAATGAATACCCGGATAGCGGTTCCAATACCACGTGCCGCCAACATCACCGGCCTCATCCATCAGTCGGACCGATTGCAGACCTTGTTCGCGCAGACGTGATGCGGTCAGCAGGCCTCCGAAACCGGCCCCGATGACGAGTGCCTCCACCCTGTCGGTTTTGGGCTCCCGTTCGATCTTCGCGGTATAGGGATCTTTTGCGTAGTAACCAAATTTTCCGGCCGTGCGTCGATACTGGGTCGCGCCATCAGGACGGATGCGCCGATCACGCTCATGGCGGTATTTGGCCCGGAGCGCTTCTATGTCGAGGTTCTGAACGCCGTTACTGGCTGGGGCTGATGTGGAAGTCTGATTCATGGCAGTTTGTTCCTTTTCTTGAGGGAATGGGGATGCCGTGCACTTCTACTGCACGGACCATCCACCATCCGAAGCGAGGGTGATGCCGTTGACGTTGGCGGCATCATCACTGAGCAACCAGGTGATCGACGCTGCCACTTGGTCGGCGTCGGCGACCGGCGGGATGAGTGCCATAAAAGCGGCGAGGCGATCACGGGTGAACGTTGAGGAGAAGCTGCCTTCGATTCCAGTGGCCGTGGGTCCTGGTGCCACGGCGTTGGTCCGGACGCCGGACGGGCCGTAGAGGAACGCCGCGCTTTTGGTAATGCCCACCACCGCGTGTTTGGAAGCGGTGTAGGCCGTGCCTGCAGCATTCCCTCGCAGGGAAGCTTCCGAGGCGACGTTGACCACTGCTCCGCGACCCTGTGCGATCATTACCGGCAGAACGGCGCGGCTAAGCGCGAAAGTGCCGTCGACGTTTACGGAGAATACGCGGCGCCACAGTTCGTCCTCCGTTTCGTGCAGAGGCGTCATGCCGTCCATGATTCCTGCAACATTGGCAAGCCCATCTATCCGTTCGCCTGCCGCAGCCATAATCGCTTCGATGCCTTCGCTGGAAGTAATGTCCGCTGTTACAGGAACCAGCGATCCGTCCGGGCAGGCGGCAGCGAGATCGTTGAGTCGGCCGGATGCCACGTCCACGGCTACGACACGGCCGCCCTCGCGGACGATGCGACTCGCGGATGCACGCCCGATGCCTGATCCTGCTCCGGTCACGATCACAGTCCTGCCAAGGAAGCGCTGACCGCGGGACGTTTGGTGGGCTTCTTCCTGCTCTTCTGCGGGGATGACTCCGCCGTTTGCCTCCTTGACCAGGGTGTCCACAAGTTCTGCAGGAAACCGTCCCTGACCAAGCTCGACAAGGGAGCGGAGGCTGAGCTGGAGCGCCGGTCGCAGGTCCTCTTCCGTTTGGCCTCCCCGGACGAGTAGTCCGCGCAGGATGGGGCCGCCCACGGCGTCGTTCAGCCAGTCCTGAATGGTACTTTTCGAGGTCAGTGGAGTCTTGCTCACGGTGTGGGTCTCCTTAGTCGGAATCTGGTTCTACTTGTGTTTGCATCTTGCGCTGGCAGGCAGCCTCCAGCGCGGCCGGGGGTCCTACTTCGTCGGCAGTAGTTCGTGCTCCTCTGCCATGGTTTCCGGCAGGGCGTTCTCATTGTCGATAGCTCGCTTGGGCCGGGGGATCAGGGTTGCAATGACTGCGCAGAGGACGGCGGCGGCCAGCCCAAACATAAGGGCGAGGTCGAATCCGGCCTTTGTCGGTATCGGTCCTGCTGCTGTAGCTACCGCGGAGTTCGCGAGGACTGCGGCGATGACGGCGGCCGCTACGCTCGTGCCAAGCGCCCGCATCAGTGTATTCAGGCCGTTCGCGGCACCCGTCTCGTGGGCTGGAACAGCCTGCATTATGAGGGTGGGCATTGCGGCATAGCCCAGGCCTATCCCGACGCCGATCACGGTGTTGATTACAAGAACCAGCCACATGTTCATGTCCAGGAGGACCGCCGCCAGGTATGCCGCCGCGATAATGACCGCCCCGGCCGTGAGTAGGGGCTTTGGCCCAATCAGGCGTTCGATTCGGCCGGCGACGGGAGACATCGCGAGCATTGCAAGGCCAGACGGCATCAGGATCAGGCTCGCGTTGAGCAGGCTGAGTCCAAGACCCCCGGTGGATTCGGGAAGCTCAAGGAGTTGCGGAAAGACGATGCTGGAGGAGAACAACGCGAAGCCCATTGCGATTGACGCGAGATTTGTCATTAGGACAGCTCCGCGGGCGCTGACTCGCATGTCGATCAGCGGGTTTTGCTGGCGCAGTTCATACCACCCCCAGAGCAGGAGAGTGATCACTCCGACGCCCAGCCAAGTCAACGTCGACGCACTCGTCCATCCCCACTCATTGCCACGGGAAACAGCAAGGAGCAGGCCCGTCAGTCCAAGGGCCAGTCCCGCTGCCCCAACGTAGTCGAAGCGACCATGAGTCTTTGTGCTTCTTGCGGGGACCACAAGGAAGTAAAGAACCAGGGACACCAAGCCAAGGCAGGCGGCGAGCCAAAAGAGTGCGTGCCAGTCGAAATGTTCGGTGACTAGTGCGCTGATAGGCAGTCCCAACGCGCCACCCACACCAAGAGTTGCGCTCACCAGTGCAATAGCAGAACCGAGGCGTTCCTTTGGCACAGTGTCGCGAAGGATCGAGATACCAAGAGGTATGACACCCATACCCGTTCCTTGCAGACCTCGTCCGATGATCAAAGGAACGGTGCCCAAGGACAATGCGCAAATAATCGATCCGCTCACCAAAAGGGCGAGAAGGACGACGGCGACGCGGCGCCTACCGTACATGTCGCCGAGCTTCCCCGAGATCGGGGTGCAAATCGCTGAGACCAGTAGCGTGACGGTGATCACCCATGCAGTGTCCCCGCGATCCGCGTTCAGCAACTCGGGAAGCTTGGCCTGAATTGGAATAAGGATGGTCTGCATAAACGACGCGCTCATGCCCGCGAACGCGAGCACGGCAATGACCGCACTGGGTCGTACTCCCTTAGTGGTGGCTGACGTTTCCGTCGCCGTGCCGACTGAACTCATTGGCTCTCCTTGAAAGCGCTGGGAATCTCTGAGATTCAATATCTGTTTTGATACTGCATCTCAGATCCTATACTAGGATTATGGATATGAACATTCGGGACAGAACACGTGAGGCCGTAAGGGCTGATTTGGCGAGGACGGTCCTGGACGTGTTCCTCAAGCGCGGATACGCCGTAACAGTTGACGACGCGGCCAAGGAGGCCGGGATTTCCAGGGCTACGTTCTTTCGATACTTTGGCAGCAAGGAAGATGTTGTGGTCGCGTCCGTTGAAAGCGCGAAGATCAACTATTTAGACGCGCTTAGGGAGCTGCCCCAAGAGTCAATCCCTAGCGGTTGGCGTTTGGTGCGGGCAGCAATTGAACCTGTTGTTCTGACCGCCACTGCCGAGCCTGAGGCCCTGCGGGCACGGTTGAGGCTGATCGCCAGCGAACCGGCGTTGAAGCGACGGCTGCTGGAACGCCGTGCCGTCAACACGGAGGCACTTGTTGCCGCACTTGACCAACACGTCGGCGACAGTTTTACCGCACGCATCTTGGCAACCTCCGGCCTTGCCGCAGTCGATGTCGCTTGGGAGCGTTGGGCCCCGCAGGACGGAGCGGACTTTCGGGTGATCGTCGATGAGGTGTTCGAACGCCTCGAGAACGCCGGGTCGGGTGGATAGTGTTTGGAAGCTGCAGTGATTCCCCGTGCCTCGTCGCTGGGATCTGAAAGAAAATCATGATGGCAGGTCCTTGCCCCACGAGCTGGGATGTCAAAGTGCTTAGGCGCATTGGGCGTGCTGAGCCCCGCAGCAGTACCGGGGGAGATTATCGGGTCGGGTCCAAGCGACAGGCGCGTACCACAAGCTTCTGAAGTCAGAACGTCGTCGAGGGTCCGGCCGAGAACGACGGAGCCGTAGTTCCATGCGACCGCATGGGCATTCCCAAGACAGACAGGACGCAGCACCGGCGGACCGGCAGATGCTCCCGGAGCTTTAGGCATTTGGCTGGAGGCGGAAGTGTGCGTCTCGGCTCTTAAACGAGGGCGCGCACGCTGTGATATCCATCAGGCACAACGTCAGGGCCGGAAACCGCCCCTCCAAAAATGCGCGTTGTTCCCGAGCTTTCTGACCAGGGCTTCCACCCAGGTCGGCCTTCTCGAATCATTTTGAGCGCAGCGCCGTGCACTTCGTCAGCGAGGCTCTGCGGAGGTTTGTCTCCCGCGATGTCAGCTACGTGGGGTTCGTTCAGGCAGTTGAACCAAAACGGGACGTCGACACAATGCAAAGCCCAGCGGCGGGTGGGAGAAGCCCACGAGAATCGGTACACCCAAGTGGGGGCCGAACCGCGGGCCTGCGCCGTTCTAACTACCGTCGATCGAAAAATTGCGTCGCCGATGTAGCGGCCCACCACTGCGGCCGTCCCCAGGCGTCGCTGTGCTCGGTTGTCAGCCAGGTAGGCTCGCCGTTGCGTGCGGCCGTTTACCAGTTTCGATAAAGCGATTGACGGCGGCACGAACCGCAGTTTGCTCCTCACGTGATCCGTGGCCATGGTGAACTCGTCATCCGTTGAACCGAGCACTAGAGGCTTATCGGCTCCGATGCCTTTCCGGAGCGACTCTAACGAAGGCTCTCGTAGAAGCTCACCGTCGACCGTCGGCCCAATGGCAGGGCCCGATGAAAGGACGCTTTTTATAGCCGACAGGTCATCATTTTCTTCAGAGACCGCTGCCTTCTGCTGCAGATCGATGATCTGTTGCTCGGTCACGGCAGAGAAGCCCGACAGCGAGTATTCAACACCAAGACGTTCAGCTAGTTGTACCGACAAAGCTGCGGCCCGCGGGTGGGGGATATCGGCAAGGGCGCCAGATAGTGCCCAAGCACCGCGGAATAGGTGCTGGGCTGCCGGCATCGCAAGTAGCGTAAGCACCGCCCCGCCGCCAGCGGATTGGCCAGCGATGGTAACTTGCGATGGGTCGCCCCCAAATGCGTAGATGTTACGGCGGACCCACTCCAGGGCCGCAAGCCAGTCACGAACACCCCGGTTCGATGGAGCCCCGGGAATGTGACCAAACCCTTCAAAACCCAGGCGGTACGAAATTGTGACCGTGACAACGTCGCCGCGATTGAATGTTCGACCGTCGTACCAGGGTGAAGCGGGCGAACCGCTGATATAGCCGCCACCGTGAATCCAAACCATTACAGGTAGCGGATCGTCCAACTCCGCAGGCTCAGGAGTGAAGACATTAACGTTCAGGACGGAGTCGCCTGCAATTGAAGGCTCAGGGATCAGGGTGATGCCAGGGTCACCGCGTTGGGCCGTGGCGCCGTATTGGGTGGCGTCGAGAAGTCCTTCCCACGGCTGTGGAAGTACTGGTGCCGCGTAGCGAAGGTCCCCGACGGGTGCCTGCGCAAAGGGGATACCGAGGAACGCTGCCGACGCACGGTTCTTGGGGGGAGAGATGCGCCAGAAACCGCGGACAAGGCCGGTTTCGGTTCTGACGACTGGATCAGTGGAACGTGGCGACATGGATGCCCTCTCGGATGGCGGCAGATTTTGTGCAGTGGGGAGCTTTAGTGAATACGTCTCAGTCCCTACGGCCGGCGTCCATCGGTGACGTTGTGGTGCATCTTGCCATGGGAACGTTCGAGAGGTTCGGGCAGCGATGAAGCTCAAGCGGTACGTCTGGCCGAACAGCCGCCGGCACGTTTACGCGCGGGCGGCTGTTCGGCTTCGATTCAGTCGTTGGGCGATCCCACCTGATTGATGATGGTCAGAAAGTCGGTGTAGTTGGCCGCCGGTTGAGGTGAGTTCCATGTCTTTTGTGCCATGGTACGCATGCGCGGGTAGATGTCAGCGGCTGCCTCGTCCTGAGTCCAGGTGCCCCCGCTGTTCCAGACGTTGAGCATGGATCCACGGACGCCGGGAGCACCGACTGGCACTGTCTTTGTTGGCGCAACCTTGACGTACTGGCCGTTTTGCTCAAAGTAGAGGTACCCGTAGAACTGATCAACCGACCAAGAGTCATACAGGTAGTTCGGATGGATCTGGGGTGTCTGGCCACCAGTGGGGTACGCGTAGGTCGGCAGGAGACTGTCGTTAACGATCTCGTAGCCCTTACTGAGAAGCGTCTGTGGCGTGAAGGGGCCGTTGGGGCCAAAAAAGTCCTCGCTGTCGGAGTCAGTCCAATACTGGATCACGATGTTCTTGTCGAGTTCAATTGTTGTACCGGGTCCAACATTGTCGTTCCAGGCTCGTCCGGTCTTTCCGGCGTCGCGGATAAACGCGTTCATCTCGTTGCCAAAAGCGATGATGGAGTCCTTGGCGGTTGCATTGGGTCCAACGGTCGTCTTGGCGTAGTTCAGAAGTTGCGGGTAGTTGTTGAACTGGCTGTTGGAAAGGTACTCGTCGAGACCGAGGTGCCAGTACTTCCCGGGGAACAAAGGCAGGTACTCAGCGACGACCTGCTTGAGTAGTTGGCGTGCCGCAGGGATCGTGAAGTCGATTTTTGTTGGGGAGACGTTGCCGTCCTTATCGACAAGGCGGTATTGCGGATACTTTTGCAACAGTGCTCCGAGGTGGGCTGGCATGTCGACTTCGGGAATGACTGTGATGTGGTACTGCGCTGCGTAATCCACGAGCGCGCTGATCTCGTTCTTGGTCAGGTACTGGGCGGACTGCAGCCCAAGATTGCTCTCCACACGCCAACCTTCATCATCGCTGAGGTGAAGGGCTAGGGTGTTCAGCTTGAGGCTTGCCATGTCCCGGACGCGTGCCTTGAGCCAGTCGAGCGTGAAGTACATGCGGCCCAGATCGATCATGACTCCACGTTCGGGGTACGTTGGCCAGTCGGTCGCTGTCCCGGCGGAGACCGTGGTTCCGTTTTTTAGTGACTGCAGAACAGTGCGTGTGCCGTTGAAGGCTCCATCTGGTGTTGTTGCGGTTATGGTGATGCTGTTGTTCACAGTTAGCTTGTAGCCTTGACCGCCGATGTCCGCGGCGTTGCCTTGAATCTGCAGCACAACGTCGCCCGGGCGAGGGTTGTTCCCGTTGCCTGCCACCTGAACTTTTCGGCCGAATCTACTGCCGAGTTCGGAGGCAAGGAGGTCTGCGACGGACTTCAGTTTGGGCATGTCGCCGGAGGCAATGAGGATACGGCTTGTCGGCGTGAACGTGAATTGTCCTTGTCCGGGGGTCCAGGATCGTAGAGCGGGAATTGTCACGGGCGGCGATGTGGTTGTCGTGGATGTTGTGGATGTGGAGTCATTCGGGGCCGCCGTTGCAGGCCCTCCAACGGCCATCCCCACGCTGACGCTTGCTGCGATGACACCTGCGAGTATACGCACGGCGCTGTACTTACTCTTCATTCCGTCTTGCCTTTCGTGTTGTTGTGTATGTCTTCTCTGCGGCGGCACTTGACCACAGAGTCTCTTGGCAGCGACCTGAGCCGTCTCTGAGGACAGATGGCTCAGGTGTGCAGTTTTTGGTGTTGGATTCGTTAGTAACGGCACCAGCAGGGGGAGTCGGGTTTTGTCATTGCCGGCCGCATGCCAACAGTGTTCAGCGCTAGGCGGAACTCGGTATCGCGTCTCGTGTCATCCCGCCGGCTAGACCGGCACCATGGAGGGCCGCCCCGATGGCGGCGGCGGGGTAGTCAGCCGGCAGCAGTTGAACCCGTCGTTCGAGCTCAAGGGACTCTACGAACGGCGACTCTCTGGCCTTGATTCGGAGGCAATCCAACAGAGGTTCAGTCAGGCCCCGCCCCAGGGAGCTCAGTCCTCCGGCGATGACCACCTCTGCCACATCGAAGGCGACAACAATCTGCTGCACCGTCCAGGCGAGGCGGGATATGAACCTCTCCTGGATCTCCAAGGCCGCCGGTTCCCCGGCGCTGGCTTTGCAGAAAAGATCTGCGGCCGGGTGGCCGTGAGTGGTTGGCCACATGCGGGCGATGGCTGAACCCGAGACGTACAGCTCGAGGCAGCCCCGCTGCCCACATTTGCACCGTGGCCCTGTTTCATCGACGGGGAGGTGGCCGATCTCGCCGGCCACGGATGTCTCGCCTTTGTAGAGTTCGCCTCCAATGACCAGTCCAACCGCCAGACCGGTGCCTAGGTTTAGCAGAGCCAGGGACTTTGCATCGTCGCGGTGGTGCGCGGCGCCCAGAGCTGCCATGCTGACGTCATTGCTAACAACTGTCTTGGTTCCGAGACGATACGTGAGGGCCCTGGCCAGATCTACGTCCACAAGGCCCACGTTGACTGCATGCTGCACGCGACCAGATGCGTCGACGACCCCCGGTACTCCGACACCGATGCTGGTGACTGGTCCGGTGGATTTGCTGACCATGTCGTAGACAGTATGGGTGGTTTCTATGACCGACTCGGCGCCCTGTCGTGTGGGCAGGGATGCCGACGCTACAACACCGCCGTTCCGGTCGAGGACAACGGCTTGCGTTTTTGTGCCGCCGATATCGATGCCCATCGTGTGCTGCCCGGAATCCGGGTAAGGGGAAAGGCTAGTCATATCTTCATGACTCCGTTGGCAGTGCGGAGAGAAGGAGCTCGTAGTCGTCGCTACCACGGTAGACGAAGTCGCTGAAGAGTGCCTGCTGTTCCTGTGTGCTGATTCCGATGAAGCGGCCGGTAAACCCGCCTGCAACCTCAGTGGAGAAGTAACGTCCGTCGATCCGCCCGACTTCCTGCCACTCGTTGTTGAGATGGGCATGCACAACTACCAGATCTGGACCGTGCTCGGGTGTGCCTTCAGGTCCCGTGGGCGGTGCGGTGAGGATTTCGACCGCTGTCGCGCCGTTGGTGGCCAGTTCACCAAGATGAACCTGGATGCCGCCGATTGTTGCGACGGCATGTATCCCGTCGCCGGCGCTCACAGTGACGTGATGGCGGGAGTCGATACGCAGCTCCAAAGCTGCACCTGATTCAAGGATGGCACGCGTGCTTGTGAAGAGGTGCTCTTGGCGGCGGCCCACGAAGGTGTGTGGCCCTGTTGACTCCAATTCCCATTTCGCATCATGGTTTCGCAGCTGCCCAGTTGGCAGACCCGAAGGTGAAACGAACGAAAGCGGGACGGACCCCGCCAGGGCTTCGGTGAAAACGCCCCCATCTGTCGGTTCAATGGGGGAACCCATCACGGGCCAATCATCCTGCCATTCAATTGCCGCGGCAAATGTTTCTCTTCCGAGGACATGCCAAGATGGTGTGGAGCCCTGGGTGCGTACGGCGAGGAAGACGACGGCCCAGGATCCGTCGGGTCGCTGAACCAAGTCGGCATGTCCGGTATTTTGAATAGGCCAGTCCGTGCTCCTCGCCGTTAACAACGGGTTGGAGGGACAGGACTCAAACGGACCGTTTGGTGTTGTGGACCTGGCCACGGTGACCGCATGACCACGTTCTGTTCCGCCCTCGGCGATGACGAGATACCAGTAGCCGTTTCGTCGAAAGAGGTGGGGGCCCTCGGGATACTGGCCTCCAGTTCCATGCCATATAGCTGAAGGCTCGCTCAGGAGCGATCCACTAGTTGGATCCAGCTCCGCCTGAAGGATTGCATGATTTCCCCCGGTCAGGCGTCCCGACCACGAAAGCCAGCATCGCCCGTCATCTCCCCAAGCGAGGTCAGGATCGATACCCAATGCCTGGGGGATTCGTACAGGGGCTGACCAAGGACCCTCTGGGTTCTCTGCGGTGACGAGGATTTGCCCCGGCCCATCCGTTACGTTTGTCGTCACCATCCAAAACGTGCCTTCGTGGTGGCGGAGTGTGGGGGCGTATATGCCCCCCGAATCCCTAATACCGACGTTATGGAGCTGCTCACTCCTGTTCAGTACGTTGCCGATTTGACTCCAGTTCGCAAGGTCATCAGATCGGAAGATCGGTACGCCGGGGGAGTATTCGAAACTGGAGGTCACGAGATAGTAGTTGCCGTCAACCCGGCAAATGCTCGGGTCTGGGTGAAATCCTGGAATGACTGGCCGGGACGGAATCATCCCTTCACTCCACCCGTTGCGAGGCCGGAGACCCAGAAGCGCTGTAGGAACAGGAACGCTACGATGAGAGGAATGACGGACACCATGGCACCGGTGAGCACAGTTGAGAACAGGACCTGCGCGCCACCACCCGCCGAAGCGTTTGCCTGCCATTGAGCAAGCCCAACGGTTACGGGATAGAGATTCGGTGTGTTGAGCATGATGAGTGGGAGGAAGTAGTTGTTCCACGTCGCCACGAGCTGAAACAACAACACAGTCACGAATCCTGGCGCCATCAAACGCATGGAGATAGTCGCGAAGGTGCGCATTTCGCCTGAACCATCTATCCGGGCCGCTTCCAGGAGGCTATCGTCAACGGCATCCGCGGCATAGACCTTCATAAGGTAGACGCCGTATGGGCTTACGAGTGAGGGCAGGATAATGGCCCACGGGGTGTCAGTCAGGTTGCCTGCTGCAAAGACTAAGTATGTAGGCAATGCAAGGGCTGTTAGCGGAACCATGATGGCTCCCAGAATGATGGCGAACACCGCCGAGTTTCCACGGAACTGGTACTTGGCAAGCGCATATCCACATGCCGTCGACAGGAGCGCCGCGCCGATCGCACTTACCGATGCGTAGAGGACGGTGTTCAGCATCCACTGCCAGAAGACTCCGTCCTGGAAGGAAACAAGGTTTCCCACGTTGTTGAACAGCTCGAAGGATCTGCCGAACCAGAGACCGAAGGTTCCGAAGAGATCACTGTTGTTCTTGGTGGTGGAGACGAACAACCAGAGTAGAGGCAGCACGAAGTAAAGCACTGAAATCCACAGGAAAACGGTGATCAGTGTGCTCCGCTGCTTTCGCTGTGGGGAGGAAGGGTTGCGGCGTGCGACGCGTGTCCGGTTCATCTGAGTGGATTGTTCTTCCTTCAAGGCAGTCATCTCTATCGCTCCTTTCGGGTTGCGCGCGTCTGCACGATGAATGAGATAACAGCGATGATGAGTCCGAGGAGGAAGGCAATCGCAGCAGCGTAGTTCACGTCTTGGTTCTTGAATGCCAGGCTGTACGCGTAGAGATTCGGGCTGTAGTCGGTGCCGACGGCATTCGGCGCGATGTTGAAGAGAAGGTTGGGCTCGTTAAAGAGTTGGAATGATCCGATGATTGAAAAAATGACGGTCAGGAGGATGGCGGGCCGAATGGCGGGCAATTTGATGCTCCATGCGATTCTCCATTGACCCGCACCGTCAATTTCGGCTGCTTCGTACAGGTCTGTGGGAATTGACCGCAGGGCAGCATAGAGAAGGATCATGTTGTAGCCGACGTATTCCCAGATCAGGATGTTCATCATCGATCCGGTGATCTTATCGGCTGACAGCAGGTCAGGTCTGGTCATTCCCAAGGCCTCGAAGATCTGCGTGATCAGGCCGAAGTTGTTGCCGTACAGGTATCCCCACATCAGGGTAGCTACGACGCTGGGAACGGCATACGGAACAAAGATCAAGAGTCGGGCGAGCTTGCTGCCACGGACACGACCGCTGTCAAGCGCGAGTGCAAAGAAGATTGAGAGCGCAATGCCGATCGGTACCTGGATAAACAGGAACAGAGAGACCCGGCCGAGCCCGGCCCAAAAACTAGGGTCCTGCAGGGCGCGGGCATAGTTCGAGAATCCACTGAAGACGGTCCCTCCGACGAGCTGGGAGGTGAAAAGGCTAAGGTATGCCGAGTAGACCAGCGGTACGACAAACATGGCGACGAAAACGACTAGGAAGGGTATTATCAGCGTCCAAGCCGCAATGGTTTGCGGTCGACGCAGGCGGCTGGGGCGGCGCCGGATGGTGGTTGTGCTCATTGTCTTCTTCTTTGATGGTGCCTGCCCGGGGCTGGCCCCGGGCAGGCGATGTGTTATTTGACGGTGAAGCCTTGCTGCTTCGCGTAGTTGACCAACTTGTCCTGCCACGCGTCCAGACCGGCGAGGAGATCACCGCGGTTGGTGATTGCCGTGCCAAGCGTTTCGTTGAAGGACGAGTTCGCGAAATCCATGAAGGGCAGGAAGTCGAAGTTTGGATCGACGTTCGTTGCGATCTCTGCATAGAGCTTGTTCACCTGTTGGCCACCGAAAAATTCGCTCTTCGCATCGGTGAATTCCGCAGACTCCAACGTTTTCGTTGTCGTTGGGAAAAGGGATGCGTCGTTAGCGAGGTGGATCGTGGACTCAAGCTCGGAGTTCACGAACTTGGCCAGTTCGTAAGCTGCAATGGGATTGGCGGTCTTGGCTATGACCGCGTTGGATGATCCACCCCAGTTACCTGAAACGTGGGCACCCTTGGTCCACTGTGGAGGTTCCGCTGCCCGCCACAACCCGCTGGTGTCCTTCACCGTTCCTTGAAGGAACTGGGGGCCCCATGCAGGAACAACCCAGCTGGCGTACTTGCCCTTGGCAAGACCTTGGTAGAACTCATCCGTAAAGTCAGGGTCCACGGAGACCAGGTCCTTTTTGATGAGATCCTGCCAGTAGCCGATGACCTTCTTGGCCTCGTCGGAGTTGACCTTGATGCCGACTTCGGTGCCGCCCTTGTATTCGAAGGGCTTCACTCCGGCCTGCCAGAACATGCCCACCCACTGCGGCATGTCATTGCCTGGCATATTGGTGATGTAGGAACCGGTCTTCGACTTAATGGTTTCCGCAGCGGTTGCGAAGTCGTCCCAAGTTGCAGGAGCCCCGTCGAGACCGGCCTTCTTAAAGATGTCGTCCCGGTACAGAGTCCCTAGCGGACCGGAGTCCTGAGGAACAGCCCAGACGCCGTCCTTGTTTGATACCTGGTTCCATGTCGATTCAGTGAACTGGTCCTTGAGCTTGTCGCCTCCGTACGGAGCAAGGTTCAGGAGACTTTCGGTCTGCTGGAAGGAACCGAGATAGTCGTAGCCGATTTGGGCCACGTCGGGGAAACCCTTGCCGGCTTTGAGGGCCGCCCGCAGCTTGGCGTATTCGTCTGCTCCGGAGCCGACGTTGACAACATTCACATCGATCTTCGGGTGCTTCTTTTTGAACATGTCAACTGACTGCTGGACGCCGTCGATCCAGGTCCAGTAGGTGAGCGTTGTGGGTGTGTCGAGTGCCTTGTCAATATCGGCCTGGGAAACTGGACCTGTCGAGGGGGTAGCGCCAGGTGAGGAGGTGCCGCAGCCGCTTAGCACGATCGCGCTGGCAAGCGTGATCGATCCCAGCAGCATTGCTGTCTTACGTGTTTTCATGATTTCTTTCCGTAGGTTGGGAGGGTGAATGAGCGAGTTGATTGGTGTGGGCGGCCTCGAACAATAGGGTGGAACGAGGCTCAAGGGTCACGAGGCTGCCTGCTTTGTATTCGGCGCCCGATTCGAGATGTCGTACAGAGAAAGGAGCCGTGATCTCCGCGCTTTCCGCAGACCAGTTTGAGACGAAAGTGAGAGTGGATTTGTCCGTTGTTCCCGTGGAGATGGTTACTGCCGGGTCAGCTGCCCACCTCCGACGGGCGTTGTCCGGAACGAGCCAGCGTCCCAGACTCCTTCCCAGGGCTGGGTTAGGAACTGTGGCCACATAGGTGACCCTGCCCTTCCCATAGCTGTTGGTCGTGATTGCTGCATGGGCGCCAAGTTCATTGTGGTCGAACGTAACCAGGGTGGAAGCGGATCCAACTTTGAGGATGTCTACCCAATCTATGCCCGCCGAGCCCTCTTCGAGGTCAAATCTCCCGGCACCCTGTACGAGCAGTTCCCGGTCAAGGTTGCTGTATTCGTCATAGGTCAGGCCGGCTGCGTCCGTCATGAGGGGCGGAGCAACTTCCATTCGGGCACGAGCAAGGTGGTCGCCGTAGCCGCTCCGAACTCCGGTGACAAGGTGACCACCCGCGGCTGCGTATTCCTTCAGCCACTTCAGGGTCACGTCGTCCACGACGTAGAGTGCGGGCACCACCAAGATGGGAAATCGTGCCAGAAAGTCGTTCAAAGGCGTGTCCAAGAACTGACGAACGTGGTGGATGCGCACCTGTGCTCCGGCGTCGAACAATCCTCGGTAGAACGCATCAAAGATTTTTTCATACGCCCTCCGGTCTGGTCCTCCTTCTGGTGCCGGGAGTGGGGGATACGCCTCATAAGACCATTTCGTGTCCGTGGAGTAGAGCATGGCCACGTTAGCGTCGGGTACATAGTTGTCCAGCGTTGTCCCGATTTTTTCCAGACTCGCGCCGAGTTCGGCGACTTCGTGATAAATCCGACCGGGTTCTTGGCTGTGCGGGAGAACCCCTCCCCAGTAAGTTTCCGCACCAAAGTGAAGTGTGTGCCAGTGCCAATACTCAATCATTCGAGCGCCGCGTGCTAAGAGAGCGAAAGCTGCTTGTTTGATTTGGCCCGGATACGGGGGATGGTTCTGCCATGGGTCGCCGACGGATTGCGCATTCGTCTCAGTGACCAGGAATTGTGATTGAGCAGAGGAGTACGCCCGGTCGCCCCATTCAAACAGGGCCCAGATTCCCGTGGACCACCACAGTTCCGGTCGAGGCACTTCGACGCCGTGCTCAAGTCCGTCCTGCATCTTGTAATAGGGATTGCCGGCGACGACGTCCAAAGGCTGGACGATCTCGTCATCCGAAACTTGAGATCGACTGTAGGAAAGGCACGTCGTGATGAACTGGTCGGGGTTCGCATATTCACGGACGATGGCGGTCTGCCAAGCGATGAGTTCCGTTGCCAGTGTGGCTTGGAATCGTCTCCATTCGAGCTGGTACTGGGGCACGGTGTTGGCGTCAGGCCTCCACAAGTCCGCCCAGTCGGAGAGCCTGTGGGACCAGTAGACCAGACCCCACTGTTCGTTCAGGTTCTCTACCGTGCGGTACCGGTCCTTGAGCCATTCGATGAAGCGCTGAAACGTTTGCTCGTTATGTGGCAACTGGAAGCCCGGTTCGTTGTCAACCTGGAAGCCGATAACAGCCGGATGGTTCGCGTACCGGGCGATGACCTTCCTTACCACGCGCTCTGCATAATACCGATAAGCTGGTTCGCTCTGGTCCATTTCCTGTCGAGCACCCCAGCCATTCCGGGTCCCCGTCCGCCGTTCGGCCGCTATCTCGGGGTGGAGTCGCTGAAGCCACGGAGGAATGGCGTAGGTCGGCGTACCCAGGATGACGCCGATTCCCCGCTCGTAGGCGCCATCCAGGACCGGCTCCAGCCAATCCAGTTCGAATACACCCTCTCGCGGTTCCCACGTGGACCACACCGATTCGCCGACCCGGATAACGTTGAAGCCGGCCTTGCGCATCAGATCGAGATCCCTCTCAAGGGTCCCCTGCGGCTGGTACTCCGCGTAGTACGCGGCCCCGAAAAGGATCCCGGAGAAGGTTGGCTTCGTAGCCATAAATGAATCGCTTTCTTAGAAGAATTAGGTATGTTGTCGACAACATTTCTAGTGAGGTTAGTCTCATTTGCTGCTTATGGCAAGACCCGGTAGACCTGCTACATGGCTTAGCGCAGGCGGGCCGTAGATTTCCGGGCCACGATTCGAGGGCTCGCAAGCGACGGCTTCGCCGTCTGGTTTCGACCCTCTATTTCGCGAATGAGTGCATCAAGCACCACTCGGCCCTCGGCCTCGAAGTCCATGGCAAGTGTAGACAGAGCTGGAAGGTAGTATGCCGCTTCCGGTATGTCGTCGTTGCCCATGACGCTAAGGTCGTTCGGTACCGACAGGCCGGAGGCGTGGGCTGCCGATATCAGTCCCATGGCCATACTGTCGTTGGCAGCTCCAACGGCGGTTATCCGCCTCTCGGCGGAGCTGAGTTCCTCCCAGACCCGGTAAGCCGAGGCGGCAGACCAGTCGCCTTCCCGCACCCAGGCGAGCTGGCCTCCCCGTTCTTCGACCCTCCGCCGGAATCCTTCCAAACGTCCAGCGGAGGCGAGCCACATCTGGGATCCTGCGACATAACCAATATGGCGATGTCCGAGATCCAGCAGGTGATCAGCGGCGAGCCGGCCGGCGAGTTCACTCAGCGAGGGGCCTTCGTCGCTAACGCCGAACTGCGAGCCCAGGACCATTGGGCCACTGAAGGAATGTCTGCGGAGTTCCTCGTAGACGATTTGGGTTTGAGCTGTGGCGAGGATGCCTGCGACCTGATGTTCCGTGAGTACTGCCAGGGAGGCTTCGACTGCTGCCGGACTCGTGCCGTCCGCCACCACAATGTCCAGTACATATCCCCGTTCATGAGCCAGTTGGCTAGCTCCTCTGAGAATTCGACTCGGACCGCTTTCGTCGATGCGGTCAGCGAGTACACCGATACGGTTTGTGTGTTGGCTTCTCAGCAGCCGGGCTGCGCTGTTGGGGCGATAGTCGAGGGTTCGCAAGGCGGCCGCGACGCGTTCGCGCGTGGCGGGGCGCATTCCTTCGAAACCTTGGAGATACCGGGTCACGGTCTGGTGCGAAACACCCGCCTCGCGGGCCACATCATAAATCGTTGCTGCTTTCACATCACATTCCTATCGTGTTATCCGCCTTGGGGCGAACACCGGTTCTTGGGTCAGGCAGAAAGTCGATGTGCGGCTCGGGCCCCGCGGCTTGGTTGCGGCTGCCGCGCCAGTGTTCGGGGTCGACATCGGGATGCTCAAGCCAGGCCGCGGATGGGTTTGGGGCCCGGGTGGCGAGGCCGCAGCAGGGCAAGTTTCGGACCAACCTCATCCTCGAGATATCCACATGCCAGAGCAATCTTAGCGACGGTATGGTCGAGATGGTTGTCCAATTTAAAACCGCATGCGATGCTGTTTTAGTCTTGTTGTGCACGTAGAGTAGCCGTTCATGGTCACCGGCGCCTGAAAGCCAAAGTCAGAAGTGGCATTGGTCCTTTCGTATGGCGCGGATGCGCTGCCGGCTGACCCTGAAAGGAACCATGTCTACCTTCACCCCAGACACACCGCTCTTCGATGTGATGCGCGACGCCTCCGCGCATCGGATCATCTCCGCTGAAATTCCCGAACTGGCGAGCAACCCGATCCTGCACACCCTGTACCACTACCCGCTTGGGCTCATCCTTGGCACCGAAGAGCGCCTCCGGGACGATGAGGTGCTCTGTGCCGACATCCTGGCAAGGATCACCGCGATCGACCCGTCGCAGACGCCCGCACTGCCGTCGTCGAACGTGTCTGTCCCGCAGCCGGACTATGAAGCGGATGGCACCACGGAAGGCAGCGCGAAGGCGGGCTTCGCTGCGACGGCCGCGAAATGGTCGCCGTTCGAAGTGGAGCTCAAGGGGCCCGAACATGGAAACCCGTTCACCGACGTCGAACTTCTTGCGGACTTCACCAGCGCCGGCACGAAGCTCACCGTTCCCGGTTTCTACGACGGCAACGGCACCTACCGGATTCGTCTGCTGGTACCGGAAGCCGGGCGGTGGACCTTCACGACGCGCAGCAACGCCCGTTCGCTCAACGGCATCAGTGGAACGTTCGACGCCGGTGAGGCCGCCTCGCGCGGCCTGGTGCGGGTCGCCGAGCAATTCCACTTCGCCTACGACGACGGCACCCCCTACCTGCCGATCGGCACCACTTCCTACGTGTGGACGCATCAGGGCGACGCCCTGGAACAGGAGACCCTGGAGACCCTGGCCAAGGGCCCATTCAACAAGATGCGCATGTGCGTGTTCCCGAAGTCCTACCTGTTTAACGAGAACGAACCGGAGATCTACCCGTATGAGGGATCAGTTGCCGAGGGCTTCGACTACCTGCGTCCCAACCCTGTTTTCTGGGCACACCTGGAGCGCCGCATCGACCAGCTGGAGGAACTGGGCATCGAAGCGGACCTGATCCTGTTCCACGCCTACGACCGTTGGGGTTTCTCTACCATGAGCCCGGACCAGGACGACTTGTTTGTGAAGTACGCCGTGGCTCGGCTGGCTTCCAAGCGAAACATCTGGTGGTCCCTGGCCAATGAATACGACCTCATGTTCGAGAAGTCCACCGAGGACTGGGAACGCATCGCGGACATCGTGACCGCCAACGATCCCAACGCGCACCTGCTCTCCATCCACAACTGCCGCGAGTTCTACGACCACAGCCGGCCGTGGGTGACGCACTGCAGCATCCAGCGCCGGGACATCTACAAGACGGCCGAAATGACCACCGAATGGCGCGAGCAATACGGCAAGCCGATCGTCATCGATGAATGCGCTTATGAGGGCAACATCGACCAAGGCTGGGGCAATATCACCGGCGAAGAAATGACGCGCCGCTTCTGGGAAGGCGCCATGCGCGGCGGGTACGTAGGCCACGGCGAAACGTACATGGACTCCGAGGACGTGCTCTGGTGGGCCAAGGGAGGATCCTTCAAGGGAAGCAGCCCCGAGCGCATCGGCTTCCTCCGCCGCATCCAGGAAGATGCACCGGGCGGACGGTTCGAACCGCTCCCGGGACACTGGGACGTGGTTAGTGCGGGGTTGGAGAACCAGCACGAGCTCATCTACTTCGGCTTCTTCCAGCCCACCTACCGCCGGTTCGTGAAGCCCCAGGACATCACCTTTGAAATCGACGTGATCGACACGTGGAACATGACGATGGAGACACTCCCGGGGACGTTCTCCGGGCGTTTCCGCGTGGAACTCCCGGGCCGGCAATTCATCGCGCTGCGGCTGCGCGCTGTGGAGGCCTAGCGGTTCATGGGCATGTATGCGTTTGGTCCGTGGACGGTGGACCTCCGTGGCGATGAGCTTGCCGATATCCGGCACAGGGGATTGCCCGTGTTGCGGGGGCTCCGGGCCGTGGTGCGGAACCGCAACTGGCTCACGTTGACCCCTTCGGTGGTGTCCTGCCGGGTTGAGGAAACCGGCGATTCGTTGCGCTTGGGCCTGGACGTTGAATGGGAGGGCTACACCGACCGGTACGCGGGACGGGTGTCCGTGGTGTTGGACGGTCTCGGCGTTTCCGTCGTCTTCGAGGGGACCGCCATGGCGGAGTTCGCTTCGAACCGGATCGGCCTGGTGGTCCTGCACCGGCCCGACGACGCCGGGCGGGCCGTGACGGTGACGTCTCCTGCGGGGGTCCTTACGGAGTCGGCCTTCCCCGAGCACATCAGTGCCCATCAGCCGTTCGTGGATATCGCTGCGCTTTCCTGGGAACGGGACGGTGTTGCGTACCAACTGAACTTTGAGGGCGACGTGTTCGAAACCGAGGACCAGCGGAATTGGACGGACGCCTCGTTCAAGACCTACAGCACACCCTTGTCGCGGCCCTTCCCTGTGATGCATCGGGAAGGGGACACGGTCAGCCAGAGCCTTCGGCTGAGTGCCCGGCAGGCGGTGCGGGTTGGGTCGGAGGCCGTGGGGGTGGTTCCGGAGTTGGGGATCTCGGGGGTTGGGTCCTTGCTTGCGGAGCTCGCCTCGGACCCGATGCCTGGGCCCTGCGCGTTGCCTGGGATTGGGTCCTTGCTCGCGGAGCTCGCTTTGGACCCCGTGCCGGGGAGTGGCTGTGTCTCCGTGGAAGCTGCTGTGGAGTTGGCTTCCAGGCTGGGTCTTCCGCTTGATGCCCGGATTGTTGCCTCCTCCCCGGCGGAGGCCGTTGCCGTACTGCGGTCCCTGCCTTTGGACCGAGTCGTGCGGCTTGGCGTGTACAGTGCCGCCAGCCACGTGACGGAGGCGGAGTTGTGGGATGCGGTTGCTGTTGAGGCCAAGGAATTGACGTACGACGGCGAACTGCTCGCCGGGGCGCGCGGCCACTTCACCGAGCTCAACCGCAACCCGGGCAGCGCTGTTCCGGAAGCCGGGGGAGTAACCTACTCGATCACGCCGCAGATGCACGCCGTGGAACGCGAGGCGGTCATCGAGACCTTGGCCATGCAATCGCTGACGGCGCGGGAGGCGGGCCGCATTGCAGGTAGCAGGCCGCTGCATCTTGGGCCCGTGACCTTGGCTCCCCGGTTCAATGCAGTTGCCACGGAGGCCCCTCTTGCGGAGGAACTTCCATCGCGTGATCCTCTGCGGGAGACACCTTTCGCGGCGGCGTGGCTGTTGGGCAGTGTTGCGGCTTTGACCGTTCCCGGGGTGGCCTCCGTGAGTTACGGCGTCGAGCTTGGGGCTCCGGCAGGAGAGTTGTTGCTTCAACTCGCTTCACTGCGTGGGCGGGAGGTGCTGACCTGCACGGAACCCGGGACTGTCGCCGCCTACCCGATACGGACGGCGGATGGATTGCTGGTGTTCGCAGCCAACCTGACAGGTTTCGCCTCTGCCATACGGTTCATCGGCCCCTCCGGGGAATACCGGGACGTGGAACTTGCACCATGGCAGACCACCACTGTGCTGCTGCCCTGAGGAACTTTGGAAAAGGAATCATGATGAACGCACGACTCGAAGGAAAGACCGCACTGGTCACGGGAGCCGCGTCCGGCATTGGCCGGGCTGTGGCCAGCCGTTTCGTGGCCGAAGGGGCCACGGTGTACTTCGCTGACCTGAACTACGAGGCTGCCGTTGTCGCCGCCAAGGAAACCGGTTCGGAGGCTGCCCGGCCGCTTCTGATGGACGTCTCGGACGAAGCCAGCGTCGAAGCGGCCTACGCTGCGGTGATTGAGCAGGGGTCGCTGAACGTGGTGGTCGCGAACGCAGGGGTCCAGCTCTTCGGGCAGGACGCACGCGTCGGAGAGCTGGACCTGGAGGTGTGGGAAAAGACTGTCCGGATCAACCAGCGCGGCGCTTTCCTGACCCTCAAGCACGCCGTTCGTTCCCTGAAGCACGGCGGCTCGATCATTTGCACCGGAAGCCCCACCGCCGTGGTGGCCTGCGGAGGCACTTTCACTGCTTACACCAGCTCCAAGGCCGGCGTCCACGGCCTCGCCAGGGTGGTCGCCGCCGATTACGCAGCCGAGGGAATCAGGGTCAACACCGTGGTCCCCGGCTACACGGAAACCCCGTTGGTGCAGACCATTGCCGAGAACCCGGAACAGCGGGCCGGGCTGGTGGATGCCACCATGCTCCGACGCCCCGGTCGTGCCGAGGACGTGGAAGGCATCATGGTCTTCCTGGCCAGCGACGATTCCGCCTATGCCACCGGCGGGCTGTTTACGGTCGACGGCGGCCTCACCGCCTTATAGGGGCCAGGCCGCCGTCGCAGGTGAATCGTCAGGGCAGTTCGACTGACGTATTCCCTGCGGGGGAGGTTCGAAGTATGGGTGCATCTCCGCTGGTTCCGCTGACGGCAATGTAACCCTGTCCGACCCGGGATTGATCGCAACACTGCTTGCTGAGGAGATCGGTCTCTTCTTCGGGCACATTGATGGTTCCCGAGCCGGGGGATTGCTACGGCCGCAGTTCGTGAGCTCCCCGAGGAGGAAGCCAGCTACTCCTTGGAACCGGCTGCTTGAAGATGACGATCGTCAGACTCTCCAGTCGATGGAGTCCACTTGGAACCAATTCCACCCGAACCGGTTCCACAGGCGAGCATGCATGGAAAGGCGGGCCCGGTGATGTTCCCATTTAGCCGTGCCCGGCTCCGCCCAGCCAACTTCCGCCAGACCCGGCAGCCGCGGAAGCAGTAGCGCCTCCAAGTCTTCGGGGCTGTGAATTGTTTCGCCCCATAGTGCTGCTTCTATGCCAAGAATTCGTTCCCGATTTATGGGCTGCGCCGCTGCGACCGGATTCCATTCGAGGTAATCCTGAAGGTGGGTTGGAGGGTAGAACGGCAGTCCTAGACGATCACCGAGGTTCTTTTGTCCGATGGATATGGAGCTTTCCGCATACGGACGATCGAGGTAGGCATTCCGTGTCGGCGACAGTATGACATCGGTGCTTTGCTCGTTGATCCGTTCCTTGTCACCCACGGCTCGTAGGAAGCTCTCGGCAAGCAACGCGGCCGTTTCTCCTGCGAGCCCCGGGGCAGTTTCCGACGCGTCCTCCGAGGCACTCGTTGAAGCGTATGCCCTGGGTTCGTTGCTCCGCGCGGCCAGTTCATCCGCGAAATCTATCCAATATTGAACGACCTGAGCAGGGCCGAGCTGAGCTCGACATGTTTCCTGCCAGCCAATTGCGCTTTTGCCGAGGTCTTTTACTACGCTCACGACGCTCCGAACAAAGTCGGCCTGGTCATCTGGCGTCATCCCGAATGCCTCGTCTCCGCCGATGTGGAGGTACTGCCCTGGTGTCATCGCTGCTAACTCACTGAGCACGTCCCGTACGAACTTGCTCACGAATCCGGGGGCGCCGTCCATATTGGCAACGGGGAACTGTTCATCGGCGGCGGCTACCCCTTGTGAACTGAGCTGCGGGTAAGCGCGGATTGCAGCTGCTGAGTGCCCCGGCATATCGATTTCTGGAACTACGGATACGAAACGCTCAGCGGCGTAGCTGACGATGTCCGAAAACTCCGACTTGGTGTAATACTGTCGGGCCTCCCCGTGGGAGGGCGGAGGTGTCAGCAGCGGCCAGGACTCTATCTCCAGCCTCCAGGCTTCATTGTCGGTCAGGTGCAGGTGCAGGGTGTTGAACTTGTACAGAGCGATGACGTCGATAGTTCGCTTGATGTCTTCAACGGAAACAAAGGACCTTGCTACGTCCAGGGAAAGGCCGCGCCACCTCAATGCAGGTTTGTCGACGATTTTCAGTTGAGAAAGATCGCCCTCCGCGGTCCCCACGAGTTGTATTAGGGAAGTCAACCCTCTGTAGAGTCCCTCGGAGTCATGGGCCTCAACGATGACGCCTTCAGAGGTGACCGACAAGCCGTAGGCTTCTTTGCTGCTAAGTGTGCGCGATCGAACGCCGTTTCCGTGAGGGCGGGTCACATGGATTCCGCCTGTTGGGGGAACGGAGGTCACTTCCGGGGCGGGCAACGACACGCCTGCCCATAGACGGAGGTCTTCACGAAATCGTGCTGCCACCGGTAGGAAGCGGACGTCACTGACCGTGAGTGATCTGAGTGCGCCCACAGGTACCGAGGATGAAAGGGGTGTGACCTGTAGCGGCGCCGGGATAACGGAATGGATGCTCATAGCTTGATTCCCTTCTGGGTGACCACCGTGGACACCTCTACCTGGGTGCGCGTGAGGGGGCTCAGCATGGTTAGTTCAGTCTCGCATTCATTTACCGTCGGATTTCCGGGTTACTTATATCCATGGCTTCCTTTTCTGACGTGAGCTCCTTCAAGCTGCGACTGCATCTTCCGAGGTCCTTGCGGGGCATCTCAAGTGAGCGAAAGAAGGGCGACCATGTCTGGGCGCCCTTCTTCGTGTTTTCAGCAAGATTCCAGAGTGAATCCCGCGGTGATGGATGCAGGAAACTGTCTGCCGTTCGCCCCTATTCCTTGACGGTCACGCGGGCTCGAACGATGTTCAGTACCCGACAGTTGGGTGAGTCAGCGTAGCTTTCTGGTTGGGCCGCAATACGAGCGGCGAGGAAGTAGGTTCCTGGAGCGGCGTAGGTCCGCTCAAGGCCAACAGTCACGTGCAGGCCAGGCTCTATTGGCAAAGCTTCCTGAAGCACTCCGTCTTCTACCGGAACGACTTCGACGATGCAACTCCCGGTAGGTGCGGTCGCCTCAAGTGTGAAGCTGACGGATTCGCCGACCCGGGCCTCGACACTCGGAACCCCATCTGCCAGGAGAACGGCCACGGGCTGGATCCCACCGCGATCCTCGACACGCGCAGGTACGGCCACTTGTCCGTCGGCAATTTCGTACACACTGTTCGGCGATGGCTCAATGCCGCGCTCAACCCATGCCGCCAATTGCACCAGCGCAAGCTCGAGCGCCCCAAGGTAGCTGACTGTGCGATCGGCGAACTCTTGTTCTGCAGCGTCCCCGTGCACCGCATTGTCTATGTACCAGATCCGGAAACGGTTTTCGGCGTCATCGCCCAGGTGATTTTCCACTCGGCGCCGAAGCCAGTCGGCCTGCCATGGAAATGCCTCACGGTCCAACAGCGCGGCGACGGTGATGACTTTCCCGCTGACGTTGCCCGTTGGAACAGTTCCGGCGGCCCCTTTAGCGAAGAGGGGACCGACGAGCATCGGACGCTGCGGATACAGCGGTTCCCCCGACTCGCTCTTGAACTGGTCCCAGACTGTGTACTCACTGTCAGGCACTTGGTGTCGGTGATAAGTCTGCGCCGCCAGAAAGTTGGAGTTATCGATAAGAACCTGATCGCCAACCTCGAGCTTCGCGATAATTTCCGCCTGATTAGGTTCGACTTCTGCGATGCGGCCAGTGACCTGGGCGAGCCGGATTGTGGCACCCGCATGATCGCCACTGGTCACTGTCAACTGTGCGCCAAGGAACCACCCCTGAGCATCATCTGCAAACCTGAGGGCTGTAACGGAGTGAGCAGTGCCACCGAGAGCCAGGAACGACTCATCGACGCCGCCTCCGTTTTGGACCTCACCCTTATTTGCCGATGTGGAGAGCAGTTCTTCGATGGTTGTCTTTAGCTGCAGTCGATCCCTGTGAACTGAGGAGCGAGGGTCCGCACCCAGATATCCATCGATTGTCCAGAAATCGTTGGCATACGTTGGATCGGCGGCCATAACTCCTGGGTAAAGGACGCTGAATCCGTGCATTCCCATCGTTTTCCAGCCGAACCAAGAACGCGGCGGAAACCCCATCCGCGTGACTTCTTGAAGGGCTGCAGACTGCTCTTCTGTCAGGCGCAGACTTGATGGATCGCCGCCCACGTCGTAGGCGTCTACAATCTCGGGAAAGACATCGCGGAGGATCCGATGCGCATGCATGCGGACGCTAAAGACATTGGGGATGGACATGGGGCTGCCTGGAACGAAGGGCACGAAGCCATCCCACACGCCCTCTGTATTTTCGGAGGCACCCAAGGTACGGTAGGCCCCTCCGCTCCCGCCGAAAAGATATCCGTAGGGACGGTGGTCACCATAGAGAGCGGCAGCCACCAAGCGTGAGAACTTTGCTGCTGCTGCATTTGCGCGGTAGGCGCCGATGAGGGGGTCGAGGCCCGAAAAAGGATTAGCGGCGTTCGGGCCCCCGCCGTTTGTTTCAATGAAGTAGGCACCCGTCCCCAGGAAGAATGCCAAGTCATAGCCGGCTTCCCCTTCCTGTGTGGCCAGATTTTCACTTTGAGGCACAGGAGTCACGTGCTGGTAGAAGCGGCCTTCATAGGCCGTCTCCTCCGGAAGGTAAAATGAGAATCGAGTGTCAGTCCCCGTAAAGCCGCCATGTACATAGTGGTGCGGCACCGGCGATTCATGCCATTCTGACTGGTCAATGAATGGCGCCCCGAAGTAATCGTCGGCAGGGTCTGCATGCCATTGCATTGAGGTGAGGTCAACGTCTACTCGTGTTGCCACGGAGTCTCCTTGATGTTGGAGTCGATCGACTCAGAATTTATTTAAGGGTTTTACGTACTCGAGGCGGGCGTGGTTAGCCGGTCGCCCAGATGTCTAGGCTGTCGAATTACCTGATGCCCTTCAGCGGCAACAGGACTACCGCTGCTAGGCCAACCAGCACGAAGGCGGCTACCCATATACCCGCATAGCCGCCTGAGATCGAGACGATCAGACCAGCCAGGATCGGTCCAACTGCCTGGCCGAGGTTTGATCCGAGGCCTGCGACGCCGAGGTCCCGCCCGGCAGCACTTTGGTCCGGCAGAACGTCGATGAAGAGTGCTTGGTCGACGGGGAGGTAAATGCCGAAGGCAAAGCCGCCGACGATGGCCTGAACGAACAGTCCGGGGACAGTAGGCATTAGCAGCGGGATCAGCATGGAGAGGGCCATGAGGGCTGAGGCTACGATGACAAAGATCTTCCGCTTGCCCGTTTTATCAGAGAGCCGACCGGCAACGAAAATTGCCAGGATTGTGACCGGTATGCCGGCAAGCATCAGAAGTGGGGCTGTCTGGGTCGCTTCAGCTTGACTGAGAGCGGGCTTTACAAAGCTCTGCAGCATGTAGAGGCTGAGTGCCGTAGACACCGTGTAGCCAAAGGTCAGCAGGATGCGAGCGACCCAAACCCACCGGAACTTTGGCGACTTAAGGGCTATGGTGAAACCGACCAAAAAGTCTTTCCAGTTGATCTTCTCAACGTGCAGTTCCTTGGATGATCCATCGCGTGCGGCAAGCACGAAAATGATCCCGACAAGTGTGACGATCATGGAGACGACGAAGTAGAGGTCGAGGCCCATGGTTGCAAAGAACGCACCTGCGCCAAGCCCACCTACCAGGCCACCGAAGAAGTTCCCAAAGCCCCCCAAAGCGGAGGCAGTGCCCCGGCGATGCTCGGGCATGCGGTCAGCCACAGTAGTTGCAAGTGGACCCAGGGCGACGTTGAGGGCAGCCTGAGCAAGCATGAAGAGCACTGCAAGTACGGCAATCGAAGGAGCAAAGCGGACCAAGGACAGCAAGGCGGAACCTATCACCGTCCCAAATAGGATCCAAGGGGCCCTGCGGCCCCAACGGCTCCGTGTTCGATCAGCGAGGACGCCGATGACAGGCTGGAGGAGCATGGTCAGCACAACGCCGACGGATGTGATGACCGAGAGGGATTGCGCGCGAGCTGCGTTGAAGTCCGCAAGAAGAGCGAGCTGTCGAGCCTGCTCCGCCGACGGGCTCACAAGACCGTCAACGACCTGCTGTTGCAGCAGAGCGAGCTGCTGCAAGTCCAACGTTGCGTCCGCGCCCGTGAACCAGGTGCCAAACTCCAACATTTGAACGTGATTCGGCAAGACGATGTTGAGTATTGCGCCCCACACCATGGTGGTTGCCGCCGTGAGGATGGTGTACCACGTCAGGTAACGCCGTGAACGCTTGCCCCTCACCAGCAGCGGGGACATACCCGGCGCCAAGGGATCGAGAACGACCTCGCGGAGTGAAGATTCAGATTTTTTCGGCGTCGTCGCCGTAGTGCCAGTCATGCCAAAGTCCCATCGACAGTGATGATGGCCGACGCTGTGAAACCAGTCACTTGATCGGCTAGTTGAAAACAGCATGACATGCGGATTTGGTTCTTGCAAGTGAAACCGCATGCTATGCGATTTTGAGCAGTCGAGGCTGGCACCGTAAAATCGCAGTTATGGCAGCACGGGGCCCGTACCGAAAGGGCATTGAGAAGCGCGCAGAAATCTTGAATACGGCTCTGGAGGTGATCAATCGGAACGGCTACTCCAATGCAACAGTCAAGGAACTGGCCGATGCGGTGGGGCTGAGCCAGAACGGTTTGCTGCATTACTTTGGGTCCAAGGACAACTTGTTCATGGAGATCCTGAGGCACCGCGACGAGCTGCTAGCGGCGACAATCAACCATGAGCCGCAGGAACTACAGCGCTCGTTCACGGAGCGAGTCGTGGAAGCTGCTGGCGCCTCTGCCAGTTCCCCTGGCCTTCTTGAACTAACGCTCAGGTTGAGTGCCGATGCCACAGAGCCAGATCACCCAGCGCATTCCTTTTTCGGCGCCAGGTACGAATCCATTCGAGAGGTTATTGGGGCCACGCTTCAGTTGCTCAAGGAATCTGACCGCCTGCCAGAGGACACCGACGTCGATCTAGCCGCCGCGCTGATCCAGGCCGCCACTGAGGGGCTATTGGTGCAATGGTTCTACGACAAGTCAATGGATGTGGACGCGCATCTGCGATATCTCCTTCGTTCGATCGGGATACCGGAAGACATCGCCGGCGCCATTGCTGCGGCTGCCAGGCGGACGGAGCAAGGAGCTACAAATATCGCCTGACCGGGCCACTTGACTCGTCAGTCCAACCGTCCAAATTGCGGTGCCTTCACGCCACATTCCCTGTAATGGCGCCTCCGGAACGAAGATAGCTGTTCGGTATGCCAACCGGGGGAGCAGCCGTTGAAGGCTGCCCCCGGAAGCATATTCGCGTCAGTATTTGTACAACCTGACACGCATGACACCTGACGACTTCGACCATATTGGGATCGGCAGTGGGGACCCCGCTTCTCCATGCAAACTGCTGAATCGGACCGCCTGTCCGGCACCGCTTTCATCGCCATTGCGCCAGCTGATGACTTCGTCCGATTCATCCAGCTCCGCCACGTCCAGAATTCCAGCGTTGGCCCCATCATTCGCACGAAATCCTGCGGTGAAACCCCTGCCAATCACCACGAAGCAGTTCGGAACTTCTTGAATTATCAGACCGTACCCCGGCTCCTGGGACCGGCCTCCGAACGGCGCGTGAGCGGTTACTGATACCTGGTAGTCGTCAAAGTTAAGGGTGGTGGCCTCTTCGGTATCCAGAAGCATGAATCCGCCCGTTTGTCGGCGCTCTTTGTCATGACCGTAAAGAAACTGTCCTGCGCGTCCCAGGAGTTGGTAACCATCGATCAGGATTCGGCCCTCGTCGGTATCAGTGTCTAAAGAGTCCACACCGAATGGCGAAACACCGAGTGCGCGGAATTGACCGATGGCGCAGAACATCTGAGCCACACCCGTCACGTCTCGCCGCATTTCGGGAATGAAGAGACCTGATGATGCCGTCCCGTAGCCTGCGCAGATCTCGTCGAAGTTTCCGAAGTAAACATCTGGACACAAGAGGCTCAAGCTGGGCGCACAGGCTCGCCAGATGTTCGTCACCCGCAAAACTGGTCCGCCGCTCGGGTATTCCCCCGGGCGCTGTCCGCCTGCCAACGCAGAATCGGAAGCCCCTTCTTCTTGGGGGTGCGGCAGCGGGGCATCGAGCCACGCATTAACGAAATAGGGTACCGGGAGGTGTCGCCTGCCAGCTTCTGCCAAACGCTGAACATACTGTGCGTATGCCCCAGCCATGAAGGCCTCTTCGGCTGCATCGTTCTCGCCAAAGAGCTGAGGCCAGGTACCCGAATCCAGATGGCCGTGCTTCTGCCATTCCCTGCGGAGAGGGCTGTCAGGGAAGTCTTCAAGAGAGCGCACAACTGCGTCGGGTACGACAGAGTGCCAGCGCTCTTCGGCGAGTGCGCTTCGGTCTCTACCGTCGCCAAGCAACCCAACTTCATTCTCGATCTGCACCATAATCACAGCGCCGTCCTTATCCTCGACGCTGATGTGTTCTGCCAGGGCGGCAAAAGCCATCTCGTCGGCCTGGGAAGCGGCATCGCTAAAAGGGGAAAGGACTTCCAAGGGTCCCTGCAGCGTGCTGCAGCGGGGGAATCGGGTCGTATCCCGTTTGACCCATTCAGGGGCGTAGCTGGACTGTCCGTTTTTCCAGGAGCCGAACCAGAGGATGATGAGTTTGAGTCCCCGCTTGCGGGCTTCGGCGATCATGGTGGAGGTCAACGTGAAATCGAACCGGCCTTCGACAGGCTCCATCTGGGCCCAGGAGACGGGTGCCAAAACGGTGTTCGCACCTACCGCATTGACCGTTTCGAAAGCTGTCTTAATCAAAGCCGCGGTGCTGGAGCTTGAATTGTGCAGTTCTGCTCCGAGTACAGTGAATGGCTGATCGTCGATGTGGAGGGAACCGTCCACGATTTGGATCCTTGGGCGCATGCGATTGCTTTCTTTTTGATTGATTACCAGCTCAGGGGCGGCTGGGATCCGGACGACGCGACGAGAGCGACGGATTCGCCTCGGCCGGCTTCCTCGAATTCAGCGATCATGGATGCTCATGAACATCAAGATAGGCAATTGTTAGCGCTAACAAGGTTAAAAGTCAAGGCTGGCTGTTCTTGGTGGTGACAGGTTCCAGATGATACGTCAGCAGACCGGGCTGCATGAGGACCGGACGGCGGACCATTAGTTGGTTAAATCCTCCGAGTTGGTCCAGGTGTTGTGGTTTCTGATGTGCCTGGCGTTCGTCAGTGGCGTGAAGGACTGCGGGCGGCCAGCGGCTGGCTCTAAGGACAGGCTTAGACCTTGAGTGGCAAGAGAGGACTCGATTGTGTCCAGGGATTTGTCCCCAAGTCCTATGACCTCTCGGCGCAGCTCACTACGAGACCACGTAATCAGCACACCGATGTTGAGGATTCCGTGGCGGGCAAGTGAATGCAACGCGCGGGAGGGGAGTTGGAGGTGCGAGATGGGGCGCGATCTGGCGAGCTCAGACGAGCGGAGCGCCTGAGAGAAGGGTGCCTCGTCGGTAACTGGATTCACGGTATGCCTATGCACGCGTTGTGGGCCGGTTGCTGTGCTCACCCATTCGGCGGTCCAGGCCATGATCCACTCTTGGTGAGCGAAGGAGTTTGTAGGCGGACTTAGTTCGAAGAACCCCATCGAGCCATGGCAGCTAGGGCCTCAGGGACTGAGGTTCTTTGGACCATCCGCTGGCCGCGTTCGCGGAATCGGACCGAGCAGCCGGTCAGTGCTTGTTGCGAGGGCACTGACCGGCGCACGGTCCGTCCGGACTAGTACGTCGGGGTCAAGCTCGTGGCCTGTTCGTCCTCCGTCATGGCCCGAGCGGAGGATGCTCCACTGGCGAGCCATGCTACGTCCGAATGAAGGGAGATAAAGCTGACTCCCAGGTTCCTGTAATGCCTGACTTCCTCGGGGCTCACAGCAAAAATGCCAGTGGCCTTGCCCGCAACTTCGGCGGCTTTGATTGTGGTGATGATGGCGTGCTGCACGTCCTGATGGCGGGCATCGCCGAAGTGACCCAGGCTGGCAGCCAAGTCTGCAGGTCCGATGAAGAGGCAGTCGACGCCGTCGACACGGGCAATTTCCTCGACATTGTCCACGGCCTCGGCGGATTCAATTTGGACAATGGTGCATGCTCGATCATTGGCACTTGCTACCAGGGCGGGGTTCATCCCATATCCTGCTGCGCGGACGATTCCGGCTACGCCACGGGATCCGGCCTGGTGTCCGACCGGGTAGCGCATCGACTGGGCGGCCAAGCGCGCTTCGGCCGCGGTCATGATGTTCGGAAAGAGGATGTTGGACGCGCCAGCGTCCATTGCCCGTTTGACGTAGGACGGGTCGTTGGCGGTAACCCTGACGACAGGGCTTACGTTTATTCCGCGGGCGGCTGCGGACTCGATGGCACGAATCTGCTGGGTCACCGATATTTCGTTGCTGGGCCCATGTTCCATGTCTATGACGAGCCATTCGAAGCCGCAGTGAGCAAGGACTTCGGCGACCGCCGTCGAGTCCAGGGTCAGCCAACATCCCAGGGTCGGCGAGTTGTTGAGTAGACTGGCTTTTAGGGGATTTTCCTGCACAAGGTGTCCTTCATGGCAATTGAGTGGAGCAGCCTAGGTCTGAGCCCTCAGCTGTTCCAGCAGTTTTACGGTCAGTGGCCGCTGCTTCGTGGCAGCCAGACAAAGCAAGGTTTCCGTGCGCTGCACGGTGGGGATGGGCCAGATTCGCTCCAGGAGGAGTTCACTGAGGTGTCGGTGATCGCGGACCCTCAGCTGAGCCAGTAGGTCGTAGGCTCCGGAAACGACGCTGACATACTCAACCTCCGGCAGGGCCGTCAAAGCCTGGACGATTTCACCGATATCTGTTCCCGTAACGGCAACGACCGGCATATGAACGACGACGGGATAGCCTAGCCGTGCCCAGTCCAGTGAAACGGTGTACTGCTTAATGACGCCAAGGCGCTCCAGCCTTGCCAAGCGTTCACCCACAGCCGACGGAGACATCTCGACGGCCCTGCCAAGTTGTCGTTGTGAGGCCCGCGAATCGTTGGCAAGCAGAGACAGGAGTGAAAGATCAATGTCGTCAACGTCGACCTCATCGGGCATCTCTTCCAAGGCGCCGCCCGGGGCTATTGCTTTTCCGTGTGGCGCACTTACTGCTCGCTGCTTGGACTCGGACATTGCTCTCCCTCATCTGGTGCGTTGTAGATTCTTGAATGAGCCTAGTACGCCTGTCTTCTTCTCCTCACGTTTTCCGATCAAATGAATTTTCACACGACTGAATTGCTTGACGCTTGGAATATGTCGAGTTTCCTCCGCACCTGTCTCAGTGCTGGGAAGCGGCTCTGTTCTGGGCAGTCAGGTAGCGAAACAGTTCACCGACGCCGAAAGTCCAGCGCGGCAGTTCCTCAGCTGCGGCGACGGTGTTCACGAGGGTACCGAGGTGCGGGCTGTGGATACTGACAACATCGCCTCGTTTGTGCGTGAAGCCTTGTCCGGCATCGTCACGGTCTGTCGTCGGCGCGAAAAGGGTGCCAGTGTAGAGAGCGAAGCCATCAGGGTACTGGTGGTGATCGCCGCTGGTAGCAGCGACCAGTTCTTCGAAGGGGCGACTGATCCTGGCCAGGCTGTTCCGACCCTCAAGGGTGAATCCGTCTTTACCGGCCACGTGCAGCAGGATCTCTTCAGACCTCAGGGTTTCGAGGCTGAAATTGTCGTCGAAAAGACGAATGAACGGTCCCAGTGAGCTGGAGGCGTTGTTGTCTTTGGCCTTTCCCAAAAGCAAGGCACTGCGTCCCTCCACGTCGCGAAGGTTCACGTCATTTCCGAGTGTGGCTCCGACAATTTGGTTTGCCGAGTTAACGATGAGGACAAGTTCCGGTTCAGGATTGTTCCACAAGGATGACCTGGCAACTCCGATTCCAGCACCAATGCCGACCGAGGACATCACCGGAGCCTTGGTAAAGACTTCCGGATCCGGACCGATGCCCACTTCCAGGTATTGAGACCACAAGCCCTGTTCCTGAAGAACGGCCTTGGCCCTTGCCGCTTCCGGGGATCCCGGCCGGACAGAAGCGATGTTGTCACCGAGCGCATCACTGACGAGATCTCGGGCTTGGGCCGCCAATGCAGGATCCCCGCCTGTGCGCTCCTCGATGACGCGCTCGATCATGCTGTCTACGAACGTCACACCGCATGCCTTGATTACCTGCAGGTCAACTGGGGCCAGAAGGTGGGGCTCCGCCGTATCCTGCGCGAGAGAGGCCTGGATGATGTCATCGAGCTCCCAACGAGGAACCAGGAGCGCTTCCAAAATGTCTTCTCGAAGGCTGTTGCGCTCCAGGAGCTCGGAGACGGTTCCGCAAAGTTCACTGAGGTCGTACACGCCATCGCCTTGAACGGCCACGACCCGGGGGCCGGATGTCAGCGGATCCCACACCCTTCCGATCAGCAGTGCCTCCCCGGCATCGGCAGGAACTACGGGGTAAACGATTTCAGTCACTGGGAGGTTTCACTTTCGTAGGGGCGTACCCAAACGCCGTTGATTCGTTGCGGTACATTCCATGGGTTGTCGGATCGCACTGGTTCGGGCAGGAACTCCTGCGGGAGACCCTGATATGCCACGGGTCGCAGAAACCGACGAACTGCTGCAGTCCCGACCGAGGTGGTGGTCGAGGTTGTAGCCGGGTAGGGGCCGCCGTGGTGTTGGGCGAAGCTGACGGTCACTCCGGTCGGCCAGGAGTTCCAAATTACGCGTCCGCTGATGTCCGCGAGTCGCGTGAGGATGGGGGACAGGTCCTCGCCGGGTTCAGCATGAACGGTCGTCGTGAGCTGTCCTTCGAGCGCCTGGATAACATCCAAAAGCTCGGTCTGCCCGGTGTATTCCACGATCACACTCGCTGGGCCAAACATCTCTTCCGTCAAAACGCCCGGGTCGGTCAGAGCCTCTGCAGCCGTCGTGTGCAGAAGCGTCGGTTTCGGCTTGTCGGTAAAGTCGCCCTCGACTAGGACGTCCACGGCAGCTGAGCTTCGGACCCTCTTGACAGCGTTGACGTAGCCGGCTTGGAGATTGTCGCTGAGCATGCGGCCCGGGGTTACGCCGGCCACCGCATCAGACAACGTCCGCCGAACTTCCTCCGTGTCACCGGAAGGAATGAGCAGAAGCCCGGGTTTAGTGCAAAATTGGCCCATCCCCAAAGTGAAGGAATCAACATAGCCATGCAGGGTCTCTTCCCGCCGCTCTTTCCATGTGCCTTCTGAAACTACGACGGCGTTGATACCCCCTAGCTCGCCGAAGAAGGGTATAGGCTCCGGGCGGCGGTTGGCCCTGTCAAACAGGGCTCGTCCGCCGGCGGTTGAACCAGTAAATCCAATGGCCTTCACCAGCGGGTGGTCGATCAGAGCTCCGGCCGCTTCACGGCCGCTGACCAGAGCAAAAAGCCCAGTCGGTGCGCCGGCAGCTGCTAATGCTGTCGTGACGATTTCACCCGTCAGCGTGGCAAGGCTGAGGTGGGCATCGTGGGCCTTGTGCACCACCGCACATCCTGCCGCCAGGGCCGAGGCGCTGTCCCCTCCGATGACGCTGAATGCAAACGGAAAATTCGAAGCGCCAAATACTCCAACCACACCCAAAGGGACGTTCAGCCGGCGCAGGTCGGGACGTGGTCCCATGCCCCAATTGGCATCCGCCTCGTCAATGGTTGCGTCGAAGTGCTCGCCCTTCAGGATCTCATCCGCGAAGAGTCTCAGCTGAAAGATCGTACGCTTCAACTCCCCAGCCAGCCGGCCTGCAGGCAGGTGCGTCTCAAGAGCTGCGGCCTGGATCAGGGGCTCCTCCTGGTCGCCGAGTGCCACCGCGATGGCTTCCAACCATCCAGCGCGGGTCGATGGAGCGGCAGACCGTGCAGCTTCGAAGGCACGGTTTGCACGCTGCACATGTGACGTCAGTTCGTCGATCGTGGTGTTCATGCAGATTCCTTGGGTTTGATGCGGGACCAATAGATGAACAGTTGCGTACCTAAGCAACCCGTCGCGGCGGGTTACACCGTAGTTCCGGACCGTTCGGGCTAGGCGACCAATCGACTCCAGGGAGCTCAGGTAACAAACCGTGAGTATTTTGGCTGTCCATCTCTATGACATCAGACAGTACATTTGAATGGCATCGGTTGGCAACAGTGATTCATTTGTCACGTTGTTCGCCATTAATACTTGACGTTCGAGGCTGACAGGCGGCATAGTGTTGCCCGAATCACTTTCTAGTCTCGATCCAGGCCGATCGAGAGAACATCCGTCCTTCCGAAGAGGTTTCTCCGTGTTTGACCAAGCCATCGTCCATGAACTCGATCTGCGAGCCCGCGAAGGTGTGCGGAATCTGAGATCGTCCAAGATCCGCGATGTCGCCAACGCCGGAATGGGCAAGCCCGGAGTGCTCCCGTTCTGGTTCGGCGAGCCGGACGTTGCCACGCCCCAGGCCATTCGGGACGTTGCCATTGCTGAACTCCACGCCGGAAACGTGTTCTACACGCAAGGTCTGGGCGTACCCACGCTCCGAGAAGCCTTGGCCGGGTACGCTCGTCGCCTCCATGGCCGGGGCGACGCTGAGCAGATTGCCGTCACAAGCTCAGGTACCTCTGCGCTCATGACGGCAATGCAGGCCTTGGTCACAGTGGGGGACCGGGTCGTGGCAGTCACGCCGCTGTGGCCCAATGTCGTGGAGATGCCCAAGGTCTACGGTGCATACGTGGAATCCGTCTCACTCGATTTCAGTGCCAGCGGCTGGTACCTGGACGTTGATAAGCTGCTTGCCGCACTGACTCCTGACACCAAGGTGCTCGTCATTAACTCGCCGAACAACCCAACAAGTTGGGTCATTTCTCGCGAAGACCAGCAGAAAATTCTGGAACACTGCCGAAAACTGGGGATCTGGATCATCTCTGACGAGGTCTACGAGCGCTACTACTTCGACGGGCCCGCGGCACCGTCATTCCTCGACATCTCCCACGAATCCGATCGCGTCATCACTACTAACTCCTTCTCGAAGACGTGGCTCATGACTGGATGGCGTATTGGTTGGTTGCTAGCACCTCGCCAGATGATGCCCGAGATATCTAAACTCATCGAGTTCTCAACGACCTGCGTCCCGGGCTTCGTCCAGGCGGCGGCACTGTTCGCACTTGAAAACGGAGAACCCATGATCGCCGACACGGTCGCCCGGCTCAAAGCTTCCCGCGACCACCTGGCTGCCGCCCTTGGCAGCGTTCCGCAGGTTCAGCTGGCCGCCCCGGCACGAGGAGCAATGTACAGCTTCTTCCGCGTTGAGGGAGTAAGGGACAGCCTTCAGTTCTGCAAAGACCTGATCAGTTCCGTGGGGCTGGGACTAGCGCCCGGTATCGCATTCGGTCAAGAAGGTGAGGGCTACCTGCGGTGGTGCTTCGCAAGCGACAGTTCGCGCATCGACGATGGCGTGTCGCGACTGATCAGGCACTTTGAGCTCTCAAAACCCTCCAACAACCACTGACCGGGTACACCCGGAGTGGTCGTACCACTATGTTCCGTCACCACCTCCCTAAGGATGAATCATGTCCAATATCCCCCCAGACAGACGCGGGCCTGCTTCCGCGCAGCCACCAGTTAGCGATGACCCTGCCGACATCCTGCAGAATTCACGAGCACGGTTGGGCGATGAAGCTCTCGCCGTCCAGGACTTCGCCAGTGAAGACTCCGGTTACCGGAAGGTCCTCAAGCCTCGCCAGATCCAGATGATTGCGATGGGGGGTGCTATCGGCACGGGGCTGTTCATGGGAGCCGGGGCAAGGCTGCACAACTCCGGTCCGGCGTTGCTCCTCGTTTATGCAGTCTGTGGCGTCTTCGCCTTCTTCATACTCCGTGCGCTCGGGGAGCTTGTGCTGCATCGCCCTTCTTCCGGGTCTTTTGTTTCCTATGCCCGGGAGTTCTACGGGGAAAAGATGGCGTTTGCTGCCGGATGGTTGTACTTCCTTAACTGGGCGATGACCTCCATCGTGGACGTTACTGCTGTTGCCCTCTATTTGAAGTTCTGGGCACCCTACTTTGCGCCTCTCGAACAAGCTCCCCAGTGGCTTCTGGCGTTGGTTGCCCTTGTTATTGTCCTGACACTCAACCTCCTCTCGGTCAAGCTCTTCGGCGAAATGGAATTCTGGTTCGCCTTGATTAAAGTCGTTGCCCTGGTCGCCTTCCTGATTATCGGCGTTCTGTTCATCGTGTTCGGCGGGCAGACAACTTCGGGAGCGACGGGGCTCTCGGTCATCGTTGACAACGGCGGCGTCTTCCCGATGGGGGCGGTTGCACCAATTCTGGCCATTAGCGGTGTTGTCTTTGCCTACGCCGCAATAGAACTGATCGGCACGGCTGCCGGCGAAACCGCAGACCCGCATAAGGTGATGCCCAAAGCCGTCAACACTGTTGTTTTCCGGATCGCAATCTTCTACGTCGGCTCTGTCTTGCTGCTGTCCATGCTCTTGCCTTTCAGCGCATACAAAGCTGGAGAATCCCCCTTCGTTACCTTCTTCGCCCACATTGGGTCCGAGAATGCCGGTGCAACGGCTGCATCTGTCATGAACTTCGTTGTCCTTACGGCGGCACTGTCTGCTTTGAATGCTGGCCTCTACTCCACTGGACGGATTCTCCGCTCGATGGCGGTCAATGGCTCGGCACCAAAATTCACAGCAAAGATGAGCAAGAATGGCGTACCCTACGGAGGCATCTTGCTCACCTCAGTGATCACGCTCCTTGGCGTGGGACTCAATGCCGCGTTCCCCTCCAAGGCGTTTGAGATTGTCCTCGAGATCTCCGCGCTCGGCATCATTGGAGGCTGGGCAACAATCATGCTTTGCCAAATCAGGCTCCAAAAGTGGTCTAAGGAAGGTAAAGTCCAACGGCCTGCCTTCCGGCTCATGGGTGCGCCGTTCACCTCCTACCTGACCCTTGCCTTCCTCGCCTTCGTTCTGGTTTCCATGGGATTTTCAGAGACTGGGCGTTGGGTCCTTGCATCGACGGTTCTGCTTGTTCCATTGCTGGTTCTCGGCTGGTACTGCGCCCGCAAGGGAATTTTCAAAGCAGCACAGGAGCGCCAAGGCCTCACAGGACCCTTCCCCGTTGTTGTAGGGGTACGAGGAACCGACGACGAATAGCAAATCCCTTGGACAGTTCAGGACTCGGGCTTTCCCTGTGAGCGTCGAGATGCTGTCCGCACTCAGCAGGCAGCCGACCTGGTTGCCGCCGACTACGAAAGAAAGAAAATGAAACGCCGCCAGCCCAAGACCACCTCCGCCCGGCAGGTCGAACCACGGAAAACATTAACGGGCGAACACTGTCCCGCCACCGGGTGGTGGGAGGCCGACGGAAGTGGAAACGAACCCAGATACATTGTCAGGGGATCAATGATGCCCTCAATCCAAAATGCGCCTGTGCAATGGCAGAGGATCAGTTACTCCGCCGCCGAAGCACGGCAAAACTACAGCGGCGCTGCAGTTCGATGGTGACAGCCGCAGGAGCAACGCTACATGCTGAAGCTAGCGGGGGCGAAGGAGGCGCCGAATGTGATGATGGGTGCTTTTACTGCCAAGGGCCCGAAACCGATTGACAGCGCATCACTGACAGAGCCCGGCACAGGCGCAAGTACCCAGCTTCGGAACAAACCCAGAAGGCACCGCACCCGGATCTCAGGTGTTATGTAACAGATCCGACGGTTGGCGACCGCACACAGGGGAAGCGACGGCGGATAATTCCGCCGTTGCTTCTGCTTTACCCGTCGGTGTATGGCTAGATCACCGCGAACTGAGCGCCGACGCAACGGCTCACAGCTGTCGATCTGCCCAGGCGCACCCTTTTCTCCGGAATCTGCACTTGCGTGGCTACTCTGCATCACTTAGCCTACTTGTAGAACGTTCTCCAAAGGTGTTGCGCAGCCAATACGGTCTCTCGGCCCGCTGCGTCCTCAAGGAGGCGGTTTCTGCCCAAGAGACAAAGAACGAACAGCGGCGAATTCCGCGTTCAGCACTCGCGACACGTCCTGGGCTCTATCTCTGCAGCCCCGATACTTTCCGGCGTTCATCGCCGATTCTGGAGAAGTTAATGACTACGACAGCAGTGCCCAGCGCACCCCGCTTCGAACACTTCGCGCCCACCTCGCGTCTTCTGGGCGTGGGGACAGGCGCGCCGCGCCTAAGCTGGTCGTTAGCTGACGCTGAAGCTTCATTTGCGCAGCGCTCCACGGAAGTGGAGGTCACAACCAGCAACGGTGTTATGGTGTACCGGCTGACGGGTCAGGACCAGATACTGATCGACTGGCCCGCACCTGCCCTTGGATCCAGGGAAGCGGCGTCCGTCCGGCTCCGTGTCTCGGACGGCCAGAGCTGGGGCCCCTGGGGGGCCACGTCCTCCTTCGAAGTGGGATTGTTAGACGCGTCGGACTGGTCGGCGGAGTTCATTAGTCCTGTCGGCATCGCGGGCCTCGATGAGCCGGCGCCCATCGTAGAGCGGTCATTTCAACTCAGCGCGCCGGTCCGGTCAGCGCGCCTGTACGCGACGGCGCACGGCATTTACCGGCCCGTGATCAACGGTTCCCGCCTTGATGACTCCGTTCTCGCGCCAGGATGGACGTCTTATGACGACCGTCTGCGCTACTTCACTTATGATGTCACCGAGTTCCTGCAAGCAGGAGATAACACCTTCAGCACACTACTCGGTAACGGCTGGTACCGCGGGTATCTGGGGTACATGAACGAGCAGGCCCTGTACGGCGACAGACTCGCACTCTGCGCGCAACTCGAGATCACCACGGTCGACGGGGAGACCCATTGCATCGCAACAGATGCGTCGTGGACAGCGTTCGAGAGCCAGATCGTCTCCGATGACCTCTACAACGGGCAGACCACGGACTTCCGTCGGAGTTCTGAGACATCAAAGCGTGTGGCTGTCGAGGTTGTACCGGCTGCAACCGCGGCCCTGGTCGCGCCCTCCGCCGCTCCCGTCCGCCCGACGGGCCAGAACCCGGCAGCTACGATCTGGACTTCTCCGAGTGGTCGCACGCTCGTCGACTTCGGTCAAAATGCCGTTGGATGGGTACGCTTGCGGGTCAGTGGTTTGAAGCGTGGTTCTGAGATCGTTGTGCGCCACGCCGAGGTCCTGGAAGGCGGAGAACTCGGCACCCGTCCGCTTCGTTCCGCCCGCGCTACGGACACCTACATCATGGCAGGCGAAGACGAAGCAATCCTTGAACCCGAACTCACCTTGCACGGTTTCCGGTACGCCGAGATCACCGGTGTTGCCGAGCTAAAGGCCGGGGACATCACGCAAGTAGTGGTGGGTACAGACCTCCGCCGGACGGGATGGTTCCAGTCCTCAAACGCTCTGCTCAACCAGTTACACGAGAACGTCATCTGGAGTACACGAGGAAACTTCATAGATATCCCGACTGACTGCCCCCAGCGAAACGAACGTTTGGGCTGGACCGGCGATCTCCAGATTTTTGCACCTACCGCCCAGTTTCTCTACGATGTCTCGGGCCTGGTGACATCCTGGTTGGCGGACCTGGCATTCGAGCAGTACGAGCACGGTGGCATTCCGCACGTCATCCCCAACGTCAACAGGACCAACGTCCAAGACCCAGAGGCCGCGGCGTGGGGAGATGCCGCGACGATCGTTCCTTGGACGCTATATCAGCGAACTGCAGATGTTGGCATTCTCCGCCGTCAAATGCCAAGTATGCGTGCGTGGGTTGACCGTATAGCTTCACTGGCAGGTCCGAGCCTGCTCTGGAACAGTGGATTCCAGTTTGGTGATTGGTTGGATCCGAACGCATCGCCTCACGATCCCGCGGATGCGAAGGCAGCTGCAGAGGTCGTGGCGACGGCCCACTTCGCACGTTCTGCGTGGATAGTGTCGCAGACGGCGGAGGTCATTGGCGACACCGAATTGGCAGAACACTACCGCGATCTAGCGCATCGTGTACGTCAAGCGTTCGCCGCCGCGTACGTCACCCCGTCAGGGCGTGTTGTATCTGAAGCCCAAACCACCTACGCCCTCGCCCTCGAGTGGAACCTTCTGCCGAGCGCCAGTCAGCGCGCCGTTGCTGCTCAGCGCCTCGCCGACATGGTTAGAATCGGTGGATTCAGAATTGCGACCGGGTTTGTGGGAACGCCTCTCATCTGCGACGCGCTAATCAATAACGGCTACGCCGGCCTTGCATACCGCTTGTTGCTTCAAACAGATTGCCCCTCGTGGCTCTACCCAGTGACTATGGGGGCAACCACGATTTGGGAGCGCTGGGACAGCATGCTCCCGGACGGTTCCATCAACCCTGGCGAAATGACGTCGTTCAACCATTACGCCTTGGGCGCAGTTGCCGACACACTGCACAGGACCGTCGCTGGCCTCGCCCCCGCCGCCCCCGGCTACCGTCGTGTCCGCGTGGCGCCCCTGCCGCCCAGAGCACTTTCCCACGCTTCCGCCCGCCACGTCAGCCCTTTCGGCGAGATTTCTGTGGCGTGGGAAAGGGCCGATGGAAAGTTCCATCTGACGACCTCGATTCCTGCGGGAGTACAGGCGGATGTCGAGATTCCGGGTTCCACGGAGGCGGTACTGGTGAGCCATGGCGTCCACACCTGGACAGTTGACGACCCCCACGCAAAAACGCAATGTGACCTCACGAACGCGACCATCAGGGACCTCATTGACCACGAGGATGTTTGGAATAGATTGCTTTCCGCGATGACGCTTGCCGGTCTCACGCCCCGCGGGGAGTCCCAAGCCTTGCGAATCGCGAGCAAATACCTAGACCGGCCAGCTACCGACTTCACTTTCATCATCGCCACACATATGGAGGGCGGCCGAGGATTTGCGGCACGAGAACATCCCATACACGCGCAAGCGGTCCGGATCCTCAGGACTGTGGGACCGGGACATGCCGACTAAAGCGAACGACGAAGGCTCTGCTGCGCGTCATGATGAGCACTAGGACAGCCTCGGCTCTGCTTCCAACTCAGGGAAGCGTGAGTCTTGAATGACGTCGAAACGGAAACTAGAAGCGTTCCTCGCGCCACGCGGCGATGTCAATGATCCTTAAGAATAGTTGAGAGGGTTGCCCCTTAGCCACACGTTTCCGTGCCCGGTGGCACGTCCAAGTCGTTGTAAGCGTTGAGGCCAGGCGCTGCCCCTTACCAGGCATCGTCGTTGGATAGCATTCTGCTTGTTCGGGGATTATTCATAAGGAGGTAGTTGATGGAGGGCACGAACAGGCCGGCTAAGGCTAGGCGGAAGCGCGTCACAATCGTGGACGTCGCGAAGCACGCCGGTGTGTCCACCGCAGCCGCTTCGAAGGTGCTGCGCAATGCTTACGGCGCCAGCGAGTCCATGCGCCAACGCGTTCAAGCGTCTATGGACGAGCTCGGCTACCGACCTTCCCGACCGGCACGAGGCATGAGAGGGCGGACTTTCACCCTCGGAATGATGGTGTCCGACATTGACAACCCGTTCTTCAGCATCTTGGCCCGAGGCATTTCCAGTGTGATCCGGCCGAACAGCTACGAGCTCATGATCACACCGGCGGGTTATGAAACTGGGTCTCAAGCTGACGCTGTTGATGCTCTCATCGACCACCAGATGGACGGGCTCATCTTGGTTGCACCAATCCTCAGCGAGGAGCATCTCGAACGAGTGGCTCGCGAAATCCCGCTAGCGATCGTCGGTCTGCACAGCCAAAGTCCGTCCCTGGACTCTGTGTCGGCCGACGACTCACTAGGATCCGAGCTTGTCGTTGATTATCTAGTGGGGCTCGGGCACCGTCGAATTGGCTTTGTAGCGCGTGACCGGGACGATCCGGACTCAAGCCGGCCGGAGATGGTCCGGCTCGCTGGCTTCCTCGATGCGATGGACCGCCGGCACCTGCTCGATGAAGCTGTAGTTGTTGAGGGGCCGTGGAGTCAGGAAGGGGGCAAAGAGGCGGTTCGACTAATAGACGCACAAGACCGGCCTCCGACAGCAGTATTCGCGGGCGCTGACATAGTCGCGCTCGGGATGATCAGCGAACTTTGGAACCAAGGACGCACGGTTCCTGACACTTACTCACTCGTCGGATTCGATAATTCAAATGCCTCATCGTTTGGCCCAATTGACCTGACCACCGTCGACCAGTCGGGCCTCGAAATGGGTCAACAAGTAGCTCGGCTCCTTCTGGAACGCATCGGTGGGCGCACTAGCGCAGTTCACACTCTCATGCACCCCGAACTGATTCCTCGGTCGACAACCGCTTCTCCCCGCAATTAGAACGATTCCCCCAGGCCACGCGATTTTTTGCAGAGACGTCCGTACGGTTCATTCAGGCGATCAGCCGCACCGAAGCACTTGAGGATCCAAGGGCCGGAAATTCCCGCGGCTACGTCTACTTCCATGCGGTACTTTCCTTCCTGACCACCGTGCCAACCGGCGCCATCAGCGTAAGTGCCTTGAGATTTAGGTACCCGTTGGACCGATTGGTTCAGACGGTTCCGACCCTGACTGACCGTGTCCGAGCCGCGTTGGCGGACTAACGGGGCGAGGCTCGGATGAGGTCCTAAGGGGTGAATCACCCAACTTTCACGGTAAACAGCTTGCTTGTGGTGAGGCTCGGATTCCCACGGGATCAAAGACGGCCTGGCCATCGGGTTACGGCGAGAGTGTGACGCCATCGCATGCTTCAACGCGTATCAGGTAGATCAGTACTTCGCACTTTCGCGGTGAAAGGCCGAGAGTACTGCGCCGAGGGCGGGCCTCTTCTCAGACGCCTTGCGGTAGGCTGCGAGGATCTCGCGGTTTTGAATGCCGAGCCCTGTGGGAAACCTCCGTATGTTGGGCGATCCCTCCTCGAGGGCAAGACCGGGCAGGACGGCTACTGCGAGGCCGGCTTCGACGAACCGTCGCTGGACCGCAAGGTCTTCGGTGGAGCATACGATCCGCGGTTCGAAGCCGTTCTTGCGGCATTCATTAATCACCCAGGTCCGGGGTACCGAGTCCAGAGCTTCGACGGCCCAGCCTGTTCCGGCGAGTTGTCGGATCAATCCCGTAGTGGGGTCGAGAATGCTTGCCAATTCTGCGTTAACAGCTAGCCACAGGGCGTCTTCAAAGAGTGGTTGGTAGGCAATCCCCGGCAATGATGGCGCAGGAAACCCGGGGTAGGCCTCGGTGATGACTACGTCGTATTCGCCCGAGTTCAGAGCGGGGAGGGTCACTTCAGGTTCACCCTGATGAAACTCGATTGAAAGCTCCGGATGCAGTTCCTGCAGTTCCAACGTCATCCGAGGCAGGAAGGTCAGCGCCGCGGTTTGGAAAGCTGCGACTTTCACTGTCCCGCGGATTTGGTCGAGGGAAACTGATACGTCCGCCTCCGCCCGTTCAAGCATGTCCAATATTTTTTCCGCGTGTGCCACGAGGGCCAGGCCTTGTGGTGTAAGTTGCAGCCGGCGCCCCATTGGTTCGACTAAGGCGACGCCTATTTCCTTCTCGAGGAGGCGTACTTGTTGCGAAACGGCAGAGGTGCTGTAGGAGAGGGCTTCGGCCACGGCCGAAAGGGTCTTGCGATGGTGTAGTTCCCGCAAGACCCTTAGCCTGCCGACATTCAGCATGTGCGGCCTTTCCGCCTCGGTTCGTTGAACGCCGTAAATGACGCTTTCACGAAAACTCTACGATGAGTTCCACTTCCACTGGCGCGTTCAGCGGCAGTTCGGCAACTCCGACGGCCGATCGGGCGTGGTCGCCGCGGCCGCCGAAGATGTCAAGCAGCAGGTTGCTGGCACCATTGGCCACCGCAGGCTGCGCGTTGAAACCGGCAGCGGAGGCAACGAAGACGACAGCTTTGACGATGCGGGCATGGTCGAGGTTGCCCATCCCGGATACAGCAGCGAGTGCGTTGAGGACGCAGGTTGCGGCCAATGTCGAAGCTTCTTCAACAGTGACGTCGGCGCCGACCTTGCCTGTCCCTGCAAGGACGCCGTTCTCGTGGGGGAGTTGTCCGGAGGTGTAGACAGTATTTCCGATCCTGGTGGCCGGCACATAGCTGGCTACGGGCGCGGACGCTGTTGGCAGTTCCAGTCCGAGTTGGTGCAGGCGCTGCCTGGTTTGTGCATGCAGTTCCGTGGAAGGCGCTGTCTGAGGCATGGGGTCCTTTACTTGCAATAGTTGATGGTGGTGGTGGTCAGGATCGAGGTGATGCGGTCGAGGGAATCCAGCTCGATCCATTCGGTTGCTGCGTGGGCCCCGCCGCCGTCGATGCCAAACAGAAGTCCCGGAATACCGGCTTCGAGCATGAGGGCTGCGTCGGTCCAGAACGCTTCGCCGCGCAGTGTCAGGTCCTTTCCAGAGACCTCCTTGGCGGCCGCCAGGAGGGTCTGGACGATGGGTTCTTCGGCCGGGACATCAAAGGGCTGCCGCTCGAGTCCCCGGCTGAGGGTGTAGCGGAAGTCGGGGTCGGTGGCGGAAAGGTGGTCCAGTATGGCCCGCAGCTCGGCTTCGACGGTATCGGCGTTCTCGCCTGGAACGGTACGGCGCTCCAGGGAGATGGTGCATTCGGCCGGATAGCTGGAAATTTCTTCCCCGCCGCGGATCAAGGAAGCGTGGATGTTTCCTGTCTTCAGGGTAGGGTGCTTCGGACCGGCGGCTAGTTTTGCTGCCAGATTGTCCAGGCCGGTGAGGAAACATCCGGCTTTGGCGATGGCGTCCACACCGAGATCGGGCCGTGAGCCGTGGGCCGCTGTGCCGTGGATCGTGACGTCAAACCATGCGAAGCCGCGGTGGGCGATCACGACGTCTTCGTGGGTGGGTTCGGCGATGATGGCACCGTCAGCCCTGAAGTGGCGGAGCACTTCTTCGGTGCCTGCGCTGGCGTATTCCTCGTCGGCTACGAGGGCGACGATGATGTCGCCCCGGTGGGGACGGGCTGCGGCGGTAGCTGCCGCCACCATGATGGCGGCAATACCTGCCTTCATGTCGAACGCTCCTCGCCCGAACATCCTGCCGTCCTTGACGACGGGGTCAAGCGCGTCGCCGTCGTACCCTGCAAGCGTTACGGTGTCCAGGTGCCCGTTGAACATGAGGCTCTTTCCGCCGCCGGTGCCCGCGGCGACGCCAACTACGGAGGGCCTGCCCGGTTCGGGCTCCAAGCGCGTAACCGTGAAGCCGTGACTTTCAAGCCACGCGGAGGCGTAGCTGGCTATCTCAGACTCTCCGGCTGCCCCCGATACGAGGCCGGGGTTGACCGAGTCGATACGGACCAGATCTTGGAGCAGTTCGGCCGGGTTCATGACGTGGGGGATAGCAATGGTGGTATCGGAATCAGTGGTCATCTGCGGTTTTTCCTTAGCGGAGAGGGTTGGCCGCGAGGCCTTCGGTGCTGACCAGGACAATGATGGATTCCGGTCCGATATTTAGTTCACGACGGCGTCCCTCGCCTTTGAGCGCGTTGCGCACCCCGGCCAACGTGGACGCCCCGCACGGGCCGGCGTCCTGTCCAAGTTCCACAAGGTCCAAGACCGCCTGGCGGCATTCGTCTTCCGTCACGGACACTGCGGCGTCGAGGCCGGCCAACAGTGAAGGCCAACCAAGCTCGGAGGGTGTTCCGCAGTTCAGTCCGGACATGATGGACGGGAAGCTGGTGTCCACGGTGACCGGCGCGCCGGCGAGCAGTGATCGGGCGATGCACGCGGCAGTGGCCGGTTCGACGCTCAACAGTGACGGGCGCGGGTGTCCTTCACTTCGGTAGTAATCCACCAGTGCGTGGGCCAGGGATCCTACTCCGACCGGACATGCTACAAGGTCGGGACCTGGGTACCCCAGAGCTGCGAGTTGTTGATCAATTTCAGTGAACAGGGTGGTGTACCCGTCGACGATCCAGCGGGGAATGTCCTCGTATCCAGGCCAGGACGTGTCCTGTACCAAGAGGTCCCTGGGATTGCCTTCTGTTGATTGGGCGGCGGCTTCTACCACCTCGTCGTAAGTGAGCTGTAGGGGTACCAGTTCGGCTCCCTCGCCCTGGATCCCTTCGACGGCCGCGTCGCTGAGTCCCATGGGGATGTAGATGCGTGCCGCCAAGCCCAGGAGTTTGGCCATGCGCGAGACCGCACGTCCGTGGTTACCGTCGGTGGCTGTCACCAGGATGGGGGCTTGCCCCGTGGCAACATGGCTCACAAGGAAGTCGCGCAGTTCAGGGACGGTGATGCCGTCGACGTCGAGGTTGAACCGCTCACAGATCGCGCGGCAGACCGCCCAGGATGCGCCGAGGATCTTGAAGGCAGGCAAGCCAAGGCGGTCGGATTCATTCTTGACAAGAACGTGTCCTACTCCAATTTCGGCCGCCAATTCCGGGAGGGAAGTCAGAGGGGTGGGCGCGTAGCCTTCGAGGGTTTGGTGGTAGGCGAGTGCGGAGGCGGGCGAGGGGGTCCGCCACAGACGTGCAGCCGGGTTGGTGTAACGGAGAGTGGTTTCAGTGGAGGGCATGTCTCCAGAGTGCACCGCTGGACGTTCAAATAAAAGCGGCAGTTCATGGACATTTTCTTGAAGAAAAACTTCAAGTTTCATTTCGTGCCCCTGCACACCCCGGGTGGAACAGCCGTTTTAGCTTCACTGTTGAGTGCGCTTTTTCGCGCTTTTTCTTTGCTGCTGAACCGCCGAGGATGGACCGGACAGTGAGCGGTGCCACAGAAGGCTGCCGCGACCAGGCCACCTGATCTGGGTGGTTTACCTTTCACGAAAGCGATCTTGATGGCCGTTCAACGCAGCACCCAGGAAACTTTAGACCCCCGCCGGCCCGCTACCGGCGCCGCCCCTGGCTTCCACGAGGAAGAGCAGGGTTATCACAAGGGACTTTCTGCCCGGCAGATCCAGATGATCGGAATCGGCGGGGCGATAGGCACCGGCCTTTTCATGGGCGCCGGTGGCAGGCTGGCTGCAGCGGGTCCAGGCCTTGTGGTGGTTTACGCCGTCTGTGGCTTCTTCGCGTTCCTGATCCTCCGCGCTTTGGGGGAGCTGGTACTCCATCGACCCACGTCAGGCTCCTTCGTATCCTATGCCCGCGAATTCTTCGGCGAGAAGGCCGCCTTTGCTGTTGGTTGGCTGTACTGGCTCAACTGGTCCATGATTGCCATCGTCGATGTCACCGCTGTGGCCCTTTACATCAACTTCTTCAAAAAGTACGTGCCGGTCATCGCTGATGTTCCGCAATGGGTCTTCGCCTTGACAGCCCTTGCCTTGGTCCTGGGACTGAACCTGCTGTCGGTCAAAGTCTTCGGTGAGCTCGAATTCTGGTTCTCCCTTATCAAGGTTGTCGCCCTCATCGCATTCTTAATCGTCGGTATTTGCTTTATTGCGTTCGGCACTCCGGTGGCCGGCCATACCGCCGGATTCAGTATCATCGCCGACAACGGGGGAATGTTCCCCAACGGGGTGCTGCCTGCATTGGTTGTCATCCAAGGGGTCATTTTCGCCTACGGTGCCATTGAGCTCGTCGGAACCGCTGCGGGGGAGACGGAAAACCCGGAACGGATCATGCCCAAGGCGATAAACGCCGTCGTGTTCCGCATTGGTGTGTTCTACGTCGGTTCGGTGCTGCTGCTGTCCTGCCTGTTGCCCTTTACCGCCTACAAAGCCGGCGAGAGTCCGTTTGTCACTTTCTTCGGCTCCATTGGAATTGCCGGTGGGGACACCGTGATGAATCTGATCGTGCTGACCGCCGCGTTGTCGTCGCTGAATGCCGGCCTGTACTCAACGGGGCGGATCATGCGTTCGCTGTCCGCCGCAGGCTCAGCCCCAAGGTTTGCCGGCCGGCTAAGCAGGAACGGCGTTCCATACGGCGGGATCATTATGACTGGCGGGGTTGCACTGCTCGGCGTAGGACTCAACGCGGTGGTTCCCGAAGCTGCTTTCGAGATCGTACTGAACGTCTCCTCGCTGTGCCTGATCGTTGCATGGGCAACCATAGTTCTCTGCCAGTTGCGGCTCTGGTCCTGGGCGCGCAGGGGCAAACTCAACCGTCCGTCCTTCAGGATTTTTGGAGCCCCTTGGACCGGCATCATCACGCTGGTGTTCCTGCTCGCGGTCCTTATGCTCATGGCCATGGACTACCCCGTGGGGACGTACACGATCGGCTCGATCATCCTGATGGCGCCGTTGCTTGTGATCGGTTGGTTCCTCGCCAGGGGAAATATCCGGGCCCTCGCCGAGGCCAGGCAGCGCGGCGCCAACTAGCAGAAGGATCAACTCGCCGTCGGATACCCGGCGGCGAGCTTTTCTGCTGTCTGCCCGGCGATCGCCGCACGGACAGCGGCTATTGCGGGAGAGCGGCCGCTACCACTGCGGATGGCCGAAGCGATTCGCCGGGCTGGGTGTCCCGGCAATTCATGGACGGCCAACTCATCCAAAGCCGCCCCCTCCAGCGCCAAGCCCGGTACCAACGCCACGGCCAGGCCTTCCGCGACCAGCCGAAGGTGCAGGAGCACGTCTGATGATTCGAACCGGACCCGCGGTTCAAAACCCGCTCCACGGCAGGCCGCCGTCGCCCATCTCCTGGCCAGTGTGCCGTGCGGCTCCAAAACCCAGGCAGCCTCCGCCATATCGCTGAGCTGGACTTGCGCCCGCGAACTGCCCGTCACCAACCACAAGGGGTCCAACCCCGCGGTTGTGATTTCCGCTCCGTCCACAGTGATCTGCGGATGCCCCGGGTAGTCTTCCTGCAGCACCAGATCAAAGTCCCGGGCGAGCAGCGCCGACAGGGCATCCTCCACCGGAATGTGGGCCACGGTGACGTCCAAGTCCGGGTAATTCCGGTACAGTTCAGCCAGCGCCTCGGGAATCACCGCGTGCCCCGCCGTTTGGAAACTAGCCACCCGCACGGTCCCGCTGACGGACTCCCTGGCCAGTGCGATCTCCGCCTCTGCTGCTTCAAGGTGCCGGAAGATGGCTTCGGCATGCTCTACGAGGATCCGGGCTTCGCCGGTCAACCGTACCTTGCGGCCAACCGGTTCCAACAAGGGCGCACCGACTTCCTTTTCCAGGAGCTTGAGCTGGTGCGACACTGAAGAGGCGTTGTAACCCAAGGCTTCGGCGGCGGCAGCCAGGGTTCCCCTCAGGCTGACTTCCCGAAGGAGCCGCAATCTGTTGACGCTGTACAACACCCACTCCATTCATGGTGAAAATTCATTGATACTGATGGCAATCACCTTATCGACGCACGCTATTGGTGTCTCCTAGTTTTGAACTACCACCTTCCACTACTTGGAGAACCAATGAGCATAGAAGCAACCGCCCCTGCCGCCTTGTCAATCAATAGCGAACGGCTGTGGGGGTCACTTATGGACCTGGCCGCGATCGGCGCCTACGAAGACGCAGCTACCGGCCTGACCGGAATCAACCGCCAATCACTGACTGATGAGGACGGTGAAGGTCGCCGCCTGGTTATCGGCTGGATGAAGGACGCCGAACTTGAGGTGACGGTGGATGAGATGGGCAACATCTTCGGGCGCCGTGAGGGCACCGAGCCGGATGCGAGCCCGGTCATGGCCGGCTCTCACATCGATACCGTTGCAACGGCTGGAGCTTTCGACGGGTGCCTGGGCGTGCTCGGCGCCCTCGAAGTCATCAGGTCCCTCAATGACGCAGGGCTGCAGACCCGTCGTCCCATCGTCATCGCCGCCTGGACCGAGGAAGAAGGCGTACGGTTTGGAACCGACATGCTGGGGTCTGCAGTAGCCACGGGACGTCTCAGCCTCGATTACGCCTACAACCTTGCCGATGAAGCCGGCCTTCGTTTCGGTGACGAACTTGAACGCATCGGCTTCAAGGGTGACCGTCCAGTTCTTCTCGAGGCCCCCCATGCCTACGTGGAAGCGCACATTGAGCAGGGCCCCGTCCTTCAGCAGCGCGGCCTGGCCGTCGGCGTGGTCACCGGAGTCCAGGCCATTTCGTGGCAGAAGGTCATCCTGCACGGCCGCGCCGCCCACGCCGGCACCACTCCGACGGAATTGAGGGTCGACGCGGGATTGGCTGCGGCCCAGATCATCGTCCAGGTCCGCCTCATGGTCAATTCGGGACGCTACGGACAGCTCCGGGCAACCGTAGGCCACGTCCGCACCTCTCCCGGATTGCCTAGCGTTGTTCCCGACCTCGCCGAAATCACTGTCGACTTGCGGAATCCGGACGATGCGCTGATGGCAAAAGCCGAAGCCGACCTGGCTGCTTTCCTTGCAAAATTGGCGGACTCGCAGCCCGGACTCCGCGTCGAAGCCAAACGCATGGCCAAGACGAACGCAGTTCCTTTCAGCGAAGAGATCCAGGCCGTCGTCGAGACCACAGCACAGGACTTGGGGTACGAGACCATCCGACTCATGTCCGGCGCGGGCCACGACGCCCAGGAAATGGCGGCCATTACCCCGACGGCCATGATCTTCATCCGCGGCCAGTACGACGGAATCAGTCACAACCCCCGCGAATACTCAACCCCGGAGGACTGCGCTGCAGGAATCGAAGTACTAGGTAAAACACTACTGAAGCTCGCACACTAACGGACGGGGCATTGCACTGTCTCTGGGGGCGGGTGTTCCTTCTTTGGAAGTCCCGCCCCATAGGGGCGTCCGGACCCCGCGGAAGTTATATGACCAGCCGCAGGGCTATAACTGTTGGACAGCATCCCTGTGGGCGGACCGTTGGCGGGCGGGGGAGTGGTCCTCATGTTGGAAGGCCTCATCGAACGACAGTGCGGCCTGGAGTAAGTTAGTGAGCGCCTCCCTGTCTTTTTGGGTTAAGGCCGCCATCAACGGCTCCTCCTGCCGCAGGCCGGTCAGCAAGGCCGTCCGTCGGTCGGTGCCTTGTGGGGTCAGCATCAGCTGCTTTGCTCTACGGTCCGTCGGGTGCGGCAGCCGTTCGATAAGTTCCTGCTTTTCAAGGTTGTCGATCACAACGGTCGCGTTGGATGGCTCGCATCCCATCCGGGCAGCGAGCTCGCGCATGGTCATCGGGCCAGTGAGCTCTCGCAGGGCAGACGCCTGGGCGACCGTCAGGCCAAGTTGGCTCACCCGCGCGCGGTGACGGGCGTTGTTGCGTCCGTCAAGTTCGTGGATGAGCTTGGCGAGCTCCCAGTCTTCAGCCACCTGCGAATCCGATGTAGTCACAAATGCAGTCTAGCGATTTATTTCAAGCCATGATAGTTATGACTTTAATTATACAAGTCATACCTTGATGGAGGCCCAAGTCATGAACGCAACAACGAACGAAAACGAGCGGCTCCGACGACCGGCAGGCATCCGGTCCCTTACGTTGGGTGACACAAAGCTCACCTATTTGCCAGACGGTGTTGGCACTCTCGATGCCCGAATGCTCTTGACCGAGCCTTCCGAGGACTTCTGGGCTCAGCATCCGCAGTATCTCGATGAGGGTGGGCACCTGGTGACCGGCAACGGAGCCCTTCTCGTCGAGCATGATGGTCGGGCGCTAATGATCGATGCCGGAGTCGGGCCGATTACCATGGGCCCTCCCGAGAACCCTTTCGGCGTACTGAGCGGGGGAAAACTGCTCGATAGCTTCGCCGCCATCGGTCGCGACCCCTCGGACGTCGAGGCTGTTGCCTTCACTCACCTGCATGTGGACCACTTTGGGTGGGCTTGGCACCCGGCCCCCGGCAGTGAGCAGCCTGCGTTCAAGAGCGCCGACTACCTCGTCGCCGAATCTGAGTGGGACATGCGCGGGTATGCGGAGGCGCAGGGCATGGGCGACATGCTCATGGCCATGCAGCCGCGGGTACGCACCATCGCCGACGGCGAAGAAGTATTTCCTGGCGTACGGGTCATGTTCGGGCCCGGTCACAGCCCAGGGCACGCTCTATACGTCATCAGCGCAGGAGGGCAACGGGTCATCGCCTTCGGCGACGCCTTCCACTCGCCGATCCAGATCACTCACCCGCTCTGGGAAAACACTTTCGACTTCGACCACCAGCAAGCCACGACCCTTCGCCATCGCCTTGTCCTCGAACTCGCCAAACCAAACACCATTGGCTTCGGCATCCACTTCGCGGACGTGCCCTTCGGTCACGTCCACATCGCGAGCAACCAAGCGACATGGCAACCCATTGACGACTGACTAAGCCGACGACAAGCCACCGCTGACTCGCGTCCCGCATCGGTTCCGAGGCGGGACCTCGCCACAACGCGGCCAGCGTTATCCTGACTGTGCCTTGGCGGAGGGGCGACTGAAGCTGCAATAGCTCAAGCTGCTACAGCGGCTCTGGAGCGGCAGGTGCAGAACAATCTGGGTCCATCCTTTTGGAGAGCGGGTCCGGCGACTCCCGCCCCGATACTTAGCCGCAACCAACTATGCAAGTTAGGAGGCCAGGCTCGTGATCGGCGGGGCGTTTATCGCCGCTGCAAGCCCAAGTCCCTGAAGTCAGTCGTTGACCGTCGGATCTGGCGAGGCGCTCTGGGGCCGATGGCTCAAGGGGGCGTTCATTGGTGACTAGTCGTTTATATATCTGTTGGCGGATCGGGTTGGTGGAGTGCGACTGCCGCACCATGATTCTCTGGTTGGCCCTCGCCGCCTAATGTGGCGGGACTCACACGGGAGTAGCATCACCGTAATGTTGTCGACAACAACAGTCCGTGAGTTTGCAAACTCCGGAAGTTGAGGGCAGGCGACTGGACCCGCATAAGCTTTTGTCCCTCATTGGCACGACACATCACCCCCCAAGAGAGGATGTTCCCCATGAGGTTCCGCTCCCGCATGTACGAACGAAGGTGGTGGGGCCTGATTCCCCTTTTCCTCTTCGCCTCGCTACTCACGGCCCAGCCCGCCGCAGCTGCCGACTCGGCGACGTGCGTGCGGCCTGTGCTTACCACCGGCTGCTCGTTCCCGACGCAATATACTGGAACATCAACACGACCGAAGACGATTCCTGCCCTGCGTAATTGGACGGCTGGGCTCGGCGCTTTCCAGCTCACATCCAAAACCCGCCTCGTAATGAAACCTACCTATGCGATGGCCTTGCAGTCCGATGCAGATGTCTTTGCGGATGACCTTGAAAAAGCAACCGGCAAGAAACCGCGTGTGGTTGTGACAGATGTTGCCCCTAGTCCCGGGGATATCCTGCTGACCCTCGGCTCGACCAACGACGCCGTTGGCGCCGAAGGTTATGAGCTGCGGATCGGTTCATCCATTGAGATCAGCGCGGTCGCGTCCGCTGGGGCCTTCTACGGAACGCGAACTGTTCTTCAGCTGCTGCACCAGGGCACATCAGTGCCCGCCGGCGTCGCGATAGATTGGCCACGCTATCCGGAGCGCGGACTCATGATCGACATCGCTCGTAACCCCTCTTATTCGAAGGAATGGCTTGAGGAGCGAATCCGCGAGTTAGCGTACTTGAAGCTCAATTATCTCCACCTGCATCTGACCGACGATCAGGGCTGGCGCGTCGAGAGCAACGAAGGACTTCAATCCGACGTTTTCCTAACCAAAGACCAGGTGCGTGACCTGGTCTCACTTGCCGGACGCTATCACATCACTGTGGTGCCCGAGGTTGACATGCCCGGACATATGGGCTGGGCTCTGCGCGCACATCCCGAGTGGCAGCTGCGCGACGGTAACGGAATCGCGGTTCCCAACAAAATCGACTACTCGATAACGGAGGCTCGTGCATGGATTCGAGGGATCGTACTCGAGTACCTGCCTCTTTTCCCTGGAAATTACTGGCACATGGGTTCAGATGAGTTTTTGGGCGACCAGCAGTACGACAACTATCCACAACTCGGGGCATATGCGAAGGATAAGTACGGCCCACTCGCCTCACCCAAGGACGGCGTCCGAGGCCTGATGAATGAAATCAATGCTCTCGTCCGTGCTCATGGCAAAACGCTCCGCGTGTGGAATGACAACTTCACTCCGGAGCCCACGACTGTACCCGTCGACACTGACGTGATTGTTGAATGGTGGGCGGACTTGAACGGGGCCTCCTTCCCGAGTTTGTTCAACCCTGCAACACCCCAGCAGCTCCTGGCAGCTGGATACACGATCCAAAACTCCAGTTTCTACCCGACCTACGACTACAACGCCGTTCACGTCCCCAAACATCCCTCTCCGGTGCGGATGTATGAGGACTGGGCAGTGCAGCGTTTCCACGGCTTCCTGTACAGCCTGGAAGACGGCGACGGAGAGATGGTCCCCTTCTACGACACCGACCCGGCCGAGAAGCGCAACCGCGGCTCGGTGGTCCACTTCTGGAACGACGGCGTGCCCACTGACTACACAGCCGAACAGACGGCCGAGTCGATCTACCCGAGACTCAGGGTGATGGCGCAGAAGACATGGGAATCCGGGCCTCTCGTCACGACTTATGGTGAGTTCGCCTCGATCATGGAGGTTGTGGGCTCCGCACCATAGGGATGTGTGCAAGGGCAGGCCACGACCGGACCTCGACCCGCCCGACACCTAACGGCCACATAGCAGAACTGCCGACCGGCTCGAAAATGAGCCGGTCGGCAGTTGGTGTTGGTGGGCGTGTATCAGAACGAGGCGGGCGCGGGCTGTTCCTGGAATGCCGGTACGACGTGTTCGATGAAGAGCTCGAGGGAGCGCTTCTTTTCTTCGTGGGTGAGGCTGTTGTCGGACCAGACGCTGAATTCGGTGACGCCAAGGGCTTCGTAGTGGCGGAGTCGTTCGATGATCTCATCGGGTGTGCCGATCATGGCCGTCTTGTGGAGGGATTCGGGCGTGAATTCGGGGCGCTCGGCGAATTTCTCCTCGGGGCTGGGTTCCAGGAATCCGTTCACAGGGGTGGTCTTGTTGCCGAACCAGGCGTCGAAGGTCCGGTAGAACTTCTGGATGCCTTCGGCGGGGCGGCGCCAGCCTTCGGGTTCGTCGGCGGAGTGGACGTGGGTGTGCCGGAGGACCATGAGGTCCGGCCGGGGAATGTCCGGGTTCTTTTCCACGGCGGAATCGAACTTGCGGGCGAGGTCCTCTACTTCTTCGTCCCCCTTCATCAGCGGGGTCACCATCACGTTGCAGCCGTTTTCCACCGCGAATTCGTGGGAGGAGATGTCCCGTGCGGCAATCCACATGGGCGGGGTGGGCTTCTGGATTGGTTTCGGAACGCTGGTGGAGGTGGGGAATTGCCACACTTCGCCGTCGTGGGCGTAGTCGCCTTCCCAGAGCTTCCGGACTGCGGGGACCAGTTCACGGAGGTGCTTGCCGCCGTCGACAGCGGACATGCCGCCCATGAGGCGGTCGAATTCGAACTGGTACGCACCGCGGGCCAGACCTACTTCTGCGCGGCCGTTGCTGATGACGTCCAGGAGGGCGCACTCCCCGGCGACGCGCAGCGGATTCCAGAAGGGGGCGATGATGGTTCCTGCGCCGAGGCGGATGCGCGAGGTCTTGGCCGCCAGGTAGGCCAGTTGCGGCATGGGGCTCGGCGAAATGGTGTATTCCATGGAGTGGTGTTCACCGATCCAGACCGTGCTGAACCCGCCGGCCTCGGCAAGGAGAGTTAGCTCGGTCAGGTTCTCGAAGCATTCCTGGTGCGAGACGGACTCGTCCCAGCGTTCCATATGGACGAAGAGGGAAAAACGCATTTGTGACTCCTTTGATTCGCGGCGGTTCCGCCGTTGTGCGTTACTGCAGCTACTGGGAGGCTGCCGCGTTGCGCTCGGCGATGGTTTGGTTGCCGCGGGACCAGTGTTCGTGCTCGATTTCGCGGATGATGACGGTGGTGTTTTCCGGGACTGCACCTACGGCTTTTTCGGCGGCGAGGTGCAGTTCGGTGATGAGCGAGCGGAGCTGCTCGGGCGTGCGGCCTTTGGCGATGGATACTTCAATGAGGGGCATGGTGACTCCTTTAGCTGCGCAGGACGAAGGGATCGGATACCGGGCCTTCGTCGGTGTTGATCCACACGCTCTTGAGGCGCGTGTACTCGTGCATGGATTCGAGTCCGTGCTCGATGCCCACGCCGGAATTCTTGAAACCCTGCCGTGGGGACATGGGAGACATGGCGCGGTAGGTGTTCACCCAGACCGTTCCCGCTTCAAGCCTGCGGGCCATCCGGTGGGCGCGGGCCAGGTTTTGGGTCCAGATGCCTGCTGCGAGCCCGTACTCGGTGTCGTTGGCCAGGCCCACCACCTGATCCTCGTTGTCGAACGGCATGATCGCCGCGACAGGACCGAAGATCTCCTCCCGGACCACCTGCATGGTGTTGTCGACGCCGGTGAGAACGGTTGGCGAGAAGAAGTAGCCGGGAAGGTCGATGTCCGGCCGCTTACCGCCGGTCCGTACCGTGGCGCCTTCGCGCACACCGATGTCCACGTAGGAGCTCACTTTGTCCAGCTGGGCTCCGAACGCGAGCGGGCCAAGCTCGGTGGAGGCAAGGAGCGGGTCGCCGATGATGATCGACGAGGCACGCTCTGCCACCCGTTCCACCAGTTCGTCGTAGACGCTGCGGTGCGCGAACACCCGGCTGCCCGCAATGCAGGTCTGCCCTGCCGCGGCGAAGATCCCGGCGATGACGCCCATCGCGGCGTTGGACACGTCTGCGTCCTCAAACACGATGTTGGGGCTCTTGCCGCCCAGTTCCAAGGTGGAGCCGATGAACCGGGACGCTGTTTCGGAGGCGATACGCGCCCCTGTTTGGGTGGATCCGGTGAACGAGATCTTGGCGAGCTTGCGGTGGCTGACCAAGGCCGCTCCGGCTTCCTGTCCGAACCCGGTGACCACGTTGACCACACCATCCGGGAACCCGGCCTGGCTGGCGAGTTCGGCCACGCGGAGGATGGTCCGGGACGTGTACTCGCTGGGCTTGATCACCAGGGTGTTTCCGGCTGCGAGTGCGGGGGCAAGCTTGGAGGTGGTCAGGGTCAGCGGGGAGTTCCACGGAGTGATTGCCCCGACCACACCGAGCGGTTCGCGTTGGGTGTAGTTGAGCATGGTCACCGCGTTGGTGGGAATCTGGCTTCCCTGGACCTTGTCAGCGAGACCGGCGTAGTAGTAGAGGTACTCCGGGAGCGAGGCGAGCTGTCCGCGCATTTCACGCAGCAGCTTGCCGTTGTCCAGGGTTTCCAGCTGCGCGAGTTCTTCGGCGTTCTGGCCGATCAGGTCGCCCAGTTTCCGAAGGAGGTGGCCGCGTTTGGTCAGGCTGAGGTCCCGCCAGGCGGGATTCGCGAAGGCCGCGCTTGCGGCAGAAACTGCACGGTCGACGTCGGCTTCGTTGCCTCGGGCTGCCTGGTACAGGACCTCGAGGGTTGCCGGGTTGGTGCTGTCGAAGTAGTCACCGCTGGTGGGCGGGACCCATCCTCCGTTGATGAAGTGGTCGTAGCGACGTTCACCGGACATGTGAATGCTCCTTGATGAAAGCTGTGATGGTGGTGGCGATTTCCTGGGGGCGTTCTACGGGCATCATGTGCCGTGTTCCCTGAATGATCGAGTACGTGCTGCCGGGGATGGCCGCGGCGAGCCTGGCACTCATCTCCGGGGTGGAACCCGGATCCAGTTCGCCGGTCACGGCATGTGCCGGAACGGTGATGCGCGGCAGTTCGGGTGCGATCTCGGCGTCGGCGGTGGCGAAGACCCGGTAGCAGGCGAGGAAGGACTGGGGATCGTTCCTTTGCAGGACCGCCCGTGTTTCCTTGATGACCTGCTTCGGGACACAGGAGCCTTCCGGGAACCAGCGCCGAATGGATGCTTCCACTGTGGCCGGGAAGTCCGAGGCTGCTGATGCCAGGCGAACCATGACGGCGGCGTGCTCCTCGGACGTGCGGGCACAGACTGAGGCAACAGACATTAGCGTGGACACCAGATCAGGCCTGAACCTGGCCAGGTGCTGGGCCACCAGGGCTCCCAGCGAGAAACCCACCAGGTGCGTTCCAGGCTGGAGTTGCCCTGCAATGTCCGCCGAGAGTTCCCCGAGCGTCACACCGTCCGGGGCCTTCGGGCGGCGCCCGTGGCCCAGGAGCTCCAGGACCTGAACCTCAAACTCCGGTTCGAGGAATTCACGCAGTGGCGCCCACATGGATCCGTCCAGTCCCACTCCGTGGATCAGGGCTATGCGTTGGCGGCTCACGGCGGAAGGCACCTACTTCGATTCAGTGGAGAACGCTGCCAGGCGCTGCTGCGGACGTCCCTGTGCTGCGGCGGCGAGGGCGATCACGATCTCGTCGGCGTGCGGGGCGTCGTTGATCCGGACCTCGATGGTCTGGTGGTGCGAGCGGATGGTGGCGTCTGTGATGTGCTTGAGAGGGATGTCGAACAGGACACCAGCGGGGCCGCGCTTCTCCACAGCGGGCAGGAGCGTGGTGGCGTTGGCAGCGTCGCGGAAGTGGTTCCCAAAAGCTAGCGTGTGGATCAGGCCCGAGCCGTGTTCGATTTCGCCGTTGAGGCCCACGATCGCTGCCTTTCCGTAGGCCTCGGCCGGAGCGCCAAGGGCTTCCAGGACGCGGGGTGCCAGCAGGGCGCCAATGTCCGAGGCGTTCTCATCAATGCCGGGGGTGAGGTCTTCGACGAAGCCCTGTCCGGCCCACGGGTTCTTCACGATCGCCGCGACGACGGCGACGCGGGCGGCCGGGCTGACTTCCCTGCCCCCTTCGAGGAGGACGTCTTCGGTGAAGGTGACAATCTTACGGATGCTCATGAGACAAGTTCTCCTAGTGTTTCTGCTTTGACGATCGGATCGGTGAGGCGGTCGCCGATCCTGGAGTGCGGCCGCGGGCCAGTGGAAGCGGCGAGGACGACGACGATTTCGCCGGGGCGCGGGGCGTCACCGATACGTGTGGTTGCGGTTTGGTAATGGGTGCGGGTGGCAGCGGCGTTCTTGTGCCACAGCGGCACGACGAGCGAAGCGCCGGCGTCAGCCCGGTCGTCAGCGAAACAGATGATCGATTCGCCTGCGAAGTACTCGCGGACCAGGTTCCCGAAGAAGGGGGTGTGGATGAGCGCCGCACCGTGTTCGATTTCACCGTCAGTACCCACCACGGCCGCTTTGCCGAAGGCTTCGATCGCGTCCACGCCGCCCAGGTTGGCAGCGAGGATGTCCGTGAGTTGGCGTGCCAGCACGGGTGCGACCTGGATGACCTCGGGACTGAGGTCGTCAGCGGCTGTTCCCTCAATCCAAGGGTTCGCGATCACCGCCGCGACGGTGGCCCGGACGGCCGGAACCGCGGGCGCTGCATCGTTTTCGAGCAGGATCTCTTCGCTGTAGTAGACAATCTTGCGGATACTGGGCCCGGTCATGGTTTGGTCCCGGGGTGGGCGGGCAGGTTGAAGAAGCGCATGGCTTCCTTTCGGGTTATGGGGTCAGTGCTTGTGATCGGTGTCCGAGCCCGGCATGAGGGCTTCACGCGAGGAAGCGTGGACGTGGTTCCGCATGGCGGCTTCGGCACCGAAGGGGTCTTTGTGTTCGATCATTTCCAGGACCGCACGATGTTCCCGGGTAGAGGCTTCGATGCGCCCCGGGTGTTCCACGGTCTGCAGGACCAGCCGCTGGTATGCCAGCTGGTTCATGAGCCGTTCGTAGTGCTCAACAAGTTTGCGGTTATCCGAACCCCGGACGATCGTCCAGTGGAACTCGTGGACCAGGCGGGCGTACGCGTCCGGATCGTGGGTGAGGCCGGCCATTTCGGAGGCTTCCAAGTTCCGGCGCAGCACGTCCAGTTCCGGAACTTCGCCCCTGCGGGCCAGGAGCGACGCGGCGAGGCCTTCCAAGGATTCCTTCAGCTGGAAGAGCTCGATGATCTCCCTGCGCGTAGGTTCGCGGACAAACGTGCCCACCTTGGGCCGGATCTCCACCAGGCCCTCATGCTGAAGCTGCTTGAGCGCTTCCCGGATAGGGGTGCGGCTCACGTCGAACTCCTGCGCCAGGAAGGCCTCCGGAAGGACCGCACCCGGAGGGAATTGTCCCCCGAGGACCAGTCGCCGGATCTTGCCGAGGAGACCATCCTGCTCAGCGGAGTCGCTCATAACTACGAGTTCGTCTTGCATACATCACAGCGTATGTTGCATGCATCAGGCCGTCAACAGTTCATCGCCAACTTTTCAAGAATCCCAGTGTTTATACGGAAATTGACTGAATGCCACGTGAGTATTGACCTTTCCTTGTGAGCTGGCTTACTGTCATTGGTATGCAACAGACGTTAGAACCGCTCATCACATCAGCTTGGTTGGCAGCTTGGGACAAGGGAGACCTCGACGCTCTCGATGCCCTTATGGCGGTCGACTACCTACGCACCAGCAAGGCCACGGGCGCAACCGTCGATCTTGCCGGCCTTAAGGCGGAGATCGCTGCGGTCCGGGAAGCTTTCCCCGATCTGAGTACCACCGTCGACGACGTGGTTGAAGGAGACGGCACCGTGGCCGTGTTCTGGACTTCCACCGGTACGCACACCCACGAATACCTGGGTGTTCCGCCCACGGGACTCACCGTTCAAACCCGTGGCTCGAACATCCTGACCCTGGACAACGGGAAGATCACCCGTGAATCCGTCACCTGGGACGGCAGCGAACTGCTGGCCGGCCTGGGCATCCGTCCCCTCCGCGGCATTGCGGCACCCGTCGCGCCGGACGCCGCGGACCTGCCCGAGCTGGACCCCGACCTGATGAAGGCGTTCAACCGCCAATTCATCACCGGAGTCACGGTGGTCACCACCAAGGAAGGCGAAACCCCCAAGGGGCTGGCCGCGAACTCCTACTGCTCTGTCTCGCTCGAACCGCCGCTGGTTCTGGTCTGCGTCCAGAAGACGTCCAGCACCTACTCGGCACTGTTTTCCTCAAGTCACCTCGGCATCAACATCCTGGGCACCAACCAGCGCGAAACCGTCCGCACGTTTGCCTCCAAGAGCCCGGACAAGTTCGCGGAACTCGAGTGGCACGACGGACCCAACGGCAGCCCGCTCCTGGACGGCTCCGCAGCATCGCTTGAAGCTGAAATCCAGGAACGCTTCCAAGCCAAGACCCACACGGTCTTCATCTGCCGTGTCCGCCACGCGGAAACCGGCGGCTCGGCACCCATGGTCTACAAAGCCGGTCGATTCTTCGACGGCGACGCCCTGGCCGAACTCTAAAGAGCCGGCGCGGCTGCCCAACCTCGGACAAAGGAAACAGCCGCGCCAGCCTCCCTGCTCGTAAGCAGTGCACCAAGGTGCGCTTCCCACATTAGGACACAAACATGAGCCCTGAAACCATGCGCGCCGCAGAAGACAGCGTCGCCGAAGATCGCGGGTACCGCGACAGCCTCACCAAAATCGAACCCTACGGCATCGAGCACATCCCGGACGTCGAGCGCCACGGCAAGCCTCGTTCCCAGTTCTTCCTCTGGTTTGCCGCCGGAATGAACTTCCCCATCGTGGTCCTCGGCTTCAGCGCCACGTACTTTGGCCTCCCGTTCTGGGCGGCTGTCCTGGCCATCGTCCTGGCCGGCGTCATTTCGTCGGCGGGCATGGGTTACCTCTCAGCCATGGGTGTGCGGCTGGGCATTCCCCAGCAGATGCAAGGCCGCGGACCACTGGGCTTCGTAGGTAACCTCTTCCCGGTGGCCTATGTCAACGTCTTCGCCGGCATCGGATGGGCGGCCGTGACCGTTATCCTGGGCGGGCAAGCGATCGCCCTGCTCACGGATATTCCGTTCTGGGTCTCGTCCCTGATCCTCATGGGAATCCAGCTGGGCGTGGCGGTGATCGGCTACAACCTGATCCACTTCCTCCAGCGCATCCTGTCCTTCGTTCTGGTGATTGGTTTTGTGTTCATCACGATCGTCGCCGCGGCCAACGGCAAGGTGGTCAATGTCGCCAACGAATCCGCTCCCGGTTTTGACGGCGTGGGCGGCTGGATCATCTTCTTCGGCTGGTTCTTCTCCTTCATCGTCGCCTGGATGCCGTTCGCTTCGGACTACTCCCGCTACCTGCCCAACACCGCAGGAAACCGCCGCGGCGCAGGCTGGGCAACCATGCTCGGCAACTTCATCACCCTTGTATGGATGGGCATTCTGGGCACCCTGCTCGGCTCAACCACCACGGCTACGGACAGCATCGGCGCCCTGAAGGAAGTCATGGGTCCGTGGGCCGCAGTAGGCCTCTGCGTCGTCGCGCTGTCGTCCTTCACCCAGAACTTCCTCAACGTCTACGGCGGCGCCATCTCCATCCAGACCATGGGTGTTCCGGTCAAGCGCCACATCGCCGTGATCGTCATCTGCGTCGCCTCCTACCTGGTGGCACAGTGGGGCCAAACCGGCTTCAACGAGGGCTTCACCGCGTTCCTTAACCTCACTGCATACTGCATCGCTCCCTACGTCGCCGTCCTGGTCTGCGACTACCTCCGCGGTGGCCGCCGCACAGAACGCGGACTGCGCGAACTGTTCGACAAGACCCGCAAGTTCGAATGGGGCTTCGTAGCCTGGGCCGCCGGTGTGGTGCTCTCCTCGCCGTTCTGGATGTCTTCCATCTACACCGGTCCCATCGCAGCAGCGTTCCCTGGCATCGGCGACCTGTCCTACTACGTCGGCGCCGCTGTCGCAGTCGCCGTCTACTTCGCGACCAACCGGCGCAAACGCCTCTCCGGACTCGAGATGCTGGACAGCCGTCCGGAGGCACAGACCCTGTGACACAGACACGCTTGGTGGTGGTGGACATGCAACGGGCTTTCCGCGACGCAGGGCAGTGGCAGGTTCCCCGCTATGGGGAGATTGTCCCGGTCATCAACCAACTGCAGGAGAACATCGGCCCCACCACCGTGTTCACCCGGTTCGTCCGGGACCCGCAGGAAACCGGAGGCTGGTCCGCCTACTACCGGCGCTGGGACCAGATGCGGTTTCCGCCGGAGTCCGGTGCTTGGGACATCACCATGGATGTCCCAAGCACCGCAACGGTGGTCGACGCACCCACCTTCTCCAAGTGGGGCTCGGAGCTCGCAGACCTTGTTCCGGTTGGTTCGGAAATGGTGCTCACCGGCGTGGCCACGGACTGCTGCGTCCTCTCCACCGCCCTTGGTGCGGTGGACGCCGGCCGCTTCGTGACCGTCATTTCCGACGCCTGCGCCGCCGTCAGCGACGAAGCACAGGAGCAGTCCTTCGCACTCCTTAGACTGCTCTCACCGCTCTGCGAAGTACTGACGAGCGAGCAATTCTTCAACCGGGGCGCCTGATGGACACCCGAACCCTCCACGGGGCGGCCCCTGGGCTGATCGAAGTGACCGCCGGGCCGCCCCGGCAAGTTGTTGCCGCCGTCGTGCAGTGGCGGGGACGGCTGGCCCTCTTCAAGCGCAGCCAGAGCGTGGGACATGAGCAGGGCCTGTGGCACTGCATCACCGGATACCTCGAAGCAGGCATGTCGCCGGAGCAACAGGCCCGCACGGAACTCCACGAAGAAGCGGGCCTCACCCGCGCCAATCTCACCGCCTTCCACCGCGGAGAACAGCTCCTCATCCCGGACGTCGACGGCAACCCCTGGCTGGTCCACACCTTCACGGCCGTAAGCTCCCAGCGGCGGCTCACCCTCAACGACGAGCACGACGCGTACCGATGGACCCTCCCATCCAAAATCAGCCGTTTCAGCAACCGCGTTCCTTGGCTGGACACCGTCATCCAGGCCACGGGCAGCTGAACGCCCTTTATCTGCAAGGAATCACATGACCACTTTGACCACTGACCATGAAACGTCCCTGCTTGCCTCCGTCCCGACCGGGTTGCTGATCGGCGGGCAGTGGCGGGACGCGTCCGACGGCGGGACGTTCGATGTCCACGATCCCGCCACGGGGGAGGTCCTCGCCACGCTGGCTTCCGCGACGAGCGAGGACGCGGTGGCAGCGTTGGACGCGGCCGCCGCGGCGCAGGCTTCCTGGGCCAGGACGGCACCACGGGTGAGGGCCGAGATCCTGCGCCGCGCCTTCGATCTGGTCTCCGAACGGGCCGAGAACTTCGCGCTGCTCATGACCCTGGAAATGGGCAAACCCCTCGCAGAAGCCCGTGGTGAAGTCACCTACGGGGCCGAATTCCTGCGCTGGTTCTCCGAAGAAACCGTCCGCGACTACGGCCGCTACCTCACCACCCCCGAAGGCAAGAACAAGATCCTGGTCCAGCACAAACCCGTCGGCCCCTGCCTGCTCATCACACCGTGGAACTTCCCGCTCGCGATGGCCACCCGCAAAGTAGCGCCCGCCATCGCCGCCGGCTGCACCATGGTCCTCAAACCTGCCAAACTCACACCCCTGACCGCGCAATACTTCGCCCAAACCATGCTCGACGCCGGCCTGCCCGCTGGAGTCCTGAACGTCGTCTCCTCCGCGTCAGCTTCCGGCATCAGCGGCCCACTCCTGGCTGATCCCCGCCTCCGGAAGGTCTCCTTCACCGGCTCCACCCCGGTAGGCAAACGCCTCATGGCCGACGCAGCCCAGAACGTGCTGCGAACCTCCATGGAACTCGGCGGGAATGCACCGTTCATCGTGTTCGAGGACGCGGACCTAGACGCCGCTGTCGAAGGAGCCATGGCCGCCAAAATGCGCAACATGGGCGAAGCCTGCACCGCTGCCAACCGCTTTCTTGTCCACGAATCCGTCGCGCAGGAGTTCACCCGAAAGTTTGCCGCCGCCATGGGCGTCCTGGTCATCGGCCGCGGCACCGAACCGGGCACGCAAGTGGGGCCGCTTATCGACTCCGGCGCCCGGGATGACGTGCATGCCTTGGTGAGCGCCGCCGTCGACGCCGGCGCTACTGCCCTCACTGGGGGTTCACCAGCCGATGGCGCCGGGTATTTCTACCTACCCACCGTGCTCGCAAATGTCCCCAACGACGCCGGGATCCTGCGGGAGGAAATATTCGGACCCGTCGCCCCCGTCACCACGTTCACGGACGAAGCCCACGCGATCCGCCTCGCCAACGCCTCCGAGTACGGACTCGCGTCCTATCTCTACAGCCGCGACTTCAACCGTTTGCTCAGGGTGGCCGAGCAGATCGAGTTCGGCATGGTCGGCTTCAATGCCGGCGTCATCTCCAACGCCGCAGCACCCTTCGGCGGCGTGAAGCAATCCGGGCTCGGACGTGAAGGAGGCTCCGAAGGCATCGCCGAATACACCACCACCCAATACATCGGCATCGCAGATCCCTACAACTAAACGCATTCCTGGCTCAACCTTAAATCGCCGTGAGGGAGGCAGGCATTCGCTAAAAGAGATGCCGGGTCGTTTAGTGGAGTTGACTCGGACTATCCCAGCGGCTGCTATTTCCTGTAGACCGATGCATGACTTTGGCCACGTAAGGAGTCGTGGCGCGTTCAGCCGGCGGCTGAGATTTCGGTTTTGGCAAGACGGGACGGACCGGGTGGAGCGCGGCGGCGGGGAAACCAGCCGGTGGCATCGGCGGAGAATCCCGAGTGAAGGCCGACGGCGCCAAGCGGGTTTCCCAGGCCGCTAACCGGCAGCGAGAACCTATCCCGGCCGTCGTCGGCCCTGCTGTCGGTGCTTGCCCTATACGAAGGGCGGGGGGAGAGACCAACGGGGTCGCCGCAATCTTGGGGGTTGCGTCGACCCCGTTGCCGTTACTGTCTGACATGGGACCAAAGCTGCGCTTGCAGCCACCAACGGTGCTTCAGCGCAAAAGATTTGTTCTTACATCAACCCCCCGCCGCTAAGCACCCATATCGACACCAAGCTACGGGAGTGGGGAGGAACTTTGCGCCGGGATCCCTTGCGGCTCCAGGCTTCATGCATCTGATGCATGTCTCCACGATGGACGAGTTCCGGTTTCAGGCTCTTTTGGCAAGTGTGGCCAGCTGCGCTGCCACAGCCCTGGTGGTTCTTGCTGTGTCTCCTGTGGCCAGCAGGTCCAGCAGTGCGCCGCGAAGGACTGCGAGGGCCGCGGTTCTGTCCGATCGGCCTTGTTCCGTGTCCTGAGCTGCTGGCTCCTGCGTCGTCACCAGCAGGTTAAGCCAATCATCGACAGTGGCTCGAGCGAAGTCTGCCCACGGGCCCGACGGATCGACGAGTGACCGAGCATAGCTTTCAACCCAAAGCGCCAGGACCGGCCTTCTCTCGGGCGCAGAAAGCCAGCGCCACAGCTCCCCCGCGACAAATGAAAGACTGCCGCCGGGTCGGGACTTGAGTTCTGCCAACAGCGACACCTCCTCGGCCCGCGCACGGGAAAGCAGTGCACGGATGAGGCCGTCCTTGTTGCCGAAGAGAAACAGCAGCACGCGGGGGCTCGAACCGATGTCAGCCGCCAGGGGTCGCAGGGAAAGGTCTGCCAGTCCGTGCCGCAGCACGTAGCCATAGGCCAGTTCGAGCAGCTCCTCGCGCCGCGTTGATGCAGTTGTCTCCCGGGTGGTCATGCGCCTATCCTAAGCTACTGAAACGATCGTTTCAGCAACTTGGGATGGAGAACCAATGGCAGATCAGGCCAACGTCGTGATACGGCCTTTGGGTCAACCTGGAGACCTCGGCTGGGTCGTGATGGCACATGGGGAGGTGTATTCCCGGGAATTTGGCTGGGATTCGAGCTTCGAGGCGCTTGTAGCGAGGATCGTCGCCGACTACGCCGCACATCACGACCCGGCACGGGAGGCGGCCTGGATTGCCGAGATCGACGGACAACGAGTTGGATGCATCTTTTGCGTCAAAGCTGATGACGCAACTGCGAAACTGCGCACCCTACTCGTGCGTCCCGACGGCCGCGGCCACCGGCTCGGCGGACAGCTCGTCGACACTTGTATGGCCTTCGCCCGGAACGCCGGCTACCGGCGGATCACCCTGTGGACGACCGACATTCTTGGGCCGGCGCGACAAATCTATCTGGACCGGGGATTCCAACTGACCCAGGAAGAGCCTGGACGCCAATTCGGTGCAGACCTTGTCAGCCAGACCTACGAAACTAACCTTTAAGGTCCGCTGCTGCTGATTGGGCATGCCGAACTCCCGCCGCATGCATGCTCGTGCATGCGAGTTCCCGGCCATTGACGATTGGCCTGGAGACTGAGTTGTGTGGCGTGCACGGCAATTTATTTCACGTGGGTAAAGGCATGCGTCCCGGCTAACCGGATGACGATGCTCGCCTGGGGCGGGCAGGACTCGCGATAGTGTCGCGACGCAGCTTCTTCAGGATGGAGGGGTGCAAGCTACTTTCGAACGGCGGTCACCGTTTGTTGAATAGGGTTCGGGAGCAGCGCATCCACGCCAACCTCATTAACAAGGTTGGAGAAGTTGACCCAAGTTCGGCGGCGGATCTCTACAGTTGTTGTTCCACGCAATTTGGCGAGCGATTCTTCGACATCCGCTATGGCACCTGGTTGCCTATGGGCGTGGGAGTTGCGATCTCCCGACGGATGATCGGTCTTAAGGAGGAGAGGATCCAGAGGAATCATCGCCAGGTCCCTAGCCACCTTCATGTTTGCCGCGTTGACGGAAAATCGGCAGTGTGCCGCTTCCAGTGCTTCAATTGTTTCGTTGTAGCGCCTGAGCTGTGGATAGAAAGGATACGGGGCGTCTTCCTTAGCTCTGTAGGATCGACCGGAAGACCTCGCCTTATGAAGTCATCGGCACTTTGGATCGACCATCTAGTCCAGCTTCGCCTACGAACGCACATGACGAGATGAGTTCGACAGCAATGTCTCGGTCAAAGCCGCTTTACGCTTTGGCGGGTCTGCCGCAGATAGTGGCTTGATCGTCCCTTCACCTGACGCCTCGTATTCCTTGAGGGTCCTGGTGGCGGCAAAAGCAACGACACCTAGCCGCTCCAGGTCAGGGGCGCTCCTCGTTCGGGCATGTATGCATGAAAATCGAGCGGCGGGAGTTGTCTGGTTATCCGAGCAAGCTTCGAAGTTCCTCGATGCCCCTTTCGCAAAGCGTGAGTGCATCCTTGGCTGCATGGGTTTTACGATCGATTTCTGTTTCACGAAGGCGCTGAAGCGGCCGCCAGGAATACAGCGGCAACAGTCGGATTACTAGCGCTCAACGAAGTTGACTAACAGTCACAGACTGCTGCATCATTTGGTTGGGTCATTTGCATTGACCACGACGAATGGAGTATCCAACAGTGACGGCCCACCCACTGATTTCAGACAGTCCTCAAATGAGGGTGCTTGTTATTCAGCCCGATCCCCAGTGCCCCTTGGATCGGCTGGCTCCGCACTTCTACGACGCCGGCATGAGGGTTAGGGTGGTCCAGCCCTTCAAGGGTGAAGCAATCCCGGAATTTGTGGATGAAGATGCCCTGGTGATCCTGGGTGGGGACATGAGTTCTCTGGATGACGCGACTTATAGCTGGCTAGGGGACATTAGGGCGATCATCGTCCGTGCGTCCATGAGACGCGTTCCGACTTTAGGCATCTGCTTAGGCGCGCAATTGATGGCCCAAGCCTTCGGCGGTTTAGTCTCTCGCGGGAGCCATGGGCTTGAGGCTGGAGTGATACGCGTAACTTGGCAGCCAGCGGCTGTGAACGATCTTCTTATGGAAGGACTCCCCAACCCACTACTCGTCGGCTCCTTTCACGGGGATACCATCGTGAAGCTACCTCCCGGCTCGGAGTGGCTGGGATCGACTGATCAGTATCGGCACCAAGCATTTCGCGTTGGCGATCGGGCGTGGGGGGTGCAATTCCACCCTGAGCTCTCGCTCGATGGATTCAGACGATGGCTGCCGCTAGTGGATGAGGGCGATGTAACTGGCATGCAAAAGGCGAGGCAAGGTTTGATGGACTTTGAGAGCTACGACGCCACGGTGGATGTCCATACACAGGCACTTCTGAAACGCTTTATCGGACTCGTTGGTTCTGAAAAAGTGCCTCGGTCGCTCCCTTTTGTTTGATGTCCTGAGTACTGTTTGCCTGGCAGGGGCCAAGCTCGTGCAGCCCGACGACTAACGTTTTGGCAGCGATAAATGGTAGCGCGAGCTGCAACCGCTGAACGCCTGGTTTCACCATTGAATGGTTGATGGCCCAGCAAACCCGGCTTCGACCGCAATGCTAGCAACGTCAGCAACCACGCAGCGACGGACAAGTGCCAGAGCGCGTGGGGGATCTTCTCAAGAGAGCAAAGGTATGCCCGCCTATACTCGATGCATGACTACAGAGTGGGCTGAAAAGGCTGAACTTGACGCGCCCGGCTCAACTGACGTCGACGTGGCTGCAGTTGGCCCCTTGGAGGGCGTCATTGCAGCGCAAGTAAAGCGCCATCGGCTCCAAGCAGAGATGTCCGCCGCCGAACTCGCAAACCGGACAGGCTTGTCCAAGGCGATGATTTCCAAGATCGAATCAGCCAGTACCTCGTCGTCGCTCACCACCTTGCAGCGGCTGGCCCAGGGCTTGAATATCCCTGTTACCGCACTGTTCCAGGGTGCGGACACTGAACGCGAAGCAACGCTGACACGGGCCGGGGAAGGCAGCGTAACTGTCAGGAGTGGCACCCGGCATGGCCACGAATACCGTTCCCTGGGTTCTTTGAAAAGGCGGGAGCGGGCCATTGAGCCAAGCCTGGTTACCTTGACCAGTGCCTCGGATGTGTTTCCGCAGTTCCAGCACCCCGGCACCGAGTTCATCCACATGTTGGAGGGTCGAATGATCTATGGCCACGGATCCTATGAATATGAACTCGGCCCGGGGGACTCTCTGGTGTTTGAAGGGGAGGGCCCTCATGGGCCGCTGCGCTTGGTGGAAGTTCCCATCCGTTTCCTGGCCGTGACCGCCCCCTGAAGCGATGGCGGCGGCGCCTGTTTCAGCGATTGATGGCACCGTACAGTCCCACCAATGCGAGGGTTCCGGTTCCTTTAACCAGGACCTTTTTGTTTCGCGACCCGAAGACCGTATCTAGGCTGTTGAGTTTCCTTCCGCCTGCAAAGGCTTCACCGTCCAACAGTACAGCGGCCTGGTGCGGCAGCAGCGCATGTTCCTGCAGTGGAATGACAGAGACGCTGCCGCCGGCATGACCTTTCCGGCACATGAGGTTCAGGTTTCTGACCGGTCCCTTGGGCAGTGCCGCCCTCGTGTGGATGCCGCCGTCGAACGCCAGCGGTTGGTAGGGGGCCGCCATCCGGGATTTGCCGTTGATGGTGAGGTGAAGCGGTCCGCCGTCGACCACTGTCAGGATGCGCCCGACGCCGGGCAGCTGGGAGAAGTCTCCGGGTTGCCCGACGTCGGCTATGGAGAGTCGCCAATCCCAGCGGTCGCTTACTGCGAAGCTGACGGTGCCGTCGCTGGCGATGGCCCCGGAAGCGATGACCCTGACCGTGCCGCCGCCGTTGATCCAGCGGGATTCGGTGAGATCGCAGTAACTGACGACGTTCATCAGGACCTGGAGGGAGAGCCGAGCATCTCCGGTTCTTCGTCGACGAGGTAGGCTTCTTCGGCGTGGGCGGCGAGGTCGATGCCGCGCAGTTCGTCCTCGGGCCGGATTCGCAGGCCGACAGTGACTTGGACGAGCTTAGCGACGAGCCAGGTGGCGACAAAGGAGTACACGAGGACGGCTCCGGTGGCCAGGGCCTGTGTTCCGAGGAGCCCGAAGCCGCCTCCATAAAGCAGCCCTGCGGTCTTGTTGGGTGCGGCCTCGGTCGCGAAGACGCCGATGAGGAGGGTGCCGATGATGCCGCCAACCAAGTGGACGCCGACCACGTCGAGGGAATCGTCGTAGCCTAGGCGGTACTTCCATTCGACGGCCAACGAGCACACGACGCCGGCGATGGCGCCGATGGCGATGGCGCCCAGGGGGCCGACCGCACCGCAGGCGGGGGTGATGGCGACGAGCCCGGCGACGAGCCCGGAGGCTGCGCCGATGCTGCTGGCCCGGCCGCGGCGGAGGCGTTCGACGGCGATCCAGCCGAGTAGCGCAGCGGCAGCTGCCACGGAGGTGGTGAGAAAGACGACCGCGGCAGTGTTGCCGGCGGCGAGGGCTGATCCTGCATTGAATCCGTACCAGCCGACCCATAGCAGGCCAGCTCCGACGAGGACGAGTGGGCGGCTGTGCGGGCGGACGTGCTCGCTTTTGGGCCAGCCGGCGCTGCGGCCAAGGACCAGGGAGAGGGCCAGTGCTGCGACGCCGGCGTTGATGTGGACTGCGGTGCCGCCGGCGAAGTCGATGGCCTTGAGGTTGTTGAGGATCCAACCGCCGGTGATGCTGCCGTCGGCGGAGTCGAGGGCGAACACCCAGTGGGCGACGGGCAGATAGACAACGGTTGCCCAGAGCGCGGCGAAGAGCATCCAGGCGCCGAATTTCATGCGTCCGGCTGCGGCTCCGGCGATGATGGCGGTGGTGATACCCGCGAAAAAGAGTTGGAACGCGGCGAAGAGCGCGGGCGGCAGGGTGGCGTTGGGATCGTCGGCGAGGAGTTGTTCGAGCCCGAGGAACTGGGTGACGTCACCGATGAGGCCGAGGCCGCCGATGGAGTTCCCGAAGACTGCGGAGTAGCCGAAGGCTGCCCAGAGGACAGCGACGATACTGACGCCGCCGAAGCACATCATCATCATGTTCAGGATGCGGCGGGAGCCCACCATGCCTCCGTAGAAGAGGGCCAGGGCGGGGATCATCAAGCAAACCAGGGCCGAGCTGACCAGCAGCCAGGCGATATTTCCCGTGTCCATGGGAAACCCCTTTCATTCGTGCAGTTGGTGGAGGCGGTTGATTGGTGCGCGTGGGGGCAGGTGACCTCTGCCCCCACGCGGGTCTGTGGTGCTTAGGCGAGGGCGGGGGTGTCCCACAGGTTCAGCACAGTGCCGATGTTCTTCTCCTCGGCCGTGCGGTACAGGTCGGTGGCCCAGGCAACGTCCTCGATGGGCATGCCACCGACGGAGTAGAGGATGATTTCCTCGTCGTCGCGGCGCGCCGGGAGCTTGCCGGTGGCGATGTCGGCGATCTCTTCGATCTTCGATGCGGGGAGCTTGCCTTCTTCCAGCAGGCCGAACCAGTGCGAGCCCGGGATGCCGAGGATCTGGTAGGCGGTGGGGCCGTACTCTTCGAGCCAGGCACGGTAGAGGCCTTCGGCGTCGATGACCAGGCGGGCGTCACCCTGGAGGAAGTCGTCGTCGAAGCGGGCCGCTGCGGGCAGCAGCAGCAGGGCGCCGGGCTTGATGGCGTGCTTGGGGAAGTACGGGAACGCTTCGCTGCCGGCGGCGTCGGTGGAGGTGGTGGCCATGACGACGTCGGCCTCGGCGATGGCGTCTTCGATCGTCTCGGCTGCGGCGACCTTGGTCAACTGGGGGAAAGTGTCCTGGGCCCAGTCAACGAAGGCTTGGGTGCTGCCGGTGCTGCGGCCCTTGACGTAGAGGGTGTCGATCGAAGGGCGCAGGGCCAGAGTGGTGGAGAGGACGGAGCGGGCGATGACGCCGGGTCCGACGACGGCGGCGACCTTCGCGTCTGCCTTTGCCAGGTGCTTGACGCCGACGCCGGGGACCGCGCCGGTGCGGTAGGCGCTGAGGAGGTTGGCGCTCATGATCGACAACGGGGCACCGGTGTCGCGGTCGTTGAGGACGAACACGTGGATCGAACGGGGGAGTCCCTTGGCCCGGTTTTCGGTGTTGGAGCCGTACCACTTCACACCGGAGGTGCCGAAACGTCCGCCAAGGTAGGCCGGCATGGCCATGAAACGGCGGTCCGGGCCGTCCTTCGGCATGCCCTCGAACTCCGGAGCTGCCGGGAAGGTAATCATGGCGCCGTGGGAATTGCCGTTCTCGCCGGCCATCCGGTAGTCGCCTTGGCGCAGGAGGACGAGTGCTTCTTCCATGACATCGGTGCAACGGACGAGGTCACCGACACCGGCTTCGATCATGTCCGGTTCGCTGAGGTAGCGGAAGTTAATTTGAGTAGACATGCGGGATTCCTAAATTCTTGTTGGGAAACGGTGGTAACTGCTAGTAAACGCTGATGCCGTTACGCTTTCGTCAAGCGAATGTTTCCGGCGTGTAACTTCTCGGTCGCCCTGTGGGACGTTAGACGAGAAGAGCTTGTAGGGCGTCGGCCAGGGCCTGGGCTCCGGTGTCGGCGTCTTCGTCCACGACGTGCTCTTCGGGGGAATGGGAGACGCCGCTGGGGTTCCGGACGAAGATCATGGCCGTGGGGACATGGGGGGAGAGCACTCCTGCATCATGTCCAGCGCCGGTGTCCAGGATGGGCGCCTCGGGGAGGGCCTTTTGGAGTTGCTTTTGCAGGGCGGGGTCGAAGTGGACCGTGGGGCTAAGCGATTCTTCGCGCAGGTCCACGGTGCAGCCTTCTTCCGCAGCTATCAGTTGCGCTTGGGTGTGGATGCTTTCCACCACAGCCGCAGTGACGGCGTCGTCCGGGTGGCGGATGTCGAGCCAGAAGTCCACGCGGGAAGCGATGACGTTGGTTCCGCCGGGGACTGGTTGGAGCCTGCCTACGGTTGCCCGGGCGTGTGGTTGTTCGCGGGCGGTGTCGCGGATGGCGACGACGGTCCGGGAGGCGGCGATCATGGGGTCGTGGCGGTCTGCCATGAGGGTGGTGCCGGCGTGGTTGCCTTGCCCGTGGAAGCTCAGACGCCAGCGGCCGTGGCCGAGGATGGAGGAGGCGATCGCGATGGGCTGGTCGAGGCCGATCAGGCCACGGCCTTGTTCGACGTGGAGTTCAACGAACGCGCCGATCTGGCCCAGGAGTACCTCGTCGCGGCCAATGAAGCGGGGGTCGAGGCCGTTGGCTTTGGCGGTGTCGGCGAAGGTGTTGCCGTCGGGGTCGCGGAGGTTCCGGGCCTTGTCCGGGTCGATGGCGCCGGTCATGAGGCGGGAGCCGAGGCACGCGACGCCGAAGCGAGAGCCTTCTTCTTCCGGGAAAACGACGACGGCGAGTGGCCGGGTTGGGTTAGTTCCGCGGCTCTTGAGAATATCGACGGCGACCAGTGCGGAGGCCACGCCGAGGGGTCCGTCGAAGGGGCCGCCGCCGGGGACGGAGTCGAGGTGGCTGCCGGTGACCAGGGCATTGCTGCGATCTTTGGTGGGGGTATCCCACCAGGCCCAGATGGATCCGTTGCGGTCGGTTTCCACGGCAAGGCCGCGCCGGTTGGCTTCTTGGATGAACCATTCGCGCAAGTCCAGTTCAGCGGTGGAATAGACGGGGCGGGTATAGCCGCCACGTACTGTGTCAGTGCCGAGGTTGGCGATGTCGGAGAGCAGTCCGGTGACCGTTGCCGCCGTCGTGCTTGCCTGGTGGGTGAGAATCCCTGTGAGGTGGGTCATGAGCGCGCTCCTGCAGTTGTTGCCTGAGCTGCCACGCGGAACTGTTCGGGGACCGTTCCCGTGCCGGTGGCGAGGTCGGCGGCGAATTGTCCGATGAGCGGGGCGAACTTGGCGCCGTGCCCGGAGCAGGGGGAGAGGATGGTGATGCGCTCGGCGCGGTCGATGATGAAGTCTTCGGTGGGTGTGTTGGTGAACAGGCAGGTGGTCTCAGCGTATGGTTCGGGCACGAGGCCTGGCAGATACTTTTCGACATATTCGATCACCCGACGGCGGTTGGCTGGGTCGATCAGGCCGTCCTGGTTTGCCGCGGAGGGCAGAATCTTGCCGCCGTTGTATTCGGCGACCTTTTGGCCCCGGAAGTCCGCGTCGCGGCCGCCCGGCAGGCCGTAGGACTGCCAGCCCTCGCGCTTGTGGATGAAGGTTGGCCAGGAGGCAGGGTCAGTGCCGTCAATGTAGGGGAAGTGGTAGGCCTGCTCTTGCCGGACCTCGAAATCCGGGAAATGCTCAAGGAAGGACGTTGGCAGGGATAGCGAGCCCAAGAGCTTCGGCAGCCAGCCGCCTGCCGCGACGACGACGTTGGCGGCCCGGATGGAACGTCCGTCCAAGGACGTGAGGGTATAGGCGCCAGCGGATTCAGTGATGCAGGCGACTTCCCAATTGGCGTGCAGTGTCGTTCCGTGGGCGGCGGCCTGGTCCACCATTGCGGCAACTGATTCATGGGCGTCGATGACGCCAGCGCCGGGGTGCCACAGTACGTCGGTGTCGAAGGCAATCTGACTCCACCGGTCCTGGGCTTGCCCGGCGGTCAGCAGTTCGTGCTCGATGCCGCGGGCTTCGAGGACCGCGGCGAGTCGTTCGGGCTGGCGCACCGGACCATAATCCACGGCGCCGTGGGGCGTAATCAGCTGCTTTCCCGACAGGCGGGCCAGCTCGTCCCATCCGGCCTTTGCCTCCTGGACTAGGGAAGTGTAGAACTCGTCCGGGTAGGCGTAGCGGAAGATGCGGGCAGAGCCGTGGGAGCTGCCGGCGTCGTTGGCCGGGGTGGTCCGCTCCAGCAGTGCGACCTCGTGGCCGCGGGCCGAAAGCTGCCAAGCGGTAGCGGCGCCGGACAGGCCAGCTCCAACGACGACGTATTCGGACGATTCCATAAAAGACTCCTGATGGTGGTGGATGAAGTGCGCGGATTTCTTCGCTTTTCCTTAGTTACTCACCGTTTGATCAGTTGCGTCCAATATCATTTTTGTTGTTATTGTTAACGTCTGACGAAAGAATGAACATGGAACTCCGGCAGCTGCGCTATTTCCTCGTTGTCGCGGACGAGCTCCACTTTGGCCGAGCTGCCGAACGGTTGCACCTAACCCAACCGCCGCTGACTGTGGCTATCCGCAGGCTGGAGACAGAGCTGGGCGTCCAGCTGTTTGATCGGACCACCCGCCGCGTCGCGCTGACCCCGGCGGGAGAGGCGTTCAGGAACCGGATCCAAGGCGCCGTGACGGAACTCGACGACGCCGCCGGCGATGCCGCCAGTGTGGCAGCAGGACTTAGTGGCCGGATCAGGGTCGGATTCGTGAGCTCTGCCAGCTACAGCACTATCCCGGAAGCTATAAGGGTCTTTCGGGAACGCCGGCCCCGCGTGGAGCTGGTTCTTTTCCCCCTCACCAGCGGGGAGCAAATTGAGCAACTGCTCGACGGCGAGCTGGACCTTGGTGTGCTCCGGGACCCCGGTGAGGTACCAGGCCTCACGCTGGAGCTGGTCAGCACTGAGGCGTTGGTTGCCGTCGTGCCCGAGGCCCACCCGCTGGCATCGCGCGCGGAGATCCGACCCCAGGATTTCCAAGGGGAGCCAATGATCCTGTTCCCGTACCGCCTCATGCCTGGCTTTGTTGCACGCGTCCTGAACCTCTTCGATGAGGCAGGAGTGTCCCCGAACGTGGTCCAACAAACCATCCACCAAGAAACCGTCCTCGGCCTGGTCGCAGCAGGACTTGGGCTGTCGATCCTTCCCGAGTCCGTGCGTCGATTCCAGATGCCTGGCGTGGTGGCCAGGCCCATCGCGGGCAACCCTCGGACGTCCCTCTTCGCTGCCCGGAGCGCCGGTCCTGCGCCAGCAGTGGACGAATTTCTGAGCTGCCTAAGAAGCGCGGAGCGGGGCGAGGAGAAGTAACAGGGCTGAAACTTCTGCTTGATACGCACGAAATTCCAACTATGGTTTACTGCTAGTCATTAGAGTTGACTAGCGGTCACCAAATGCGTAGGAGTTGGCATGAAGAAAAGAAGCCTTATCAGCAGCAAACGACAGAGCGGACCCAGGCCTATAAGTGCCGTCCGTACGGGAGACCATTGCCCCACCAGCGGCTGGTGGGCGCCGGACCGCGACGCTCAGGCGAGGCAGTTCGTCAGCGAGGGAAGCCTGATGCCAACCAGTAACGGTACTGCTACTTCATGGATGCCAGTGAGAGAAGTAACTGCCAGCCCTGCCAACCAGGACCAGTTGGCAGGGTTTCGTGGCCAACGAGCATCTCCGGCCTTCGGGCCGTAGTCCGCTGGTCCAGGTCCATTGTCAGAGGGATTTTCGCTCGAGCGCTTGCTCGTGAACTGCAGATGATGGGATTCTTTAGTCCAATTAGCGGCGCTCATCGAGTGTTGCCAGGGACGCCCGTCCAGTCAGGGCACCCTCGAACCCAGAAAACCGGGCTGGAAGCCGTTGACTAACAAGTGTGGACACTGTCCACACTTGTTAGTCACCCCGGACTGGTGTACATCCGCATATGTTCGCGGGATCCCAGCAATGACAAGGCCGCGAATTGCGTTCGAGTCTCACCTCGGGCACCGCATGCCCCTTCGGAGGGGTTTTGCTTTCACGTGATTCCCACGGCACAGTCCTCTCCCTAGGGCGCGGTGCCACTTGGAACGGCAAAGCAGCGGGTAACGGCCCATGATGGCGGAATTTCGTAATACCAAGGCCCTCAGGTGTTACGCGGTGGCGTTTGTGAGGGAGTCCTTGGCGGCGGCTGTGACAGCCTCGGCGGTGATGCCGAACTCCTGGAAGAGCCGCTTGTAGTCAGCCGAGGCGCCGAAGTGTTCCAGCGAGATGGAGCGGCCGGCGTCACCGACGAATTCGCGCCAGCCCTGGGAGAGTCCGGCTTCGACGGAGACGCGGGCCTTGACGGAGGCCGGGAGGACGGACTCGCGGTATGCCTCGTCCTGCTTGTTGAACCACTCGACACACGGCATGGAGACGACCCGTGTGGCGATGCCTTCGGCCTGGAGTGCTTCGCGGGCCTGCACGGCGAGCTGGACCTCGGAGCCGGTGCCGATCAGGATGACCTGGGCGTCCACCGTTTCACCGTTCTTGGAGGCTTCGGCCAGGACGTAGCCGCCCTTGGCCACACCTGCGGTGGATGCGAAGGTATCACCGGTGGCTTCGCCTTCACCGCGGGCGTAGGTGGGGATGTTCTGGCGGGTCAGCACGATGCCGGCGGGGTTCTCGTGGTTCTCCAGCATGGCCTTCCAGGCAGCGGAGACTTCGTTTGCGTCACTGGGGCGGACGACGTCCAGGCCGGGGATGGCGCGCAGGGAGGCGAGCTGTTCCACGGGCTGGTGCGTGGGTCCGTCTTCGCCGAGGCCGATGGAGTCGTGGGTCCAGACGTACAGGGACGGGACGCCCATCAGCGCGCCGAGGCGGATGGCCGGACGCTGGTAGTCCGAGAAGATCAGGAACGTGCCGGAGAAGGCCCGGGTACGGCCATGGAGGGAGATGCCGTTGACGATCGAGGCCGCTGCGTGTTCGCGGATACCGAAGTGCAGGACGCGACCGTAGGGGTTGCCCTTCCAGGCGTCCGTGGAACGTGATGTCGGGATGAACGACGGCGAACCTTCGATGGTGGTGTTGTTGGACTCGGCGAGGTCGGCGGAGCCGCCCCAGAGCTCGGGAAGGACCGGGCCGATGGCGTTCAGGACCTTGCCCGATGCCGCACGGGTGGAAACGTCCTTGCCGGCTTCGAACACGGGAAGGGCAAGGTCGATGCCCACCGGAAGCTTCTTGGCCTCAACGCGCTCTAAGAGGGCGGCGCCGTCCGGGTTGGACGCCTGCCATGCCTCGAACCTGGCCTGCCAGGCGGCGCGGGACTCGGCGCCGCGGTCCAGGACCTTACGGGCATGTGCCAGGACCTCTTCGTCGACGTCGAAGGACTTGGCCGGGTCGAAACCGAGCACGGTCTTCAGTGCTGCGACTTCTTCGGCACCCAGGGCGGAACCGTGGATCTTGCCGGTGTTCTGCTTCTTCGGTGCCGGGTAGCCGATGATGGTGCGCAGGGAGATGATGGACGGCTTGTTCGTCTCTGCCTTGGCTGCCTGCAGTGCGGAGTACAGTTCCTGGACGTCTTCGACGTAGTCGCCGGTCGGATTGTTTTCGCTGGGACGGGTCCAGTCAACGCGCTGGGTGTGCCAGCCGTAGGCTTCGTAGCGCTTGAGGACGTCTTCGGTGAAGGCGATGTCGGTGTCGTCTTCGATGGAGATGTGGTTCTCGTCGTAGATCACTACGAGGTTGCCCAGTTCCTGGTGGCCGGCAAGCGAGGACGCCTCGGAGGTCACGCCTTCCTGGAGGTCGCCGTCGGAGGCGATGACCCAGATGGTGTGGTCGAACGGCGATTCGCCTGCGGGAGCATCGGCGTCGAACAGGCCGCGCTGGCGGCGCTGTGAGTACGCGAAGCCAACAGCGGAAGCCAGGCCCTGGCCCAGCGGGCCGGTGGTGATTTCCACACCGGCGGTGTGCTTGTACTCGGGGTGGCCCGGGGTCAGCGAACCCCAGGTACGCAGTGCCTCAAGGTCCTTCAGTTCCAGGCCGTAGCCGGAGAGGAACAGCTGGATGTACAGGGTCAGCGAGGTGTGACCGGGGGACAGGATGAAACGGTCGCGGCCGATCCAGTCCGGGTTCTTCGGGTCATGGCGCATCAGCTTCTGGAACAGCAGGTACGCGGCTGGAGCGAGGCTCATTGCCGTTCCAGGGTGGCCGTTGCCGACCTTCTCCACGGCGTCGGCAGCCAACACGCGAACGGTGTCAACTGCCTTCTTGTCCAGATCGGTCCATGACAGTTCTTGGGTTTCGGGCAAAACGGCAGTCATAGCAGACTCGCTTTCATGGAAGAGATAGGGCGATGGCACTGAATTCCAGGACGAAATTCAGTGCCATCAGTCGGGGGTGCTTAGCGCTTGACGGCGTCCAGCTTGAGCATCTTGGCGATGACGTTGTCCAGCTCGGAGTCGTCGAAGATCTTCTTCCAGTCGTCCTTTATGATGGTGTCCTTGCCGTACTGGATGGCGATTTCGCAGGCCTCGGAGAAGGGGTTGGAGCCGCGCAGGGCGTTGGTGAGGGCGATCTGGACGTGGCCGAAGAGCATGGCCTTGGCAGCTGCCTCAGGCACGCCGACGGTGTGCACGGTCTCGTGGAGTGCCTCGTTGAGCAGGGTGCCGATCATGCAGGCCACGGTTTCCACCAGGGTGGGTTCCAGAACCGCGAGCTGGTAGACCGTGACCCAGTGCACGTCGATGACGGGCGCGTAGATGGTGCGGATGACGGCTTCGGCTGCGTCGCGGGTTGCGGTGGGGGCGTCGTCGTCGATGGCTGCGACCACGTTCTGCGGTGCGCCTTCGCCGCCGAAGGTGTCGGCCCATTCTTCCTTGGTGGTGCGCTCGAGGAACACGGAGGGGTGGCACGGGTGGGCGACGGCCTGGACAACGTCGTCGCGCTTGGCCAGCAGGCCGGCGTAGGCGGCGGCCGGGTCAAGCGTGAGCAGGATGGAGCCTGCCTTCATCTGCGGGACGACGCCTTCGGAGACGACGCCCAGCACGGTGTCCGGCACGGCGAGGATCACGACGTCGGCGCCCTTGACGGCGTCGTCGGTGGCGGTGATCTCGCGGCCTTCAGCCTGGACGCGTTCCTGGCCGGCGGGAGAGTTCTCGCTGTAGAAGACCGTGTGGTTGGACTTCTGGAGGTTCCGGGAAACGCGCATCCCCATCTTGCCTCCGGCTCCGATGACGGCGACGGTCAAAGTTTCTGCTGACATTTCACTTGCTCCTTAGGAAATCGAGGCTTTGTTGGGTCCACTGGTTTTCGAGGCGGATGGTCTCCGCTTCGGAGTCCTGCCAAGGCAGCCAGTGCTCGACGATTTGGTTGATGTTTCTTACTTTGGGCTGGATCTTTTCGACCATGTAGTCGTAGTCGAGAAGGCCTTCGCCCAGGGGTGCGCCCGAGTACGTGAACCCGACCCATCCCTGCTTGCGGCTGAACGCAAAGTCTTTGATGTGCATGTTCACCACATACGGCCCGACGGCGTCAATCACCTCACGCGGCATCTCCAGCGCAGCGACCGTGTTGGCTGGGTCGCTGCAGATGCCGAGGTACGGGCTGTTGACCTGCTTCACCACCGCGAGGATCCGTTCCGTGGGGACCTGTTCATAGGTCTCGACGGCGATCCGCACCCCGGCTGCCTCAAATTCGGGAAGCACCTCGGTGAAGATCCGCACGGCTTCCTCGTTGTCCGGGGTGTGGCCGGGGACGTTGAACATCGTCCGCAGGAGGTCCGAGCCGAGCACCTTGGCGATGTGCAGGAACTTCCGCAGGTGCTCCGGGCGGATGCCCTTGGTTCCGACTTCCAGGGTGATGCCCAGTTCGTCGGCCGTCGCGCGGACGGCGGCGAGGTCGGCGTCGTTCATGTCTTCCAGCGGTGCGTAGTCGCAGATCTGGAAGAGGTCCACGCCCATTTCCGCGGCCTTCCGGAGGGCATCGTGGATGCTCAGCGGGTTGCTGACCTGGTCCGAGAGCTGCCAGAAAAAGGCGTAGCTGGAGAGGCCGATTTTGCTTTGGGAGGCGCCGCTCATGCTGCCACCTCCTGCGCGGCGAGGCGCGCGGCGGTTTCGTCCAGGATGGTTTTCAGCGCTGCGGGGTCGTGTGCGAAGCGGCCCAGGAACAAGCCGGCGACGGCGGTGTCCAGTTCCGTGATCAGGCCCGGTCCGGCGCTGCCGCCGTAGATGACCCGGCTGTTTTCCTGGCCCGGCAAGTCCTTCAGGTGGGCGTCGAGGCCGCGGACCACGGCGCTGATGTACTCCGGGGTGGCTGGTTCTGGTGCGCCGATGGCCCATTGCGGCTCGTAGGCCACGATGGTCCGGCCGGTGGGGCCGAGGGAGTCGGCGCGGTTGATCGCGGCGTCGATTTCGGCCGTGCACTGGGCGATGGCTTCCTCGGGGGAACCTGCGGTGAGTTCGCCGACGCAGAGCACCGGGGTGAGGCCGTTGCGGTAGGCCGCCGCGGTTTTCAGCCCGATGACGCGGTCGTCCTCGCCGAAGATCCGGCGTCGTTCCGCGTGGCCAACTTCGACGTAGCGTCCGCCAAGCTCAGCGACGGTCTTGCCGCCGACTTCGCCGGTGTAGGCGCCTTCGTCTTCCCAGAAGATATCCTGCGCGCCTGTTCCCACCTGCGCGGAACCGAGGATCCGTGCAGCTTCGGGAAGGGCGGGCAGAACCGGCAGGACGAACAGCTCAATGTCCCCGCTCTGCACGGACGGGTGCTTCAAGGCGATCGTGGCGACATCGCGGCAATAATCCACGGAGCGCTGGTACCCGAAGTACATCTTCAGGCTCACCCCGATCACTGCCTTGGCGGCAACAGGCTTAGCAGGACGTGACACCCTCGTAGTCCTTAATCAGGGTGACTTTCTCTGCGGAGGCGGAGCTTTCGTCGAACGTGTAGGTGAGCCATTCCTTGGCCAAACGGCGGGCGAGTTCAAGGCCGATGACGCGCTGTCCCATGGTGAGGACCTGGGCGTTGTTGGACAGGATCGAGCGTTCCACGGAGAAGGAATCGTGGGCGGTGACGGCGCGGACACCGGGGACCTTGTTCGCCGCGATCGCCACGCCCAGCCCGGTGCCGCAGACCAGGAGGGCGCGGTCCGCGGTGCCGGCGGCGACGAGTTCAGCGGCGGCGATCGCCACGGACGGGTACGGCGTGTGGGAGGTAGCGTCCACTCCAACATCGGTCACGGACTCGACCAGCGGGTTCGCTTCCAGGTCAGCCTTGAGGGCTTCCTTGTATTCGAATCCGGCGTCGTCCGATCCGATGACCAGGCGCAGTTTGGCGCTCATGCGTTCTCCTTAACAGTGTTCGTAGCGGTGGTTTCACCAATGAGGGTGTTGTGGATGGCCCGGACGATCAGCGCCATGGAGATGGCGCCGGCGTCAGGGGTTCCCAGGCTCTTTTCCGCGTGCGGGCGGGCGCGGCCCATGAGGGGCAGCAGGTTCGCGGTGGCTTCGGCGGATTGTTCGGCAATGGTCGCCGCTGCGCCCCACGCGTCCCGGAGGGAGCCGCCGTCGTCCACTGCCGTGGTGAGTGCCTCGCTGAAGGGGGCCAACACGTCCACCAGGGTTTTGTCGCCTACCTTGGCTTTGCCGAAGTCCATGATGGAGCGCTTCGCCTCGGCTACGCCGGCGGCTACCGCGGCGGCGTGCGGTGCGTCGGTGTCGCCCACGGCCGCGCCGACTGCGCGCAGGGCCATGCCCCACAGCGCACCCGAGGTGCCACCGGCCTTGTCGGCCCAAGCATCGGCGGCGAGATTCAGTACGGTTCCGGCACCGGCACCGCGTTCGACGGCGTCTGCCGCAGCAGCAGTGGCGGCGTGGATTCCGCGTTCCATGCCGATGCCGTGGTCACCGTCGCCGGCGATCGCGTCGATCCTGCCGAGTTCGTTCACGTTCGCATCGATCACGGCCTTTGCTGCCTCAAGGGCTGCAAGGACCCGGGGTGCTGCGCCGCGGGAAACATCGGAGGCAACCGGGATGGAGTTTTCGGCTTCCTCATTCCCGGCGGCGAGTTCCTCGGCGTCGAGCGCCTGGGCGGTCACTGCGCCACGGCGGAAAGCCGGGGCATCAGCCGGGGCCAGCCACAACGACTCGAGTTCGGAGTCCAGCCAGAACAGCGTCAGGGAGGTACCGGCCATGTCGAAACTGGTCACCAGCTCGCCCACCTGCGGGTCCACGGCAACCAGACCTGCATCGGCCAGGAGCTGGGCCACGCGGCGGTAGACCACAAAAAGTTCTTCGTACTTCACCGAACCCAGGCCGTTGAGGATCGGGACCACCCGGGCGCCCTCCACCGAGACGCCCTCAGGTACTTCCGCCAGGAGGTCCGCTACCAGCAGCTCGGCGAGCTCATCCGCCGTCGGGACGTCCGTTTCGCCGATCCCGGGTTCGCCGTGGATGCCCATGCCGACCGCCATGCGCCCCTCGGGAACGGAGAAGAGCGGCTGGTCCGCGCCGGGCAGGGTGCAGCCGGTGAAGGCGACACCGAAGGAACGGGTCCGGTCGTTGGCGCGCCGGGCGATTTCCACCACGGCGTCCATGGAGTGGCCGGCCTCGGCGGCCGCGGCGGCCACTTTGAAGACGGTAAGGTCACCGGCGATCCCGCGGCGTTTGTGCTTCTCCGCCAGGGGTGCCGAGGAGATGTCGTCCGTGACGGCGATGCTGCGGCAGTCGATGCCTTCGGCCCGGAGCTTGTCCTGGGCCTGGGTGAAGTGCAGGACATCGCCGGCGTAGTTGCCGTAACCGAGTAACACGCCAGCGCCGTTGTCCGCGGCCTTGGCCACGTTGTAGACCTGCTGCGCGGACGGGGAAGCGAAGAGGTTGCCCATTGCCGCGCCGTGGGCCAGGCCCTGGCCCACCAAGCCAGCGAATGCCGGGTAGTGTCCGGAGCCACCGCCGATCACCAGGGCGACCGTGTCCGGCGTCGAACGCGTGCTCCGGGCGACCCCGCCGTTGACGCGGCGGACCCAACGGCCGTGCGATGCGACAAAACCTTCGATCATCTCGTGAGCAAAAGCTGCGGGTTCATTGAACAAGCGGGTCATGCGGGGGCTCCTGGAGCTCTTGGTGTGAAATATGTGTGCGGTTGGAGAGGGGCGCCCGCCCTCCGGGAGGGCGCCCCGGCTTAAGGGTTACGGTTCGACGTGGTGTCCGGCGCCCTGCGGGTCAAGGGCCTCGGCGGCGATGCCTGCGGAGGTCTTGCCCTGGCGGCTGAGGACCACCATCAGGATCGAGGAGAGCAACATGAAGCCGCCCACCACGAACATAGGAACCGTGTAGTTGCCGGTCCAGTCCTTGAGCCAGCCCGTGATGTAACCGGCGCTGAAGCCTGCCAGGTTGCCCACGGTGTTGATCAGGGCGATGCCTGCGGCGGCTGCCGCGCCGGTGAGGAACTGGGTGGGAACGGTCCAGAAGTTCGGCAGGGCCGCGAAGATGGACATGGCCGTGATGGTGATGACGGCGATGGTCGCTGCGGGGGAGCCTGCGAACAGGGCCAGCGGGATGCTGAGGCCGCCGATCAGGGCGGGGAGGGCGATGTGCCAGGTCTTGACGCCGCGCTTGGTGGCGTCCTTGGACCAGAAGTACAGGGCGAACGCTGCTGGCAGGTACGGGATGGCGGTGATGAGGCCCTTCTGGAACACATCGAACTTGGCGCCGTAGAGACCTTCGAAACCGGCGATGATGGTCGGCAGGAAGAAGCCGAGGGCGTACAGGCCGTAGATGAAGCCGAAGTAGATCAGGGAGAGCATCCAGACGCGGCCGTTGCCGAACACGGTGCGGACACTGACGTGCTTGTTGCTGGCGGCAGTCTGGGCTTTTTCCTTTTCCAGGGCGCCGGTCAGCCAGGTCTTTTCCTCGGCGGTGAGCCACTTGGCCTTGGCCGGGTTGTCAGCCAGGTAGAACCAGGCGATGACACCGATCACGATTGCCGGAACGGCAACACCGAAGAACATGAAGCGCCAGCCTTCAAGGCCGAAGAACACGCCGTGCTGCTGGATCAGGGCACCGGCCAGGGGAGCGCCGATCACAGTGGTCAGCGGCTGGGCCAAGTAGAAGAGGGCAAGGATCTTGCTGCGGTGCTTGGACGGAACCCAGAGGCTCAGGAACAGGATCGCGCCGGGGAAGAAGCCGGCCTCGGCAACACCCAGGATGAAGCGCAGAATGTAGAGCTGTTCAACGTTGCCAACCCAGGTGAAGAGCAGGGAAACGATGCCCCAGCTGACCATGATGCGGGCCAGCCAGAGACGGGCGCCGAACTTGTGGAGGGCCAGGTTGCTGGGGACTTCCAGCAGGATGTAGCCGATGAAGAAGACGCCGGACGCGAAGCCGAACTGGGCTGCGGACAGCGCCAGGTCATTGTTCATGCCGTTGGGGCCAGCGAACGAGATGGCCGTGCGGTCCAGGTAATTGATGAAGAACATCAGGGCGACGAACGGCACCAGCCGGATAGCCACCTTCTTGATTGCGGATTTCTCTACCACCGATTGTGTGGTGTCCACATTGACTCCTAGATGTTGGTATCCCCACTGATCCTGCGTTGGATTCCGAGGGGCTGACTCATGCGATGGGCCGCCTGGATGCGGCCTGACGAAGCTTGTGATTTAAACCATAGGCCCGGATTCTAAATTGGTCAACCGGTTGATGAGTATTGATTGGTCATCCGGTTGCTACGCTTTGAAGATGCCTGTGAACCCCGCCGCCGCAGCGGCCCAGATGACGGCAGCTTTGGCCCCCATGGAGCAGGGTTCCGTGGTGTCCGAAGTAGCCGAGCGACTGCTCGCGTACTTCACCAGTGGAGACATCGCTCCCGGCACGCGCCTCCCCGCCGAACGCCAGCTGTCAGCGTCCCTCGGCGTCGGGCGCTCGGCGGTTCGCGAGGCCTTGGCCGCTTTGGAGATCCTCGGCATCGTCATCGTCAGGCCGGGTTCCGGGACGTACCTGCGCGACGGCGTCTCCGAGCTTCTGCCACGGACGCTCAGCTGGGGGTTGATGCTGGGGGAGCCGCGGACGCGGGAGCTCGTTGAGCTACGGAGCGGCTTGGAGATCCAGGCTGTCGAACTGGCGGCACTTCGTATCACCGACGAAGCACTGGACCGGATGCGGGTGGACCTGGACGCCATGGAAAAAAACCTGGACAACCTGGCAGCCTTCGTCGAGGCCGACGCTGCCTTCCACCGGGAGATCGCCGCCGCCTCCGGAAACACGGTCCTTGAGGAACTCCTGCAGAGCATCCGTTCCCTGCTGCGGATCTGGGTGGACCGAGCCCTCACGGACGAAGGGCACGCCGAAGCCGCACTCAAGGAGCACACAGCGATTTACCAGGCGCTGAAGGCCCGGGACGCTGAGGCCGTGACAAAGAGCATGCGCTCCCATATGGCCACGGCAACACGACGACTCCTCGCAGGCTTCGATGCGGCGCAATAGAGGAGGAGGTCAAGTCCGGGTGCCAGCGCTGCCTCGCTAGAATCCAGCGGGAGCTGCGACGGCAACTCTTCCTAACCCGGTGCGCCGTGCAGCCAGTGAATCTGAATCCGATCAAAGTAAGCACAGCTTGGGAGCCGGCACCGCTGAAGCTGGACTTCAGGTTCTTCCGGGCCCATGAGTAACGCAGTAACGCGTTCGGGAGGCCGTTGGCGACAACCCAAGAAGCGCACCCGTTTCAGCTTCCCCGAAGCCATCCCACACGATCAGCATGACAAGTTCCCGGTCCTTAGGGCGCAGGTCCAGAACTGCAGAGTCCAACTTCTGTTCTGGACTGGGTTGTGCCGGCCCGGCCCGGTGTTCGCACTGCGCAAGAACAAAGCCGGCGTCCCCTTTGCGGCATCGTCATCACTGCGGCCGTGTCCTTTTTCGGAGTCCCGATCAATTACCTCATGCCCGATGGCGCCTTCGAAGCCGTCCTCCGCGTAGTCTCAGTCGCCGTGGGCGTAACCTGGAGCACCATCGTGCTATGCCAGATGCAACTTCACCGTTGGGCCAAGCGCGGATGGCTCGAACGCCCTGCATTCAGCGTGCCAAGTGCCCCGTACACCAGTTATCTCACGCTGGCGTTCCAGGGCTTGATCCTCATCCAGACCCTCACCGATCTCATGCCACGGATCGTCACGGTTGTAGCCGTTGTCCTCATGATCAACGGCTGGTATACCTGCCGAGGCCAGCTCCACCACCGACCGACCGCCGTCGGCGACAGTGCCTCACTGGGCATGATGCACAAGCACTGGACGTCCCCCGTCCAGCAGGAGCCCTTTCAATCGCCCGTGGCCGTTCTGCTGTGCCAGGTGCTCCGGAGCCCCACCGGTCTGAGGCCAGCCGGATCAAGGAAGTGGATCCAGGGTATGCCTGCGGTGACGTCGAACCGCGTCGTAGTTTCCACACCTGGCCGAGCAATAGCTTCGCCGTCCGTTCCTGCTGGTGTCAACGAACGCAACCTCGCATGACTGCCGCATGCAGATCCCTAAACGACCCCCTTCGGACTCGACAGCGAAAATCGCCAAACCGCCAGCTGTGACTGCCTTGACCCGGGCAAGGAGGTCCTCTTCCTCCGGTGCGAAATGCAGGTGTGGCCGTCGCCCGTCATGGGTCGTCAGATACGCATGGGAAGTTCCCTCGGCAAGAAGGTGATTGATGACAGCGCACCGCGACTGGACACCACCTGCCTCAAAAGCCTCCCGCAGCCTGCACGCCCAGGCCCGCAGGAGCTCAGCGTCGGCCGCGTCCAAGGACGACGTCCTGCGGATCTGGTGCTTTTCAAGAACAGTTCGCGCCAAACCGATCGTCCATGAACCTCCGGCGGCAAGGTTGACGAGCTCCACCGCGAGCAGCGGACCATTCATGTTGTCATGGTTGAAAGGCATAAAGCCATTGCATCACACTGGGGGCCATGACACTCGTGACGACGGCCATCGTGCCGATCCTTCTTCTGCTCGCCGCTGGTGCCCTGTTGCGCCAAAGGGTCCTGACCGACCCCGGCTTCTGGCGCGGACTGGAATGGATGAGTTACCGAGTCTTCACCCCCGCCCTGTTCGTCCTGTCCATCGCCGACACCGACCTCACCGTCGTTCCGCTTGGGCCGCTGCTGCTCAGTCTTGCCGCGCCGATCCTGGCCGTCACCTGCATCCTGATCGCCCTCAGACGCCCGCTTCGAGCCACCGGTCCCCAGCTGACCTCTGTGGTCCAGGGCGCCATCCGCATCAATACCTACATCGGGTTGATTTTCGCCTCGACCCTGCATGGGCAAGGAGGTGTGGCGGTATTCGCGCTCGCCAGCACCATCGTCGTTCCACTGGTGAATGTCATTTCAGTCAGCATGCTCACCGCGTACGGGGACAAAGCCAGGAATCCGAAAAGAAAGTCGGCATGGCGGGAGTTCCTCGAAAATCCGCTGATCCAAGGATGTGCCGTCGGGCTTGCGCTGAATTTCGCCGACCTGCCACTACCCGAGTTCCTCAAGGCGACCGCGGAGATGCTGGCCGCCCCGGCGCTGGCGTGTGGAACGCTCATCGCCGGCGCCGCACTGCACTTCACATTCCGTAAGCGCGACACGATTGACGTTGGACTTGCCACGGTACTGAAACTGGTCATCCTGCCGCTGTCCACTGTGGCTATCGCCATCCCACTCGGTGTTACCGGCGCCAGCCTCGCGAGCACGGTGCTCATCTGCGCAGTTCCCACCGCGCCCAGCGCCTACGTCCTCGCCAGCAGGATGGGCGGCGATACACGTCTGATGGCCTCGATCACGGCCATCCAGACCATCCTTGCCATGGTGACCCTGCCAGGAGTCCTCATGCTGACTGAGCACCTCGCACGCCAGGGATGAAACCCTACAAAGCACGTCGAACCGTAACCGGGCTATACCAAACCGATCCCAGTCACTGCTAGCCTCCACGGAAGCCGATTCCCCCGCCACTCTCCCGGCAGGGGTTATCCTCCTGTCCGTCACGAACGCTCTGAAAACCCGCACGGACAATCCATCTCAAGGAGAACGCAGCGTGACATTGCTGCCGGAGCCGACACAGACGGCCAAGGACTCCATCGTTAAGGACATGCTTGATTTCGTCCGGGTCGAGACACGCAGCCGCGACGTCACCGCGCTGAAGTAAGGGGCCCGATACCTCTGCCGGCTCGCGCTGAATGTCTGGGTGCGCCCACCCCTGCGGCACTGCTGGACGGCGGGGACTCCGCACCAACACTGACCATCACCTTATGCCGGCACCGGTCATGTTCTCGTCCTGGCCCGCTATGACACGATTTCGCCAGCCGGAAACCTTGCAAAAGTCGGGTCCGCACGCTGGGCGGACGAAACCGGCCGCCCGGCGTTGAGCTGCCTCGGGATTGTCGACCTGAAAACGGGGCTGATACAAGGCATTTCGGCGCTCAAGATTCTGCGCGAAGCCGGCCTGCGGAGGCCCACGGTCATCTTTGTCTTCAATAGTGATGAGGAAATCGGTTCATGGGCCTTCCGCCGCCATGGAAGCCGCAGCGGGCCAGGCCTATGCAATGCAGGTGCTCGAGTCCAACCCCGGCGCGGCGTTTAAGACGGGGGGAAGGGCTTGGGAAATTTTCAGCTCACCGCCACCGGCGTCGAATCCCATGCCGGTCGCGATCCGACCGTAGGAGCCAGTGCGGTTCATGTTATCGCTGAAATCATCACCGCTGTCACACGGGTTGCCGATCTGTCGAAAGGAACCTCCATCTGCTTGAGACTCGTTCGCAATGCGGATCATGCAATTCGTCAAGCTGTGGCTCGAGGTGATCGGGCCCAGGGGTCTCGTGCCAGAGTCAGGACATATCCAAATTGTTCCGGTAGGCGGTGGTTTTGTTGGTGTTCCAGCCTGCGATGATGCCGGCGCCGAGCATGTGGTCGGTGAGGCGTGCGAAGCGGTAGCCAGGGTCGGTGTCGAGGGCGAGTTGGAGGTATTGGTGTGCTTTGGATCCTCTGCCTTCCCACCAGCTGATGTAGCCGATGGTGGTGAGGATGGGTGCTGCGTGCTCGGGGCTGGTGCGGATGTACGTGTGCAGGAGCAGGTCTTTTGCCCTTTCGATTCTGGACCAGTCCGGTGCGGTGGTGGTTTGGGCGAAGAGGATGTGTTCGGGTGGTTCGTCGATTCCCGGGATATCGGCCATAAGTTGGTCGCGGATGTGCGGGAACTGGAAGTAGGCGACGAGCATCATGACGTCCGGGTCGGTGGGGTAGTCCTTCAAGTTCAACATTCCCGTCCAAAGCCGGTGCGCGTCTTCGATCGCTGCCGCCGGCGGCCGGTTAAGGATGGCTTCCTTATGGCGTTCGACGACGGTCGCGTCCTCCTGCTTGTGGGTCGCCGCCGGGAGGGTGATGTGGTTGGTGGGCGCGATAATGCTGCCGCGGTAGATGAACTCAGCGTTGACCTGTGAATATTCGGTGCTGCTGAGCGGTATGGCGATGTTCTCGCCTGGAAGAGCGTCGTAGGGGGAGTAGGTGGTATTGGTGACGTAGATGCCGTCGCGGATGGTGATTCCTTGATGTGCGAGGACTCCGGTGAGGGCTGCAACGGTGGCCCGGTGTGGCCTTGCCTCGCCTGCTTCAGGTGTTTCTGTGGTGTAGAGGGCGAAGACGATGCCGTTGGCTCGTTCGTCGGTGGTGAGGTAGGCCGCGACAATGCGGGCGAAGTGGATCTCGTACCCTGGTTGTTTGGGGAGGTCGATGCGGAGGGTTGCGCCGACTTGGTCTTTGTCGAGGGTGATGCAGACGAGGCTTTCTTGTGGCCAGAAGCCGAGAGTGTGACCGATGAAGCTGAGCAGATCGGCGGGGTCCTTGATGGTGAGCGCATTCATGACTGGTTCCTTTGACGGTTCTAGGGCTGTCTTCATTCATGGGTGGCAAACACGCGAAATCATGACTTCGGGCAGGCTTTTGCCGTCCTTGGCTCCTTGCAAGGGCTAGGCGTGGCTCATTCGCGACGTATTCCACTGGACATACGAAATGTGTGTCCTCTCGCCTGTTGGGATTCTAGAATCACTCTTACCGAGGAAATTAGTCTTTCGTGTGCATATTTATGGGGGCAGAGTTGGGTTTTAGATATCGGAAGTCGAAGAGTTTTGGGCCGGTGCGGGTCACTGCGTCAAAGCGGGGTGTGAGCGCGAGCATCGGAGCTGGGCCGATACGGGTTACGAAGACTGCGTTTGGTCGTACAACGAGCACGGTGAGGGTTCCTGGAACGGGGGTCTCTTACGTGTCGAGCACTACGCGCCGCCGTTCTCGTGCATCATCAGCTGGCCAATCGTCTCGCCCTTCTGGTGCCATGAAGGTCCGCCAGGTCATTAGCGACGAGGACTGGCGGGGGCTGCTTGCGCCCGATGGCACTGCGCCGGCGTCGAGGTTTCAGCGGGACTTCGTTCGGGCTTCGGTTGGCCGCGCCGCGGGCAAGCGTCCGAGTCTCATGCACCTTACTGTCGGCCAGGCTGCGCGGGTACTTGCCCATATTGGTCAGGATCCGGGGAAGTTGACTAGCGGCGGCCGGGGCGTTCCGGCCGTAGAAAAGGCCGGCGTCATCGCGAAGTGGGTTCTCTTCGGTCTTCTTTTGTTGGTCGTTACGTTCTCGTCGCCCGCAGGATTCGTTCTGACATTAGGAATCGTAGGGTTCGTCTTTCTCTTGAGGAAGCGGCGACGTACCAGGCAGGCATGGGAAGACGAACATTGGTCAGTTCACCCCTTACCAGTCCCTCACGAGATCCCGAGCCCACACGGATTTGTGCAACCTGTAGCCGCCGAGGACGCGTTGCCGGAACAATGGATTCCTGGCCAGGAGGTCGTGGTATCGCCTACGCCCAGAATCACGAAGACTTACGCCGTCTCGCTCGGACGCCCGGTATGGCCGAACATTGAAGTCGTCGGCGAACACGCATATGGGCAGGGCATCCGGGCTGCTCTGCGGGCTAGCGGAGCGCAGGTGGGTGTGGGTCGGGATGCAGAGATCGAAAACCTCTCGGTGGAGCTCGTTGCCGAGCCGGACAACCCTTACGATTCGAGTGCGATCAGCGTTCGCTGGAACAACAACGTTTTGGGCTATCTTCGCCGGGACGACGCCGTGCGGTTTGCTCAGCCCGTCAGGAGGGTCATTGCCAGTGGCCTGGCAGTTGTGGCTTCGGCCCGCATTTGGGCCTACGACGACGGTAGCCAGCTACGGTCCAGGGTCACCCTTGCACTACCTGAACCTGAGCTGATAGCACCTCTCAACGCGCCCCCTGCCGGTGTGACAACCCTTGTTCCGTGGGGGACAGCAATGCAAGTGCTCAAGGAAGAGAACCACTTCGACGTCCTGTCGAATCACGTGCCACCAACGGGCGCCGGCCTCTTGCTGGTCAGCCTCCATAAAGAAATCCGCACCCTGAAGAACGGTAACGAGCGCTCCTTCGTTGAAGTACGGATCGATGGGAAACGAGTCGGGGAACTCAGCAACGTCACCTCCGCGCACCTGCTTCCACTACTCGAACACACCGAGAGGATCGGCGAAACCGCCGTCGCATACGCAAAAATCACTGGCTCAGCCCTCGCCGCCGAACTTGTCCTCCACGCAGCGAAAGCAACTGACATCAGCAACGACTGGCTGGCTACGGGGCCGCATCCCGTACCTGCCTTGAAGCCGTGGGCAGCCCACTACGAAGTATCGCCTGCGTATAGGCGGTGACGCTGGGTGGGCGCCGGACGTCTGTGAGGGCAGCTGGCCCGAGTCCGCAGGAGGCTATCTGCTTGCGAAGCATGAGCGGAGTATTTGCCCTGCCGGAGGGGTGTGGACACTATGCCGGTTGTGTCTCCTTTTGGCGGCACTGGATCGTTCCGGAATTCGTGCCCACACGGGGTCATCAGCGACCACCGCCCCAACGTAATGACGGCTTCAGGGTTTTAGATCTGAACAGCAGAACCCACTCCACTGGCGCCAACTGTGAGCCTGCTTCCCGAGCAGAAGCTTGCCTCGAGCGGGCAGTCGAGAGCTGAACAGTTCAAAGTACGAAGCGTAATTATGGGTTAGCCTCGGTGTGCGAGTAATGGGCGTACGTCCTAAGGGTGACAGTCGAGACAGATGAGGTGACACGAGTCGAGGCGGACTTGGTTCGTGGCTTGGACGTCGTTGCGGCGACGGCGGCCTTCCCTGCTTAGCTCACCGCAGCCATCCTGGGTTTGCATGACACATGGGAGGCCGCCCCCGACGGTGGGGCGGCCTCCAGTTCAGCAAGGGCGGCGTGGTTCGCCGGGGAAGCTACGGAGCTGCTTTTTCGGCTTCCCAGTTCAGTGATCGTTTGGATGTTTCGGGCAGGCGGCTGCTGGCAAAGAGTGCCATGAGGCAGACGGCCACCAGGTAGAAGGCGGGAGCGAGCTTGTTACCGGTTTCGGCGATCAGCCAGGTGGCGACGAACGGCGCTGTTCCGCCGAAGACGGTGTAGGCGAGGTTGTAGGTGACCGCCGACGCGGTGTAGCGGACCATGGTGGGGAAGAGTTCGGACATCAGTACAGCTGTGACGATGCCGGTCAGGACCGCGCCGATACCCAGGAGGAGCTGGCCTAGGATGGAAACGGCCAGGTTGCCGGTGCTTCCCATCATGAAGGCCGGGAACACGGCAAGAATAAGGATGAGGCAGGCGCCCATGGTGGTTTTCCGTCGCCCGATGCGGTCCGAAAGGCGCCCCATGAAGGGGCAGAGCAGGCCGGCCAGGACCTGGCAGATGCAGCTGGAGAGCAGCGCCTGCGGCTGGCTGAGATGGCCCACCACCTGCAGGAACGTGGACATGTATGTGGTGAAGGTATAGAACGACAGGGCCGTGGCCGAGATGAAGCCAGCGAGGGCAAGGATGGTCCGCCAGTGCTCGCGGAAAGTTTCGCTCAGCGGAGACGGGGCGACCTCTGCTTTTCCTTCGATGTTCTGGAAGACCGGAGTCTCTTCGAGCCTGTAGCGAAGGTAGAAACCGAAGAAGCCCAGCGGAAGGGCCATCAGGAACGGGATGCGCCATCCCCATTCGCCCATGGCAGCGGGTCCCAGTGCCTGGGAGAGCAGGAACGTGAAGCCTGCCGCGAACGCGAACGACCAGAAGGTGCTGACTGGAACGAAGCTCGCGTAGCGGGCTTTTTGTTCCCGCGGTGCGTGTTCGATGACGTAGGCGCACGCGCCTGCGTATTCACCGCCGGCGGAGAATCCCTGGACGCAGCGCGCCAGAACCAGCAGGGCCGGAGCGCAGAGGCCGAGCGATGCGAAGTTCGGCAGCAGCCCGATGAATGCTGTCGAGCCTGAGATCAGCAGCACGGTCAGCGACAGCGTCTTTTTCCTGCCGATTTTGTCTCCGAGGCGTCCGAAGTAGATGCCGCCCAGCGGCCTCAAGGCGAACGCGACGGCGAACACGGCGAAGGTCTCCAGTAGGGCTGTGGTGGGGTTCCCGCCGGGAAAGAAGTTCGCGGCCAGCACGGTGGCCAGGTAGCCGTAGACGGCGAAGTCGTACCACTCGATGAAGTTGCCGATCGCTGCTGCGGTGATGACTTTTTTCATGACTTTCAGATCTGGTGGTGCAGTTTTTTGAAGAGGCTCCGTTGTGGACATCGTCCGTCTCCTGTAGTCGGGCCGCCAGTGGCGGACCGTGTAGATGCTGGGGGAGTGCCAGGGTCAATAGCCTGGTCCGCCGGCGCGAGTGCGTTCCGCATCTCGATTCGAATATACGCACTGTATTACGAGATTGCCTGTCTGGCCATAGGCTCCCGCAAGAATTTTCCAGGCAGAAAAAAGAGGTCGCTTCAAGCCCCCTCTTCCCATCTTGATATACGAGTCGTATTATCAATCCACCGGTCGATCGTTTACCGGCTTCAAGGAAGGAAACCTTCACGTGACTACAGGTACGGCTATCAGCCCGGGGACGCTGCACGAGGACAGTGTGGTGATTGACGGGCTCATCATCGCCAAATGGGACAGGGACCTGTTCCTGGACATGCAGAAAGGGGGTGTGACGGCCGCGAACTGTACGGTCTCGGTGTGGGAGGGGTTCCAACAGACGGTAGACAACATCCTGGAGGTCAACGAACTCATTGCCGATAACTCCGAACTTGTCCGGCCGGTCAGGACGACGGCGGATATTCGGGCGGCGAAGGCCGAGGGGAAGGCGGGCATCATCCTGGGGTTCCAGAACGCCCATGCCTTCGAGGATCAGCTGGGGTACATCAGCATTTTCAAGCAGCTTGGCGTTGGTGTCGTTCAGCTTTGCTACAACACCCAGAACCTGGTCGGCACCGGCTGCTATGAACGCGACGGCGGTTTGTCCGGTTTCGGGCGGGAAGTCGTCCAGGAAATGAACAAGGTAGGCATCCTCTGCGACTTGTCGCACGTGGGGTCCGTGACCGCCAAGGAAGTCATTCTCGAGTCATCGAAACCGGTGTGCTACTCGCACTGCCTGCCCTTTGGACTGAAGGAGCACCCGAGGAACAAAACGGACGAAGAGCTGCGCTTCATCGCCGACCGCGGCGGTTTCGTCGGGGTCACGATGTTCACGCCGTTCCTGGCTAAAGGAATCCACGCGACCATCGATGACTACGCCGAGGCCATCGAGTACGTCATGAACATCGTTGGCGAAGACTCCATCGGCATCGGCACTGACTTCACCCAGGGCCAGGACCAGCGCTTCTTCGAATACCTGACCCACGACAAGGGCTACGCCCGGCGGCTGACCGAATTCGGTGAAATCATCAACCCGCTCGGCATCCGAACCATCGGAGAGTTCCCCAACCTCACCGAAACACTCATCAAACGCGGCCACCCCGAGGCCAGGGTCAGGAAGATCATGGGCGAAAACTGGATGCGCGTCCTCAAAGACGTCTGGGGAGCATGATGGCAGCGCCCCGGATCCCCATCGACGTCGACCCACAGACCGGGCAGTGGAGCACCGATTCCCTGCCCATGCTCTACGTGCCGGTCCACTTCTTCGTCAACAACCACCTGGCCATCGAAAACGAGCTCGGCATCGAGCGCTACGCCAAGCTGCTCTACGACGCCGGCTACACCTCCGCCTGGACGTGGTGCGAACACGAATCAAAAGTCCACCACCTTCAAGGTGTGGAAGTGTTCGCGCATTACATGAACCGGCTCTCCCAGCGCGGCTGGGGCACGTTCACCATTAGGGACCTCGACCTGCCCTCGGCCACCGCCGCCATTGAAGTCAGACACTCGGTCTTCCACCGGCCCGACGAAGCGGGCACCCGTTCCGGGGACTACATGTTCACCGGATGGTTCGCCGGAGCGCTGGACTTCATCCTCTCCGAAGCCGGGGATCCGCGGCGTACCCATGCCCACCAGGTGTTCCACGAAGGCGAAACGGACGCCCCTTACGGCCTATTTCGCGTGGGCCCCGTCTAATCGGATCGAGGGCAGGATATCGCCCCCGAGGCTCATGGGGCCGGTTGCGCTTTCGGTCAGGAAACTCAGGATCCTGTCACGGAACAACACCACATGGCGGGCAGCGACGCTCTCGGCCGCATCCGGATCCCCCGCTTCGTACGCGTCGATCAACTCGGCATGATCACGCTGGATCAACAGGAAATGGTCATGCAACGAATCCCACGACGTCGCCCCGCCGAAGGCCAGATATCCCAGCCGCTGGCCCTGGTCATGAATGGAACAAGCCATCGTTCCCAGGTAGCCGTTCCGCGTCGAGGTGGCCTCCAACCGGTGCAATTCCGCGTTGGTTGAGGCCACCTCCACGGGCCGTTGCCGCTCAATGGCCTTCACAACCTTTGCTTCAGCGCGCCGCAACTTGGCAATGTCCGCCGGGGTGGCCCTGACAGCCAACAGGCGGCCGATGGCGCGCGCTGCGACCATGTGCGCCTCGAAGAGATTGGAAATATCCAGCAAATCCATCGGCTTGACGGAAAACCCGCTCTTACCTGGATCGGCCACAATCAGCCCCTCGGAGGCCAATCGGAAAAGAGCCTCCCGTGCCGGTGTCCGGCTGATCCCAAGCCGTTCGCTGATCTGCATGTCATCCACGACGGCGCCCGGAGCTAACTCAAGCGTCATCACTTGCTTTTTGATCTCGGCGTACGCCCGTTCCATCACCGATCTGGGTCGACCAGCCATTATCCCATCCTCATCGTATTAGAGCGGTATACGGCAATTACAGCATCGGTGCCAGACAAAAAGCGACAGGCCCGCCGCGATCCACCGATGCACACTGCCAGCAAAGCTGGTCGAAGCGGCTCCGCGTCACATGCGGTAAGGGGCCCCGGGGCCACCTGGCGCCGGCGAACTAGCAACTTGCGTTGACCTTCGCTGACGGCTCGGCGCTTCGCTGACGTAATCCACCAGATGCATCTCGTTCATCTGACCAACCAGCACCGGGGCTGAGGCGCTCTACGCCCCGGCCCCGCGCATTTTCCTAAAGCAGCCGCCTGTCTGCCTATTTGTTCTTACGAGACATCCGGCGGATGCGTTCCACGTCCTCGTGCAAAGCTTGGGAAACCGACGGCCAGCACCAGCCCGCTGAGTGCAAGTTACTTTCTTCCCAGCAGTTATCCAGATATTCACGAAAAGCAGTGGTTCTATTCAATCGCCCATCTAGCGTGAACTCATCACCGATTTTAAGGGCTACGGCCTGATCCAGAACAGGTGTGTCGACAATTACTGGGTCAACGTATGCGAAGAGACCAGGCAGTCTCTTCATCGAATATATTCCGACGGTTGTAGGTCGGCATTGCTCTGACTGATCGAGTGAGGCGTCCATCTGCGGGCCCTCAATAAGTCTGTGCCGAGCGCAATACTGCAACGCAGACGCAATTCCATCAAGCGTGTAGCCAAGGCTCTGCAAATAGGCGCTAATTGCCTGCCTATCCATGTAGCCATTCATGTTCTTCACTTGTACATGTCGATCTAGAAAATCCAGCAGGAGCGGAACAATGAAGTGTTCCGCAGCCAGTGGTTGTGAGACACGAAAAAGATTGGGAAGAGGAGATTCCTTCGGGTCATAGTAGATGCTGTCGCCATGCAAGAGAGAGCGCAGGAATTCGTGCTGAGGTATTGTATATCCGCTGCTGCCGAATTTCTGAATTGTAATTATCTTCTCGGTATCCAAGTGCCCGCTACCGATGAACTGTGTGACGAATCCGAGAGCCCGTCGCATGTTTCCGCCAGAAACATTCTCAATCATCTGAATCAGTTGCTGGTTGAATCGGAAGTTGTCGCCGAGCATCTTGAGAAAGTATTCGAGATTGTCGCTTGACAAACCTACCTGATTGGCCGGTCCTGATTCTTTCGCATCGAGAATTTTAAGACCAAAGTCAATCCGCTTCTGGAGCATTGTATCCGTTCTAGGAGGGGCGATTGTAAAAATGCGAGGATGATACCCGGAAGCTGCTCCGTAGCGTTCGGATTCATAGTATGTTTCGGGCCTGAGCGTCACAAAAACAGTTGCATGCCACTTCGCGGCTAGCTCATTAGAAATAAGGAAGACAGCATTTTGGTCTTCTCGGGATCTCTGATCAACGTTATCTAGAAAGACGATCACTTGCTTTCGTCGTGATCGTGATATACGTTCGAAGGCCCGGGCCATGTGATCGGAACGGTCCTTGAGGAAGTCTTCGAGAAACTCTATGCGTTTCAGCTCGAAGGTGCCGGGTTGAGTTGTCTTCAGTGAGCCAAAAATTCCTGAATCGAAGCGGTTAAGGTCCGTCCGATAAAGATCCTCTATAAACTTCTTTTCCTGAATGTCGATTGCGTGATCATCGCGGAGCTGGCGCTCAATCTCCTTAATGGTAAAATCGGTCGGATTATCAATAACTCCCTCCTGTCCGTAATTCACCATAAGGGTTAGCGCGTTATCAAAGACTTCTTTTGCATCGACGTGAATAAGGCGCTGGATAAACGTACTTTTTCCGGCCCCGACACTCCCTAGTAGAACTATCGGACGTCGTGATAGCGCGGCGATTGCTGCATCTTTGGCAAGATCTTCATTAATCCCTTTTCGCTTCTGCACAGGTTCGCTTGATACGCCTGAACTTTCGGCGACTGCGTTGTACCTGGTTGACAGTAGCTCGCGACTGACCTCCGCATAGTTGGACAAAGCGCCGCTCGTCGCATAGCACTCTGTTAGAAAAAGCTCTGCGTAAGCCGGATTTGTTGGGAAGTCTTCGAGGACGAGTTCTCCCAACACCTGAAGGTTTGCTTGCATGGCATTTCGCTTTTTGACGCCTGGGTAGTTATGGATCAATGCGGACAGGGGCGGTGGCGGTGTGGAGCGCGTCACGGACAAGGTGCCATATATCCTCCTGGAAGCAACGCCTTCGGTACTGAAATGTCGCCAAAACGTCAGGAAATCGTCCCGAAGAGCGGCAAGTGAAGGAAAAACCAGCGCTTTGCCCTTGAGTGGAGCCGTGGAATCCGTGCGACTAGCGAGGAATGCGACCCACTGCTGACCGTTGGTAACGATCGCTGGGGCAACGCCCCGGCTGGAACAGTAGGTCATGACCTGCGTCATCGCCTCGTTTAGTTCCTTGTTGCTTGAGTCGCGTAGGAGAGGAGGGATTCTGTGGATACCCTTAGTTGTACTGCTGGGCAAAGAGAAGATGGTTCCCTCTCTCTTGGCTTCAATGATGAGGACCGTCCCCGCTTCACCTAATTCGTAGTCGGTGTAGCCGGAATCTGTTTTCTGCTCGACGTGTATCCAGTCGCGGGGCCACTGAAGGACTTGGGTTAGAACCGTGTCGATTATGTGGAAACGCGTTTCGGCCTCATTTCTGGGAGGCGTTTCAGAACCACGTTCCGTCTCGGAAATTAGTGCATCCAGCGCTGCGGCGCCCTCGTCAAATCCCATAATTCCCCCGTCAAAGGTTACTGGCCCCAAAAGTTGATTCTCGTCACTGGATGCCATCTCAGATGATGAAGACATCCTTCACCTTCGTAGTCTAGGAATCGCACGGATTCTCCACCAATTGAGACGCGGGCACTGGTCGATTCGGTTCTGGTCATCTAGGGTCGTGCATCTAGATTTTCCTGGACAGTGGCGGGATATCTCGGTGATGGAATCGAGAAGCTTCCTCAACCGGTTCTGGATCTCGGATCACCCCGCGGGTCTTGTCGTCGGGATCTGGCCCAACGAGGTTCGCAGCAGAATTTCCTGACTCGACGACCACGGTGCTAAGGCACGCGCGTATAGCGTCGGTATACAGGGCCAAAGACCGTGGCGCGACCTCGGGTTCGTCGTCTTCGTCGAGTCCACGACCTACTTCGTGGCTCTGGTGCATTCGGACACCCGGCATGGCCGACCTCTTTAGGGTTCGCCGATTCAGGCTCCTTTGAGGATATGGCCCGTTCCAACGGGGACTGCCTCGTCTGGCTAACGACTTACAAGCGCATGGATGTGCCAGGCGATGGCGAAATCCCGGTCCTGAAAATGACGATCCTTGACGTCGCCCTGTTGGCCGCGGCAGAGCACCACGTTTCCAACCGCGCCCTGTGGTGTCACTCCGTTGAATGATGCCCGCGCTGCAGTTGCTCATGGCGCGCTGCGGACCGGCAACGTACACCATGACAGTTCGGATTTCCGAGGAGTTGATGTTGCCCACGGTGGCTCTTCAAAGTCATGTCGCCGCCAATGTCGAACCGCAATGAACTATCGAAAGGGGGGAATCTGTTGAAAGTGTCTTGGTTATCGTTGCTCGGCTTTGCCGGTAACCGCCGTGTACCGTCGGCGAGCAGTGTTGCTGGCTATATTTCCCGGGTCGTAAACGTCGTTCCGTGGGCTGTCGGTATCAGCAAAAGAAGGTGTGCACAATGTGCACACCTTTGCCCCCGGACTGCGCCGTACAGCCGCCGAACTGGCCCGGATTCCGTATGTTTCCGGGACTTCCCAGTAATGACAAGGCCGGGAATCGCGTTCGAGTCCCACCTCGGGCACGGCATAACCCCTCTTCGGAGGGGTTTTTGCTTTTAAGTGTTGACAAAGCTTGACATGTTCGGGAGTCCTGCCGAACCTTTCGCGTATCCGGTCTCGCTGTGTGTCGTTGGGGTTGCGGTTGTGTACCCGTTTGTCCAGCCAAAGAGGGTGCACGTTATGCGCACCGGTGTCTGCCTCAAGTTGGGAATGGCCGGTTCCCGTTTCTAGGCTCACACAGCTTCATCGAAGCGCGTCGTTCACAACAACATTGATTTGGCAGCTCTGAATCTGGATAACAGTCGTCAGCGCCAGTCCGCTGACCGTCGTCGTGACATGTGTTCGGCGGCCGTGCTCCGCGGGCGGGGACGGGTGTGTTGTTTCCAAAAAACGCACAACCCTTCCGTATGCCCCCGTGACTTATGGCCCTGTTACAGGCGGTCACACAGAGGGAGCATTGCCTGACAAAGCACAGGCAGGAGGCCACTCATGAACGATGCAGCACCGTTGGGCAGGATCGTGGTCGGCGTTGACGGTTCGGAGGCCTCAGTTGCAGCGCTGCGTGAGGCGCAGCGGCTTGCGCTTTCGCTCGGGGCAGATGTGGTGGCGACGGCGTTCTGGGAGTTTCCGCGGGTGTACGACGGCTACGTGGCCATGGGCATTGACCGCTTCGAGGAAGCCGCCGGTGACGTCCTAAAGCAAACCGTCGGGCAAGCTTTCGGGCCGGGCCGGCCCTCCAACGTGGTTTCACGGTTGGAGCGGGGCCATCCGCGGGAGGGCTTGATCGAAGCGAGCCGCAACGCCGACCTGCTGGTGGTGGGTCGTAGAGGTCACGGGGGCTTCGGGGGTCTCCTTCTTGGATCTGTCAGTTCGGCATGCGTAGCTCACGCCCATTGCCCCGTCCTGGTGGTCCATGCACCCGAAGCGCACGAGGGTAGCACCGGTAAGTGAGCGGACCAGACGAGCGATGTTGCGGGCCCAGATGGCGTCCGACTGGCTGCCGGGAGGATAGTCGTCGACGGCGGTTAGCCCACCAATTCTCTGGACGAGGTGGTGCACAGCCAGGGCGGTCCCCGCACCGGTGGCTGCGGAGTTGTCCACAGAGACCTATTCGAGTCCCGCCCTGGTGGCGTCATTGAGTCTGGTTTGCGCCGAGTGGGCTGTCGCGAGGTCGAAGCGCCGTCCGGTGATGGAAACGGGCGCAAGTACGTACAGGAGGTCTTGGCCCACTCCTTGCCAGGGGAACAGTGCCCGGGTGACCTTGTTGAGTGCCGGGGTGCCAGGTCCTGCTGCGGTCGCGGGGCCCTTGACCACGACGCTCCATGCCAGACCAAACTCGGCGCTGACGGAGTCAGCCTCAATGGCAACGGTGGCGTCGCGTTCGATGGCGTGTTGTTTGGTTCCAACGCCGGTACGGAACACCAGCGTCCGGTCCGCCACGGCAAAATTTATCGGAAAGATGTCCGGGTGGCCGTTGGAGATCACGGACAGGCGGCCGATGTTTGCTTGGGCAAGGAGCCGCCAACAATCCTCGGGTTGCAGCTCTTCGGGATCCGGTACCATGCTTTTCTCGTTCATGCCGTGATCCTACGGGCGGCCATGTATGTTCGATAGGGCCCAAAGTCCCTTTGACTTTGACGGTCTGTCTATGAAGTTGACCCGCACGGCAGGGGCGGAAGATGCGACTCCCAGCAGCAGTAGCAGCAGCCCGATTCCTGCAAGTCGAGCGCCAAAGAAGGCCACTTGCAGGACACTGACCGGAACCAGCGTCATGTGTACGAAGATTCAGACGAGGATGGAGTATCCCGCTACGATGCCGCCAGCCTCGCCAAGCGCCGGCGGCGAAGAACCAGCACAAATGCTGCGGCGTGCAGACGGCCGGCAATGGAGGTCAGGGCCACGAGGCCCAGGATGATCAGGAGCAGGATGAAAAGCATGACGTTCTCCTAGCTGAGGAGGCCGCCCCGTCCTGGGTACGCCAAGTCCCAACGTTGCCCTAACCATGAGATCTCGGATGACAAGCCAGCGGGGGAACCAGCAATTGCCACTATTTGACCAGCACCAGACCGGCGAAAGCCGTTGCGGGTACATTTCAGGGGTTCGATTCGTTCCGGGAGGGTACTTGTTGCGTGTGGACAACGACCACTGGGCAATGCGAATGCGCTACCACTGCCGAGCTGACCGAGCCCAAAAGCAAGCCTCGGAACCCACCGTGTCCCCGTCGTCCTACTACAAGAAGGGAGGCGTGCTTGCTGCCCTCCACGAGCGTCGCCCGGGCGGAACCCTGGACCAGGCGGGTGCTCACATTCTTGGGTGGTTCCGGACCGAAAACGTCCCTAAGGGCCTCTTTGATGTTTTCTTCAGCTCCGTGGGCAAAGCCGTCGATCCCCATGGACAAGTAGCCTTCGTAACCTATGGGCAGTTCCCAGCAGCCCCAGGCTTCAAGCGGTGCGTTGAGTGCCACTGCCAGGCGCTGGCCTTCGCGCAGGGCATCCTTGGACGCGGCCGATCCGTCCACGCCGACGATGATCCTGCCGGGATGCACGGGACTGCTCATGACGCGCGCTTCCCGTCGGTCCGGCTGAGAAGGCTGTCAACGAGGAACAGCGTTGCCCAATAGGTGCCGCCTCCCATCAATATGAAGCCGAGAACACCAAGCGGAAGGCTGCCCAGCGGGAAACTCACGAGGAGGAGCCCCAGACCGCCCAGAGCCACCAGCACCCCGCGTTCAGTGCGCTTCCACCGGTGCCGCTGCAGGTCAGCCGTGCTCATGAGCGACGCCAGTTTGGGATCATCGGATTCCAGACCCTTCGCGATCTTGTCCAGTTCGAGTTTTTCGGAAGGTGACAGTTCCATCGATATGCCTCCTGCTTCTGCCTCAAGCATGAGCACAGCCGGGATAGCGAAACAGGGCCAAAGGTCACAGCGGACATCGGACCTCGAAGTCCCTCCGGGGCCGTCCGCCGCAGGTCTGGAATCCATTCCTCGATTCAGCACATGGCGCTTCGTTGGCCAGCGCCCGATGCCCGTATGAGGAAAGGGCGCGAGCATTCCGGACAGCGACTCTCCCAGAGGGGACGGCGTGGGCGGGCTCATCGATCACCTTTTGCGCGAATAACGGTAGCCCCAGGTATGCCGGAAACGTGACTGCCAGCAACGATGGCCAGCCGCTTCCGGGGGGCAGCAGGCCATGGCTATCATGGGCCCTAGGGTTTCAAGTTCCATAAAGCATCACAGGACGAGGGGGCCGCCCGGCAACGTCAGTGTCTGAGCGTGATTCTCGATCCGGTCGGTCCCTTAGGAGTGCGCGGCGCCCTTTCACCGTCCTGAGTCACAGTACCCGTGACCCGGCTAGAGGAGGCTGGAACATGGACAGCGAGCAGGGATGGACTTCTCCAATGAAGGGCCGCGTCGATGTACTTTTGCGCGAATTTGTGGAGCGCGCCGACGAGCTTCTGCAAGCGCAAGAGCAAATGAACGGGTTGTTGACAGCCGTGGTGTCCCTTGCCGAGGACCTGAGCCTCGAAACAGTCCTTGACCGGGTGGTGAAGTCTGCATGCGTCTTAGTAGATGCCGCCTATGGGGCCTTGGGGGTCATTGGCGAGGACCAACGTCTCAGCCATTTCATCACCGTAGGGATCGACGAGGACGGTATCAGGTCGATCGGTGACCTCCCCACCGGCCACGGCGTTCTTGGGCACCTGATCAGGGAACCCGAACCGCTGCGTCTCCACGATCTCAGCAAGCATCCAAAGGCTGTAGGCTTCCCCGCGAACCACCCGCCCATGAAGACTTTCCTGGGTGTGCCGATCCGGGTTCGAGACACAGTCTTCGGAAACCTGTACCTCACTGAAAAGAAGGACTCCCAGGACTTCACGCGCGCTGACGAGGACTTGGCGGTGGCGCTCGCAGCGGCCGCGGGTGTCGCCATCCAGAACGCCCGCTTGTTCGATGAGAGTGTCCGCAGGCGGCGTTGGCTTGAAGCGGGCATGGAACTCGCCAGCCAGCTGATTGCAGACGAGCCCGACGACGGCAAAGGGAGCCTCGACCGCGTGGCGGACGCAGCTGTCCACGCCTCGGATTCCATTCTTGGGGTGGTCGCCGTCCCGGGATCCGATGGGATATTGCGTTGCCGCTCTGCTGTTGGAGTGCAGGGGGTACACGCGGGGCAGGAACTGCCTTGCCCTGACGTGGTGGCAACGGTAATCGAAACCGGACAGTCGGGCCTTGTTCGGGATTCATCCCAGGTCTTTGGAGCCGGCATGTCCGAGAAGCTCGGCACCGTCCTTGTGTCGGCCTTGGGCCAACGTGGAACAGTAAATGGTGTCCTTATGTTGGCGCGTTCGCCGGGAAGCGCCACTTTTACCCGCACGGATCTCGCATCGAGTGCTCTCTTCAGCAGCCGGATCGGTCTTGCCTTGGACCTCGCGCGGGTCAGCGCCCGCCGCCAGCAGGACATGGTTCTCTCCGATCGCGAACGCATAGCAAGGGACTTGCATGACCTGGTCATTCAACGCGTGTTCGCGGCCGGCCTCGGAATACAGAACCTCAAGCGCTTTATTGATGACCCCGCCGGTCTTGACCGGATGGACGCTATTTCCGACGAACTCAACCAAACCATCCGCACCCTGCGTGCGACCATCGAAGAGTTGCGGTCCGAAGGGATGCCCGACCAGGCAGATCCCCTGTGACTTTTGGCCCTGTTGATTGCCGCCCTGGATGAGCCATCCTGACGTGGAAGGAAGGTGGGCAGTCATGAAAGCTTTGGTGGTTTACGAGTCGATGTATGGCAATACCAAGAAGGTTGCCGAAGCGATCGCGCACGGACTGGATGGCGCCGTGTCTGCGTGGGCGATTCCCGTGGGCGAGGTCACTGCGGACAGGGTCGCTGATTGCGAGCTGCTGATAGTGGGCGGCCCCACGCACGTCCATGGCATGAGCAGGCCATCGACACGCCGGTCTGCACTGGATGTCGCTTCGGCCACGGGAGAAGTGGATTTTGGTGCCCTGACGAGTGTTGGGGTCCGGGAATGGTTGGATGCGATGGAACCGGCATCGCCGGGTCAATTTGCCGTCGCCTTCGATACCCGCAACCACGGCCCATCCTTCCTCACGGGCAAGGCATCAAAAAGCATCAGCGAACGTCTGCGTAAGGCGGGATTCAGCGTTCTGGCCCCGGCTGAAAGCTTTGAAGTTGCTCCAGGACCCTCCATGGCGCCTGAAGAGCTCGAACGGGCCAAACGCTGGGGTGGCGAATTGGCAGGACTCCTGCAGGATCGCGGAGCACGGAAATGAGCGTTCCAAACATGGAACCGGCGAGGCTTGATGGAGCACGGCACGTCAGCGAGGAGCTTACTCCCGAACGTTGCTGGGACCTGCTGCGGTCCCGGGAGACGGGCAGGTTCGGCTTTGTTCATCACGGACGGGTCATGATTCTTCCTGTCCACTATCTGGTACGTGACCACGCCATCTACTTCAGGACCGCTGCCACCGGCTTTGTTGGCGAACCATCGGCGCGCATGCAGACCTCTTTTGAGGTTGATCAATCGTGGCCGGACCGCAGCGAAGGCTGGTCGGTGCTGGTCAGCGGACCTTCCTCCCATGTCACCGAGCCCGGTTTGGTGAAGCAACTGTTTGGCAAAGCGATGCCCGAGCCCTGGGCCGGAGGTGAACGAAGCCTCTTCATCCGCGTCCAGCCGGACGTCATCTCAGGCCGCCATGTACACCTGAGTTGAACCACGTTCTGAAGGCGTCATCCAGCAAGGAACATCAATGGACACCAACGGCCGGGTGGTAGTGGGCTATGACGGCTCCCGTGAGGCCGGGCAGGCTGTTCGTTGGGCGGCTCATCATGCGCAGGCCCGACGGTGCGGCCTCCATCTGGTGCACTGCTCATTGTGGCCGGAGGTTGCCGACGCGGCCAACCCGGTCACCGGCGGGGCGGATCCCGCAACCAAACACTCGGCCGAGACCATCGTCGCCGAGGGAGTTGCCAGTGTCCGCGAAGCTGCCCCTGGTCTCGAACTGACAACGAGCCTCGTTTATGGTTGGCCTGCCGAGAACCTCCGGAAGCTGTCCTCCCGGGCTGCGCTGCTGGTGGTGGGAAGCCGCGGCATGGGCGGGTTTATGGGCTTGCTGGTTGGATCAGTCAGTCTTGAGCTGGCAGAGACTGCGCTGTGTCCGGTGGCGGTGATACGAGAGCACGGGCATACGGGCGGCCCGATACTGGTAGGCGTCAGCAACGAGTATTGGGAAAGCGTTGTAGGTCAGGCAGCACTTTTCGCTTCCGTGATGCGGGCGGACCTGCGCATCGCTCACGTCATGGGACGCGCCGAGAGCCGGTCGCCAAAACATGTGGCGGCCGCTCGGGAGACCCTTGCATCCGCAGTCCGGAGCGTTGGCAACACTAGGCCTGAGCTGAGGATTGAGGATCTGTTGCTGACGGGAGTCTCAGTGGCCGGGACACTCCTGGCTGCGGCGGACAATGCACAGATGGTAGTTGTGGGTTCCAGTGCCCGCGGCTCGGTGCGTGCAAGTATCGGCTCGTCGGCGCACGCAGTACTCCACCACGCGGGCTGCCCCGTGCTTGTTGTACGCCAAGCCACGGGGCAGACCTTGGGAAGTTGATCGCCTTGAAGAGGCGGATTATCCCGAATGCTTGACTGGCTTTACCCGGGTGATGACGGTGGGACATGGAAGTTTGGCCAGTACGGCGTGGGCGGTGGATCCCAGCATCAAGCGCTTAAAGCTGCCACGTCCACGGCTCCCGACAACCAGGAGGGCCGCGGTCTTCGCAGCCGTCAGTAGGGCCTCGGCAGGGCTTCTGTCCGTCTGCAGGACTTGATGGACCGTCAGGTCCGGGTAAGTGTCGGCCAGACCGGCGACTGTTTCGGCAAGTACAACACGTTCCTCCTGCTCGATGAGACTACTGAAGTTGCCCCCGGGCATGCCCCGGCTCAGCCACGGGTCAGGCAGATGGAACGCGTGCAGTACGGTAAGTTCCTGTCCCGTCCGGTCTGCCTCGGCGGCAGCGAAAGCCACGGCTTGGACGGACTCTTCGGAGCCGTCCACCCCCACCAGCACACCCTTCCGGCTGCCCAGGTCATGTTCACCGATGACGGCTACAGGGCATTGGGCCACCGCCGCAACTTGCAGGGCGCGGTCGGTGAGGGAACCCCCCACCCAGCTGTGTCCGGATCCGATAACCACCATGGAAGCCTTCTTGGACTTCTTCCTCAGTGAGTACCCGGGTGCCCCCGAAACCAGGTCAGTACTGAGGGTCACTGTAGGCTCCATTTTTGCCGCCCGGTCTTTGGCGTCTGCCAGAAGGGCCGCGCCCGAGTTGCGGATCCAATCGTTGTAGCCGACGGCGTCGTACGCCCACCTGTCATCCACTGCGTGCACGAGCAGGACGGGCACCTTGAGGGCAGCCCCCCGGTGCATGGCCCAACGCATCGCAGCCTCACTGCTCGGAGAATCGCCGACACCGACGACAATGGCCTCTCTCATGACTGATCCTGATTCTTCGAAGTTTCCCCGAACCTGTCGCCGGGGTTGTGTTTCTCCAGTGTTGACTGGCCGCAAGCGGAAAGGTTAGGGCCCTAAGTCCCGCAATGGCGCGTCAGTGGGGGTTGTCGAGCAAGACTCTTTCCAGGTACTCCGGAACCCGGGCCTTCCATCCCAGTTCATGCTTGATGCGAAGGCGCAGGGCCTCGGAGGCTTCAGCTTCGCCATGCGTCACATAAGTCATGCGGGGCGCTTGTGGCGCCGTGCGCATCCAGCTGATGATGGCGTCCGCATCTGCGTGGGCGCTTAGCCCCTCCAGCTGCACTACTTCGGCCCGGATGCGAACATCGTGTCCGTAGATCCGCATCTCGCGGGTTCCGGCGGCGAGGGCCGCGCCCCTGGTTCCCCCGGCCTGGTAGCCGCTGAGGACCACGGTATTGTTGGCGTCTCCGCCGTAGGCTTCCATGTGGTGCAGGATCCGACCACCCGTGAGCATGCCGCTCGCTGAAATGATGATCATGGGACCTCCCCTGAGGTTGAGGAGCTTGGAGTCGTCAACGCTTCTGGTCATCGTGGCCAGTTGGTACATGGCCTTGAACTCTTCTGGCTTGAGCCGATGCTCTTCAGGGTGCTGCTGGTACATGTAGCTCGCGTCAATGGCCATGGGGCTGTTCAGGTATATGGGAATCTCCGGGATGGCACGTTTTTGCCTAAGCCTGGCCAGTTGAAGGAGGAGGCTTTCAGCCCTGCCTACGGCGAAAGCGGCAATGAGGACCATCCCGCCGCGTTTGGCCGTCCGGGACACCACCTCCGCCAGTTCCTTTCCGGCATCGCCCGTCGGGTGTTTGCGGTTGCCATACGTTGACTCCGTGACAAGCACATCGACGGCTTCGAGGGGCCGGGGCGGGTTCATAAGGGGGTCGTCGGCACGGCCCAGGTCTCCGGTGAAGTGAATCGACTGCTGTCCGGCGCTAAGGTGGATCTGGGCCGCGCCAAGTATGTGCCCGGCCGGCACGAAGACCGCCTCGAAGGCATTCCCTATGTGCACAGGGGAATCGAAATCCACGGGCCGGAAACTCTGCAGGGATCGGGTGGCGTCCAAGGCAGTGTAGAGGGGCAAGACGGGATCATGGATGGAGGAGCCTGTGTGTTCTGCATGGCGGGCTTCCTCTTCCTGCAGGTGCCCGCTGTCCGGCAGCAGGAGCCTGCAAAGCTCCCTCGTGCCTTCGGTGCTGTAGACGGGGCCGCGGAAGCCGTCCCTGACCAGGAGGGGAAGGTAGCCTGTGTGGTCCAGGTGGGCATGTGTCAGCAGGACCGCATCGATTTCCGAGGGTGGGACGGGGAACGGTCTGCGGTTGCGTTCCCGGAGACGTTTGTAGCCTTGGAAGAGGCCGCAGTCCACCAACAGGCGGGTGCCCTGGTACTCGACGAGGTAGCGGGATCCCGTTACCGTGTCAGTTGCACCGAGGAATCGAAGAACGGCCTTGTTTCCAACCATCACAACTCCTTCCGGGCCGGCCACTGGCACAGGGCGATCCGACGCCGCAGCGGCAGCGGCGCCGGATCGGATTGCCGCCTGTCAAGGTGCCGGCGCAACGTGGTGATGCCGGTATTCCTCGGTGCTGGGCCTGATGGCCAGGGCCGTGACCACCAAAGCTACAGCGCCGGCGATCCAGGCGGTCCACGCGGCCCCCGTAGCCGAAGTGAAGGCGCCCACCCAAGGGGCCAGCAGCAGTGCCACGGCAATAACGGCCTGCGCCCATTCAACAGCCGGCATGCCCGGCATGGCCAGGTTGATTGCTGCGCCTGCGATCAGCAGGATGCCCAAGGTGACCATGATCGCCGTCGACGATCCTGTCTGGGAAGTCCAGAGGACCGACAATGCCGTGTAGGCACCTGCGGCGGCAACAACCCAGTCCTGCCATCGCGTCCATCGCTTCATGGAAATCGTGCTCCTTCTGTGGATGCCCGGACGCGCCCTTTGCGCTTGGTTTCCGGTATCCCGTACTTCCACATTCCCCGCCCGGCCCCCGCAGCAACAGGGCCTAAAGTCACCGCGCGTGGTCGGGCCCTTGGTCCCTTGTAAGGTAGGCGCGAGTGGTTCAGAATCGACACAGTCCGCAACGCAGACGGAGTTCACAGGCGCCACCATGCGCCGGACAGGAGCGCGTCATGAATGTCCAGGAGGTGCCCGTTGCCAACACCGGCAACGCCGGGCAGGTTCTCAGGGTCTACATTCTCGACGACCATGAGTTGGTCCGTCGGGGCCTCCAGGAGTTGCTCGAAAACGAAGGTTTCCTGGTGGTGGGGATGTCCGGGTCGGCTGAGGAAGCAACGCGGCGCATTCCGGCCTTGCATCCTGACATAGCTGTTTTGGACGCAAGGTTGCCGGATGGCACCGGGATCGAGGTCTGCCGTAACGTGCGCTCGGTGGACCCTGCGCTGAACTGCGTGATCCTCACCAGCTACGACGATGAGCAGGCCTTGCGGGGTGCAGTCATAGCCGGCGCGGCCGGCTACATCCTTAAGGAAATCGGCGGCACTGACCTTTTGGGTGCGCTGCGCCGGGCAGCCCATGGCGAATCCCTTTTCGACGACACCGTGCGCGAGCGTATCATCCAAGGGCTCACCGAACCTGAGCGGCCGGATCCGCGGGTAGCGGCATTGACTCCACAGGAACGCAGGGTTTTGGAATTCGTGGGGAAGGGCTTGACCAACAGGCAGATCGGGGAGGAGATGGTGCTGGCTGAAAAGACAGTTAAGAACTACGTATCATCCCTGCTGGCAAAATTGGGATTCGAGCGCCGAACACAGGCTGCCGTTTTCATGGCCCACGCTCCAGAGGGGGAAAGAGGAACCTTGGGCTGAGTCACGCCAAGGGGACGGACCACGTCACAGTGGTTCCCTCGCCCGGCCTGCTGGTGATGGTGCAGGAGCCGTGGAGTCCAACCGCCCGTTCCACCATGTTGGCAAGCCCGTTTCCGGGAACGGCGTTGTCGAAGCCCCGGCCGTCGTCGCTCACTTCGACGGTGAGTGAGTCCGGTGCGACGACAACGGAAACAGCGATCGTTTGTGCCTCCGAATGCCGGACGGCATTGCTAAGCCCCTCGGAAATGACCGCCAGCAGGTGCTCGATGACGGCTTCGTCTTCCAACGCGTCAACCCTGCCCGTCAGCGTCAGATGCGGTGTATAGGGGAGGGCAGCCGCGCCTGAACGGACCTTCTCAAGGATTCGGCTGCTCAGCGGGGCGCGGCCAGGAGAAGGGGCACCGAGCGAATAGATCGTATCGCGCAGGTCCCTGATACTGGTGTCCAACTCATCGGTTATCCCGTCTATCCGCTCCGGCGCGGACGGGTCGGCCGTGAAGCGCCGGAGGCTCTGGATGCTTAGGCCGGCCGCGAAAAGCCGTTGGATGACAAGGTCGTGTAGGTCCCTGGCTATCCGGTCCCTGTCGGTGAAGACCAGCGACTGTTCACGGAGACGGCGGATCTTTTCCAGGGCCAGTGCCATGGCCACGTGGGAACCGAACACGGACGCCATTTCAGTGTCTGTCGAGGTGAACTCTCCCGCGTCGCTGTCCCTGGCCAGGACCAGCAAGCCGTAATGTGTCCCCTGGGCGCTGAGATCCACTACCAGCACCTTGGGTTGGATAATACTTCCACTTATGCCGGGCAGGTTCCAAGTATCTTCAACGACGATGCTGCATCCGCTAAGGATGATGTTGCGCACTACCGGTGCACCCACGGAAAACAGCATGCCAACGGGATCCGGGCCGCTCCGGTTGTTGACCGCCGCCACAGCGTAGGCGCCACTGCTGGCGGGAACCAAGGCTATTGCCAGGGAACTGCCGGTCTCTTCCGCTGCACTTTCCGTGACGATGTCCAAGATGGCTTCCACCGGCTTGTCCTCCCGATCGCGGTCCAGCAGTTGGTCGGTCACGGCCATGCAGGCCTCAAGCCACGCCGTGCGTCGGCGCCCGTCCTCATAGAGCCTCGCGTTTTCAATGGCGACGCCGGCTGCGGCGGCAAGGGCCACGGCGAGGTCCTCGTCTTCGGGCGTGAAGTCACCACCATCTTCCTTTTCCGTAAGGTACAGGTTGCCAAAGACCACGTCCCGGACCCTGATTGGGACGCCCAGGAACGACTTCATCGGGGGATGGTCTTCGGGAAAACCATAGGCCCGGGGATGTTCCCGCAGGTCGTGGAGACGGAGGGGGGCCGGTTCGGTGATCAGCAGGCCCAGCACTCCGTGCCCGGTTGGAAGGGGACCGATGCGCCGGGCGCGATCCTCGTCCATGCCCACGGTGATGAAGTGGCTCAGTGCCTTGTCCTCGCCAATGACGCCCAGGGCCGCGTACCGTGCCTGGAGCAGCTGGCGCGCGGACTCCACAACGCGTTGAAGTACTGCTTCGAGGCTCAAGTCGCCGGCCACCGCCACCACGGCTTCCAGCAGCCCCCGGGTTCGTTCCTCGGCCATGAGCAATTCCCCGGCCCGGGACATGAAATTTCGGAGCAGTTCCTCCAGGGGGACCTTGGAGGGCTGGTGTTCCTCCGCTGATGGGCCGGACGGGTGGTTCATCATTGCCCTCCCAAAGCGGGCTGGATGCTGGGCGTCTTCGTGGACAGACTACTCTGGACTCCCGGAGGCTGGCGACACCTGGACACGGGTCTTTCTACCCTGTCCTGCTGCCCTGAACGCCCTTACGGTCAAACCATGACCAACAAGGCAGTACCCGAAACGGAAACCCTCGACATCAAGCAGTGCTGGGAGCAGCTCCGGAGCGTGTCAGTGGGGCGGCTTGCGGTGTGGAACACCGACCATCCGGACATCTTCCCGATCAACTACAAGGTGGACCACGGCACGTTGGTCTTCCGGACCGGAGAAGGCACCAAGCTCCACGCAACCTTGGGTGCCACTCCCGTGGCGGTAGAGGCCGACGGCGTGGACGCCGCTTCCGGGGTGGCGTGGAGCGTGGTGCTCAAGGGAAAGGCCGAGAGCATCAAACTCACCCAGGATGTCCTGGACACCGTGGGTTTGTTGCTCTTCCCCTGGCAAGCCGGCCGCAAAGACCACTTCATCCGCATCGTCCCCACCTCCCTGACCGGGCGGCGCTTCAAGGTCACGGAGCCGCTGACGTGGTGGAGTCCGCTCGACGACGCCACCCGCGCTGGTCTCGAATAGCTGGCGTCGTTAGGACCTACGGCCCTAACGACGTCGGTCCGCCGACGTTAGCGTCATGCCATGGAAAAGACACCCCGGGAAGCCGTCGAACGACTTGACCCCGAAGAATGTTGGGATCTGCTCAGTCATCAATCCGTAGGCCGGCTCGCGGTCCTCGCCGAGGGACATCCGGACGTTTTTCCGGTGAACTACGTCCTGGACCAGGACGGGATCGTTTTCCGCACAGGTGCCGGAACCAAGTACTGGAGTGCCATGACGGCGCCCTGCGCGTTTGAAATCGACGGGTATGAAGCCCTTGCATCCCAGGCCTGGAGCGTCGTGGCCAGGGGTCGGGCGGCGGTGATCCTTGAGCATCACGAACTCGCAAAAGTTGGCGCACTTGGTCTGGATCCATGGCAACCCGGAAGCAAAAACCATTACGTCAGGCTGACCCCGGAATCCATCACGGGAAGGCGCTTTACCACTACCCGTCCCGATGTTTGGGATGCACCACTCAACGACGCCCGCAGGGAGTCATTCCGCTGACGGGCACGGCAGAAAGGCGATGCAGTGAAGGCCCTCGTGTATGACGGGCCCGGAACGAAAACGTGGAAGGACGTTCCGGATCCAATGATCAGCCAACCCACGGACGCGATAGTGCGCATTGACACAACAACCATCTGCGGAACAGACCTTCACATCCTGAAAGGAGATGTCCCGGCAGTGAAGCCCGGGCGGATCCTCGGCCACGAAGGGGTAGGCACTGTCACCGAGGTGGGCAGCTCGGTCAGCGGTATCAGGCCCGGCGACCGGGTGATCATCTCTTGCATCAAGTCCTGCGGACACTGCAGCAACTGCCGGAAGATGTTGTTCTCCCATTGCCTGGGGGATGAGGGGCAGCCCGGCACTGGATGGATCTTCGGCCACCTCATCGACGGGACCCAGGCCGAATTCGTACGCGTCCCCTATGCAGACAACTCACTGCACAAGGTTCCCGAAAACGTCAGTGATGACGAGGCCGCCATGCTCTCCGACATCCTGCCAACCGCTTTTGAAATCGGCGTCCTCGATGGCCGGGTAGCCCCGGGCGACATCATCGCCGTCGTAGGAGCCGGACCTATCGGCTTGGCTGTCATGGCAACAGCGGGGCTGTGCGGAGCCTCGATCATCATCGCCATCGATCCCAACGAAAGCCGTTTGTCCCGCGCTGCGGAATTCGGAGCCACCCACACCATCAATCCGAGCAATCCCGGCTGGTTGAATGAGGCCCTTTCCCTTACCGACGGCTCCGGCGTGGACGTCGTCATGGAAGCGGTGGGGCTCCCGGAAACGTTTGCCATGTGCCTGCAGCTGGTCCGGCCCGGAGGAAACGTGGCCAACATCGGTGTGCACGGCAAACCTGCAGAATTGCCGCTGCAGGACCTGTGGATCCGCAACATCAACATCAGCATGGGGCTGGTGAACACCAACACCACACCCATGCTGCTGCGCCTGGTTGCCCAGCACAAACTTCCCGCCGGGAAATTCGCCACCCATCACTTCCCGCTGCACCGGATCATGGATGCCTACGAAACTTTCGCCCAAGCAAGCGAAACGCAGGCGCTGAAAGTGGTCTTGTCCAGGGACGTCCGTGACTGACCGCAACCCACCGGGGTTTATCGGTCTGGCCCTGCGCTATCCGCTCGTTGGAACTACGGTCCTGGTAGGCGCCGTGGTCGCCGTTTTGTCTCTCTGCGGGCAGGGCGGGGCGGCGCAGGGGGTGGCATCCATCTACGCGCTCTCGGTCGCCTTGTATCGCGCAGGGTCCATGATCAAGGGCCTTTTCCGCGGACGCTGGGGCATCGACCTACTCGCAATTGCCGCCATTGGTGCGACGGTCGCCGTCGGCGAATATATCGCCTGCCTGGTGATAGTGCTCATGTTGACTGGAGGCGAGGCCCTGGAGGACTACGCCCAAGGCCGCGCCGCCCGGGAACTGACCGCACTGCTCGCGCGATCTCCACGGATTGCGCACCGCGAAAGCGGGACAGGCGCCATCCTGGACATTCCGGTAGAGGCCGTAAACCCTGGCGACGTGCTATTGGTCAAGCCGGCGGAGACTATCTCGGTGGATGGTGAACTGTTGTCTGAAGCCGGAACATTCGACGAGTCCGCCTTGACCGGGGAGAGCCTTCCCGTGGAGCGGTCGCGGGGCGGTTCGCTGCTCAGCGGCTCCGTCAACGGGTCCGAAGCCGTGCGCATGCGGGCAACAGCCACCGCCAAGGACTCGCATTACAGCATGATAGTTTCACTGGTCGAAGAAGCAGCCGCCAGCAGGGCCCCCACCGTCCGCCTGGCAGACAGATATGCTGTGCCATTCACCCTTGCGGCTTTTGTACTGGCAGGTGCTGCATGGTTCATCAGCGGGGATCCTGTTCGATTCGTTGAGGTCCTGGTAGTCGCTACTCCGTGCCCTTTGCTTATCGCTGCCCCTGTGGCATTCCTTGCCGGCACCAGCAGGGCGGCGAAGGCGGGGGTCATCATCAAGAACGCCGGCACCTTGGAGCAACTCAGCAAGGTAAGAACGGCCGTCTTCGACAAAACCGGGACGCTCACCCAAGGCAGGCCCCTGCTCGTGGAAGTCCGGCCGGCCGTGCCTGCATCTGTGCCGGCGGATCTGCTGCTGCAGTTGGCCGCCTCGGCGGAACAGTATTCCTCGCATGTCTTCGCGGCCTCCGTGATGGCGGCGGCGCAGGATCGAGGCTTAGGGCTGCTGCCTGCAAACGATGCCACCGAACAGGCAACACACGGCGTTGCCGCCCAGGTCGGGGCACGCCAAGTAATTGTGGGCAAGCCCGCTTTCGTCCGCGAACATACGAAGGGCTTCGAGCTGTCCTCACTCAAGGGCGGCCAAGTTGCCGTCTACGTGGGTGTGGACGGCCGCTTCGCGGGCAGCCTGATCATGAGTGACCCCCTGCGGCCTAACGCCGTAGCCACGCTGGCACGTCTGCGCGGCCTCGGTATCCGTGAGGCGCTTTTGCTGACCGGAGATGCCGCGAGCACAGCCCGGTCCATTGCCACAGAAGCCGGCATGGGAGAAGTGTTGGCTGAATGCCTGCCCGAAGACAAAGTCAAAGCCGTGGCGGCTTTGACCGCCCGGCCGGTGATGATGGTGGGCGACGGCATCAATGATGCGCCTGTCCTGGCCGCGGCCGACGTCGGAATCGCCATGGGGGCGCGTGGCGCCACTGCCGCGAGCGAATCAGCCGACGTGGTCATCATGCTTGATGATCTGGCCAAGGTTGCGGTGGCGGTCGACGTCGGTCAGCGCACTTTGCGCGTTGCACGCACCAGCATCTGGACGGGAATTCTACTCAGCCTGGTCCTGATGGTGGTTGCTTCCTTGGGCCTTATTCCTCCGGTTGCCGGGGCGCTGCTCCAAGAGCTCGTGGATCTGGCAACCATCCTTAACGCCCTGAGGGCGTTGGAAGGGCCAAAGCACGGCAACCGGCGACGGTCCCGAAAACCGGAACCTAATACCGCTCCGGCTCATCACCAAGCTCAAAGTGCCGGCCATGGACCCGCGTAGGGCGAATTTCGACGTAGGTGTACTTGCGGGTGGGAATCCACGGTTTGAGCGGCAGCTTCTCGGCCTCGTCGATCTCCGTCTGGGACTCAATGACGCGGGCAGTGCCCTTGAGGACCACGCTCCAGGCCTCGCCGTCGCTGATCTCCTCCACTTCGAACGCCACACGTTCATTGACGGTCAATTCTGCGAGCTTTGTTCCCGGATTGGTCCGAACCAACAGCCTGCCTTGGTCGGCGATGAAGTTCAGCGGATAGATATCAGGTTCGCCCAGCACGCTCACCGCCAAACGGCCGTGTTGGTTTCGTTGCAGGACCTTCCACGACTCATCATCGGACAAGACGGTGCCGGGCCGTTCGTCAGTTTCCATTACTGTGTTCCTCCTGGTGTGGAATCGGCGGCGGAGGGAGTCCTCGCCTTCGCCTTCTTGGTTGCGATCCTATGGGCGGGGCACCGCCGGCAAACAGGGTCCAAGGTCCCCGGCCCCTTGACGTTTCCGGGGCCACGATAACCCGCGGACACAAAGAAAGAAGGAAACCGTGGTTCAGGGCCTTTACGTAGCCTCCGAGGCCCCCGGGACCGGCAAATCGTTGGTGCTCCTGGGCCTTGCTGACATGCTCCATCGTCACGTGGGGCATCTGGGTGTATTCCGCCCGCTGGTCAACGGCCAGAGCATCCGAAAGGACCCTGTGGTGTTGTTGCTTAGACGGCTTTACCAGCTGGGCGCCCCGCAGTGCAGGGGCGGATCCTCACTATCCGCCGCCATGACCGGCATGGAATGGAAGCACGCGGACGGGTTGGTGGCCGGAGCCCTGGAAATTTTCAGTCGCATGTCACTGGCGTGTGACGCCATAGTGGTGGATGGCTCGGACCTGCGGGGACATGATCCACAACGTGAATTTGAACTTAACGCGGTGTTGGCCAGCAATCTGGGGTTGCCCGTGATGGCCGTCGTTGGCGGAGGGGGCCGATGCCCCAGCCAGGCCGGACAAGCAGTAGCCTCGGCCCTCCGGCGGTTTGGCGCAGCTCACTGTTCCGTGCTTGCTGTGGTGGTCAACCGCGTGGAGCCTGGAACCGAATCCCTCGTGGAAGCGGCAGTAAAGATGGCCGCCCCGGACATACCGTGTTTCATCATCCCAGAGGTCCCCGGGATCTCGACCCCAACGGTCGCCGACATAGCAACGTCGCTCCGACTAAGGGCCATTACAGGCAGCAAGCAACGGGACAGGGACGTTCGGAAAGTCCGGGTGGCCGGAATGAACGCCGACGCCTTCCTGGACGTACTGGACAGTGGAGACTTGGTGGTGGTTGCCGGGGACCGTACAGAGGTCATTCTGGCGTGCGTTGCTTCGGCGCTCTCACCGGATAAGGCGGCCCCGGCCGGCATCATCCTGACCGACGGCCTGCGGCCCGTGCCCAAGGTCATGAATTTGCTGGAGAGCGCACCCTTCCCGGTCTTCAGTTCACGGAGGGACCTGTCTGCAATTGCGCAGCGGGCTTTGGCGGTCCGCAGTGAAATTTATACCGGTGAGACCCGCAAGATCGCTGCTGCGTTAGGGATCTGGTCACGCAGGGTCGATGAGGCCGGACTCCTGGGACAACTTGCCTTGCCCCGCCCCTCCGCCATCACACCGCTGCGCTTTTTCAACGACTTGATTGAGCGGGCTCGCAAACACCAAAAGCACATCGTTCTGGCGGAAGGGGAGGACCTTCGTATCCTTAGGGCGGCTGAAATCCTGCGGCGCCGTGATGTGTGCCGGCTGACACTGCTCGGAAACCCTGCCGCAATCCGCGCGTTGGCCACCACCCACGGCCTGGACATCGCCGATGTACCCATTGTCGATCCCGTGGCATCGCCTGATGAGGAGCGCTTTGCGCGTGAGTACTGCAGGTTGAGGGCCCACAAAGGGATGATCCTCGAACGCGCCAGGGAAGTGATGCTCGAGCCGAGCTATTACGCAACCATGATGGTCCATCTCGGCTTGGCCGACGGAATGGTCTCCGGTGCAACCCATACCACCGCGAATACCATCCGACCCGCCCTTGAGTTCGTCAAAGGACGGAATCCCAGGGACGTCGTTTCCTCGGTGTTCTTCATGCTGTTTCCGGACAAAGTCCTTGTCTACGGAGACTGCGCCGTCGTTCCTGATCCAACCGCTGAACAGTTGGCCTGCATCGCGGTGGCGTCTGCAGATACCGCAGCGAGGTTCGGCGTCGAACCCAGGATCGCGATGCTGTCCTACTCCACAGGCCAATCCGGCGCCGGCACATCCGTGGACAAGGTAAGGGGTGCCACGGCGCTGGTGAAAGCAGCGCGGCCAGACTTGCCCGTAGAAGGACCCATCCAATACGACGCAGCGGTGGATGCAGACGTGGCCAGCACCAAGCTTCCCTCTTCAGCAGTGGCGGGAAAGGCTACCGTGTTCATCTTCCCCGACCTCAACACAGGCAACAGCACCTACAAGGCGGTGGAGCAATCTGCCGGTGCGGTCGCCGTCGGCCCAGTTCTTCAAGGACTCCGCAAGCCCATTAACGACCTGTCCCGAGGATCCACCGTAGAGGACATCATCAACACCGTTGCCATCACGGCAGTCCAGGCCCAGGGGTGATGCGTCTGGTCCGGGCTATTCGTCGTCGGCAGCGACCACGAGCACCGGGCAGTGGGCGTGGGCTGCGCAGGCCCGGCTCACTGAACCGATCGCTTGCCCCAGGAAACCGCCGGCTCCATGCCTGCCGACAACAAGCAACCGGGCATGACGGCTCTCTTCCACCAGGACTTTGGCTGGCTCGCCGAACTTCACTGTCACTTTCAAGCCCGCCGGGGGTGAATCTCCGAATGCCCTCACCAGCGACTCATCAACGAGGCGTCTGGCAGTGTCCTCGAGTTCCGAGGTGAAACGCGTCAGCTCATGTTCCAAACGGGAGGACAGGTAGTAATCGGACATTCCGACACAGGTAATCACCTCTATTGGTACCCCGAAGGCAGGTGCCATACGTCCGGCCATTTCCAGCGTCGTTGACGAAAAGTCCGAGCCATCGACACCCACGATCACCCGGGCTGCGGTGTTTTTTGAATTCATGGGACCAGCTTGTCGGTACAGGCCACGGCTCACTAGGGCCAAAGGACACCTTCAGGATCGCTGCGGGTGGCGGTGCCGCAAGTGTTTGTAGGCCCAGTCTGCGGCCAAGACGGCCGGGATCACGAAAACGCCCACGCTCCACCCGAGGACAGTTGGGGGAGCCTGGCCCAGTATCTGTGCCAGCGGAGGGGCATACAGGAACACGGCCAGCGCTGTCAGTTCGGCCGCAATGGCCCAAAGCAGGAGACGGTTGCTGAACCAACCCTGCCTCCAAGGAGGTACTGTAGCGCTCCGGCAGGCAAATGCCGTGGCCATCTGACCCAGCACCACCGTGGCAAACGCAGCTCCCGATGCCTCCATCGGCAAGGACATGTCCAAAGGCTTGCCACGGGACCATCCGCCGGCAAACAGCTCAACAGTGAAGGCAGCCATGGAGACCAACGCTTCCGTGGGCCCCATAATGACAAAAGCCCGGAGCATCAATTGACGGTCCATCAGATGTCGCTTTTCAGGAGGCCTTTGAAGCACCTTCTTGCCCGGCTGCTCCGCCCCAAGAGCCAAGGCAGGCAGCAAGTCAGTGCCGATGTCCAAGGCAAGAATCTGAAGGACGCCAAGGGCCAGCGGGAACTGTCCGCCGGACAGGGCCCAGATGACGAATGGTGCCAGTTCGGCCACATTGTCCGTCAAATGGTAGGTCAGGAACCGGTGGATGTTGGCGTATGTGGCCCGGCCTTGCTCGATGGCCCGCACGATCGTGGCGAAACGGTCATCCAAGAGCACCAAGTCGGCGGCTTCCCGTGCCACATCCGTGCCGCTAAGGCCCATGGCCACACCAATATCGGCCTGGCGCAATGCAGGACCGTCATTGACCCCGTCTCCGGTCATGGCAACCACATGGCCCCTGGACTGCAGCGCCTTTGCCACCCGAAGTTTCTGCTCGGGGGAAACCCGGCTGACCACCACCCCGTCGCGATCCAGGAGTGCGCCGAGCATTTGCTCGTCCTCGGGGAGGTCTGCGCCTTGGACCACCCACTTGTCAGGACCGGCGAGTCCAATTTCCTCAGCAATGGCACCGGCTGTCGCGGGATGATCACCGGTGATCATCCCAATCCGGATACCGGCTGCCCGCGCTTTTGCGATTACTTCCCGAACATCCGGTCGAGGCGGGTCATGAAGGCCAATCAACCCCAGGAATTCCAAGTTCTGCTCGGCTTCGGCGGGGCCGCCCCGCAACCACTCGTCAGGTGTTCCGGGGAGGGTTCGCTGGGCCGCAGCCAGCACCCTCAGCCCACGGGCCGCCATGCTATCTGCCACGGAGGACATGCCTGCCGCCGAGCCCCCGCACAGCGGCAGGACCGATTCCGGAGCACCTTTGACGAAAAGAGTGTTGCCCGCAAGCGCCGATTCCCGACGACGATCGGCGTCGAACGCGAAGCGCCCGACCGGTTCGACGGCGACGCGGTCACCGCTCGAGAGCCGCTGTGCCAACGCGTCCAACGCCGCTTCCATGGGATCACCGTCGGCAGACCATTGGCCGTCGCGCAGCACTGCCCGGCCTTGGGACGCGGTTCGGGCGCACGAGGCCACCGCCAGGGCGGCCTCGACCTCCGCCCCACTGATCACAGCAGTGGGTCCGTAGCCGTCTCCCTCGATCCCCACCAACCCGGAAGAGGTGAAAACCTCGACGGCGTTCATCCGGTTCTGCGTCAGGGTGCCGGTCTTGTCGGTGCAGATGAAAGTTGTTGACCCCAGTGTCTCCACCGCCTCCAGGTTCCGCACCAAGGCCTTGCGGTCGGCCATCCGTTGGGCACCCATGGCCAGGGACAGTGTGACCGTGGGGAGCAGACCCTCCGGAATCAGGGCCACCGCTACTCCGATGGCAAACAGGAACGAGTCCCGCCACTGGATGCCCACCAGAAGTGACACCACGAAAAACACGCCGGCGACGGCCAAAGCAACTGTTGCCACCACCCGCACAATTCTTCGAAGTTCCAACGTCAGGGGAGTGGGAGGTGACTTGGTGCCGCTGGTCAACGCGGCGATCTCAGCCAGCTTTGTGCGGGCACCCGTCGCGGTCACGAACGCCGTGGCATCGCCGTTGACCAGAAAGGTGCCGCCCCAGCCTTCATCGTTCATGGCCTTGGGGATTGCCATGCTTTCGCCGGTCAACATGGACTCGTCCACGGTACAACCGGACGCAGCAACAAACTTCAGATCCGCCGGAAGCTTGTCTCCGGACTTAAGGACGAGCACATCGCCCGGAACAAGCTCACTGGCATGGACGGTTTGCAGCCTTCCGTCACGCCGCACCGTCACGTCCGCCGGCAACAGATTCTGCAGCCGTTCGGCCGCGTGCTGGGCGCGTTCTTGCTGAATGTGCGCAAAAACCCCATTGACGATGACCACCACAATGATGGCGATGCATAGTTGCGGCATCCCGGCAATGTAGGCCAAAGCAGCCGCAGTCCAGAGCATCAGGGCGAAGAAGTGCGTAAGCTCTCCAAGAAGTTTCCTCCACTGCGGAACTGCACGTGCCACAGGCAGCGTATTCGGACCGAGCGAGGCCAGCAGGTTTCTGGCCGCGAGGGAACTGAGGCCCTCCACATTGGGAGCCTCAGGCAACGGGGCTTGGGGTATGTTGCGGACGGTCATCACTCCTCCACGGCGGACCTGTTCGAGGACAGACTCCTCCGACCCGGCACCAGGAGGGTAGGGCCAAAGGACACTGGGCCTTTGACTTCTGCATGACCGGGTCTTTCAGCCCTACCCACCGACTGCAGCCGGCGTTAGGCTCGCCGCATGGAGAACACGGCAGCGGCACAAGACACCAAAGAACTCAGCATCCATGACTGCTGGAAGTATCTGCAATCGACTGCCACCTGCAGGATCGCGCTGGTCAACGGGGATGTCCCGGAAATCTTTCCCGTGAACTACGTCCCGAAATTCGGTACGCTCCTCTTCCGGATCGGCGAAGGAACCAAACACCAACTGCTGCGTGAACACCCGTTGCTTGCCATCGAAGCCGATGGCTTCAACCGCTACGGCACGGTTGCGTGGAGCGTCATCCTCAAAGGCCGCCCGGAATTTGTTGAACAACCTGAGGAAATCCAGGAGGCGGTGGACTCAGGTCTGTCGCCTTGGCAGGCCGGGCACAAGGACATCCTGGTGAGGGTGACGCCGTCGGAAATCAGCGGACGCCGATTCGTCATTGCGCCGCCGGCCAAATGGTGGCCGCCAGTGGAACCGTCGTCGGCCGAGGATAGCGGCAGTGCGGGCGACACGGGGCCCGCGAGGGAGCCAAGGGCAACAGCTCACGACGGCGGCGGCGTCCGGTAACTACGTCGTCGATGTTCCAGCGGCCTATCGATCGCTGGGCTGGTTTGCTTCACGCGGGAAGCGCCAGGAGCGTTGGGCATCGGACGTTCAGGAGTGCACGCTCGGCTACCGACCCCAGCAGTACGCGAAGCCCGCCCCTGCCCTTTCGGCCAATGACCAACAGTTTGGCATCAGAGGATGCTGCAGCCAAAGCGTCCGCAGCGGAATGGATAGGATCCACTCGAACACGGATGTTGACTTCGGGAAAGTGCGCGTGAACCCATTCGACGGAATCTGCAACAACATCGTTCCGAATGCGCTCCGCCTCGGCTGTGGGGAGGGCATGGACGATGACCAGCTCCTCGCGGATTCGTTGTGCTTCGCCGGCCGCCAGCTCCAAGGCACTGACCGAGTCCCTCGACCCGTCCACGCCGACCACTACACCAAATGACGGCCGGCTCAAGTGGTGGGGTATGACCGCTACGGGGCAACGGCTGGTCACTGCAATCTGGAAACTCACGGATCCGTAGCCCTGCCCCTCCGCGCCGGGTCTCCGATCCGTTCCCACTACAAGCAACCCCGCGCTAGCAGAGAGACCCGCCAGGGTCTGTCCCGGTTCCCCGGAAATAACCTTCGAGGATATTTCCAAACCTGGAAAGGAGACAGCGAGGCGATCCGCTGCGCTATTGAGCAAGTCTTCCGCGCCTTTATTGGCCAATGCATTCTCTTCAGGGCTTCGGAAAGCCCAGCCGGGAGGAGTGACATGCACCAGGGTGACGTCCGCGCCGAGGGCCTGTGCCCGTTCGGCCGCCCAGCCTGCCACGGTGTCGCTGCCGTCCGAGCCATTGAGTGCGGCCAGTATGTGCATGTTTGACATTGACTTCCCTTCCGCCTGGACTCCCTCTGCGGATCACTCTGTGCCTGACCGTCCGGGTTCGCAAGGGACCGAAGGCCCTGACACTGAGGTGTCAGGTGCGTTAGTGTCCAAGGAAGAGTGCTTGTCCTGTCCATGGCCCCGTCGGGAGGAAAGACTGCATGCGCATACTGGTGCTCAACCCAGGCTCGTCGTCCTTGAAATATCAGGTACGGGAAACCAACTCCGCCAACGAAACCCAGGAAGTGATCGCCTCAGGCCATGTTGGCTGGACTGATCAGCATCAGGACCGCCTCAACACCCTGTCCGAGGTCTTGGACGAAGTGGACGAAAGCACGGGCAAGCCGGATGGTGTCGGGCACCGCGTGGTCCACGGCGGCGTCCACTTCGACGGACCCGTCCGGGTCACAGCAGGAGTCGTTGAGACCATCAAAACACTTGGCACGCTGGCGCCTCTCCACAACCCCGCCAGCGCCGAGAGCATTGACGTTTGCGTGCAGCACTGGCCCGGAATACCTCAGGTCGCCGTCTTCGACACGGGCTTTCACAGCACCATCCCGGACTTTGCAGCCCGATACGCCATTCCCCAGGACGCCTATTCGGACCAGCCTGTACGGCGTTACGGGTTCCATGGAATCTCCGTGGCAATGGCGTGCCAGGACGCAGCCACGTTCCTGGGCCTGCCAACGGAAAGGCTCAATGCCGTGGTGGCCCACCTTGGAAATGGGGCGTCAGTAACCGCTGTAAAACAGGGCCGAAGCGTGGACACATCAATGGGTATGACGCCGCTGGAAGGGCTGGTCATGGGGACGCGATCAGGTGATCTGGACCCATCCACTGCGGTGTTGCTCCAACGAGCCGGAGCGACCGTGGACGAGGTCGACGAACTCCTGAACCACCGTTCGGGACTGATGGCTTTAGCAGGCACCCCGGACATGCGACGGATCGAAAAGGGCGTCGAAGACGGCGATCCCACTGCGGTTCTGGCCCTCAAGGTCGCGAGCTACCGTTTGGCCAAGTACATCGCTGCCTACTCCATGGTGGTTGGTGGTGCAGACACGTTGGTGTTTACCGGGGGAATTGGCGAGAACTCGGCTCTCTACCGCCAGGCCACAGTGTCCTGGCTCGGGCCTTTGGGGATCGCCTTGCATGAGGGGAAGAACCAGACAGTGGCCGGGGGTATCCGGGACATTGGGACAAAGTCTTCACATGCCCGCGTCCTGGTAGTTCCCAGCGACGAAGAGCGTGCCATTGCCAATTCAACAGTTGCCTTGTTGACCGGGAACGAGACGAAAAGAGGACAGTGATGGGCTTTGACGACAAGGGCACTGTGGAGCAGTCGGAAGATTTCGGCTTGCTCGACAGATACTGGGCGGCGGCCAATTACCTCACAGTCGCCCAGATCTATTTGCAGGAGAACCCACTTCTTCGTGAACCGCTTCAAGGCGCGCACATCAAACCCAGGCTCCTGGGCCATTGGGGAACAAGCCCGGGCCTGTCGCTGATCTACGCCCACCTGAACAGGGTGATCCAGCGGACGAGTGCGAACGTACTGTTCGTGACCGGCCCCGGTCACGGCGGACCCGCCGTCGTGGCCAATACCTACCTGGAAGGCACCTACTCAGAGACCTATCCCGAAGTCAGCCAGGACCACGAGGGACTTAGACGGCTCGTAAGGCAGTTCTCCACGCCCGGAGGCATCTCCAGCCACGTGGGCCCCGCTACGCCCGGTTCGATCCATGAAGGCGGGGAACTGGGCTATTCACTCATGCACGCCACGGGCGCTGCCATGGACAACCCGGACCTGATCGTCGCCTGCGTCGTTGGCGATGGCGAAGCGGAGACCGGGCCCTTGGAGGGCTCCTGGAAAGCACCGGACTTCCTCAACCCGGCCCGGGACGGCGCGGTTCTGCCGATCCTGCACTTGAACGGACACAAGATCTCAGGCCCCACCGTCCTGGGCCAGCGCCCGGATGCCGACGTCGCTGCCCTACTAAGGGCCCATGGCTGGGATCCGGTGGTGGTCTCCGGTGACGATCCCGCAACTGTCCATCCTGCCTTGGCGGGGGCCTTGGACTCTGCCTTTGCCAGCATTCGGGCAATTCAGTCCCACGCCCGCGAGCACGGTGTCACGGGCCCGGCGCGATGGCCGGCCCTCATCCTCCGTACGCCCAAAGGTTGGACTGGGCCCCGGCAAGTGGACGGCCACCAGGTGGAAGGCACCTTCCGTTCCCATCAGGTGCCTTTGCCCGCGGTCAGGGAAAACCCGGACCATCTGGCCCAGTTGGAGGCCTGGATGCGCTCCTACCATCCTGAAGAGTTGTTCGACGACGACGGCAGGCTGTTCCCCGAACTGGAAGCATTGGTTCCCGACGGCGGCTTCCGCATGGGGGCGTTGCCCGCATCGCGGGGCGCTGGCCGCGGTGCACTTCAGGTACCTGACGCCGCCCGCTACGAGGTACGGGCAGACCCACGGGGTCAGACGATGATCAACAGCACCAAACCATTGGGGGAAATGCTCAGGGACATCTACGTGGAAACAGCTGATTCGCCGAAGTTCCGGTTGTTCTGTCCGGATGAGACCAACAGCAACCGGCTGGGTGCCGTTTTCGAAGCTACCGACCGCTGCCTGGTGGTTCCCGAGGCAGGAAACGGTGCGTTGGAGCACGTGTCTCCTGACGGAAGGGTGATGGAAGTCCTGTCCGAGCACCTGTGCCAAGGGTGGCTCGAGGGCTATTTGCTGACCGGCAGGTACGGGCTCTTCGCCAGTTACGAAGCGTTCGCCATGGTCAGTGCCTCGATGACCATCCAGCACGCCAAATGGCTGCAGCACTCCCGTGAGCTTGAATGGCGGGAACCGGTACCGAGCCTGAACATCCTTCTCACCTCCACCTGCTGGCGGAACGACCACAACGGCTTCAGCCACCAAGGGCCCGGCCTCATCGACTCTGTCCTGTCCCTCTCCGGCTCGGTGGTGCGCGTTTACCTTCCACCCGACGCGAACTCGCTCCTTGCCGTCGCCGAGCACGTGCTCGGCAGTAAGGACTACGTCAACCTTGTGGTCATCGACAAGCAGGAACATCCGCAATTCCTTGGTCTGGATGAAGCGCGCGAACATGCAGCAGCGGGGGCTTCAGTATGGGAATGGGCGGGCAACGAATCAGCCGTCGCCGGAACGGATGGTTCGCTGCCCGACGTCGTACTCGCCTGCGCCGGTGACGTACCCACCCAAGAGATGCTGGCCGCCGCCTGGCTCCTGCGGAAGCACGTCCCGGCGCTGCGGATCCGTGTGGTTAACGTTATCGACGCCATGGCCCTTACGCCGGCTGAATCGCATCCACATGGCCTTTCCGAAGACCGGTTCGAACGACTGTTCACGGCCGATGTGGATGTGGTGATGGCATGGCACGGCTACGCACGTGCCCTCCACCAACTGCTCCACGGCAGGCCCCGTCCTGAACGCTTCCATGTCCGCGGATACAACGAACAGGGGACCACCACGACGCCGTTCGACATGGTGGTGCTGAACGAAGTGAGCCGGTACCACCTGGTCATGGAGGCTCTGCGTCGGTCGGCACGCCGACCAGAGGGAACCCAGGAGCTCAGGGAGCATTGCCGGACCATGCTCGCGGCGCATGGAGACTATATCCGCGAACATTTTGAGGACATGCCCGAGGTAAGGGACTGGGTGTGGTCTGATCCGGAGGAATGAACCGCCGGTCAGGTCAGTTGCCGTCCCCCAGGATCCGCAGGTTCTCCCGGTAAGCCTCCGCGGTCAACTCGCCACGGGCGAAGCGCTCGTCGAGTATCAAACGGGCTGTGCTTCGCCCGCTGACGGGCGGCGCAAACTTTGGGTCCTGTCGGTTGCCGGCGTTGGAGGCGCCGTTGTTAAACAGACGCACTGTGATAAGGATGAGCAGCGCCAAGCCAAGGAGTCCGGCAATCGTCCATATCACCATCCAACCGTTACCCATTCCATAACCCCACATCATGTCCTGCACCCTTTCGCCTCATGCCGTCGCGATGGCTTGTTCATATTGCAGCCCAGCCGTTATCCGAGGGCAGCACGGCACCGTTGATGTTCGTTCCGTCGCGGCTGAGCAGGAAGGTAATGCCCGCCGCGAGTTCTTCCGCTTCCGCGATGGGTGTCACATTTGTTTGCATCAGCGGCCCCAGGACTTCCACGGCCAGTTGTGAGTTGAACTCCGCGTGGATGTTTGTCCTGGTCCCGCCCGGGCAGACGGCATTTATCCTGATGCCGCGCCTCCCATACATCACAGCCGAGCTGCGGGTCAGTCCGATGACCGCGTGCTTCGATACGGTGTAGGCGGCTCCCGCGGCTGAACCCCGCAGGCCTGCTTCTGATGACACATTCACAATCGAACCCCTGCCTGCCTCCAGCATCAGCGGCAGGGCGGCGCGCATGAGGCGCATCATCGAGTTGAGGTTCACGTTCAGGACGCGTTCCCACGTGGCGTCATCGACTTCATGGACGGGTTGGAAGCTGTCCATGATGCCGGCCACGTTGGCCAAAGCATCAACCTTTCCGTCCGTCGCTGCTATGACCTGCTGCACGGCATCTTCGTTACTGATGTCCCCGGCCACGGATATGAGATCCAAGTCCGGATGGTCCGTGGTCAGTTGTTTGAGTCCCTCCTCGCTGAGATCACTGGCGATAACCCGACCACCTTCGCGGGCTACGCGCAAGGCTGTGGCACGGCCTATGCCGGAGGCGGCTCCGGTGACGATTACGGTCTGTCCGTCGAACCGACCCGGTGTGACAACTTCATTCCACGTGGGCATCTAACTGCTCCTCCTCGTAAGGCAATCCGGATCCCTGCAGGGGTGCCATGATCAGACTGCGGCATCCCTTTGCCTCCAGCCTCGGCATCCCGCGTGAGAGGGACAAGTGCTGAAAGTCCTTGGTGCAGGGCTGACACAGACAAGGTCTTTCGGCCGTACCAGACGTAGGGTCCAGGAACATACGCTGTGCGCATGACTGACCGGAACAAGACCTGGCACGGACAGCACAAGGCGGGCCTTACTCGAGGTGAACGGGCAGCAGATGTCCTCCGGAATGGAATGGGCAGCTGGACCTTCGTTGGGCTGTTCGTGCTGTTCATGATCGGCTGGGCAGGAGTCAACACTTATCTGCTTGCTACGCAGGCTTGGGACCCGTATCCGTTCATTCTGCTCAACCTTTTCCTGTCCATGCTGGCGGGGCTTCAGGGTGCCATTCTGTTGATCGCCGCGAAACGGCAAGACGCCATAGCAGCCGCCATGGCCTTGCATGACTACGAAACCGATGTCCGAGCGGAGATTGAGATAGAACGGCTCATGGCCATCAACAACCAGCAGATGGAGATGTTGCAGGGCATCCGGACACTCTTGGAACGGAGCCAAGCGCCAGACGCCGACTTAGAGTGCGAGGTTGCCGACGCGTAAAGCCGATATGCCTCCCATAGGCTTGCCCTGGCGAGTCGATAGCCGTACGTCGTTCTGGCGGGCCGAGTTACGTCGCGTTTGGGGTGTTCGACCGACCTGCGGGAGTCATGGCCTTGAGGCTGCGGAGCCTCGTCGTGGCTGGAGGCTTCGCGCGGACCAAAAGGTAACGTCCAACAGAAAGACTGCAGATGCCGCAGCGTCGAGCTCCTGACGCAGGGCTTTGAGAGCTCCGGGGTGCGTCAAGTGGCTCTTTTCGGTGTTCGATCGAGCAAGAAAAGAAGTGTGGACATTGTCCACACTTTCCATCCCGGACTGGCCTGTGCAACCTCCGGACTGGCCCGGATTCCGCAGGTTTCCGCCACTTCCCAGTGCTACCAAGGCCGGGAATCCCGTTCGAGTCCCACCTCGGGCACGGCATAACCCCTCGTCAGAGGGGTTATTGCTTTTAGGTATGGACATTTGTTGACACGCTCTCGGATGTGGTGCCGTCATGTGCCTGGCCGCCGGTGGGCCTGTTTGGTTGTGGGGGCGCGGGTTCAAGGTTGTGGCTGGCCTGCACCTCCTCATGAGTGGGGGCTCTGTGCACAACCTGACTTGGACAACCCGGGTCAGGACGGCTCAGTTCTGATGCGCTTCGAACCGAACGAATTGCGCCGGATGGAGCATCCGGTTTCGGAAGGCCGGCGGGTGGGGCCCACGGCGCGCGGTCCTCGTTCAAGCTGTCGAGCGTAAACCAGCGATGCTTTAGCCTTCGTTATCCTTCGCGCCTGGTCCAGTCGCGAAATGTCCGGCAAAGTGGCCGAGTGGCTCGCTGACGCCTTCGCCTAACCCCAGCGGGGCACCAACACAAACAGAGCGGACGACGGCGGTAACCTCCCGCCGTCGCACGCTCGACTTGGCGTCTAATCGCGGCCAGCGTTTACACTGGCGCATTCGATGAAATGGTCCGCTATGGTCTCCGAGGTCGCCTTCGTCTTCCCAGAAGATGTCCTGCGCGCCTGTCCCCACGTGGGCGGAGCCCAGGATACGGGTGGCCTCGGGAGCTCGTGGAACTGCGAAGCGGATTGGAAGTCCAGGCAGTGGAGTTGGCCGCCGCGCGCGTCACCGATGAAGCCCTGGACCGTATGCGTGCCAACCTCGACGCCATGGAGAAGAACTTGGACAACCTGGCAGCCTTCGTCGAGGCCGATGCGGCGTTCCATCGGGAGATTGCCGCTGCCTCTGGAAATACGGTCCTGGAGGAACTTCTTCAGAGCATCCGTTCCCTGCTGCGGATCTGGGTGGACCGCGCGTTAACCGATGAGGGCCATGCCGAGGCCGCCTTGCGCGAACACACAGCTATCTACGAAGCACTCGTGGCCCGTGACTCTTCAGCCGTCTCGGCGACCATGCGCTCGCATATGGCCACTGCCTCGCGGCGCCTGCTGGCCGGTTTTGACGCCGCCCAGTAAATCGCCTTCCGCCCCCGCGCGAGATGGCATTTGATGACAATGTTTGGCCCAGGCATTGTCATCAAATGCCAACTCGCGAGGTCCTTTCGACGCGGGCTGGCACTGCCGCAGATGTCGAAGGCATCATGGTCTACCTGGCCAGCGACGATTCCGCATACGCTACCGGTGGCATATTCACCGTCGACGGCGGACTGACAGCAAAGTAGGAATGCATTGACAGAAGCACCAACCCCGGAAGCCCCACGTGACGCCGTCATCACTGCGCCCCATTACCGGCCAGGCGTGATCAAGCACATTGTCCTGTTCCAGTTCCGTGAGACAACATCCCAGGCCCAGCGTCAGGAGATCGAAGACCGGTTTCATGCCCTGCGGACGTCCACCAGGGGCGGACAGACGTACATCCTCAGTATCGAGTCCGGCCCCCAGAACAGCCCGGAAGGCCTTCACCGCGGGCTCGAGCAAGGTTTCATCGTCACGTTCGGCTCAGAAGGAGACAGAAACTACTATCTTGGTGAGCCACTGATCACTGATCCTGATTGCTTTGACCGAGCGCACCACGAGTTCAAGCAGTTCGTCGGTCCGCACCTGCAGCCAGACGGCGTTCTCGTCTTTGACTTTCCCGTAAAGCGGGGGTGACCCCGTGAGAGGGGACTTAGCGAAACGACGTCGCGAGGGCCCACCACCTGGATATGGACTTCCAGACTGCATTGTTCGAGTCCTCCGGCCTGCGCAGGCTACCGGCGATCATGGAGACCCTCACCAAGCAGGCGTTCATGCACTTCGCTGTCCTCGGCGCGAGGTATACCTTTTCACCGAAGAAGCTCCTGGAACAGAACACCGCCATTTTCGAAGCCATCGATGCCGCTGACCTCCGAGCGGCGACCCTGAGCTGGCAGTCCAAAATGGAAGACGGATTGAGCTACCTCGCCCAGCACATCAATGCCATGAATAAGCACTGAAACCGACCCCGCGGGGCCATCACGGAAACTGAGTGGCTCAGTGATGTGAGCCGAGTTCCACAAGAAGTACTCCGATTCCTATGGACACCATGCCCGCGGCCATCAGGGGAGTCAGCGGCTCCTTGAAAAGGATCCGGGCCGAAACAGCAGTGAGTGCAACCCCGCAAGCTACCCAGATCCCGTAGGCCACCCCAAGGGGAAAGCCTTCGGCCAAAGTCAGGCTAAGAAAGGCAAAGGCACTGGTGTAGCCTGCCACCACGGGGATGGCCCACAGCTTCTTCTTCAGGCCTTCAGAGGCACGTAAAGACATCGTCGCAGCAACTTCGGTGAAGATGGCCAAGAAGAGATAAAGCCACGCCATTTTATTGTTCTTCCGGAATGGCGATGCGTTCGGGCTGATGGGACCCAATTTCAACGGCTAAAACACCAGCGAGAATCAGCGCCATGCCCAGGCCCATGAGCCAAGTGAGGTCCTCGCCGAAGAGTAAAGCGGATGCCAGGGCTGTCATGGTGACCCCGCCGGCGCCCCAGACGCCATAGGCCACACTGATCGACATGCCGAGGCGCAGGCAAACCGTGAGAAGGGCAAATGCTCCCGCGTAGCCGCAAACCACCACGGCATACCAAGCGGGTGCTTCAAGAGCTGCCTTTAGGGCCAGCGATGCGCTGACCTCACTGAAGATTGCAATCACCAAAAACAGCCACTTGTTCATGTCAATCCACTTCCCTGTGTCAAGGCGAGCAAGTGCGCAACAACAGCCTTTCTGTCCCCTTCGTTGGGGGCAAGAACGCCACTGGCCTGTGCCGCCCAGAGCCCTTCGGCTGCCAACCTGGCTGTATTCAGTCTTATGCGCTGCTCATGTGGCGTCTCCGGGGGAAGGTCGAGCATTGGACCCAAGTGGCGTTTCCATGCTTCTTGCAATTGCGGAATGTAAGCCGAGTGGGACCATAAGGCCCATTCAGCGCGGGCGTTCTGCCCTTCGGCGGCAGTCTTGATGTAGGCGGCGTAGCGTTCGGTCAAAGAAGCCTTTTGAGGCTCAGTGGCTAGGAACCTTGACATCCGTTGGATTACTTGGAGGGCGGCGTGTTCAACCAAGCCGCTCATGAGGGCGTCACGGGTTGGGAAGTGATACATGAGCCCAGGCTTGCTAACGCCAGCCTCCCTGGCCACTTTGTCCAGCGTTATAGCGGCACCCTCGAGGGTGCCGGCCACTCTTAGTCCGGCGTCCAATATTCGTGGCCGTTGGTTCTCGCGCACGCTCGTTACTTTACCATCCGGACGGTAAAGTTTGGATCAGGACGGCCATCAGAGAGAAAGTCGCGATAAACGAGGGGAGCTCTAGGCTGCCCACCCTCGTAGAACCTCCTGGATGCGCCCTTGTTCAGCTGCGGCAACGAGTCCTGCAGCGAGTACAGCGAGTTTCGTGTTGGTGTTCTGGCTGTATCGTGAGAGGAGGTCAAATGCCGCTGACGGGCCGACGTTGAAGCTGGCCATGAGGATGCCTTTGGCTTGCTCGATGACTCCCCGGCTGGCGTAGGCGTTGACCAGGGCGGCGGCGGCAGCATGACCACTTTCAATCGCTATCGCCCGCGTCAGGTCAATCATGAGCCCGTGGATGGACGCGACCTGCCCGTCCTTGTTCCGGTCGGCCTCGGCAACCGTCAGGACCCGGTGTTCTTTGCCTTTGCTGTCGATGATGCGGTGGAAGTTCGATCCCTGCCCGCCGTCCCGGGCCAGTGTCGCGATAAACCGCCTGGACGCATCCCGGTCTTCCGGGTGCTTGTGCGCCAGAATCAGCTCCTTCGTGGGGACAACTTCACCCCTGGAGTAGGCGTGGATCCGGAACAATCCATCGGACCACTTGCACTTGCCCGTATGCACCGAGAGTCGAAACGAGCCCGTGGGGCACACCTCACCGTCGGGCAGCGGAAATCCGTACGAGACACGTCCCTCTGACACCCGGCCATCCCTTTCAGCCATGACCGCCACCGACGCTTTTTTCACGTCTAGGGATCGCTTTCCAGAACGGCGCGGGCGGCTGCGGGGTCTGTGGGATCGTGAGCATACTTCTCCTGCTCTTCCGTTTTTCGGCGGTAGAAGTCATAGGCCGCTTGTTTGGTGACCCCGAGCGCCTGACCGATCTGGGACCACGTCGCGCCGGCCTCCCGGGCTGCTTTCATGACGTACCAGCGCCTGGCGGTAAGCCGGTCAACAGATCGTGCATTCACCCGCAGGGCCTCCAGGGCGGATACTTCGCGTGAGGCTTCGTCTGCGGTGAAGTCTTCCCAGAGCTTGAGTGGGTCGTAGATGTCGGGCTTGTCGGGATCCCGCTGGATTGACTCTGGCCCGTCAGTCATGGTGTCAAGCTATCTTGACGCCGGCTCAGGGTCAATAGTCCCGACATGCCCCTCAGTTACAGCTCGCGTTGATGCCGTCCATCCGCATTGACTCGTTTACCCAGTGTGTCTTGTAGTGACCAGCGATCACTGGGAAACTGGGCAGATCGTCTCGCCGCTCCCTCGATAAGTTGGGAGGCCACGCACCACCTTCGCAGCAATACCGTTCCACGATGACTCGTCATGAGAATCGTCGTGCAGTAGGAAATCGTCCAGATTCGGAAGGTGCAGGAAAATGATTGAAGTTGCATTGTTGGTGACCCTGAAAGCCAGGGCCGGCAAGGAAAAGGAAGTCGCGGAATTTCTTCGCAGCGCGCGCTCCATCGTTGAACAAGAGGAAGGCACGCGCGCATGGTTTGCACTTCAGTTCGACGAGTCGACTTTCGGAGTCTTCGACGTGTTCCCTGATGACGAAGCCCGCCAGACCCACCTGTCGGGGGGTGTCGGGCAAGCTCTTGCCGCTCAGGGGGCAGAGCTGTTCAGCGTCGAACCCAACATTCAGAACGTCGACGTGCTCGCCTTCAAGCTACCCGGTGAAAGCGTATAAGGCTGCGGCTGACGCGCTGCATGACTTCGATGACAGCTTCTTTGCCTCCCGACGGCGGGAGTTGTCCTCCCGCCGTCGTGAGCCGTTAGGCTTTCGGTCCCGGACTCCGCACGCCGCTCAGGCTTCAAGCCTGGAGTGCTCGCCCAGACGGTGCCATGAACGGTTGTGGTAGACCAGGGCGTCGCCAGGTTCGCCCGCTTGGACGTCACGCATTACGCGGGACTCCAGCGCGTGAACGGCGATGATTGTGGAGGTCCCCACCTCCATGCGATTGATGACGGCGCAGCGCACCCAGGCGCGGACATCGTCATATACCGCCTCGCCGGTTGCAAGGGCCGACCACCGGTGCGTCTGGTCAAAGCGGTCAACGCCGGGCGTCGCTCCAAACTTGGCCAGATCGACGTCGTGCGCGTCCAGCAGGTGCACGACGACGGTTTCGGCGCGCGAAAGCACTTTCGACGCAGAGGACAGTGCCGAGACCGAGAAAATCAGCAACGGAGGATCAGCGCTCACCGAGACGACCGACGATACCGTCAGTGCCACCGGACCTTCGCCGGCATCCGCCGTGACGACGGCGACACCTCCCGGGTGGCCACGGAACAGTGCCTTGAATTCGTCGGCCGTGAGGGAAGACGGGAAGCTTTGCTTCGGAGCCTCCAGCCACGTGTCTGTGGGGTAGGCGTGAAACATCGTTATGACACCCTGGTGGCGGAGACGGCCAGTTCCTCGCGAATGATATTCGTCCCTGCGCTGAGAGCACTCAGCTTGGCCAGTGAGACATCCCGGGGGAACGGTGCCATGCCGCAGTTGGTGCTGGGGATGAGCTTGTCCGCATCGACGAATTGCAGGGCCTTGCGGAGGGTGTCGGCGACCTCTTCCGGGGTCTCGATGGTCTCGCTTGCGACGTCGATTGCCCCGAGCATGACTTTCTTGCCGCGGAGGAGGTCGATGAGGTCCATAGGCACATGGGAGTTCTGGGACTCGAGCGAGATGATGTCGATGCTGGAGCTCTGCAGCAGCGGGAACGTTTCCTCGTACTGCCGCCACTGTGAGCCGAGCGTCGCCTTCCAGTCATTGTTCGCCTTGATTCCGTAGCCGTAGCAGATGTGCACGGCGGTCTCCGCACGCAGTCCTTCTGCCGCTCGCTCGAGCGCCGCCACGCCCCAGTCCTTGACCTCGTCGAGGAAGACATTGAACGCTGGCTCGTCGAACTGGATGATGTCGACGCCGGCCGCCTCCAGTTCTTTCGCCTCCTCGTTCAGGATCGCGGCGAACTCCCAGGCCAGCTTCTCGCGGCTCTTGTAGTGGTCGTCATAGAGCGTGTCCACCATCGTCATCGGGCCGGGAAGAGTCCATTTGATTGGCTGGTCCGTGGTTTTGCGGAGGAACTCTGCGTCTTCGACGAATACCGGCCGCTCGCGGCGCACAGGTCCGACGACGGTCGGCACGCTCGCGTCGTAGCGATCGCGGATGCGCACGGTCTTGCGCTGTTCAAAGTCGACCCCGGCCAGGTGCTCGATGAAGGTCGTTACGAAGTGCTGGCGGGTTTGCTCGCCGTCGCTGACGATGTCGATCCCGCGTCGGGTCTGTTCGTGGATGGCGATGCGCAGCGCATCCTGCTTGCCCTCGACCAGCGCATCTCCCTCCAGCTTCCACGGGGACCAAAGGGTCTCCGGCTGTGCGAGCCACGATGGCTTCGGCAGGCTTCCGACAACGGTGGTGGGCAAAAGTGTGTTCATGATTGACGATTCTCCGTGGGTCAGTTGACGAGAGCGGGGTATTGGGCGGTCCACTGATCCAGCAGATCTTTGTGGGGCGTGATGAAGTGTTCCTCCGTGTACTTCGCCTGAGTGACCGCGAGCTGACTGCGCTCGACGCGGTCGTAGGCGATCTGGGTCCGCGAGTAATCCTGCTCGCCCAGGCTTGGCTGGTAGATTGCAGCGGCGGCGGAGTTCGCGTTGTAAATTTCCGGGCGGTAGATCTTCTGGAACGTCTCCATGGTGCTGATGGTGCCGATGAGCTGCAGGTTGGAGTAGTCGTTGAGGAGGTCGCCGCGGAAATAGAAGGCGAGCGGCGCAACGCTGCCGCGTGGCATGAAGTATCGGACCTGCATCCCCATCTTGGCGAAATACGCGTCGGTCAGCGAGAACTCGTCCTGCTGGTACTCTACGCCCAGCACCGGGTGGCGGTTCTCCGTTTGCCGGTACGTCTTGCTCGTGGAGACACTGATGCACACTACGGGCGGCTGCGGGAAGCGCTCCTGGCACGCCGGGGAATCGAGGAAGTGCTGGAACAGTTTGCCGTGGAGATCGCCGAAGTTTTCGGGAACGGTGGGCTTGCCCGAGTCACTTGCGGCCGCCGGCAGTACAACGCTGAAGTCGAAGTCACGGACGTAGGAGGAGAAGTTGTTCCCTACGATCCCTTGGTGGCGGACCCCGTTCAGCTGGTCGACGATCTGGATGTCGAGAACCTCGAACAGGGGGAACTGCCGGTCCGTACCTTCCGCTGTGAATTCTATTTGCACGGAAACGATCTCAAGCTCGAGCGAGTATCGGTCCCGGTCCGGGTTGTCCCAGCTTGCCAGATCGTTGAAACGTCGCCGAATCATGGTCAAGGCGTTGCGGAGGTTCTCCTGGCGGTGCTCGCCGCGTGCCAGGTTGGCGAAGTTCGTCGTGATCCGGGAGCCTTCCGACGGCGAGTAGTCCTCGTCGAAGCGGGTGGTGGTGATGCTGAAGGTAAAGTCGTCTGCCATGATGCCAATCCGTTGATGATGGCCGGAGACGGCCTTTCAGAAGGGGATGTATCAATGGTGCAACCTTCCCCGGGGTATCGGGTAACTCAGCGTTACTATGCATTCATATAGACTTTGCCTATGGCACAGCTTTCCAGTGGACTGACCCTGCAGCAGCTCCGGTACTTCATAGAAGTTGCAGCCGAGGGGTCGATCTCCGCCGCTGCCGATCTTCTCTACGTAGCGCAACCGACAATGTCCGCCGCGATGAAGGACCTTGAGGCCCGGGTGGGACGTGCGCTTCTGGTGCGCTCCGCCCGCGGGGTCACCCTCACCGCAGACGGGGCGGAGTTCCTCGGCTACGCGAGGCAGGTCGTCGAGCAGTTCGCTCTCCTCGAGCAGCGCTACCTTGGCAGGCCACCGACGCGCCGTCTGCTCGGGGTCTCAACGCAGCACTACTCATTCGCGGTGGATGCCTTCGTCCGGATGGTCAAGGCCACTGAGGTGGCCGAATACGAGTTCTCACTGCGTGAGTCCCGTACCTGGGACATCATCGAGGATGTCCGGACGCTCCGCAGCGAGATAGGCATCCTCTACCGAAACGATTTCAACCGGAAGGTCATCGACAAGCTGCTCCGGGAATCCGGGCTCGCGTTCACTTCTCTTTTCCTCGCCGATCCGCACATTTTCGTTTCGCGTAAGAACCCGCTTGCCTCAAAAGAGCGGGCGACTCTCGCCGATCTCGCCGGTTTGCCGCGTCTGACCTTCGACCAAGGTGCGAACAACTCTTTCTACTTCGCCGAGGAGATTCTCTCCACTTTGTCCAGTAAGCAGGAGATCCGGGTCTCTGACCGTGCGACGATCTTCAACCTCATGATCGGGCTCCACGGTTACACGATCTCAACTGGCATCATCAGCGGCGAGCTCGACCCGGAGATCGTCGCCATCCCGCTCGACGTTGACGAACGCATCGAGATCGGCTGGATCGGCCACGCCGCGATTCCGCTCACCGACCAAGCGCAGCGCTACCTGAAGGAGTTGCGGGCCGTAGTCGCTGAATTCGGCGTAGCGCTCCTGGACTGAGAGCAGTTGAGCGGCTAGACGCCAACAATGGTGAATGTGCACTATTAACATCTTCAGATGCTTGTAATGCACAGTCGCCTATGTCACGATGATCCTTGGCATCTACCCTCAAGCAAGGAATTCAACCGTGATCATTGAACTCAAAAGTGTTCGGAAGCTGCGCATCCACTGGCCCATTTCGGTGGAGACGATGACCCGCCTTGGTCAGGGGGAGCCCAGCGCCCTCGAAGCGGACGCTGGTATCGCCCGCCTTCTGGACACCCTCAAGTCTTCCCCTGAACTCGGCGGTTTCGGGAACTACCACCATGTCTTCGAATCCTCGGCCGGTTTTGAGGGCTTCACCGTAGCGGAGGGCGCGAATCCAACGCTGGGCCATGTCGGCCAGCGGACCATCTCGCCCACATTCGTTTTCACCTCCTACTTCGACGCCGCCATGGATGAACCAACCGTCCAGCGATTGGTGCAGCGCATCGTGGACATCCATCCCTGGGAGGTTCCCGTCATTGAAGTCTCCGGGCCGCTTAGCGTTTCCACCAGCGCTGGCACCTCCAACGCTGCGAACATCCTGCAGGAAAGGATCGCCTCGTGAGCACTTCGATGTGGCAGCAATTGGCACCGCTGCTCGCCAACAGGAGCTTCACCGACCTGACCCACGCCTTCCACCCTGGCCAGCCACACTTTGCGGCGTTTCCCGATGAGCAACGCGAAGCCCTCTTCGACATGGACAAGGGCGATGGTTTCACCGCACACAGGTACTCAATCGTCGGCCAGTGGGGCACCCACGTCGATCCGCCGTCGCACTTCATCCGGGACGGCCGCACCCTGGACCAACTGCCGGTCCAGGACATGGTGCTGCCGCTGGTGGTCCTGGACATCGCCAGCCGCGCGGCTGTCGACGCCGATGCAACGCCCACTCTGACCGACATTGACGCCTGGGAGGAGCGCAATGGCAAGATCCCGGCTGGATCCTTCGTCGCGCTGCGCACGGGCTGGAGCCATCGCTGGCCCAATGCCCAAGAGATGGCCAACCGGGATTCAGACGGCATCAGCCACACGCCGGGATGGTCGCGGGAAGTCCTGGAGTTCCTGGTCGAAGAACGCAACGCAGCGGCGATCGGACACGAACAGACCGATACCGACCCCGGCCTTTCCACATCCCGCCAGGACTTCAGCCTTGAAACGTACATCCTGGCCAAGGACAAGTGGCAGATCGAACTCCTCGCCAACCTGGACGGACTGCCGGAGTCCGGAGCCGCAGTCATAGCCACTTGGGCAAAGCCGCTGGGCGGAAGCGGATTCCCCGCCCGCGTCTTCGCGATCCACTGAGGCGGCAGGTCGCCGTCGTTCTTGCCTGCGGCGACCTTGGCCGCGGACTGGCTAGAATCGAGAAATGTCAAAGACCTCCAGCATGGGCCGCGGCATGATGGCCATCCTCGCCGTCGGCGAGCGTCACACCGAAGGGTACGACGGCGGTACGGTCGCCGAAGTCGCGGCCCGCCTGGACAAAGACCGCAGCCAGGTCTCGCGGAGCCTCAAAGGAGCACTCCAGGAAGGATTCCTGGCACGCACGTCGGACCGGGCATACTGCCTCGATTGGTCGTTGCTCACCGACGCCCAACTGGTGACGGAACAACGCCTGCGGACTGATGGCCTCGCAGCCTTGGAAGGTTTGGCGGCCGAGACCACCGAGGCCTGCTTCCTGGGTGTCCTCAGCGGAAACAGCACCGTCACCATAGCCGAGCACGTACCTCCCGCTGCCAACCTTGTTGGTTCCTGGCTCGGCCGCCCTTACCCTGCCTACTGCAGCGACGCCGGCCAGGCCCTCCTGTGGGACGCACCCGAAGAGGAGGTGCGGAGGATCTTCCAGAACGTGGAGTTCGTCCGGCACGGGCCCAACACGCCGTCGTCCGTGGACGACTTTCTTGAGCGCTTGGAAGGCGCCCGAAGCAGGGGATACTCAATTGTCGACGAGGAGGCCGAACCGGGCCTCTATTCGCTCTCTGCGCCCATCCGTGACTTCAAGGGTGATGTGGCCGCAGCGCTGCAGATAGTTGGCCCAAAATCGCGGCTGGAACCCCAGCGGGATCAGCATGCACTGGTACTGGCTTCGTGGCGCGACTGGCTCGAAACCCGGGTCGGGGGAGTCTAATAAACCTGCCCGTGTGCCGAGCCCAAACGTTTGGACGCGGCCTGCAGGGCATCGGCCACCACCGCAATGTCCGGTTCTGCTCCGGACCGGCTGCCCAGCACGCTGAGCGCTGCAAGGATTTCTCCTCGGGCTGAGCGCACAGGGACTGCCAGTTCCCACACACCGTGCTCATATTCTTCGGTCGCCAAGACGTATCCTGCCGGTTTGTCGCGCGCCATCAGTTCCTGGACTTCGGCCGGAGAGTGGGCAGCGGCCGGTCCACCCACACCAATGAAGTTCACGTCCCTAAGCAACGAGTCCAAGGCGCCGGCGTCATGATCCCACAGCAGGGCCCTGCCAGCACCCGTGCACCAAACCGGTGTCACCATTCCAGGCTTGGCAAAACCACCGAAAGCGGCATTGTTACTTGAGGAGCGCAGGAGCTGCACCCGCACTTCGTCCCGGACGGAGAGGCGGGCCCGAAGACCAAAACCGGCCACCAGCTCTTCCAACTCCGCCTTCGACTCCTTGACCCAGTTCCGGTTGAGGGAACCAGCCAGGGCGAAGAAGCGCCGGCCCACCCTGAAGGGTCCCCGGTCTTCCCGCTCCAACAATTCAAGATCGCAAAGCTCCTGGGCTAGCCGGGACACGCGGCTCTGTTCCATGTCCAGTTCGGCGGCCAATTGCGAGACTCCCAGCAACTGCCTGCCCTGTTTCTCCCGGTCCGCCACCAACCGCACCAAGCGCAGGCCCTGGGCCAAAGACGAGGCTTCGGATGGTAGATCCACGGATCGGCTCCTTTCAGAAAGCTCAAGCCATTCTCACATGGCCGCCTCCGAGGCGAGAACGCGGGAGCCGCCCGCCCACACGGTGTACAGATGGGCCAGGATGTTCCCGTTGGCAGACTCCAGCTCATCCACCGTGATCTCCTGGCTGCCTTGGCGGCCGAAGAGGACCACTTCGTCACCCGGGCAGACGTCTGCGACGTCGGAAACGTCCACCACCATCGAGTTCATGGAGACCGCATCCACAACGGGAACCCGTTGTCCCCGGACAAGCACACTGCCTCCCATCGCAAGCGCACGCCTGTAGCCGTCACCGTACCCGGCAGTGACGGTGGCCAGCCGTGCCTCGGAGCGCAGCGTGTGCAGGTGGCCGTACCCCACTTTGCTTCCAGCGGGATAGCAGTTCACCGAGCCGATCCTCGCCTTGAACGCCAAACAGCGCCGGTATCCCGGGTGACGCAGGTCGGAGTCTCCGTAGAGCAACGCGCCTGTCCGGACCATATCCAGCAATGCGGAGGGGACGTTGAGCGTTGCGTAGGAATTTGCTGCATGCAGCAGGACTTGCTCGCGTGGGATCCCGGCGGCCTGAAGGATGGACGTCGCCTGCTCCTGGAAGCGGACCAGGCCTGCTTCGATGTCCCGAACGTCGTCCAGCGGGAAATGCGTCATAACGCCGGCGAGTTCCAGGTTCCCGTGACTCAGTATTCCCGCTGCGCTTGCCCGCCCCAATGCGCTGGAGACATCCAGGCTGTGACGGCTGATGCCCGATGAGTTGATATCCAGATGGATGCGGACAACGCGCCCGGCAGCAGCTGCGATCCGGTTGATCTCCCATGCGCTTTGGGGGTCGGCAACCAGTTCTTCCACGCCATACCCGACGGCGGCCGCGATCTCTTGTGGCGCTGCTGCACGGACACGCAGCAGCTTGCCGGTAAATCCGTGGCTTCTGGCAATTGCGGCTTCCCTGTTGGATCCTACGCCGATGTAAGGAACGCCGGACCGCACGAGCGCCGGCATCAGGAGCTCCGCCCCGTGCCCGTACGCGTCGGACTTAATGACAGTGCAGAGGCTGGCACGGTCGCGCAAAAGTTCCCGCACTGCACGGACGTTGGCTTCGAAAGCGTCTCCGTCCACCTCCAACCAGCTGGCGAGATTGTCTGTGCGGCGTACTGGGGGAGCCGGATGCAACATGGTGGGTTCCTTTGAAGACGGCTCCGCGGCCGGGCAACAAGTTGCCCGGCCGCGGAGGATGGAAGGGGTCAGGCCGACTGGTCCTTGCGGCTTCTGCCGCTGTACCGAAGCCGGAAGAACAGGTAGCAGGCGGCCACGAATGGAATCCCGAAGTACAGGGCTGCGATCTGGGACGGGTCCATGGCAATGCCAATGAGGGAAGCGAGGCACAGGACGAAGGCAAGGATCGGCACCACCGGATAGAGCGGAGCTTTGTAGGCGAGCTCGGTCACCTTCCCGCCGTTGCGGACAAACGCACGCCGGTGGAAAAAGTGGGAGGCCACAATGGACATCCACACGCCCACTACGGCAAAACCGGCCACGGACACCAACGCGAGGTAGACGGATTCAGGGGCCACGACGCTGCTGATGAGGGATGCGAGGCCACCCAGCATGCTAACGGAGAGTGCGATCAGGGGAATGCCCCGGCTGGTCAGTTTCTTGAATGCCTGCGGGGCGTGGCCCTCGTCGGCCAGGGAGTAGAGCATGCGGGCGCAGGAGAACAAACCGCTGTTGCCGGCCGAAAGCAGGGCGGTGATGATGACGAAGTTCATGATGTCTGCGGCAAAAGGAATTCCCACGGAAGAGAACACCGTAACGAAGGGGCTTTCGTCCAGGCCTACCTGGTCGTAGGGGACCGTTGCCGCGATGACAGCGATGGCGCCAACGAAGAAGATCAGCAAACGAATGACGGTGCTCCGCATGGCCTTGGGGATGTTACGGGATGGATCAGCCGTTTCTCCTGCCGCGACACCGATCAGTTCGGATCCTGAAAAGGCATAGAAGACTGCAAGGGCAGTCACCAGGACACCGGTGAATCCGTTGGGAAATAGGCCGGCGGAAGTGTTGAAGTTCTCAAGGAGGAACGGATGGTTGCCCGAAGTGGATAGCGGGTGGAAGCCAAAGAGGGCTGCACCACCGAGGATGATGAGGCCAATGATCGCGCCCACCTTGATGATGGCAAACCAGAACTCGGATTCACCGAAGAACCGTGAAGAGACCGCGTTGAATCCGAAGAGGATTGCCGCGAAGACAAGACACCAGACCCAAACCTCGACATCGGGGAACCAGCGCTGAATCAACAATCCTGATGCCGTGAACTCCGAACCGATGGCAACGGCCCAGCAGAGCCAGTACAACCAGGCGGTGGTGAATCCCGTTGCCGGTCCGATTGATCTTGCGGCGTAGATGTGGAACGCCCCGGAGACCGGATAGGCGATCGCAAGTTCGCCAAGACAGGCCATGACCAAGTAAACGACGAACGCGCCCACCAGGTAAGCAATGACGGCGCCCAACGGGCCTGCCTGGGAGATCGTGTACCCGGAGCTCAGGAAGAGCCCTGACCCGATCACGCCTCCCATCGCAATCATGATCAGGTGTCTGGTGCCCATAGACCTGCGAAGTCCGCTCTGGGCAGGTTCGGTGCCGGGTGTTTCGGACTGTTGGTCCAATTGGAGGGGTGTTGAAGATTCCATGTGATTCTCCGGTCGATGACGGATGCGAAGGGGAAGAGCCGGGCGGGCTGGGTATCGCCCGCTGAAGTCCGTAGTGATGAAGGTAACACACATCATCATTAAATGGTCATTAAAGACAACTGTGAATGTCTATAACGCACGATTATGGACCGCTCTCTCCCAAGATGTCCGCCGAATGGTCAGACTGACCAGGCTCTTTGCCATATCGACATGGCCGCGCTGACACCAGGCCACCGCAGGATTGACTCATCAAGCCACACCACCTCAAAGGAGCACCATGACCACCTACGATCTCGCCCTCATTGGCTTCGGCGGAGTCAACCGCACGCTTGCCGAAATCGTCCACGAACGCGGTGCAGAACTCCGCGCGGATCTCGGGTTCGGTTTGCGGATTGTTGCCATCACGGACCTTCGGTTGGGCTCGCTGATGGTCCCCGGCGGAATCGACCTCGACATGGCGTTGCACCTCCGGGCCGGTGAAACATTCGCAGACCACGGGGGATCGCGGGACACCAACAACGAGGAGGTAATCCGCAACTGCACGGCCGACATTATTTGTGAAGCCACCTTCACCAACCCGGAAGACGGGGAACCAGCCGTATCCCACGTCCGCTGGGCGCTGGAATCCGGCAAGAGCGTCTGCACTACCAACAAGGGCCCCGTGGCGCTTCAGGGACGGGAGCTGACCCGCCTGGCCACGGCAAACGGAGCCAGGTTCGAGTTTGAAGGTGCTGTCATGAGTGGCACCCCCGTCATCAGGCTCGCAAAGCAGATGTTCACCGGGCTCGCCATCGAGGGCTTCGAGGGCATCCTGAACGGCACCTGTAACTACGTGTTGGGCCGAATGGAAGCAGGTCTCGACCTGGAGTCCGCCGTTCGTGAAGCGCAGGAACTCGGTTACGCAGAAGCCAACCCCACTGCAGATATAGAAGGATTCGACGTCCAACTCAAGGTGCTGATTTTGGCCAATGAACTGCTGGGAGCCGGAATCACACTCGAGGACGTCAGCCGCGAAGGCATCTCCTCCCTAACCCCTGCAGACATCGCCAAGGCGGCTGCGGAGGGGCGTCGATGGAAGCTGATTGGATCAGCAATCAGGAACACCGACGGCACCGTGTCGGCTTCAGTCAAACCTATGGCGTTGCCCCTGGATCACGGCTTGGCGGGTATCTCCGGTGCCACCAACGCCGTCTCTATCACAACGGACCTGTTAGGCCCGGTAACGATCTCAGGCCCCGGCGCAGGAAGGGTCGAAACCGCCTATGCACTGCTCTCCGACATCATCGCCATGCACGCAGCCAAGAAAGTTGATTCCCATGTCTGAGACCCTCACCGCAGTGCTTCCCACCGAAACCGGCATCCTGGACGTCACCAGTCCCTTCGACCACCGCACAGTGGGCAGTATCAAACTCACTGACCTCGACGACGTGGCAGATGTACTTGCCACCGCACGGACCGGAGCCAAGGCATCGGCAGCGCTCTCCCGCAACGACCGGGGCAGAATCCTGGACCGCGCCGCGCAGTCCATCGAAGAACGCAGCGAAATCTTTGCCCGGACCATTGTCAATGAAGCCGGAAAGACCATCCGTCAGGCGCGCAAGGAGGTCCTGAGGGCAGTCAACACCCTTCGGTTGTCAGCTGCGGAGGCCCGGCGCAACGCCGGTGAGGTCGTCCCCTTTGACGCCTACGAAGGATCCGAGGACCGGCAGGGCTGGTTCTCCCGTGAACCGCTGGGAATCATCCTGGCCATCACGCCATTCAACGATCCCCTTAACCTGGTAGCCCACAAGGTGGGGCCTGCAATCGCTGGAGGCAACGCCGTCGTTCTTAAACCTTCGGCACTGACTCCGCTGTCCGCGCAGCTGCTGGCGGAAACTTTGTTCGAAGCGGGACTCCCGGACACCGTACTGACCCTCGTCCACGGCGATCGCGAGGTCGCCCGGAAGATCCTGTCCGCCCCGGACGTACGCATGGTGTCCTTCACCGGCGGCTTCTCAACTGGGGAGGACATCGCAAGGACGGCGGGACTCAAGAAACTGGCCATGGACCTTGGTGGAAATGCTCCAGTCATCGTCATGGACGACGCCGACCTGCAGAAGGCGGTCGAGTCCTGCGTCTCCGGGGCGTTCTGGGCAGCTGGGCAGAACTGCGTGGGAGTCCAGCGCATTCTGGTTCACAGCTCCGTCTACCAGGAGTTCAAGACCAGGTTCCTGGCCGAAACGGCGGCACTGGTGTTGGGCGACCCGAGTGACGGGAAGACCGACGTCGGACCGATGATCACCGCCGGTGCCGCCGCAACGCTCATGGAGAAGATTCGCTTGGCCGTCGACGCCGGTGCAGTCCTGTTGGCCGGCGGCAAGAACTTCGGAAACCTGGTTCAGCCGACCGTGGCCGAGGCGGTCCCCGAAGACAGCCGGCTGTGGCAGGAAGAAGCCTTCGGGCCACTCGTGATGCTGCGGCCAGTGGATTCCCTGCAGGAAGCCGTGGACGTTGCCAACTCGATCGACTTCAGCCTTCATGCCGGAATCTTCACATCTTCACTCGGCAATGCCATGGGCGCAGCCAAGCAGATCCAGGCAGGTGGCGTGATGATCAACGATTCCTCCGACTACCGCTTCGACGGCATGCCGTTCGGCGGCTTCAAATACGGCAGCTTGGGCCGCGAAGGAGTCCGCTTCGCCTACGAGGACATGACCCAGCCCAAGGTCATCTGCATCAAGAACTGACGGGGGGAGTACCTTGCATAAGCACTATCGGGTGGAGGAAGACTCCCTTGGCCGCGTCGAGGTGCCGGCCGACGCCTACTGGGGAGCCCACACGGCCCGGGCACTGGAGAACTTTCCCATCAGCGGGACAACCCTGGCACAGCATCCCCGCCTCGTCACGGCCCTGGCCATGGTCAAAAGGGCTGCCGCCGTTACCAACGGACGGCTCGGCGTCATTGATGCGGCCACTGCCACGGCCATCAGCGGGGCCTGCGAAGCCATCGAGGCCGGGCAATTCCTTGACCAGTTCTGCGTGGACGTCATCCAGGGAGGTGCCGGCACCAGCACCAATATGAACGCCAACGAGGTGATCGCCAACGTTGCACTGGAAACAATGGGGCACCCCCTCGGCAGCTATCAGCTGCTCCATCCCATAGACCACGTCAACCGCTGCCAGTCCACGAACGATGTCTATCCGACTGCCCTTAAATTGGCCTTGGCAGGCGCCGTGCAGGGCCTGTGCCAGGAACTCGACATGCTGGCAGAGGCGTTCCAGGATAAAGGAATCGCCTTCGCTGACATCGTGAAGATGGGGCGCACGCAGTTGCAGGATGCGGTCCCCATGACCTTGGGCCAGGAGTTCCACGCCTTCGCGGCCACTGTCGCCGAGGACCGGCAACGGCTCGAGGAGTCTGCTGCACTCCTCCTTGAGTGCAGCCTGGGAGCTACGGCCGTTGGAACCGGAATCACGGCCGCGGCCGGTTACCGGGAGCAGGTAGTGGACGCGCTGGCAGTGATCAGCGGTTATCGGTTGGTGCCGGCCCCAAACCTGGTAGAGGCAACCTCCGATGTGGGCGTGTTCATGCACTTGTCCGGGATGCTCAAGCGGTCCGCGACCAAGATTTCCAAAATAAGCAGCGACCTCAGATTGCTTTCCAGCGGACCACAAAATGGTTTGGGCGAGCTGCGGCTGCCGCCGCGGCAAGCGGGCTCGTCGATCATGCCCGGCAAAGTCAATCCAGTCATCCCCGAAACCCTTAACCAGATCGCATTCGCCGTCGCAGGCGCGGACACAACCGTCACCATGGCCGCAGACAACGGCCAACTTCAACTCAATGCCTTCGAACCGGTGATTGGGCACGTACTGCTTCAGGGATTGTCCTGGTTGACCAACGGAGCGCGTATCCTCCGGACCCACTGCGTCGAGGGCATTGAAGCGAATGAAGAGTTGCTTCGGTCAAGGGTGGCAAGCTCGGCCGGCCTGGCCACCGCTCTCATCCCGGCGATCGGATACGCGGCTGCCGCTGCGGTAGCCAAGCGCGCACTCCAAGACGATACGCCCGTGCTGGAGGCCATCACGTCACTGGGAGTGTTGGACCGGGAGGCCGCCCGGATCATCATGGACGACGCCGCTGGTCTTACTCCGCGGGTGCCGGGTTGTCCTGTGGTGCCCTAGACGGAACCCCTGCGGATCACATTGGAGAGCGTCATGGCCGTAACGGTGTCGGCCACGCCGGGAATGGCGGCGATCTCCTCCCAGATCTCCTGAACGCGGCCAAGGGAACGGGCTTCCACCCGGACAATCAAGTCAAAGTCGCCACTCAGGACATCACAAAGGACTACTTCGGGGATGGCACGGAGCGCAGCCAAGACATCAGCTCCGCGCATGCGGTCCTTGCGGTAAACCATGAGGAACGCCGAGACGGAGTCCTGTCCGTCACCACCGGCCACCACCGTGTAGCCCTGGATGTAGCCGTGCCGCTCCATCCTTTCGATCCGCTGCCGAACCGCGTTCCTTGACAGCATCACCTTGCTGGCAAGGACCGCGTGGGGGACCCGGGCGTTCCTGGTTAATTCCGCGAGGATGCTTTGGTCAATACCGTCCAGGCCTGGTCGTTCCATGAGTCCCATCCACAAATAAGCACACAGACGCAAAGTACAGCGCCTGCTTTGACCGAAAGGCCCAAGAAGAAATGATACGTCGACAGCCCCGCGAGCCAGCTGCGGGGGAATTCACGTGCATCCTTTTCGATATGGACGGCACGTTGGTCGACTCCGCCGAAGGAGTGATTGGGAGCGCAGTTGCGGCCCTGACGGCAGTCGGGGCCGAACCACCCTGCAGGGACGAACTGATGTCCTATGTGGGCCCGCCAATGATCGAGTCGTTCCGTTCGCTGCCGGGCATGGACGAAGAGCGGGCCCGCTTGGCCCTCAAGCACTACAGGACCCACTACGCCGAATGGGGATCCGGGAAAACGCGACTTTTTGACGGCATACAAGCGCTTCTCCAAGCAATCCCAGACGGCCTCCCGATGGCTGTAGCCACCTCCAAGATTGAGGACCAAGCCCTCAGGGTGGCCAATTTGTTGGGGATCGAAAAGCACTTCCTTGACATCTGCGGAGCCTCAGACGCCCTGGACCGGTCACGCAAGAAGGATGTCATCGACGAGTCCCTGCGGCGGCTCCAGTCGCAGGGCGTGGACGTGGCCAGGCCCGTCATGGTGGGAGACAGGATCTACGACGTCGAGGGAGCCGCCTGCTTTGGGATCCCCACAGTTTTCGCTCTGTGGGGCTACGGCACTCACGAAGAGCTGGCAGGTGCCGCCGCCGTTGCAGCCCATCCGAAGGATGTGGCTTCCATTGTGCTTGGCCGGTAGCTCGCTACCGCCGTCCCCGGGGACGGCGGCCGGAATGAGCGTTTCATCGTTCGTGTTGTGCATCGTGAACAATAAGTCGGCCGCTGCCACCCATGGCGCGGAGGCCGCAGACGTCGGCAGAGATAGAGCAACCGCCGGTGGAGTCGATTGTTGCACCGAAGTCGTCTTGGACGCGGCGTTGGATGTAGCGCGGGCGCGGGCGTTAACTCCACCCAACTCGGCGCACCCTAAATCTTCGAAACAAATTGACAAGATTTATAAGACGCAAATTAACTAATCTTCATTCTCAATCGTTTGCAGCTAGGTGCCCTATAGGGGGATAGGTATTGTTAAGCAAAAGGGTGGGTGTCCCCCCAAAGGAAACACCCACCCTGCCTTGCTTCTCCAGTTACTGCTTGGATGCGTTGATACTGCTGCGCCTGCGTGCGACCACCACCGAAGCGGTGCCTGCGGCCAGGACGCTGGCGCCCACCAGCCCCCATGCGACCAAGCCGGGTTCGGCGGCTGTGTTGGTCGGCGCCGCCGCAGTTCCGGCGTCGGTAACGCTGGACACGGAAACCAGATTGGTCCCGCCCTTTCCATTGCCATTGTTGCCGCGACCGTGGTTGCCGTTGTTGACACCGACCCGTGCAGAGCGAACGTTGCCGGACGTGGCACCGGTAGCAACGATCTCGTATTGGCCAGCGTTTTCGAAGGTGATGCTGGTCGAGATGGAACCCTTGCTGTCGGCCGCCACGCTGAAGTTCGCCGGAGCGCTGCCCTTCGGGCCGCCCTTCTTCTCGAAGGTGACGTTGACGGTCTCGCCCGGGAAATATCCGGTGCCGGAAAAGGTGATGGTTTCGCCGCGATCAATGTTGCCGTCGGAAACGGTCCCTTGCTCATTGCCCGGTGCGGGGTAGGTGCTGGCCACTGCCGGCGTTACGCCAGCGAAAACAACAACTCCCGAAAGCATTAGTGTTGCGATGGTCTTTTTCATTTTCTTCCTCGGGACGAGTTATGCAAATTCTGCCAGTTGCAAATTATTCGAGCAGCAAAAGGCTGCACCCCCCATGCGTCCTGCCAGCGAAAGAGTATCAGTGGGGGAGGTGTGCGACAAGGGACGATGTATACGGTGACAAAAGATTAACTTATGCTTCACGTGACAGGACTCTCTCGGTTATTCCAAGTAACAACATGAATTTATGACAAACTCAACAGTCCCAGTGACAGGCAGGTCATACCGTGCCCACGGCAAGCCCAGCCAGCCTCGGGCGGATTCAAGCACAGGCCCGGCAGGCATGTGGAGGCTCGCCCGCGCAGCCGCACTGGAGTAGCATCCGCCTCATGGACCCGAGGTTGTTTGCCTACGTCAGTTATGTAGATGCTCCTGCAGCGCTGGACTGGTTGAAGCAGGTTGGTTTCGCAGTTGTACGGCGCCAGGACGGAGCTGATGGGGCGGTGATTCATGCCGAAGTCCGGTTCGGAGACGCTGTGATCATGGTGGCCAGCGACGACGCCGAGTATCAGCGGTCACCCCTGGCGGGCAGGTCCACGGGGCAGGGGCTGTACTTGCTGACCGAAGATGTCGACCGTTTCTACACCAGAGCGGTGGACGCCGGTGCCACCGGCGTCATTGAACCAGAGGACACGGAGTGGGGCTCACGCAGGTGCAGGGTACTTGATCCGCAGGGACGTGAGTGGAGCGCAGGGACTTATGAGCCGGGAACGGTTTGAGCTGGCAACAACTCCACCTCTCACAGCTAACACGCAACCTTCACAGGCCGCGCATACGTCAGGCAAACCTCCGGCGTAGCCTGCCTCCGTAAAAAAGAGGCATGACTCCTCCTCAGACCCAACACCGTAAGGGCAGCCGGACCCGGCGCGCCGTCGTTTCCGCCGTCCTGGCGGTCAGCCTCTCCGCGGGAGGTGCGGCCGCATGGGCCTTGGACCGCTTCGTCATCCCGCATGCCCAGATCACCAATGTCTCCGAATATGAGGCAAGCCAGGCTGGCACCACTACCACCTCGGACAATTCGGCGAGCGGGGTCGTCACGGACACCAGCTACACCCAGGGTGACACCGGCGTCACCATCTCCACGGTGACCACCGGCAGTGGCGACAGCACCGTCACCTACTATGTTGCCGACGTCGTACTTAGTGACGCGACTGCCCTGAAGTCCGCGTTCGCGCAGGACACCTATGGTGAGAACATCACGGAGACAACGTCCGCGATTGCCCAAGACCACAACGCGATCTTTGCCATCAACGGCGATTACTACGGTTTCCGGGACACGGGCATCGTGATCCGGAATGGCGTGGTCTACCGTGACGAGGGCGCGCGCCAGGGACTCGCGTTCTACAAGGACGGCACCGTCAAGGTCTATGACGAGACCACCACCACGGCGGACCAGCTCATTGCGGAGGGTGTGTGGAACACCCTCTCCTTCGGCCCTTCGCTACTGAACAATGGCGAGATCGCGTCCGGGATCGAGGACGTGGAGGTGGATACCAACTTCGGCAACCACTCCATCCAGGGTGAGCAGCCGCGCACGGCAGTCGGGGTGATCGACCAAAACCACTTGGTGTTCGTGGTGGTGGACGGCCGCAGCCCCGGTTATTCAGCCGGCGTCACCATGACCGGCCTGGCCCAGATCATGAAGGACCTGGGCGCCACCACCGCGTACAACATCGACGGCGGTGGTTCCTCCACCATGTACTTCAACGGATCGCTCGTGAACAACCCGCTCGGCGAGAACAAAGAGCGCGGCACTTCGGACATCCTCTACATCGCCCAGTAGCCATGATCGTCCTGATACCGGCGTACGAGCCGGACCAAAAGCTCATTTCCCTTGTCCGCGACCTTCGGGACGCCGATCCATGGATCACCATCGTTGTGGTTGATGACGGTTCCGGCCCCGCCTTCCAGGAGGTGTTCGACGGCGTTACCCGCCTCGGGTGCCACGTGCTCAGTTACGCCGTGAACGGCGGAAAGGGGCACGCCCTTAAAAGGGGATTCGCGTTCATCGCCGGGCGGTTCCCCGGCCATGACGTGGTGTGTGCCGACAGCGACGGCCAGCACGGCGTGGCCGACATTCTGGCTGTCGCTGACCGTGTACGGCGCGTGAGCGCTTCGATGGTCCTGGGTTGCCGGACATTCTCCGGCGATGTCCCGGCCAGAAGCAGATTCGGCAACACGGTAACGCGTTGGCTGTTCCGCCTGGCGACAGGGCAGCGCGTCCCGGACACCCAGACAGGACTACGGGGCTACCGGGCGGACATGGTGCCGTGGCTTCTCACTGTCCCCGGTCACCGCTACGAGTACGAACTGAACCTGCTGTTGGAGGCCAAGCGAGCGGGCTACGGGATAGACACCGTGGAGATCGCCACCGTGTACCTGGACCACAACTCGGGATCCCATTTCAGGCCCGTGGCCGACTCGGTCCGGATCTACGCGCCCTTGCTGAAGTTCCTGGGATCATCGTTCTCGGCCTTCCTGGTGGACACGGTGCTGTTCCTTGTCCTGAGCGCTCTCACGGATTCCCTCTTGCTCGCGGTGGTTGGCGCCAGGGCTATCAGCGCAGCCGTGAATTTCATGGTGAACCGCAGCCTGGTCTTTGAACACGGCAAAGAAAAATCCCTACGTTCCGCGATCACCGGCTACGTGGCTTTGGTGCTGGTCCTGCTCACGGCCAATTACGGCATCATGTGGACGCTGACATCCCTCGCTGTGCCCGAGCTGCCGGCCAAGCTCGCCACGGAGCTGACGCTGCTCGGTGTGAGCTACGCCGTCCAACAGCGCTTCCTCTTTGCGGGAAGGGTCCGGACCGCACAATCGGCACCCGCGAGCGCAAGCCGCACCGCCGCCGTCGAAAGTCATATCCCAGCCTTGGCCCCGGCACAGTTTCAGCACAGCAGCACCGGGAATCGTAGAGACCAGCCCACCAACAGATTCCGGAGTATCCGATGAACACCATCATCCTCATGGCGGCTGACCTCGCTGCCATCACAGTACTTACCCTCGCCCTCTACCTTCGTCGGCACCGGCGCCGTGACCTGGTGGTGTCCTACCTGGGCATGAACGTCGGAGTCCTGGCTGTTGCTACGGCATTGTCCGGCTCAGCTGCCGGCGTCGGACTTGGCCTGGGGCTCTTCGGTGTGCTCTCGATCATCCGTCTCCGCTCTACGGAGCTGGCCCAGCACGAGGTGGCCTACTACTTCTCCGCCCTTGCCCTGGGCTTGATTGCCGGCATTGGAGTGGAGCCGCTGTGGCTCACGTTGTCCCTCATGGCCCTGGTCCTGCTGGTCATGTTCATTGGAGACAACCCCGCAGTCCTTCCCGCCTACCGCCACCAAACCGTGGTCCTGGACCGCGCCATCACTGATGAGAACGAACTCACCACACGGCTGGAAGAGGTCCTCAACGGCACCGTCCATTCGGCCACCGTCCAGGAGCTGGACCTGGTCAACGACAAGACGGTCGTGGATGTTCGCTACGCGGTCCGGCCACGGCGGCCACAGCAGACGGGGCTTGGCTTCGACACCCCCGCCGGAGCGCTGGCCCCCGCCCCGCAGGAGCTTCCGGGCCGAACCACCGAACGGCAGGAACGTACCCCGGCTGGTCTCGCATGAGCCGCCCCGACGCCGGACCGGTGGTCCCGCACCTGGCCCAGCTACCCGCCGTCGGGCTCGAAGAGCTCACCACGGAAGCTGCGTTGCTGACCCGGGTGGACCGCAAGTATCTGGTGCCCTCGGCCACGGCCCGCCGCATCTTCGCAAGCTTCAGCACCGATACCCGGGTGCTGGAGATGGACGGGAGAAGAACCTTCGAATACGACTCGGTGTACTTCGATACCCCGGCGCTGGACAGCTATATGTTGGCGGCCCACGGCAGGCGCCGCCGGTTCAAGGTACGGACGCGGACCTACGTGGACAGCGGTGTGAGCTTCCTCGAAGTGAAGACCGAAGGAGCCCGCGAAGCCACGGTCAAGGAACGGATTCCGTATGAACCCCGTGACCGGGACAGGCTGACGGAAGAGGGACTGGCGTACGTCAATGAAACGCTTGCGGCGGCGATCGGGGATGTCGAATTCGGTCCGCTGGAACCGGTTCTGTCCACCCGCTATGACCGCACCACCCTGTACCTCCCCGGATCCGGAAGCCGCGCCACGATCGATACGGGCGTCACCTGGCAGCGGCCCGACGGCACACCGTGGGTCCTGGACAACGCCGTAGTGGTCGAAACGAAATCCGGCTCAGCCCCGGGGCCCTTGGACAAGCATCTCTGGGCCCACGGAGTCCGCCCCTGCAGGATCTCCAAGTTCGCCACCGGCATGGCAGCCCTCCACCCCGAACTCCCGGCAAACCGCTGGAACCAGACACTCCGCCGACGCCTGCCATTGCGGCCGGCCAACTGACCGCCCACCCTTCCCACAGTTTAGGAACACACCATGCGCTCCCTCCGAACCAGCCTGTCCGTCGCCGCCGTCGCCCTCGCAATGTCGCTGGCCGGCTGCTCAACAGCAGCGAATACGTCAGCCGCCACGGGCAACACATCGTCCGTTCAGCAGGTGGTCACCGCGGACACCATCGCCGAAAGTACCCACTTCGACAGCGACGACCTCACGTGGGACGCCGCGTCCGAGGTGAAAGTCAGCCTGTCCGACGGCGGCAGTAACGTAACGTCGTCGTCCTCCACGGGAGTAGCTGTGGACGGCAATACGGTGACCATCAGTGCGGCCGGCACCTACCGCTTGAGCGGCTCATTGACCGACGGCAGGATCGTGGTTGCCGCCGGTGATTCGGACACCGTGCGGATCATCCTCGACGGCGTGGAGTTGGCTAACTCAACAGGTTCGCCGTTTGTGGTGCAAAGCGCCGACGAGGCAATCCTGTACCTGCAGGACGGCACCAGCAACACCTTGACTGACGCCGCCACCTATACAGACCAGGGCGAGGACGCGCCCAACGCCGCCCTCTACTCCATGGCCGACCTGACCATCGCGGGGTCAGGCTCCCTGAGCGTCAACGGAAAGTACAAGGACGGCATTGTCTCCAAGGACGGGCTGGTCCTGGCCTCGGGCAATGTCAGCGTGGAGGCGGCGGACGACGGAATCCGCGGCAAGGACTACCTCGCGCTGCTGGACGGCAAGTATGACGTGACTGCCGCCGACGACGGCGTGAAATCCGACAACGATACCGACGAAGGCCGCGGCTGGTTGCTGGTCAGTGGCGGGATGCTGGACGTCAAAGCCGGCGACGACGGAGTGAAGGCATACAACACGCTCACCATCTCCGGTGGAACCGTCGGGGTGTCCCGGTCCGAGGAAGGGCTGGAAGCCCAGCACATCGTGATTTCGGGCGGTAACACGACGGTGACGTCCAACGATGACGGCGTTAACGCTGCGGGAGGCGCATCATCTTCCGGTGGCGACACCAGCGGCATGGGCGGCCCGGGCGGAGGCATGGGCGGGGGCTCCATGGAGGTCGGGGACTACACCGTGGATGTCTCCGGCGGAACACTCACCATCAACTCCGAAGGTGATGGCCTTGACTCCAACGGCAGCGCCACCATCTCCGGCGGCACAGTCGTGGTCAACGGACCCACCAACGACGGCAACGGTGCACTGGACGTGAACGGCGACCTGACCGTCACCGGCGGAACCGTCGCAGCGTCCGGCAGTGCAGGCATGGCAGTCACGCCCGGGACAACGTCCACCCAGTCAGGCGTCCAGCTGACGTTCAACTCGAACGTGGCTGCCGACACGCCGATCCACATTGTCGACTCCTCCGGCAAGGTAGTGGCCACCTTCGTGACCACGAAGACCATCGCCTCACTCGTCTACTCGTCGTCGGCAATCGTGGACGGCCAGAGCTATACGATCTACACCGGCGGCACAGCAGATGCCAAGGCGGGCCTGACTACTGGTTCGATTGACGGAGCAGAATCCATGGGTACGGTGACCGCAGGCCAGTACACGCAATCGCAAGGCCCAGGCGGGCGCCGGTAGGTCCCGGGGGAGTCCGTCCTTGGCAACAGGATGGGGTGGGCTCCTCCACATGGTTGGATGGACAGAGGAACTGGCCGCGGCAGCGCCGATCTCGAACGAGCTGCGCTGGTCCCCTCAAGGCGTAGGACTTTTTACCATCAATGAGATGATCGACTTCATCAGTTCCAGCATCATCAGGGCATTGCCGTCGTGGCAGGACAACCCGGAGCTCCGGACCGCCATGATCGACCTCCAGGAACGGAGCTTCTTCACCTTCAACTGATCCGGCCGGGGCTTTCACGAGGGCACGAAAAAGGCGCGCCCCGTTCGCTGAGCGCGCCTTTCCCGCAAACCTCGGTCAGTGCTTGAAAGCGTCCTTGACCTTTTCGCCGGCCTGCTTCACATCGCCCTTGGCTTGATCTGCCTGGCCTTCAGCCTTCAGGCTCTCGTCGCCAGTGGCGTTGCCGGCAGCTTCCTTGCCCTTGCCGCCGGCCTTTTCGGCAGCGTTCTCAATCTTGTCGCCCAGTCCCATGGTGTTCCTCCTCTGGTTGGCAGCCGTTCGCATTCGGCCTGCCTTCATACTAAGCATGCTTAGTATCCGGTTGGCAAGTCTTGGAGGCAGGTGTCAAGGGCACCCAACCGGCTCTGATGTACTACTTGGCAGCTGAATTGCCCGGTTCCAGGGTGTACTGCTTCGGCAGCTTCAGGCCCCGCTCCGCCACGACTTCCCGCAGCATGTCCGGGTAATCGGTGATGATGCCGTCGACGCCGTCGTCCATGAGCTTGCGCATGGTCGGCTTGTCATCGACGGTCCACGGGATGACTTGCATGCCCTTGGCGTGGGCACGATTCACCATGTCGGCTGTCACGTAGGGGAGATAGCCGGGATCCGTGACGGTGCCGTTCTGCGGTGTGCCGTGGACAGGCGAGACGGCGTCAAAGCCCAGGGAAGCGGCAGCGTCCACCAGGTCCCCGCCAAAGTCGTCAGCGTCGATGCCGCCCAGCCAAGGCGACTTGCCCGGCTGTCCGGCCTGGAGGAAGTCCTTGTTCGTCAGGGCCACAGTGCGGATGCCTGGTTGGCGTTCCTTCACCAGGCGCAGCGAACCCCAGTCGAAGCTTTCGATGGAAACCCGTTCAGCCATGTGTGCAGCGTTGATTTCGCGCAGGGCCACATCGACGAACTGTTCACGCGGGGCCGTCTGTTCCGGGGCACCGGCCTCTACCTTCGTCTCAATATTGAACTTGACCTGGCTGGCCCGGTAGCGGCTGGCCAGGTCGAAGACCTCTGCCAGGGTTGGCATCTTGGCGCCGGGAGAAGCTTGCTGTCCCGAGAACTGAGGCAGCGTTTGGGACCCGCAGTCCAGGCTTCGGACCTGGGCGAAGGTGAGGTCCTTGATGTACTTGCCGACGTAGGGGTAGGAAGGGTCGCCCGGGGCAACGGGTGCGGTGTCCTTGCACTTTTGGCCGCTGATCTTCCGGTCATGCGTGATGACCTCGCGGCCGTCCTTGGTGATCTGCAGGTCCATCTCCAGGGTGCTGACCCCTGTCTCGATGCCCTTGGCGAAGGAAGCCAACGTGGACTCGACGGTCAGTCCGATGCCGCCACGGTGTGCCTGCACGTCGAAATGATTGTCGGTGCCGTTGGGGTTGGTGTCCGCAGCCTGGGCCGGGAGGGGTGTTCCCAAAGCGAGGCCTGCGGTGATGGCAGCCGCGGTCAGCAGCTTTGCGTATGCGTCGCCATGTCGGATAATTCTGTGTTTTGCCTGGAAATGCGGCATGGGGGATCCAGTCTTTCGTCTGTGAAGGGGGGCGCTGTGAAGCGCCCTCCAAGTGTTACTGACTGGTAATTAACGCCCGGGGGTGGCTTTGTGAACACGAAGTGACGAGCAGGCGGCTCTATCCGAAGTCGGTCGTATGCTAGTCGGATTCAGTACGCTTCAGTGCCGCCCAGGCCTGGAAACCGCCAACGAGGTCCGTCGCACGGGGCAGCCCCAGCCGTTGCAAAGTGTGCGCGGCAAGGCTGGAACTGTAGCCCTCGTTGCAGACAATCACGATCCGCCGGGATGCGTCGCCGGCGGTTGGGATGCGGTGGGGGCTGGAGGGATCGAGCCGCCATTCGAGAACGTTCCGGTCAATGACGACCGCCCCAGGAAGCTCGCCGTCGCGCTCCCGTTGCTCCACTGGCCGAGTGTCGACAATCAGGGCGCCGCCTTCCATCTCCCGCTCCAGGTCCGCCGGTTGAACACGCTGCAGCCCGACGCGGCTCTCAGCCAGCAGCTGGTCGATCGTCAGGAACCCAGGGCCGCCGTCGGTGCTGTCCCGCTGCGTCATGATGGTCCTCCCTATGGCTGCCAATTCGTCGGTCCTTCCACCATTAAACGAAAGAAATGCGGCCAGCGGTGGTACTTCCCGGGAACGGCGCCCAGGCGCCCGTCACCATAGAGGAAGCCGACGACGGCGGCCGCGCACCCGCCGTCGTCCATCCGTCACCGCCGGGGACGACACGTGCCGGTGGTCCTGTTGCTGCCGACGTAATTTGGGTTATGCTCCACAAATGGCGCCGCGAAGTTTTCTTCAATGGCCGGTCGTCCGTCAACTGAGTACGGGCGACCTCTTGGGCCGCGGGCCGGCGGTGACGTCGGCCAAGACCAAGGCAACGACCCCGCGAACAGCTACTGCCGACCGTGTGGTGCAAAGCGTCTGTCCGTACTGCGCCGTTGGGTGTGGACAGCGGGTTTACGTCAAGGACGAGAAAGTCATCCAGATTGAGGGCGATCCGGATTCGCCGATCTCCCGCGGCCGCTTGTGTCCCAAAGGCTCAGCCAGCGAACAGCTGGTTAACTCTCCCGGCCGCCAGACCAAAGTGCTCTACCGTGCGCCGAAGTCCACCGAATGGGAGCACCTGGACCTCGGCACCGCCGTCGAGATGATCGCGGACAGGTTCATCGAGACGCGCCGCCGGACATGGCAACAGCACGACGACCAAGGCCGGCTGCTGCGCCGGACCATGGGCATAGCCTCTTTGGGCGGTGCCACCTTGGACAACGAGGAAAACTACCTCATCAAGAAGCTGTTCACAGCTGCAGGGGCGGTGCAGGTAGAGAACCAAGCCCGCATATGACACTCCGCCACGGTTCCCAGTTTGGGAGCCTCCTTTGGACGCGGCGGTGCTACACAATCGCTGCAGGACATGGCCAACGCGGACTGCATCGTTATCCAGGGTTCCAATATGGCCGAGTGCCATCCTGTCGGCTATCAGTGGGTTGCCGAGGCCAAGGCCCGTGGAGCCAAGGTCATCCACGTTGATCCACGGTTTACGCGGACTTCGGCCGTCTCGGACAAGCACATCCCCATCCGGGCCGGTTCCGATGTGGTACTTCTCGGTGCCCTGATCAACTACGTCCTCTCCAACGACCTCTGGTTCAAGGAGTACGTCAGCGCCTACACCAACGCCGCCACATTGGTGCACCACGATTACCGGGACGCCGAGGACCTCGGTGGGCTGTTCTCCGGCTTCGATCCGGAGAGGGGCGCGTACGACATGTCCTCATGGGCATATTCCGAACGGGGCGATGGAACCATTGACGAACCGGGCGGCGGCTCCGAACACGGTGCCGATGCGACCGACCGGGCCGCGGGCCACGCGTATGGCAGTGGTGGTCCGCCCCTGGAGCATGCGGAGGTTGAGCGCGATGACACTTTGCAGGATCCTCGGACCGTCTTCCAGATCGTGAAGCGGCACTATGCCCGGTACACAGCTGACATGGTGCAGGACGTGTGCGGCATCAGCGTGGCGGACTTTGAGTATTTGGCCCGTACCATCACGGAAAACTCGGGACGCGACCGGACCACCTGCTTCGCCTACGCCGTCGGTTGGACACAGCACTCGCTGGGCGCGCAGTTCATTCGTGCCGCCGCCATCCTGCAACTGCTGCTGGGAAACATGGGGCGCCCGGGCGGTGGAATCATGGCCCTGCGCGGGCATGCCAGCATCCAGGGCTCCACGGACATTCCCACCCTGTTCAACCTGCTTCCCGGTTACCTGCCAATGCCCAGTGCAGGCCGCCACGACACCCTCGCTGAATATTTGGCAACCATCGGATCGAAGCAGCAGAAGGGCTACTGGGCCAACGCCGACGCGTACACCATCAGCCTGCTCAAGGCCTGGTGGGGAGAGACCGCGAGCGCGGACAACGACTGGGCGTACGACTACCTGCCCCGGCTGACCGGAGCACATGGAACCTACGAGACTGTCATGGGCATGCTCGAGGACGAAGTGGAAGGCTACTTCGTGCTCGGACAGAATCCGGCAGTGGGCTCGGCCCACGGGCGCATGCAGCGCTTGGCCATGGCGCATTTGAAGTGGATGGTGGTTCGCGATCTGAACCTCATTGAGTCGGCGACCTGGTGGAAGGACAGCCCCGAGATCGAATCCGGGGAGCTGCGGACCGAGGACATTGAAACAGAAGTGTTCTTCCTGCCGGCAGCAACACATGTGGAGAAGGCAGGGTCCTTCACACAGACCCAGCGGCTGCTTCAGTGGCGGCACCAGGCTGTGGCGCCGCCAGGGGAGTGCCAAAGCGAGCTTCAGTTCTTCTTCGAGCTCGGCCAACGGATCCGGGAGAAGCTTGCCGGTTCCGACGACGAACGGGACCGGCCGCTGCTCGACCTGACCTGGGACTATCCCACGGACGAACACGGCGACCCTGACGCGGAGGCAGTACTGGCTGAGATCAACGGCCGTCATCTCGTCGGGCCCGACGCCGGAGAACCCCTCTCCGCCTACACCGAACTTCGTGCCGACGGTTCCACGGCCGCAGGTTGCTGGATCTACACCGGTGTGTACGCTGACGGCGTCAACCATGCCGCCAACCGGAAACCGGGCCAGGAACAGGGGCCGGCCGCTTCGGAATGGGGTTGGGCATGGCCGGCGAACCGCAGGATCCTTTACAACCGCGCGTCGGCGGACCCCGCTGGTAAACCGTGGAGCGAGCGCAAGAGATACATCTGGTGGGATCAGGACCAGGGCAAATGGATCGGCGACGATGTTCCCGACTTCCCGCTCGACCGTGCCCCGGGCAGCCATCCTGATCCCTCCGTGGGGGGTCCCGAAGCCCTGGGCGGTGACGATCCCTTCATCATGCAGGCCGACGGCAAGGGCTGGCTGTTTGCGCCCAAAGGACTGTTGGATGGGCCGTTGCCCACCCACTACGAGGCCCAGGAATCGCCGGTGGCCAATGCGCTCTACCCGCAGCAGCAAAACCCCGCGCGGCTGGTATTCCCCCGCGCCGATAACCCCAGTGCCCCGAGCGCGGGAACATCCGGAGCGGAGGTCTACCCCTACGTTTTCACCACCTACCGCCTCACCGAGCACCATACGGCGGGCGGGATGAGCCGGTGGTTGCCGTACCTGTCCGAACTCCAACCGGAAATGTTCTGCGAGGTCTCACCTGAATTGGCGGCTGAACGGGGGCTGGAGCCGTACGGCTGGGCCACGATCATTTCGCCGCGCTCCGCCATCGAGGCGAAGGTGCTTGTCACCGACCGGATGGCGCCGCTGAAAGTCGGCGGCCACACGGTGCACCAGATCGGGCTGCCCTACCACTGGGGCGTCGGCAGCAACGCCGTTGTAAGCGGTGATGCGGCCAACGACCTCCTGGGCGTAACCCTTGATCCGAACGTTCAGATCCAGGAATCGAAGGTTGCCTCCTGCGACATCCGTCCGGGCCGTCGGCCGCGCGGAGAGGACCTTCTTGCCTTGGTTGCCGAGTACCGGCAGCGTGCCGGAGTGACCATCGCGACCGGCAACGCCGCCGTCACCGACCCGGAGGCTGAAGGCATTGACCCTGCTACCGAAACGACGTTGGAGGACTAGATGGGCCAGTTGTCCGGACCGACAGACCCCACCACCGATGCCCACTGGGAGCACAACCATCCCCGCAAGGGGTTCTTCACCGACACTTCCATCTGCATCGGCTGCAAGGCTTGCGAAGTCGCCTGCAAGGAGTGGAACCACAATCCGCAGGACGGAAACCTCGAACTGCTCGGATCGTCCTATGACAACACCGGATCACTTGGCGCCAACACCTGGCGGCATGTCGCCTTCATCGAGCAGGGACAGGATCGCATCGTCGAAGCGCGGAAATCAGGCCGCGCGCTGGTCAACCTGGGGATGCCCCGCATCGGGCCTCCGACGCCGGCAGCGGGAGCCGACTCTGATCTCACCGAGGCGGACACCACCCCGCCGGACACTGCAGATTTCCGATGGCTGATGTCTTCCGATGTATGCAAGCACTGCACGCACGCCGGTTGCCTTGATGTCTGCCCCACCGGAGCCCTGTTCCGCACTGAATTCGGGACTGTGGTGGTGCAGGACGATGTCTGCAACGGCTGTGGAACCTGCGTGGCGGGGTGCCCGTTCGGAGTCATCGAACGCCGAAGCAACGGCACGGTCAAAGTGGCAACCAACAGGGACGACCAGCACGCCGGACAGCCCACGGTACCCAATGCAGGCGTCGCCCAGAAATGCACCCTGTGCTACGACCGGCTGGTCGACGACGAGACGCCCGCCTGTGCCAAGGCATGCCCGACGACCTCCATAAAGTTCGGCGACCACGACCACATGGTGGAGACGGCCAAGGAGCGAGTGGCCGAGCTGCATTCCAAAGGCCTGACGGAAGCCAGGCTGTACGGCGCCAACGAAAACGACGGCGTTGGCGGGACAGGATCGGTCTTCCTGTTACTGGACGAACCTGAAGTCTATGGACTTCCGCCGGACCCCCGGGTGCCCACGGCTGATCTGCCGAAGATGTACCGCAAGGCCGGCTTGGCCGTAGCGGGTATGGCGGCGGCGGCTGTGGTGGCCTTCCTGGGAGGACGCGCATGACGCTCTCGGAATTCGACAATGTGCGGCCGGCAGAGCCTGCCCGCCGACGGCGTCAGGACGCCAAACCAGGCACGCGCCGCCGTCGGGACAATGGGGACGGCTCACGGGAAATGCCCATGGTTCCTGAGGCGGAGTTCACCTCCTACTATGGGCGTCCGGTGGTCAAGCCAGCCCCTTGGGGTGAGGACGTTGCACTCTACCTGTTCCTTGGCGGCGTCGCCGGGGGTTCTGCGCTGCTTGGCCTTGGTGGGCAACTGACTGGACGCCCGATGCTGCGCCGGAATGCCCGGCTGGGTGCTCTGGCTGCAATCAGTGTCGGTGCCGGGGCGCTGGTGAAGGACCTGGGCAGGCCCGAGCGCTTCTTGAACATGCTGCGGACCTTCAAAGTGACTTCGCCGATGAGCGTTGGTTCCTGGATCCTCAGTGCGTTCAGCGCGGGTACGGCCATCACGGCGGCAGCGGAGATTGACAGATTGACCGGGTCCACGCTGCCTTTGGGTCCGTTACGGAAGGTCCTGCGGGCCCTCGAGGGACCAGCCGGGTTTGAGGCGGCAGCCTTTGCAGGTCCGCTGGCGGCGTACACGGCCGTCCTGCTGGGTGACACCGCCACACCAACGTGGAACGCTGCGCACGAGGAATTGCCGTTTGTCTTCGTGAGTTCGGCCTGCCTTGCCTCGGCCGGACTTGCCATGGTCACCACACCAGTAGAGGAGGCAGGTCCTGCCCGGAAGCTCGCCGTATTGGGCGTTCTGGGTGATGTGGCAGCCATGAAGGTGATGGAACGCCGGATGGACCCGGTAGCGGCCGAGCCACTGCACTTGGGCAAAGCCGGGACAATGCTCACCTGGAGCGAGCGGCTGGCGGTCGGCGGCGGGCTCGGCGCATTGCTGGCCGGGCGCAACCGCGCGGTAGCAGCGGCTTCGGGGCTCGCGTTGCTGGCCGCCTCGGCCCTTACACGGTTCGGGGTGTTCGAGGCGGGCCTGGCCTCGGCACGGGATCCGCGCTACACGATCGAACCGCAAAAGAACCGCTTGGCTGCCCGGCGTGCTGCCGGATTGACCAACGACGCCATCACTACCGGCAGCTGAAACCGCCGCCCTAGCGGACCTCGATTCCTTGGCCAGCGGTGGTGTGGCCGATCACCGGGTACCCCGGCAGCTCTCCGATCACCAACAGGCCACCTGAAGTCTGTGCGTCCGCCAGAAGCAGCAGATCGTCCTCGGTGATGCCGGGCGCCGACACCACATGCGGCTGAACCCATTCGAGGTTGCGTCGCGTGCCGCCGGATACAAAGCCGTCCCGCAGTGCTTCCAGGGCACCATCGAGGAGTGGCACCGCTTTCAAATCGATCACCGCGCCAACGCCGGAGGCGCGGAGCATCTTGTGCAGATGGCCGAGCAAACCGAAACCTGTCACATCGGTGGCGGCCCGAAGACCCGCGGCCACCGCCGCTTCGGACGCTTCGCGGTTCAGGGCTGCCATCGTCTCTACCGCTTCAGCGAAAACCTCACCGGTCTTCTTGTGGCGGTTGTTGAGGAGTCCGACGCCGAGTGGCTTGGTCAGGGTGATGGGCAACCCGGGCTGCGCGGCGTCGTTGCGGAGCAGTCTGTCCGGATGTCCGACGCCGGTCACCGCCATACCGTACTTGGGCTCGGGATCGTCGATGGAATGCCCGCCCAGCACGGGACACCCCGCTTGGGACGCGACACTCAGGCCCCCGCGGAGTACTTCGGTCATCAATTCCATCGGCAGAACGCCCCGGGGCCAGCCGACCAAGTTGATGGCCGCGACGGGCTGCCCACCCATGGCATAGATGTCCGATAGGGCGTTCGCAGCTGCAATCCGGCCCCAGTCGAAGGCGTCGTTGACCACCGGGGTGAAGAAATCAGCAGTGGACAGGACCGCCAGATCGTTGCGCACGAGGACCGCTGCCGCGTCGTCGCCATTGTCCAGGCCGACCAGGACCTTCGCATCCGGCTGGCCGATCAGCCCGCGCACCGCATCTTCGAGTTCTCCAGGCGGGATCTTGCAGGCGCAGCCTCCGCCGTGCGCGTAGTCGGTCAGACGGATCGCGGGCTCGGGGGCACCATCGGATTCGGTGATTGTTGCCTGGGTCTCATTCATCAGTTCAGGGTAACCCCCAAAAGCAACCTGCTATATTGAGGCGCGGTGGCGTCCGGGTCCTGGTGGGCCCCCCGGTCTTCAAAACCGGTGAGGCCGAGCATCTCGGCCTGGCGGGTTCGATTCCCGTCCGCCACCGCCAAGCACCGGCGTGCAGAAGCCGTGAGACGAGGAGGGGCTGTGGACAAGGTCGATCCCCGCCGGCTGATTCCCCGCACTGACGACCTCCTGGCGCTGCCGGCAGTCCTGGAAGCGCGCACACGAATGAGCGAGCACCTGATCCGCGCTCTCGTCCGGGACATCCAGGACCAGGCCCGGCGAGGCGAGCTCCCTCCCGACCACGTGGTGCCTTCGCTGCAGGCCGCCGTCGCTGAGCACCAGTCGACGAGCCTTCGACCTGTCCTCAACGCCACCGGCGTCATCGTCCATACGAACCTCGGCCGCGCCCCTCTTTCGGCTGACGCCGTCGGCGCTGTGGTTGCCGCCAGCGGTTACGTGGACGTGGAGCTCGACCTGGCCAGTGGCGGCCGGTCCCGCCGCGGAGCGGGGGCCAGGGCCGCGTTGCTCCGTGCCTGCCCCGCCGCTGAGGAGGCCTTGGTGGTCAATAACGGAGCGGCGGCGCTGGTCCTTGCCACCACAGCCCTGGCCTCCGGCCGGGAGGTGGTGGTCAGCCGTGGGGAGTTTGTTGAGATCGGTGCCGGTTTCCGTCTGTCCGACCTGATCGAGTCCACAGGTGCCAGGCTTCGCGAGGTGGGCACCACCAACAGGACCCACTTGCGCGACTACGAGAACGCCCTTGGCCCGGACACTGGTTGCGTCCTCAAGGTCCACCCGAGCAATTTCCGGGTTGAGGGCTTCACGTCGGCGGTGGCGCTCGAGGAGCTGAGTCCTGTGACCGCGGCAAACTCTGTACCGCTCGTTGCGGACCTCGGCAGCGGGCTCTTGGCCCCCGACCCCCACCTGCCCGATGAACCCGATGTTGCCTCAGCCCTGGCGGGAGGGGCCGACGTCGTTATCGCCAGCGGTGACAAACTGCTGGGCGGTCCCCAAGCCGGTTTGCTGCTCGGGCGCAAGGAGATCATCGAACGCCTGGCCCGCCACCCCCTAGCCCGTGCCGTGCGCGCGGACAAACTTGCGCTCGCTGCCCTTGAGGCGACTCTTGCGGGCGGACCGCCACCGGTCGTGCAGGCGCTTCATGCCGACGTCGGGCAGTTGCGTCGCCGCACGGACGAGCTGGCAGAAGCGCTCGGTGTACCCGTCGTGGCACACGACGGCCGGGTTGGCGGAGGGGGTGCGCCCGGTGTTCCCCTGCCGGGGTGGGCACTGCAGCTTCCTGAGGATCTGGCAGTTCATTTGCGCAACGGACATCCCGCTGTCTTGCCGCGTGTCCACGACGGCTCGTGCCTCATTGACCTTCGCTGCGTTCCTGCTGCGGATGACCACCGGATTCTTGCGGCAGTGCAGCAGGCGCTCACGCTCCGGGCTGGACACGTTCCAGCCGGGTCGGACTGAGCAGTGCACGTCGTTGCCACCGCCGGGCACGTCGATTCCGGCAAGAGCACCCTGGTCCGTGCCCTCACCGGCATGGAGCCGGACCGCTGGGAAGAGGAACGCCGCCGCGGGCTGACCATTGACCTGGGCTATGCATGGACCACGTTGCCGTCCGGCCAGGATGTGGCGTTTGTGGACGTGCCCGGACACGAACGATTCCTGGGGAACATGCTTGCCGGCATCGGACCGGCGCCGGTGGTCTGCTTCGTCGTTGCCGCCGACGAAGGATGGCAGGCGCAATCAAGCGACCACCGGGACGCGGTGGCTGCCCTCGGCATCGAGTACGGGGTTGTAGTCCTCAGCCGTGCGGACAGGGCATCGGGCCCGAGGACCGCTGAGGTGCTCGCGCGGACCCGGACCGAGCTGGCTGGGACCGGTCTGAAAGACGCGCCCGCAGTAACCGTCTCCGCCGTCGACGGGACTGGGCTGGATGAGTTGCGTTCGGCCTTGGGCGATGTCCTCGCGCGCGTCCCTGCCCCCACGCTGACCGGGCGCGTTCGCTTGTGGGTGGACCGCTCCTTCACCATTACCGGTTCAGGAACAGTGGTGACCGGAACGCTGGCTGCAGGCACGCTCACCCAAGGGGAGCGGCTGGAGTTGCTCGGTCATGATACTTCCCGGCCCGTCACCGTACGCGGCCTCCAGAGCCGTGATACGGCCTGTGCCGCGGTAGAGCCGGTCAGCCGGGTGGCATTAAACCTTCGCGACGTCGCCGCAGCGGATGTCCGGCGTGGAGACGCCCTGGTTACTCCCGGCGCGTGGCCCACCACCGCAGTTCTCGGCATCAGGCGGACCACGGGAGTGGCCTATACGGAAGTGCCGGAGCAGCTCACGGCGCATGTCGGCACTGCGTCGGTGCCCGCACGCTTACGTCCGTTCGGTGTTGACCACGCCCGCCTCGTCCTCGACAGAAGCCTGCCCCTGGTTCCCGGAGACCGGTTGGTGCTGCGGGACCCGGGAAGCCGCTCGGTGCTGGGCGGTGCGCTTGTCCTCGACGCCGATCCGCCTGCCCTGCGGCGACGCGGCGATGGCGGCCGCTGGGCGAAACGGCTTACGGGCATGGATCCCGGCGGCGACGTACTCGGCGAGGTTTCAGCCCGCGGCGCGGTCCACGTAGGTCAGTTGCTCAAGCTTGGACTCCTGGCAGGGCCCGGCCCGGACGCTCCGGCCGGCGTTAGTGTCATCGAGGATTGGTGGGTACACGTGCCGGTCCTCGAGGCATGGCAGCATCGCTTGCACACTGCAGTCCAGGATCTGCAGGAACGCGATCCCTTGGCCCCCGGTCTTTCCATGGGCGCTGCACAGGACCTGCTCAAGCTGCCCGACAGAAAGCTCCTTCCGCACGTCATCCGAGGGGCCGCCTTGGAACAGGATGGCGGCCATGTTCTGCTGCCGGGCAGCCACGGCAATCTTGGCCCCATCGAGCCGTCCATTGCCACGTTGGAGGGGAGGCTGAAAACTGAGGCATTCCGGGCCCCCGAAGCCGATGAGCTGGCAGTACTGGGGCTCGGTGCCCGGGAACTCGCTGCTGCCGAACGCGCGGGTCGCGTACTGCGGCTGCGCGACGGGGTGGTGCTGCTGCCAACCGCGCCGGCCCTTGCAATGCGAACCCTCGACAGCCTTGACCAGCCATTCACCACGAGCCAAGCACGACAGGCACTCAACACAACACGCCGGGTTGCGGTTCCGTTGCTGGAATATCTCGATTCCCGTGGCTGGACCAACCGCTTGGATGCCGGCCACCGGACAGTCGTGCGCTGACCTCCGGACTTCGGAATGGGTAGGACTCCGCGTCCTAGGAAGAACAGGGGCAGGAAAACCTGCTGACCATGCCCCGCGATGTGCGTATCGTCAACTCCAACAGGACCACCTCGATGAGAGAACTGAGGAGAGCTATGCAATACCGCACACTGGGCAACAGCGGCGCCGTCGTATCGAACTATGCGCTCGGAACCATGACGTTCGGGGCTGAAGCCACCGAGGAGACGTCCCGCGCGATCCTTGATGACTATGTTGCCGCAGGCGGCAACTTCATCGACACAGCGGATGTATACAGTGCCGGCGTATCGGAGGAAATCATCGGACGCTGGCTCTCGGACCGGCCGGATCAAAGGGACAAGGTTGTACTGGCCACCAAGGGGCGCTTCCCGATGGGCCAGGCTCCCAACGATGTAGGCACCTCCCGCCGCCACTTGACCAAAGCCCTGGACGATTCCCTCCGCCGCCTCGGAGTGGAGCAGATTGATCTCTACCAAATGCATGCCTGGGACCCCATCACGCCACTGGAGGAGACACTCCGATTCCTCCACGACTCAGTCACCAGCGGCAAGATCGCCTACTACGGATTCTCGAACTTCCTGGGATGGCAGGTGACCAAGGCGGTTCACTTGGCCAAAGCCCATGGTTGGAGTGCGCCCGTCACCCTGCAGCCGCAGTACAGCCTGCTGGTGCGTGAGATCGAGTGGGAGGTCGTCCCGGCGTCCCTGGATGCGGGCGTGGGTCTGCTGCCGTGGTCGCCCCTGGGCGGCGGCTGGCTCTCCGGCAAGTACAAGCGGGACGAACCGCCCGTTGGCGCAACCCGGCTCGGTGAGAATCCAACCCGGGGTATGGAAGCATGGCAAGCCCGTAATGACGACCCCCGTACGTGGGACATCATCGAATCAGTGGAAAAGATTGCGGCTGACCATGGCGCGAGTGCCTCGCAGGTAGCGCTGGCATGGCTGGCGGACAGGCCGGCGGTAACATCCGTGATCCTTGGTGCCCGCAGTGTGGAGCAACTGGCAGACAACCTTGCTGCTGCAGAGCTTGAACTCACCCCTGGGGAAACCGATCTCCTCACCCAGGTGAGCCAGCCACGTGCAGGGGTATATCCCTACGGGCCCATGGCAATCCAGCAACGCAGCCGCAAGATCGAGGGCGGCAGGTAGTCTCACAAGCCGAATGCAGACGGCGCCTGCCCAAGGCAGGCGCCGTCTGTCGTGAGGCGGTTGTGAATGCCAGCAGTATTACTGCTTCAGCTGGCCGCCTCCGGCTCTCCGAGGGACAGCATCAGCCGGTTCGCCCAGTTGAAGAAGGCTGCGCCATGAATCACATCCGAGATTTCCAAGGCATCCAGGCCGGCATCCTCCAGGGCCTGGAGGTGGCCGGCGTTGAGCCGCGATGGAGTGTGGGCGAGAGCGGCGGCGGCAGCAGTGATGGCATTCCATCGCGGGCCGAGGTCCGCCGAGGTGCCGTCGTCGAGAAGGCGCTGGACGTCGTCGTGCCGTTCTGAGTAGTGGGACGCGAACCGCGAGTGGACCGATGCGCAGAAAACGCAGCCGTTCTCCCGTGACGTGGCCGTCGCTGCGAGCTCGCGCTCGGCCCGGGGGAGACCTTCCTTGGTGTTGTAGAAGATGTCCTTGTCTGTCCTCGTCCTGGCGCCGAGGATGTCAGGGTCGCGGGCCAGCAGTCGGAAGTAGTCGCTCGAGGCGCGCGACACGTCAGGTCACTGCGGTTCACGAATTCGATGCAAAGTTCTGGCGCCGGCATTGTCCCGAGTGACGATCGACGCGCAGGATCTCCCAAACTCAAACACGCTGTGCGTCGGGGTAGGCATGTGCGGCGCAGGAAGGACAGGAATTCACCGCCGAATGCGTGCATTCAAGGACGTGGTCCAGGAGCGCCTTCGTGGCTTCGAGGCTTGAGATCTGTGTTTCGAGCCGCTCGCGATGGTCGGCCACGAGCGCTGCACGGGCCGGGCCCGTGGTGCGCGAGAGGATTGTGATCTCAGCGAGGGACATACCCGCCGACTGGCAAAGCCGGGGCAGCCGCGCCTCTGCGACAGACTGGGTGTCGTATTCGCGGTGCCCGTTCGGCAACCGTTTCGGAATGACTGCTCCGACTTCTTCCCAATGTCGCAGGACATGGGTTGGAACGCCTATGATCCGGGCCGCATCGCCTATCCGCATATGGGCTCCCGTCTTGACTTCAGGTTGACCTGAGCCTCTAGCGTCTCACGCATGCATAACTTTCTGTCCAATAAAGGGACGGCCTTGTGGACGACGGAACGATCGATTGGCGGGATGGGGATCCGGCCAGTGAGGCAAACGATGATGGGCATGGCTGGACTTCTTGCGATGCCATTTCGGCAGGTATGGCCGCGCAGGCGCGACGACGGTGAGCTCAGCGGACTGGTCAACGCCGGCCTCCCTTCAGGAACGGAGGCGAGAAGTTCCAGCGTTCGCCATCGCCGAAGGGGTATACCGCCCGCGGACACTTGAGAGTGTGTTGACGAGCTACGTGATCCGACATCGCGACGCGACAGTGCTTGTCGACCCAGCCCTTTGTGTCGACGCTGACCATCGAATCATGCCGGAGCTGCCTTGGATGCTCCGAGGAGCTGTGAGACCCATGGCCTCTGCGCTGTCCACGACATCGGCCCTGCACTGGGCGGGAATCACGCCGCGCGACATTGACTTCGCACTGGCCACTCATTTGCACTGGGACCACGTGAGCGGTCTGCTTGACCTGCCGGACCTCCCGCTGGCTGTGCATTCAGTCGAGCATGATTGGATCACTCACGGGAGGCAGGCGCCGGCCGGTGGAGTGCGATCGGTGATGAGGGGGCGTCGCATAGACAGGTTCGACTTGGGGGGTCCGCCAGTGTTGACGTTTGAGCATAGTCATGACCTCTTCGGCGACGGATCTGTGCTTCTGGTTGGCCTGCCGGGGCACACTCCGGGCAGCGTGGGCGTACTGCTGCGAACCCGGACTGGTCTCGTCCTCCTGGCGGGGGACGCGGCGTGGCACGGAACCCAGATTGAGCGGCTTCGCCAGAAGGCCCCCTTTCCAGGACTTCTTGTCGACGCGAATCGGACGGAGGCATTTCACACCTTGCATCGGCTGCACTCGATCAAGGACCGCGTGCTCATCATCCCCGCCCATGACCCGGGACATCATGCGAAGCTGGCACGCTAAACCGCGCCTAGTCTGTTTTGCAAGCGAGTGACCGTGAGCCTTGCCACCTTATTTTGAGTAGCTCAGAATAAGAAGTTAGACTTGAGTACAGGCCAGAGCAGCCCTTGACTACCGCACCGGTGAACACTCCCGGGCCGGCAGGGCGAGCGCCACAATCCGCATCCCTTCCGCTTGAGCGGTACTGGAGTCCCTAACTGGCCATGATCCTGAATCCCAAGGAGTATCAATGACTTTGCTTGCCGAACGCCCCGTAACCATCGAAACCACCCCTGAGAGCGTTACCGAGGTTGGTGCCGTCAACACCGAATCGCACGGTGGCAGCTACGTGACTCTGCCCGCGGGTATCCCGGAGGCGGTTACAGAAGGCTCCTATGTCACCATCCCGGGCAGCCGAAACCTGCCGGCTGTCGCCCGTGGCAGCTACGTGACGGTGCCCAATGCCGCCGTCGTTGCCAACCGGGCCGTTGAAGGTCGCTACGTCACGCTTTCGACGGCAGCCTAGGGCTCTTGCTGCTCAACTGACCCACTCTTGTTTGATCGCTAGGCTGGCAGTATGCGAAACGATTTCAGCCCTTCGGCCACGTCCGCCCGTGACTTTTACCGGCTCTTGACCGCAGTGGTGGTGCCCCGGCCGATCGCATGGGTTTCGACCGTCTCTCCGGCAGGAACCGACAATGTTGCACCCCATTCCTTCTTCACCGTTGCATCAACCAATCCGCCGATTGTGCAGTTCACGTCGGTGGGTGAGAAGGATTCGCTGCGCAATATCATCGCGTCGGAAGAATTCGTCATCAACCTCGCTCCGGCGACGCTGTTGGAAGAGGTCAACGCAACTGGAACCAATTTCCCGCCGCAGGTCAGTGAGTTCGATGCCGTAGGGCTGACTCGTGAGCCGAGCCTGACGGTGGCAGTGCCGCGCGTCAAGGAATCGCCGGCGGTGCTTGAATGCCGGCTCCATTCCGTGCTGCCGATCGGGGACTCGACGGTGGTTTTTGGCGAGGTAACGCATGCTGCCGTGAGTAGTGCTGTGCTGGATGGCAGTCACCCGCGGATCGACCTGCTCGAGCCACTGGCCAGGTTGGGGCTGGACGAGTGGGGAACACTCGGAGCCGTCCGTAGCCGTAGCCGCATCCGGCTCGGGGACTGGCCGGGAGATTTTGCTCCCAAGGGCTAGGGCCGGCAGGCAGCCAATCCGAGGCAAACAAAAGGGACGCCCCAAGCGGGACGTCCCTTTTGCTTTAACCTGTAGCTCTTAGCCAATGCCGAGCTGTACGAACAAGAACCAGGCCAGAAGCGGTACAACGCCTATCATTGCGATGGCCCACAGCAACAGCGCACGGAAGAACATCCGCTCGTCTTTCGGCTGGGCGCTGGCCATCAGCAAGGCTCCGCTGGTGGACATCGGGCTGACGTCAACCACGGAGGAACTGATGGCGATGGCCGTCACCACGCCCACAGGAGTGAGCAGAGGGTCCATGGCGATGGGGGCAACCACGGGGCTGATGACGCCCAGGGTCCCCGTGGTGGAGGCGAAGGCTGAAACGATTGCCACCACGTAGCTGGCGATCAACGCCGCGAGGGAACTGTTGCCCAGACCGGCGATGCCTTCCTGAAGTTCTTTCAGCGCGCCCATTTTCTCCAGCATGCCCACGTAGGTGACGATGCCGGTGACGAGGATGATGGCTGACCATGGCATGCTTTCCAGCGCCGGCTTCTGCACGTTGGAGTCGAGGATGATCAGGACCCCGGCGATGACCAGCGAGGCTACTCCCACATCCATGCCCAGGACAGTGGTGAGAACCAGCAGGGACGCAATGCCCGCAAGTGTGAGAATCCGCATGGGGGTGGCGGCTACCTTGACCGGGGCGGATCCGCTGGCATGTTGCCCAGCAACGGAAGTGCGCGCCGGGGCCGTAAGCACGGCTGTGCCCGATCCTCCCACGCCATCGGTCGCCGGGGAGGCGGGTCCGCCGTCGTAATGTATGGCAGTGTCCCCGCCGAGCCGCGCCGCCGTCTTCGTGGCCCGGCGCTTCATGATGGCCTGGACCAGAACATAGGCGATGACGGCCAGGACGGCGTTGAAGATGAAGCAGTACGCATACAGCTTCAATGAATCGTCAGCGGCCCCGGCTGCGTCCAACATCTTGTTGCCAAGGACGCCGAAGGGGTTGACGGGGGAGAAGGCGCCGGCATTGGCGCCTTGGACGATCACCAGGCCCATGGCCAGGGTGCTGATGCCGAACCGCATGCCCAGAGCCAGGCCAACCGGAGCGACGATGGCGATGGCGGCTGGCGTGAAGGCGCCGGCCGAGGCCAAGGCTGCCGTCAGCAGGAACATGAGGATGGGAACCAGGACTTTGCGGTTGCCGGCGAGCCGTTCAGCCCAGTAGGCGAGCAGGTCGATAGTGCCGTTGATCCGTACGATGGCGAAGAGCAGGGTGGCGCCCACCAGGATGAAGAAAAGTCCGGCCGGGAACTGCCCGATGACATCCTTGACCGACATCCCAGCCAGGAGGGTACCCACGCCGAACGCAGCTATGGTGGCCAGAAGTCCGGCGTTGATCTTGGTGAACGAGCCGACGGCGAAAGCCGCTACGAGCACCAGGAAGGCGATGAGTGAGAGCGACATTTGCCCGCCGCCTACGCCTTCGCCGCGGCGAGCACCCCGGCGCCGGACAGCAGGCTGCCCGCTCCGCTGATGGCCGGTTTGTGGCCCAGTGCCTTGAGAATCTCGTACGTAGTGGCCGTAGCTGCCGTGATGACAGGGAGTCCCAGCTCGTCCTCGACTGCCTGGACGGCGGCGAGGGAGGGCATCTGGACGCAGGCGGACAGGACGACGGCGTCGGCGCCTTCGCGCTGCAGGCTGCGGGCCAGTGCGGGCAGGTTTTGCGGGTCAAGGCAACCGACTTCAAGATTGTCCGCTACTTCGAGGCTGATGGCGTCCAGCACCGTGATGCCCGATCCTTCGATGTAGTCCACCACCATCTTGGTCAGTGGCTTCATGTACGGGGTGATCATGGCGACCCTGTTGGCGCCGATTTCATGCAGGGTTCGGACCAAGGCGCCTGCGCTGCTCGTAACCGGGGCCGGGTGCCCGTTGCCGGAGGCAGCGTCAGCAATGACCCTTTCGGAACCCTTATGCGCTTCGGGACCTTGAGCCATGACGGCGACGAGGCAGGCGTAGGCGATGACATCCACATCGGCGTCGGAAACTGCTTCGGCGCACTGGGCTGCCGTGCCCACCATGGCAAGCAGTTCTTCCTTGGTGACCTTTTTCATGCCGGCGCGGGCGGAGTGGAAGGTGTACTTGTGCCCGGTCGCCTCGGCTTGGCGCCGGAACAACTCCGGCAATTCCGTCTCCATGGTCGTGTTGGAGCTGGGGACGATCAGTCCCACGCGGCTGCTACCAGGGCGCTTGGTCTCAGGGGCCGTTTCGCAGGTGCTGGCGGTGATGGTGCTCATGGAATCTCCACATCATTGTGCTGGGGGCGAGTAAAACCCATAAGGTGGGTTCGCATCTCATAATGTGGGTCACATTGCGGTGGTGTCAAATGGATCACATCCTTCATTGCCCAAGGCTTCACTAAGCTGGTGCATGCTGGCGGTAAAGAGTTAGGGGTATTGGACTGTGGTGAAAGAACCGGGAGCAGGGGCTTCGCCCCTCTTGGTCCTGCATAAGGTGGCGGAGATCCTGGACTGTTTCTCCGTAGATGAGCCGGAGCCGACGCTGCAGCAGATCATCCGCAAGACCGGGCTGCCGTCGAGCACCTGCCAGCGATTGGTCCAGAACATGCTCCGTGAGGGGTTCCTGGACCGCGACGGCGACCGGTACCGGATCGGCATAGGTCTGGTCCGCTGGGCTACTCCCGGAACTTTTGGGCTCGACGTCGTTCGGCTGGTTAAGCCGGTTTTGCAGCAGTTACGTGACGAAACCGGTGAAAGCGCCTGCCTGTACGTCCGCGACGGTGCATTCCGGACCGTCGTCGCAGTGGCCGAGACACGCCATGTTGTGATGCGTCCCTTCATGGTAGGGATGGTCATGCCTCTGCACGCCGGCGCCCCCGGCAAGATCTTCCTGGCGTTCGACCCCGGGGCCTGGGATGCCTTGGACGAGCAGGCGCTTGAGGGCTTCACTCCGGATACCCCGGTGTCCGTTCAGCAGCTGAAAGAGCAGGCGGAGGTGGCGCGCCGGCAGGGATTCTACGCAGCCTTTGGGGAACGCAACCAGGATGTCGGCTCCATCAGTGCGCCGGTCTTCGACCATGCCGGCCGTCTCGCATGTGCCGTGGGTCTGGGGTTCCCCACTCAGCGGATTGGCCCCGCTGATGTTCAGCGGTTGGGGCCGGTTGTAGCCCAGGCGGGGCGCGAAGCCAGTTATGCCCTTGGCTACCAAGGCCGGGGGGACCTGCAGGAGACGTCTTAGACCCTCAGGGTGTGGCCGTGGTCACTGCCGGCATGCAATAGCTTTAGAGGGCCCGCTGCCGCGTTCGACGCCGGTTGAGCGTATCGGAAACTGCGACGCCAATAAGGGGAAGAACAGCGCCCGCAGCGGCAACGAAGGCGGGAACCAGAAAGCTCAGACTTGCCAGCACCGTCAAGGCTGTAATCCCGGCAAGATCAGGTGGTAGGCGCAGGCCCAGCACTTTTCGAATAAAAAAGCCCCGGCCGGCAAGGAAGAGGGCGGGTCCACCGAACAGGAGCAGGACCGTGGACAGATCGGGACGGGCGACAGGATCGCTGATTACCAGCTGGTCACCAACCGCCACCAGGATCAGGCCCGCCAGTAAGATGAGCAAGGTGTTGCCTGCCAGGATACCGGGCCGGAACTGGTCATTTACCGAAGCAAGCTTTTCCTGGATGTCCTGTTCGAGGCCATGGAAGTAGCACCACCATATCGCGACGCTTCCAATCAGACTTATGGTCCCGGTCAGAAAAATCATTGGATCCGTCAAGTTGCCCGCGATGGCCAGGCCGGTTGAAAGGATTGTTTCCCCGAGCGCGATCAGGTAGAACAACCCGAACCGTTCAAAAATTCGCTCTCCCGGGAGCGGTACCTGGCTTCCTTCGGTCTTTCGGCCTGGCAACCGGTGCGCCAGCATATGTCCGCTCAGATCGATCGCTGCAGCGACGCCCCAGAACATTAGACGTGGTCCGTGATCGAAGAAAACGCCTGCAATCCAGAACGGCGTACTCATGCACCCCCAGATGAGCATGCGCACGAAGTGGTCGTGGGTGGTCCTGTCGAGTCCTACGCTAAGCATCCACGCACCGCGGCCCAGCTGAACCAACAGATAGCTGGCTGCAAAGAGCCAACCGAAGGCGCCAAATGCTGAGCCGATTGATGCGTTCATGAACAGGGTGACCAGCATGACGATCAGCAGCATCCACTGCACCTCACGCCGCGAAGTGTCCAGCAGTGTTGCCGACCAAGTGGTGTATACCCATACCTTGTAGACCGCTAAAAGCAGCACGAATGTCTCCCCGGCACCCAGCCAGGAAAGATGTTCCAGCAAATGATGGGACAGCTGTGACAGGGCGAAGACGAAGACCAGATCGAAGAACAGCTCCACGCGGGTAACCTGGTCTTCGGAGGTCGCTGAGCGCATCAGCGACGTGGCACGGACCATCAGTATCCTCCACTGGGCCAGGAACCAACGGATGCTGCCTCCTGTTGACGACAACAGTGGCGACGGTCCGTCACAAAGTCAAGGGAAGCCTGTCGAGGATGTCGAAGCACCTGGTTCGTTGGCGTGGCAGCCCGTGCCCTATCGTGTTCTTGCCACAGGGGAGTAGGTTGGAGTCACACGGCGTGTTGGCCATGATTTGGCATGGAAAACGCCGGACGCGGTGCATCCCACCACTGGAGCTGGACCTTTTGACGGGAGCTACTATGCGCGAGATATTTCTTCCATCCGGTGAGACTGTTCCGGCGCTCGGAATCGGAACGTGGGGCATGGGTGAGCAACCCGGCAACGCCGCTCGCGAAACAGCGGCGATCCATACGGCCTTGGACCTGGGGATGTCCGTAGTTGATACGGCCGAGATGTACGGCAACGGCGCCGCCGAGGAACTCGTCGGAAAAGCGCTGGCCTCACGGCGGAACGAAGCGTTCCTGGTCACCAAAGTCCTGCCGCATCACGCCACTTTGCGCGGAACCATCGCTGCTTGCGAAGGTAGCCTGCGCCGCCTTGGAACAGACAGCATCGATCTCTACTTATTGCATTGGCGGGGCAGCGTGCCCTTGGCCGAAACACTCGAAGCCTTCAAACACCTGCAGCAGGCCGGAAAGATACGGCATTGGGGCGTCAGCAACTTCGATGTGGCGGACCTGCAAGAACTTCAGCCCTTACCGGGCGCTGAGGGAGTCGCGGCCGACCAAGTGCTCTACAACCTGACCCGCCGGGGCATCGAATTCGACCTGTTGCCCCAATGTGTCAGCAGCGGCATCCCGGTGATGGCGTATTCGCCGCTTGAACAAGGTCGGATGCTTAAAGATCCTTTGCTGCTCCGCATCGCGGCCGAACACGGCACCAGCCCCGCGCAGATCGCCCTGGCATGGGTGCTCAGGCAGCCGCTGGTTATCGCCATTCCCAAGGCTTCAAGTCCGCAACACGTCCACGAAGTCCACCGCTCCCTCAGCATCGAGCTCACACCACACGATCTGGCTGACCTGGATAGTGCTTATCCTCCGCCTACCCGCAAAGCCATGCTCGAGATGATCTAGGCGACCACCTCGTGCAGCCTGCCACTTCAGGCACCGGCGTCCATTCACAAAGCAGCGGCGTCAGCGCCGCGCAGCTTTCCTCGCAGCATTTTTCAGGGCTTTGCGGGACACCGGCTTAAGGGCTTTACGGGCGGCCTCTTCGGCGATGGCACGGTGGCGGCGGGCGTCGATGACGTCATTCCAAAGGGTCGTGGCAAATGCTGCGCCGTCCTCGGCGTAGACGGGATAGGGATAGCCGGAGAAAGCTGCCGGCGGCGTCCCTGCAGGGAGGTCGGCACCGGATGCGCGCGCCGCGGCGTCGGCGATGGCCCAGGTCTCCGTTAGGTGGGGAGTGAGGTTCTCCTGCACAAAGACATTGGCGTCCGGAGACTGGGCAGCCCGTTCAAGCAGGGAGTCAAGCCGCTCCGTCAGCAGGTCTGCGACCGCATTCTGGAGAGGGGTACCTTCAGCCGTTGAGGCTTTGAGTCGGGTCTCCTGCTCCGCGACGGCCTCCTCCCAGTCGCTGGTCTGGCGGAAGGTCTGCCACGTGGGAAACCACACAATCGCCCCTGTTGCATGGTTGTGGATGTGCCGAAGGCCGCTGTTCTTCTCCGTGGCTGCATGGTCATGGCCTGCGGTGTCAGCGTCGGCCATCAGTTCGGACAAGCTTTTCGCCGGTGACGGGTTCATGGTGATGATTGGGTGCTTTCCTGTAGGGCGGGCTTGCTTTCGTTCATCAGCACAACCCGTGGCGGGCGGTGACTATTCCGCTCGCGCAACCGGTCTTCAGTCGTCGGAAGCGTCGCGGTCACGGAGTCCACCTTTGTCGTCGTTGAGGTCGTGGGTGGCGCCGTCGTCGGTGACGCCCGGTGCACGGAGTCCGCCCTTGTCGTCTACCTGAACCGGAGGCAATGTCACCGGTTCGGCCGGGATGATGTGGGTCGCCGGGGCCTGCCCGGGCGCCGCCGTCATGCTCGCTGTAGATTCGGGGACGGCAGAGGGCGAATTCCCGGGTTCGGGTTCAACCGCGGCGGGCTTCGTACTGGAGTTGGCGTTGGGGATCACGACGCCGGGGGAGACGGCGGGAGGCGGCCCGGCATTTGCTTGAATCCAGACGGACAGGCTCGCAGTGCCGAGAACGGCGGCGAGTGGGAGGTACCAGATCTTTGACATCGGTCTTCCTTTCGTTTGCTGGTGCTACCACTCTTCCTTGCCGCTGTGAAAGGGGAATGAAACTTCCATGAGGGACCTCTCATCCATTGTCCAGGGTGGTGCTTCTGGACTCGTCAGGCCCTGTTGTGCCGGCAGGGACGGGAGTGAACCGGTAGCCGGCTCCGCGGACTGACTGGAAGTGCTCCGGACCAAGCTTGGCACGGAGATAGCCGACGTAGACGTCCACCACGTTTGAGGCCCCGTCAAAGTCGTAGCCCCAGACCCGGCTAAGCAGCTGTTCACGGCTCAGCAGCTTGCCTGCGTTGTCCACGAACACGCGTGCCATGGCGAACTCACGGGCGGAAAGTTGGACCGAGCGGCCACGGACGATGGCGCTGCGCAGGTCCACGTCCAGGCTGAGGTCGCCGCTTGCAGGAGCCGTGTCTTCCTGCACTGCAGGGTTGTCCCGCAACCTGAGTCGGATGCGCGAGAGCAGCTCCTCAAAACGGAAGGGCTTGCTCATATAGTCATCCGCGCCGCCGTCGAGCGCCGCGAGCGTGTCCGGAAGTGAGTCCCGTGCCGTCAGGACGATAACGGGTACAGAGCAGTTCATGGCACGCAAGGCGGAGAGCACCTTGAATCCGTCCATACGGGGCATCCCGATGTCCAAGATCAGCAGGTCGAATTCACCGGAACTGCCGTAGTCAAGCGCCCGAATGCCGTCAGCTACCGAGGTGGTGGTGTGGCCGGCCGCAGTAAGACCTTTGGCAATGAAGCCGGCGATCCGTGGCTCGTCGTCCGCGATCAGGATGCGGGCCACGATGTACCCGCCGGCAAGGACAGGACGAACCTGCTTCCCACGTTGACACGTGACGAAAGCCTGACCGAACCTCCGTGCGCCTCGGCGATTGCCTTAACAATGGGCAATCCCAGACCGGATCCATCGGAGCTCCGGGACATCCCGGCGCGTGCAAACCGGTCGAAAATCCGTTCCTGGTCCATGGCGCTGATGCCGCAACCGGTGTCGGCTACCCAGATTTCGATGGTGGGCTCGTGATGCTTGTCGCCGAAAGCGCCGGCCTCTGTGGCGACCCATGCTGCGCCGATGGAGATGATGTCGCCTGGTTCGGTGGATTGAACGGCGTTGGCCGCGAGTTGTTCAATGGCCTGGGTGAGGCGGCTGCGGTCTGCCTGGAACCAGCCTCCCGGCAGTTGTTCAATCTGCCAATGCCGGTCTCCCAGGACGCGGACCCGTTCCATGGCAGCTTCAAGAAATGAATCGGCGTCAACCCAGTCCGGACGGATAAAATCGGGCCGTCCACTACGGGCAAGGACGAGGAGTTCGTTGACCAGGGACTGCATCCGGTCTACCTCCTCCAGAAGCAGAACCCTGGTTTCCGCGACGTCGGCGGCGTCTGAGGGCTGGAGGAGCTGAAGGTGGCCGCCGATGATGGTCAGGGGCGTTCGAAGTTCGTGGCTGGCGTCGTCCACGAACTGGCGCTGGTCCTCAATACCCGCCTCAAGGCGGTCCAGCATGCGGTTGAAGTCGATGGCCAGCTGGGACACGTCGTCGTCGCCGGGCGGCACTGAAACGCGGCTGCTCACGTCCTCGAAGGTGGTAGTTTCCGTTGCTTGGCGCAGCCGCCGGATGGGAACAAAGAGGCGGCCCGTTACCGCGTATCCAACGCCACCTGCCAGCAGCAAGATGCCTACGGATACAGCGGCGAAGGTTCCGAAGGACGCCACCATTTGGTCCCGTTGCAGCCCGATCTCGTTGCCTGCCACCAAAACACCCTCGGTGGAGTTTCCGACCAGCGAAACGGGGGTGACGGCCAGTCGGAGCGTGCGGCCGTCCACGTTGACGTCCCGCAAGACAGTGGAGTCCTTCAGGGGCATGGCGAGGACGGTTTCGAGGACGTAGGGGTGGCCCAGTGTGCGGGCCTGTGCTCCGGCGGGCAGGAAGGTGTTCCCTCCGGCAGTGGTGGCCATCACGGATTCGTAACGTCCAAGCGTGCCGCCTCCGAGGAATACTGTGAAGACGTCATCCAGGGAAGCATAGGGCCGGCCATCCTGACTGCCTTGGTTCGCGATGTCCTGGAGGCGTGAAGACTGGTGGAGTAGGTCCTCGGTGACCCGGCTGTTGAGCTCCCGAAGGTCCAGTGTCAGTGTGGTGGTTCCGGCAACGAACAGTCCTACCGCCATGAAGGCCAGGACGGTGGCTAGAACCCGGACCCGGACGGTCTGCATCGCTGCCCGGAGGGTCCGCGACTTTGCCCGTGCTACCAGCCAGCCTGCCGTGGCCGCACCCCGAAAGGAGATCTGAGAACCTGACCGTGTTCCCTCGGCGGGAGCAATGGCGGGGTTTGTGCGCGATTCCATGGGGCGCTCCGATCGACTTCAGGCTGGTTTCGGCGGCCCGGGTGGTGCTTGCCCTGCCGTTCTGCGCTGTTTCAGCCAACGTACTGGCACGGGCTTGGGAAATCCTTTGGCACCGTCAAGACTGAATCCAAAGAAACCGCGCAGGCTTTTTCCAACATTCCCCCAGCTTCATCAAGGCAGTGCGGCCTGGGGATAGAGATCCGGCGTATTCAGGGGCAGGCAGAGGAGCTCAATCCTCAGATAGAGTCACTACCGGCCGCTACGCCGACGGCCAACCTCCTGCGGTTCCTTCGGGCGTCCCGACTGTTGTTGGCCAGACTGCGACAGGCCGGCCAATGTCACATGAATGATGGTTCCGGCGCCTGGGGAGGATCTGATGTCGAGGGTGCCGCCGGCGTGCCCGATGGTATCGCTGAGAATCCTCAGACCGTAGTGACCTTCATTGCTCTCCATGTCCGGGTCAAAGCCGTGGCCGTTGTCGGCAACTTCGATTTGGGTGACTCGATCGGATTGAGTGATTCGGATATGTACGGACGTCGCAGCAGAATGCTTCGTCGCGTTTACCAACGCTTCCCGGACCACCCGGTACATCAGGGCGGCCCTGTCCCGGTCTGCGATCAATTGTTCGGGAAATTCCATGGTGAGGGCTATGCCCTTGGCCAACAGTGGAGCGGCGAGCTGTGTGAGGGCCGCTTTGAGGCCCAAACGGTCCAAGTTGGGAGGATACAGTTCGTGGGTCATCGCCCGCAGGGTCCGTACAGTCTCTTGAAGCATCAACCGGGCGTTGCTGAAGACGGGCCTCAGGTCCGGCGGTCCCTGCCGCTCTTCGGATTCCAGGGCGTAGGCCAATCCCGAGAGGTCTTGGATGACGTCGTCGTGAAGTTCGCTCGCGATCTGTCTGCGTTCCTGGTCTGAGGCTTCGATGGCGTATTGCATGAGGGCGTGCTTTGAGGCCTGATGTCCTTGTATTCTTCGAACAAGTCGGACCGCAGGAAACAGTTGGGCAAGTTGAAGTGCCGCCAGCGAAAGGATTATCGGCGGGATCATGCTCATCAGTACCGCGTGTTGCTCCCGGCGGACGTTCTCACCCGGGGAGTAGGTTTCAAAAATCATCGCTGCCCCGCTGACCGAACGTGACCGGGCGTACACTTCCACCAGTTCCCCTGCACCCGATTCGTAGAGGTTTTCCTGCTCGGTTTGCTTTTCCAAGGTTGCAGTTGCCGGTCCACCCTCCAGGAGTTTGCGGGCCCAGTCTTCCTGCTCGAACCGCTGTCCAATCAATGACTCCATGTCCGAATAGACCACAGTGCCGTGTTCGTCCCATACTTTGATTCTGGTGAGCGTCCCCGTGGTTACCCATGGTGCCAACTGCTTATCGAGCAGGTCCAATGCGTTGTGATCCCGGGCCAGGAGTTCAGGTGTGATGAGGGGACCTACAACGTTGTCGGCCAGGCGCTGCGTCATGTCGCGGGCGTTGGCAAGTGCGTGCTGTTCTGCCTCGGCGCGGATCCAGAAGATAACGGGAGTTGCAACCAGAATGAGAGCCACGAACCCTGCAGTGAGGAAGCGCGCTACCGCTGTCTGGACTTCCCTGCGCGCAACAGTGCTCGGTTCTGGTGTGTATGGTGGCCGATCCACGCTGCAGCTTCCCGGTTAGTGTCCCGGGCGCCCGGATGGCGCCGGGCTGTTGCCCAGTCCGGCCACCAATGACGGGTGGACAATCATGTTGCCCGTCCGCGCATGCCTCAGGGTATCCAGCATCACGCCGAGGGATCCGTCCTTGGGAAGGAAGGCACAGATTCCCATGCCCGCCGCTTCGCGCAGTGCTTCCTGTGACGGGTTGCCCGTAAGCATGACGATCCGAGTATCAGGATCAAGGGCAAGAATGCGTTCAGCTGCAGTCAGCCCTGAACCGTCAGTGAGGTAGAGATCCATGAGCACCACATCAGGCCGCGTCTCTTGATACATCGTCACCGCCGCGGCAGCGGATCTGGCGGCCCCTACGCTCCGTAGGTCAGGTTCCCTGTCCAGCGCGCCGGCCAGAAGGTCGGAGAAGGTCGTGTGGTCATCGACGATGAGTATCCGCAGGCGTTCGGTGCCGGGCCGGGCAGATTGCTGTTTGCCAGCAGCCTCGGAGCCATGCGGATTCGGCCCTGGTGAGACGTGTCCGGCGGCCGTACGTGCCAGTAGCCTGGCTTGAGCCTCTGCCAGTGCCTTGCTCGGCGTGCAGCCCAGTTCGCTGGCCATGACTTTGCGGCAGCGGTCAAAGGCCGTCAGGGCCGCGACCGCATCGCCATTGCGTTCGAGCCCGAGGATCAGGGTGGTCCAGGCCCGTTCATTAAGTGGATCCAGCCTCGTGACCGACTCGCTCATGGCTATGGCCTGGCCCAGTTCCCCTTGGGCGAGGGCAAGCTCGGAAGCCTTCACTTTGGCGGCTGCGACGCGCGTCGCGTGCAGTGCCCGTTCCTCCTCGGCCCAAGCAGGCAGGAGTTCGTCGCCGAGTAAGGGTGCCGACGCGATCTCGAGAGCCTCCGTGAGCAGGGCCAGGGCCCGTACTGGTGGAGCTTTGCCGGCCTGCTTGGTCAGGGTTCCAAAGCGGTCCAAGTCCAGGTCCACCATGGTTGTGTCGATGGCGTACCCGCCGGTGACAGTGCGTATGGGTCCGGACCTTCCAGTACCGGGCTGGAGGTGACGGCGCAAGACACTGACGTAGCTTTCGAGCGTAGGCAGGGCGACAGCTGGCTGGTTGCCTTCCCACAGCAGATCCATTAGCCGGGCTTTCGAGACTGCAATACCGAAATTAAGCAGAAGAATTTCCAGGACCTGCCGGGGTTTCGGTCCGCCGAGGTCGTTGGCGCTCAGTTCAGTATCGCCGCGATGGACCGCCAATGGGCCGAACATTCTTATGTGAAGCTTGGGACCGCGGCCTGCAGGCGTCGTTTCTGGTGCCGAGGGGACCAGCAGGTTGGCCAGGTTGAGAGTGCTCACTAGGTGTTCCATCGGGTAGTTGCAACGCGTCCATTCCATTCAATCCACCGGCGGAGGCCCGAACAACAGTGGTGGCTACTTGCTTTGAATCGCGCGGCTACGTGGTTCGGGAGGTCAAGTACTCGGTTTCACTTCCGGCCACTACCCGACCAATAGTACTGGCTGCCATCCACGGCTTCCGTCCCGCGATTCCGCACCGCGCACGTACAAGGGCCAGGCATCCTCCTTTCCCAACGAAGGATGCCGGGCCCTTGCCGGGTGCGGCGCTGCTACTTGTTCACAACGGTGATGGGACCAGCTGTACCCCCGAGCGTGGACTCGACCCAGATGGTGCCGGGGTTGGTCGCCGGTGCGTTCCCGTCCCGCAGCCGAAGAGTGAAGACGCCCCCGGTCTCAGGCGCCACTGCGGCGGTAACTGGCGCCGTGCCGATCACAGTGCCCCCGGGTCCGCCAACACGGATGCTGATTGTCCCACCCACGGCGCTGCTGGTACCAGTGACCCGGAAGTCGCGGCTCTTCCACTGCGCTTGGCCCGCGGTAACCCGGTCCGGGACAGGAGTTACGCTGACGACGTCGGTCTTCGCGCCACCGCCCGCGGTGACTGTCAGTTCGAACGTGAGTGGCTTGTTGGTCATGGGGTACTTGTAGACAGGAAGGCTGAACGTGGGCTGCAGCGTGGTGCTGCCAGCCAATGTGACCGCATCCGGGTCCGTAGGGCTGGCCAGGACCTGCCGCCATTGGTAGGTGGCACCAGCGGTGGTTGAGCCTGTACCGTCAAGCGTCACGGTGGTCGCCGTCGTGCCTCTGTTGACGTTTTGGTCGGGTCCGGCGTTGGCCACTGTTTCACCCTGGACAGTGACCGGATCGCTCATGGGGGATTCGGGGCCGTCTCCGTTGATGTTGGTCGCCCTTACCGTGAAGCGGTATTGGGTGTCTCCGGCGAGTCCCTCGTAAACGAGGCTGGTCACGTCCCCTGCCACCTTCTGCCCGGTCCCAAAGGCAACGCCCTCCTCGGTGAAGGCCTGGACTGTGTAGCCCGAAATGGTCAACCCTTCGGCTCCAGGGTTGGGTGCCGACCATGACACCGTGGCGTTGCCCTTGCCCGCCACGGGCGCTCCGGTGAAGGCCGGGGCATCCGGAACGGGGTCGTTGGTGATGATGAATTCGACGCTGCCCTTGTCCGAGACGTTACCCGAAGGATCGATGGCAGCGAAGGTGAATTTGCCGGAGTCAGTTACAGGAACCGGGTCTTTGTAAAGGGTGGCTCCCTCAGCGGCTACGCCGCCGCTGCCGATGGGGTCGCTCCCATCCACCGTGTAAAAGATGTCGCAGCCCTGTTCGTTCGCGGTCAGCGTTAATTTCTGGGCCGTCGAGAACGTGCCCCCACCAGGCGATGCCGTCACAGTTGGCTGTGTCGTATCTGTTTCAGCGATGAACGGAACGGCGGGGAATGTTTCACCGGCGGCGCTTACCGACACTACGTAGACATCGTAATCCTCCCCTGAAGGGAGGCCTTTAATGGTGGTGCTGGAGGCCCTGGGATCGCTGATCCTTACCCCCGCCTCGCTTTGTTCATGGCCGGTGACGGTGCGGCCGACGGCGGTGACACGGTACCCGGTGATGGCGGGAGTTCCGGGTATTGCTTGAGCCGGGGTCCAGTTGACCTTCACGTCGCCGTTGACCTTGGCTACTTTGACGTCGGTGGGTCCTACGGGACCTGACTGCAGCGGGCCGTTGGGACATCCGCCCATTCCCGGGCCGCCCAACTCCCCGAATTCGGCGATTGTGAGGCCTTGCCGGTTGGCGTCAGCATCTTCGACTTCCCACGCCATGGCGCGCTCCCCGGATGCCGCCGCGGCGATTCCGGCGGTGGCCGCGTCATTGAATTCGTAGGTAGCCGTGAATGTTCCGTCGTTGCCGAAGACAAGGCTTGAGCTGTAGCCGTCTGCTGCGGTGAGCTCACCGGGAACCGCACGGATATCGCGGCGGCCAACACTGGTGTCCTTGAGTGCGGGTTCGACGATCCGTTGCTCCATTTGGGCGGGGTTGACGCCGGCGCCGGCGTGGCCCCTGACAGTCAGCGTGGTGCCGGACAGAGACGAATGTTCGGTGACGTAGGCGTCTTGGACGGTGGTAGCCCCCGCATCGGCGCCATTGAACTTGATGGAGACGACGTCGCCGGGTTGTATGTCCGGGGTGACATTCAGGCCGGTGCCGGCGCCCCAGCAGTACCCACCGGGGTGGTTGATTTCGAAGGCCACGTCCCCTGCGGTGACAACGCCCTGGGCGGACCCGATAACCCCTGCTCCTTTCCGGGTCACTTCCACCAGAGCGGTCTGCCCCACACGGTCCTGGTAGCCCTCGATGGTGATGAAGTCCCGGTCGGGAAAAACCACCAGGTTGTCCGGGAAAGTGGGTACCGCCGCGCTGGCGGAGGGAATAGCCATCAGGGACGTGGCGCAAAGGACTGCGGAGACGCCGGCGATGGTACCGGCCCTCCCGTACCCGACGCGTAACCGCGGCCCTCCCGGCTCGTGCAGTTTTGAATTCATGACAACCTCACTGGTCCTGGGTATTTGAGCGCGTTGTTCACGCGTGACCTGACACTAGGAAGGCGACCTTGCGGAAAGGCTGTCCTGCTGGGAATTGTCAGGAAAGCCATTCCAAGTCGGTGCCGGCAGAATGGTCAGTCCGCCAGGACCCCAAGGGTTTCCCTAGAAATGGCGGCGACACTGGGCGCCATGGCATGGATTGCAACCACCAGGCGCATCAGGGTCCTTGTTCCGCTCGTCCTGCTGATGCTCGTAGGGGTGCTGTTAACGGTCATCGTGACGGCGGCACCCAGGAAACCCCCGGCAATGCTGGGTGCCTCCGGAAGCCTTGAGGGCGGGCTGGGACGCATCAATGGCGTCATTCCCCTTGAAGTCGACGACTGGAGGCCCCCAACAGACACGGCGGCGCTCGCCGGCCCGCCGGCCCAGGAAATGCATCGCGTCCGCATCCTCGTGGAGTTCACCGCCATGGAGAAAGATGGCATCACCTTTGACCCATCCCTGTACTCCGTCTCGGCCCTGGGCAGCGGCACCTGGCAACCTGTCTGGGCAGCGCCCGGGCCTGCTCTCGTCAAGCAAGGCGAAAGCATCGACGCCACGCTGGTCTTCGAGCTTCCGGACCGTGCAGTGGACTTGTTCCTCGAGGTGCCTGGCAGCGCGGGACTTTCCCTTGGGGCCGGGCATCACCGGCCCAAGTGACCACATCGGTCCGCGTCGGGGCATCCAAGGTTTTCCCAAGAAGTGAGTAGAGCGGGCAGGGAATCCCCAAGCTGGACACGGCAGAGTCTGGGTATTGAGCAAAGGAGGTACCTGATGTCCATTTCACGCCGCCAGGTTCTGTTGGTCGGAGGGCTGGGAGTCCTCGGGGCAGGAGCCGCGATGTTCCCGACCGGTTCGGTGGAGGCCAAATCCGCCAGCCGCATCAGTGATAACGAGATGCCACGACCCTTCCAGGCAGACTTTGTCCAGGCGCCGTTGCTCGCGCCCTATGCAACAGGCACCGATCCCGCTGACGGGTTGCCGGTCAATTACTACAGGGTGACCGAAAAGGCCGACACAGCCCGCATCCTTCCTCGATTGACAACCCCCATCCTGGGGTACAACGGCGTGTTTCCCGGCCCTACCATCAGCCTGGACCAAGGCACCAAAGCCGTGCTGCGGGTTCGTAACCAGCTCCCTGCCCAGCACGCGTTGGACGGACACGCGTTGTCCACGTCCACCCATCTGCACGGCTCCGCCTCGTTGCCGCAATATGACGGCTACGCGTCCGACATCACGCACCCCGGCTTTTACAAGGATTACCACTACCCCAATTTTCAGCCCGCACGCACGCTCTGGTATCACGACCACGGTGTCCACTTCACGGCCCTCAACGCATACTCCGGCCTCGCAGCGCAGTACCACTTGCACGACCCCATTGAACGCCAGTTGCTGCCGCAGAATCGCTACGACGTGGCCCTGACCATCAACGACGTCATGTTCGCCTCCGACGGCTCACTCGGCTACGACGACAACTCCCACTCCGGACTGTGGGGTGACGTGATACTGGTCAATGGCAAGCCGTGGCCGGTCATGAAAGTGCAGAAACGTGTCTACCGCTTCAGAATCCTGAACGCCTCCATCTCCCGTTCCCTGCGGCCCACCTTGAGTACCGGAGATCCCTTGATAGTGGTGGGAACCGACGGCGGCCTGATGCCGACGTCCCAGAGCGTGGCAAGCTATCGGCATGGCGGCGCGGAGCGTTATGAAGTCCTGATCGATTTTCGCAAGTACAAGACGGGCCAGCGGATTGAACTAAGAAACCTTTCCAACAAGAACAACGTGGACTACGACTACACCAACAAGATCATGGCCTTCGACGTCACTGACGATGCCGTGGACACGACCGACCCCACCTGGAACCGTATCCCCACCACGTTGACAGGCAGTGAGGCGATGTCGTTGAAGGCCAGCCAGGCGGTGAAAACCCGAGCTTTTCGTGTCAAGCGCAGCGACAGCACAAATATGTGGACCATCAACGATGACAGTTGGCAGGACGTCATAGCGAGCGGCTACAAGAAGGTTGCCGCGGACCCCGCGCTGAACTCGGTGGAGATCTGGGAGATCGAGAACAAATCAGGGGGCTGGTTTCACCCGGTCCACATTCACCTGGTCGATTTCCAGATCCTCAGCCGGAACGGTCAGGCACCGTTCGCCCACGAAAGGGGGCCCAAGGATGTGGTGTACGTGGGTGAGGACGAGAAGGTCCGTCTCCTCATGAAGTTCACACCCCACGCCGGCCTCTACATGATGCACTGCCATAACCTTCCCCATGAGGATCACGACATGATGGTCCAGTTCCGGGTGGGTCTCAAAGAGTCGGATGTGGATGTCAACGACCCCATGACCGCGGCGAAGGCTGAGTGGGATGACGTGAAGGAATGAGCAGGCGTGCCCTGCGCGGCCTTTCGGCGGCAATCGTCCCGCTCATAGTCATCCTTGCCGCCAGGGCGTGGCTGGTTGAACCGTTCACGGTGTCCTCGGACAGCATGGAACCAGCCATCGGCAAGGGTTCGGTGGTGCTGTTGTACAAACCAGCTGTAGCTTCGGGCTTGGTCCGCAGGGGTGTTGTAGTGGCCTTCGCCGACCCGGAAGACGGCAACACCACCATCAAAAGGGTCATTGCACTTGAAGGGCAGGTTGTAGCCATCCGCGACGCGGAGCTCTATGTGGACGGGCAATACGTAAGGGAACCCCTCATCGATCACAGCCGCATCGATGCAACGTACTTCGGGCCGTTGACTGTTCCAGCGGGGAAGATCTTCGTGCTGGGCGACAACCGGGGCGTGTCCATCGATTCCCGGGACTATGGTGCCGTGCCGCTGTCCGCCGTCCGCGGCGCCATCATGACCGGCCGGTACTAGTGCTCCTCTAGCCGAAGTGCTGCGGGAGTGCACCTGACGAAAGATCTCTGGACCCGGGCCGATCCTTGACCTATGGTGAGGGCATCAGCGGCCACAAGCCGGGTGGGGCTCCGTCGTGGAGGTGCATCATGGGTATCATTTCGTCCGGTTTCCGTGGACGCCGGTCCGGGGATCCTGCCTTGCCTCCCGGCCAGCACCTGACGCAGGACTTTCCAGTGCTGACGGCCGGGCCGGCCCCGCTGATCGCCCTGGACTCCTGGGAGTTCTTCATCGCCACGGAAGAAGGCCAACGGCATTCCTGGTCCTGGGACGACTTCATGGCCTTGCCGCAGGAGGAAATTACCCAAGACATCCACTGCGTGACCAGTTGGTCGAAACTGGGAACGGTGTGGCGCGGGGTCTCGGTGGATACTCTTTTCCAAAACGTCGAGACAACCAGCGACTTCGCCACGGCACACTCGTTCGGCGGCTACACCACGAATGTTCCTCTGTGGGATCTGTTGGGCGGCAAAGCATGGGTGGTCTGGGAATTCGACGGCGAGCCGCTGGCGCGGGCGCATGGTGGCCCGGCACGGCTCCTGGTGCCCCATTTGTACTTCTGGAAGAGCGCCAAATGGATTCATGGCCTCGAGCTGACAGCGGAGGATGTTCCCGGTTTCTGGGAATCAAACGGCTATCACCTTCACGGCAACCCGTGGCGGGAGGAGCGGTACTCATGAGGCACGTGCCGTGAGCTCCGTATGGCAAGTCGCGGAAGTGGTCGGCGGGATGGACGAGAACGCCACAGCCAGGACCATCCGGCTCAGGGTGGAGGGCCTGATGGGACATCTGGCGGGACAGCATATCGACATCCGGCTGACAGCCGAGGACGGTTACACCGCCATCCGCTCATACTCTGTGGCCTCCGCCGCCAAGGACGGGCAGCTGGAGATCACCGTTGACGAACTGCCCGACGGCGAAGTGTCGCCTTACCTTGTCCGGGACCTGATGGTGGGGGACCGCCTGGAAATCCGGGGACCCGTGGGCGGCTGGTTTGTCTGGCGGCCCAGCAACGTCAACCCCGTTCAGCTGATCGGAGGAGGTTCGGGCGTAGTGCCCTTGATGTCCATGATCCGGGCACACCAGGCGTCCGGCAGCACATCGCCTTTCCGGCTGTTGTACTCACTTAAATCGCCGGCCACCGCGCTCTATGGCGACGAACTGGAGCGTTTGGACCGCGAATCGGACTCGTTGACAGTGGACTATGTTTATACGCGCTCGACGCCGGAGGGCTGGCCGTCGCTGCCGGCCCGCCTGACGTCGGAGACACTTCTGGCCAGGATATTCCCGGCTGATGAGAACCCGGATGTGTTTGTGTGCGGTCAGACCGTTTTCGTGGAGGCCGTCGCGGACTGGCTCGTTATGGCAGGCTATTCGCCGGACTCCATAAAGACCGAACGGTTTGGCGGAACGGGAGGCATCCAGTGAACGGCGCCCATGATGTGGCTTTCCCGGATCCCGAGGATCAGGACATTGCCGCGGCACCGCATGACCCGATCCCTTACGTGGACGGAAACGCAGCGGCGGGCGCCCTGTCTGAAATCTTCCGCATCGACATCATTGCCGCGCTTGGACGCTGCCGGCACTGCGGCTCAGTGCGCGCTTTCGGGGCGGCCATGGTCTTCACCGATGCTCCAGGCATCGTGGTGCGCTGCCGCGATTGCCAGGGCGTCCTGCTGCGGCTTGTGCAGACGCCGAGCCGATACTGGCTGGATCTGAGCGGCCTCAGCTACCTGGAGATTGACCGCGAGGAGTAACCCGCTGAAATACGCCCGCTCATTTGTCGTCCCCCTCATCCGCAAGCGTGTTGCGCCGTTCCTCCTCACGTTTGGAATACGCGGCCGCGCGGACTGCCTCCTCGGATTCCAGTCCGCTGCCAAGGGCCCCGCCGACGGTGGCCGCTGAGGCGACAAACCACGTCAGTATGAACAGGTCGCCGTAGTCGAGGGATGCTTTGAGGTAGCCCCCCATTACGGCAGGGTCCAGCACAAACAGGGCCCACGCTAGATTCACTACGTAGAGCGCCAGATAGCAGATGACCACCCCAATGGTGAGGGTGATCAGGGTGGACGTGTTGTAGAGGCGGGACCTTTCCTTGGTGGCGTCGGAATTGTCCTCGGCCTTGTCCCACAATCCTGCATCGACGACGAGCCAGCCAACCACAAGGGCAATTGAAGCGAGCATGGCAACTATGAGGCGCCAAGGCGACAGAGAGCCAGCCAATAGCCAAACCGTCGAGTTGATCGTCGCGACCGCTCCTGTAGCCAGTGCCGCGACGAGAGCGGATTTGAGCCCGGGCACCAATAGCCAGGGCCGGTTCGCCAGGACCATTCCCACCAGCAACCTGAAGCGGCTGGTGAAGCGGGGGAGCGGCTCACTTTCCTCGTCTTGCGCCGTACCGTCCATTCCGCTGACAAGTGACCGTACTGCGTGCCGGCCGCGCCGGTGCATGCGTATTCCGCCGAGGGCCGGCAGCGACAATACGGCCGCGCGTTGTCCGGGGTCGGTCTCAGCCAGCAGGTACCGGCCGTCGTCTTCGTCGCGAAAGGGAAGCTCGGTCAGCCCGATCACCACATCCCATTCATGGTCGCGGGCGTGGTCCCGGAGTCGCGCCAAGGCGGTGTCGACATCCTCGGAGCCCGTGCTGAAGGGCTCACTGACCACCTCAATGTTCCACTCCGGGTGGCCCTTGCCGCCTGGCGGCTTGAGGTCACACAGACGGTGTGCAAGCTGCGTGGGCGCGGCGGGGTCGGCCATAAGGCCGACCTGAAGCGGCTTCATCACGGCAACCTACCACAAAACGGCAGTGGAGCCGACCCCACCGGCGGCCAATGCCCTGCCTTCAACCGAACTCGTTGGCAGGCAGGCTTTGATTGGATGCCGATTGGGGGCGACCCCACTTGTTTCCCGGTCTCCGGGCAGGCAGGCTGTCAGGCCGACGCCGGCGCGAACCGCTCCCACACCCGGTGGGCTGCCAGCAGCCCGACCAAGTCCTGGACCACGGATTCACCGTTCTTCCCGGTCACAATGCCCGGCGTGCCTTCCGGAATGCCGGCCGCAGCCAGCGCCGCTGAGCCGCCATCCAAGGTGGCAATGGCTTTCGCGTGACGGAAAGCCTCGGTCAGCAGCAATACTGCCCGAGGATCCAACTCGCCACCGGGCGCGCCGGCCTTGGCATCGAGCCCGGGTGCTGCGTCAGGTGCCGGGGCGGGAGCTGTTGCCACAATGACCGCATCAAACTCAGTTGAGCGGGCGGTGAGATAAGTACGCTGGACGGGGATCCCGCCGTCGTCCTCCGCACCCAGGAAGCCGCCTTCCGGTGCGATGACCAGCGGAACGATGCCCTCGGCATCCAGAGCCTTTCGAGCCGCCTGCACTGCGGACAGATCGCTTTCCTGATCGGCCAGGATCCCCACGATGCGGCCGGTGACGGGCCAGGTTTTCCCCACCTGCGACAGGGCAGGGCTGGATTCGGAATCCGGCACCTCCACGCTCGCGGCGGGTGCTGGAAGGCCCAAACCCTTGGCCACTGCGGCGCACAGATCGGCGTCAATGTTGGCCAAAGCGGCGAGCTGGCGTTCGCGGATGGATTTTTCGTAGCACTTGCCCAGTTCGAACGTGTAGGCCTGGATCACGTGGTCCCGCTCGATGGGGCTCAGGCTGCGGAAGAAGAGCCTCGCCTGGCTGTAGTGGTCATCGAAGGTCGCCGGGTTGCGGCGCTCCTTGAGGGACGCGGCGAGTTCCTCCGGGACATCGATGAACGCCCCGACGTCCTTGCCGGCGTGGAAGGGGCAACCGCCGTCGAGGGAGTTGGGGCGGTAGGGGGCGACTCCGCTGTGGTCTGCCTGCTGGTGCATCCCGTCGCGCAGCATGTCGTTGACCGGGGCCTGCGGGCGGTTGATGGGAATCTGGCCGAAGTTGGGGCCACCGAGACGCGAGATCTGGGTGTCCAAGTACGAAAAGAGCCGGACCTGCAGCAGGGGATCATTGGTGACGTCGATTCCGGGGACCAGGTGGCCGGGGTGGAAGGCCACCTGCTCGGTTTCGGCGAAGTAGTTGGTGGGATTGGCGTTGAGGGTCATGACGCCGATGGGTTGGACCGGGGCCAGTTCCTCGGGCACGAACTTGGTGGGATCAAGGAGGTCGATGCCTTCGAACATCTGGTCCTCGGTGTCCGGGAATGTCTGGACTCCGAGTTCCCACTCGGGGTAGGCGCCTGCTTCAATGGCATCGGCCAGGTCCCGACGGTGGAAGTCGGGGTCCATGCCGTTGATGACCTGCGCTTCTTCCCAGACGAGGGAATGGACGCCCTGCTTCGGCTTCCAGTGGAACTTCACCAAGGTGGTGCGCCCCTCCGCGTTCACGAACCGGAAGGTGTGAACGCCGAAGCCTTCCATGGTCCGGTAGGAGCGGGGGATGCCACGGTCGGACATGTTCCACATCGTGTGCGCCTGGGCCTCGGTGTGGAGGGAGACGAAGTCCCAAAAAGTGTCGTGGGCGCTTTGTGCCTGCGGAATCTCGCGGTCCGGGTGGGGCTTTGCTGCGTGCACGACGTCGGGGAACTTGATGCCGTCGTGGATAAAGAAGACTGGAATGTTGTTTCCCACGAGGTCGTAGGTGCCCTCGTCCGTGTAGAACTTCGTTGAGAAGCCACGGGTGTCGCGGACCGTATCGGCTGAACCGCGGGAGCCCAGCACGGTGGAGAAACGGACGAAGACGGGGGTCTCCACGTCCTTGGCCAGGAATCCGGCGCGGGTGAGGTTGGCTGCGGTGCCGTAGGAACGGAATACTCCGTGGGCGCCGGCTCCGCGGGCGTGGACTACGCGCTCAGGGATGCGCTCGTGGTCGAAGTGCGTGATCTTCTCCCGCAGGTGGTGGTCCTGCAGCAGGATGGGGCCACGCGGGCCGGCCTTCAGGGAATGGTCGGTATCGGCCAGGCGAAGTCCTTGTGCTGTGGTCAGGTACTGGCCGGACTGGGCACGTGCAGTGGCCGGCGCCCCGGTGGGAGTACCCGTTGGAGAGACAGCCTCGGGCGCGCGCTGGTCCGGCTTGGGCGGCAGGGGTTCGCGGGGAGTGGTGGGCTCTTCCAAACTGGCCGGCTCGCTGCCAGGGACTCCGGGGATGCTGATGTCGCGCTTCTTGTCCGCCATGAAATTCTCCTCAGAATGGGTAAACCAGCAGTGTTCTACCGATGGGGCGAGATGCTAAGCATGCTTAGCATGTTTTGTACCCTAGGGAATGTTGTTCAACACTGCAAATTAAATTCGGTCCAAGCGTGGAGAATGAAGCGCTACGACCCCAGGAGCTTTCGCAATCCTGCGGCGTGTACATGTGCAAGTCCAGGTTGCTCCTGCACGTCACTGAGCGACAGACCGGTGGCGTCCTTGACGGCGCGGCGCATGGCTTGCAGATTCGTGAACCCACTGGCCTCGGCAATATTCGCCAGAGACCGCATCCAGGAATCTGTGTCGGAGAGAAGCTCCAAGGCTTCCACAGTCCTCAAAGTGCGGATGAACTTGTTCACTTGCAGGGCTTCGGCTTCGAAAAGGTAGTAGAGGGCCCGGCGGGAAAGGTGCGAATAGGCCACCACCTGTTCAACGTTCAAGTCCGGATTCCTGTAGTTCCTCCTCATGAACTTCTTGATCGCGGCTATGCGCGCCGGTTTTACCTCAGCGTCGTCGACGCGGGCTTCCAGCAAGGAGCCGACCAAGCCGGTCATCATGGATCGGAAAACAGGCTGCAAGCGGCCAATTTCCCGCTCCACGTTTGCGTCCTGCCAGCTGGATAGCGCCGGAACCATCAACCCACGGACCAAGGGGTGTTCCCTGATATCGCCCAAGCCTTCCAACCGCTTGATTGATGTGTCGTTCAGGCCCAACAGGTGACGGTCAAAATGCAACCTGACTGCACTGAGGCCCTTTGGTGCGTGGAAACTGCCGGCGGAGGAGTGGTCGAGGAACCTGACGGTGCCTGGGGCAATCTCCTCGGATCGTCCGGAGAAACTGAACCCCGCGCATGAACTTCGGAAGTACACCAGCCAGTTTTGGGCAGGGGCCGGGGCCCTCCAGTGGCAGATGGCCGGTTCGTTAACTACGTCCACCAGGCTGAAGCCGGGTCCCTCAAGGCTCACGGCCGTTGGATTGAAGCCCGGCCGGATCTGGCGTTCGGTCTTTTCCAGGCGTGCCGGGGTGTCAATGGCGCTGCCATACCAGCACCGCCAGTGCTCAAACCTATCCTCCGGGTTCAGCCCTGCCGGGACGGCGTAGCGTTTGATCCCTTCACTGCGTGGGGTGCGGGCATCGGGCAATGAATGATCGGGGCTGGTCGAGGGGGTGCATTTCATGGGGTATGGCCTTTTGGCTGTCGGGCAGCCGTGGTTTTGCTGAACATCAGTGCAGCACGCGCATGCGATGGGAAGTTACAAGTCTAGGTACCGTGGGGGGGACAAACGGACATCCCGTGGTGGACATCACAGCTCTTGCCACGTCCGCCATTCCTCAGGCTCTACTGAGGGGCGTCCCAGCAGGTATCCCTGCCCCGCAGTCACTCCCAGCTCCCTGACTGCTGCCAGTTCTTCCTCGGTCTCGATTCCTTCGGCAACCAAGGCCGCTCCAATACCCGCAGCGAACGTCACCATGGCCGCTCCGAGGGCCTTTTTGGCTTGGTCCCCTTCGATTCCGGAGACGAGGTCCCGATCCAGCTTGATCACGTCGGGCCGCACGTGAAGGATGTGGCGCATCGATGCAAACCCGGCGCCGGCATCGTCAACCGCGATCCGCAAACCAAGCGCGCGTGCTCGCGCCAGGGCTGCGCAGAGAGATGGGTAGTCCGTCACTGGACTGTGTTCGGTCAGCTCCAGGACGATTCGTTCGGCAGGCAACGATGAGCCCTGAAGAATGGCGTCCATGCGCGGATCACAACATGCCTGTGGAGACACATTCAGGGAAACGTAGAGATGGGGCGGGAGTGCTGCGGCGGCCGCGAGTGCACTCTCCAACGCCAGGAATTCGAGCTGAAGTACACATCCCGCGGAGGCGGCGTCGGCAAACCAAGCGTCAGGTGCCTGGATGGGCCAGCCGGAGAAGAGGGTCAGCGCTTCGACTCCGGTGACCTCGCCGGTTTCCAAGTGATGGATAGGCTGAAAAGCCGTTGACACGGCCCGGCTGCTGATGATGTCCTGAACTTTGGCGCCCAGCCTTTCATCCGCCGGGCCTGCACCGCTCCCAGAGGCTGTCAGCCCGGCAGCACCCTTGAGGCCGGTGGCTCTGAAGGCGAGCTGAACCAGCACTGACGAAATAATTCCTACTGCCGCGCCCGCGAAAAAGACATCCGGCCCGGCACCATTGCGGCGTGCACCGCTGCGCACTGACTGTGTGATGGCTGTGAAGATCACCATTGCAAAACACTATGGTTCCCGTGCGGAGGGAGGGACGCGCAGCTGTATCACTCTGTGCAGTCTTGGGTCCGGTGCGTTACTTTTCGTGCAAAGCAGCGAAGGCCCTCCGGCTCACTGCACGGATTGAATGCCCGTGAGGAAATTTTTGCACGCGACGGCATCGGGCCCGCCCGTTCGCTCCGGGATCGGCGGCTAGGCTTGTCAACGTTCCTGTCCCGCCCGGCCATCCCCCAAGTCGCTGGGCGGGGCAGGGACCTTACCGCCGTCGTCGAAACCGTTGGGATTCCCGCCCTGTTAGAACAGCGGCCATGGGACGGCCGGCATGCCGCCGTGCGGCGCCGGAAACCGTCCGGCAGTACACAATCGTGAGCAACGCGCATGCAGCGCCGCGATTTCCCGGGCGGTGAGCAACCCGGCCAAGTCACGACCCAGGTCGCCGTCCAGTCCTTTGCGGACATGCTCGACGCCTTCACGTTCCTCGTCGGTGAGGGAATCTCCCAGCCAGCCCCAAAGAACCGTGCGCAGCTTGTGCTCGCTATTAAAGGTCAGCCCGTGGTCCACCCCGTGCCGGTGCCCGTCAGGCATGGCAAGGATGTGGTTGCCTTTACGGTCAGCGTTGTTGACGACGGCGTCGAACACGGCCATCCGTCGGAGGGCGGGGGAGTCTTCGTGGATCAGGGCGACCATTCGCCCGTTGTCGTCCTGGCCTTCAAGAACGGCTTTCCAACCCGCATCCGGCACATTGTCCGTCGCGACCAGGTCCACCGGGTTTTGCCTGGGGTCCTGCTCCTGCCACAGCTGCACCATACCGGTCCCCAGGGGACCGTCCCGCAGCCACGTTCGCGGCACGATGTTCCAGCCGAGGAGCTGGGATACCAGATAGGAGGCTACCTCCCGGTGCGCCAGCGTCCCGTCCGGAAAATCCCACAGCGGGCTCTCACCTGCTATCGGTTTGTAGACGACAGTCACCTCGCCGATGCTTCCTAGAAACGTAGCGTTCGACGCCGTCGTGATGCGGCCGGTAAGCGTCAGCTCGTCGGCGACCAGGTCCGGTTCTGCCATCAGACCTCGGGAAGCGTGCAGGTATGGCCTTCGGGGTCCATGGGGTATCCGCAGAAGGCGCAGCTGGGCCGGCCTGCTGCGACGATTTCATGGGTGCGCTTGGTGAACGCGCGGGCAGTGCCCACCGGCATGCGCACCAGGAGCATCTCGGTGTCCTCGGGCCCGTTGTTTTCGAGCGGTTCATCGAGGTCGTCAACGTCGGCATCGATCGGATAGGCCTCTATGACGACTTGTGCAGTAGTGGGATCCCAACCAAGGCTCATGGCTCCAGCGCGGAACTGCTCCACGGGAGACTCGAGCGGCTCATTGTCGTCCAGCTCAACAGGGCTGCTCGACGGGACGCTGAAGGGGTTGTCCTTGACGGTGCTGAGTTGGTCCAGGAGTTCGTCGATCTTCTCTGCCAGCTGTGCGGACTGTTGCTTCTCAAGGGCAACACTCACGATCTGCGTCCCCGCGCGCACCTGCAGGTAGAACGTGCGGGCTCCTGGTAGGCCAATGGTGCCAATGACAACCCGGTCCGGCCAGGCAAACTCGTGAACACGCGTAGGCATGTCAGTATTTTATGCACATGCGCCTCACGGCGTCTTCTGCCCTGCGCCGCCGCCGACCGGGGCGTCACCGGACGAAATGCCCTTCGCCAGCCACGAGAGATCGCCGGCGTCCGTGTTGGTGGCGAAAACGCTGGGCCGGTTGGCGCCGTAGTGCACGATCGATACGGAGGCGGGACTAACGTTGATCCGTTGGAACAAATCCAGGTGCATGCCGAGGGCGTCGGCAAGGACCGACTTGATGACATCTCCGTGACTGACTGCCACCCAAACGGCACCCGGGCCGAACACCGCTTCGAACGCGGCATCGTGGCGTCGGATCGCGGCTACGGCCCGCGCCTGCATTCCGGCCATGGACTCACCACCGGGGAAGACGACGGCGGATGGTTGCGTTTGGACTATGGGCCACAATGGCTCCGTGGCGAGTTCGCTGAGGGCGCGGCCCTGCCATTGGCCGTAATCGCACTCGGTAAGGTCGTCCTCGACCGGCGCGTGCGGACTGCCGGCCTGCCGATCAAGGATGACTTGAGCCGTCTCCCGGCAACGTTCCAGAGGGCTGGAGACTACTCCCGCAAGAGGTATGGCAGTGAGGCGGTCCGCGGCCCGGATCGCCTGCTCCCGCCCGGCCTGGTCCAGCCTCACTCCCGCGGCCCGCCCGGCCAACAGTCCGGTTGCATTGGCCGTGGTGCGGCCGTGCCGCACGAGGATAACTGTTGCCATTCACCCAGCCTAACCACCTGATCCGGGGTGTTGTGAACCATTTATACGGAAAGGAACACGTGGGAAACTGAGGGTTTGAAAGAAGCCACTCAAATGCGGCATAGTGGAGCCAAAATTTCGCTGAAGAAGCCCGGCGCCCTTTTCGCTTTACCGCGGAGGTTTGATGCGCCCCCCTGCCCACCGTCAGTTCCTCTTGGGAGATTGACATGGAAACCCGGGAACAGAACCAAGACTTCAAGAACCTCCATCAGTTGATTGCTGCTGGAGACGTCAGGAATTTCCTGGACGGCATGACGCAGTATGCCGCCACGACGCTGAGCCGGGCTGCCGGGGTGCGTGTGGAGTGTGCCGTGAGGTTGTGGAGGCGCAAGCGCGCGGTCACCGGTGCCGCAAGCAGCGACAATGCGCTTCTGCTGGACGGTATCGAGCAGGCCATCGGAAGCGGTCCTGCGCAGGAGGCCCTGGAAACATCGCGGTACGTACTGCTGGCAGACGTTTCTACCGAGCGTAGGTGGCCCGAATACTGCGAGGATCTTTCCGCCGCGGGTTTCCGGAGTGCATTGGGTGTTCCGTTGTCGTTGGGTATGGACTCATCGGCGGCGCTGAACTTCTTCGCGCCGGCAACTGGGAAGTTCACGGAGGACGCCATTGGCGAAGCTGAAGTGTTCGCAGATATAGCCGCCCAGGCTCTGCGGCTTGCCCTGCGTATTTCAACTGCTGACCTCCTGGCCGAGGACCTCAAAGCGGCTATGGCCCGGAGGACTGCCATCGACCTTGCGTGCGGCATGATCATGGCCCAAAGCCGCTGTACCCAAAGTGAGGCTTTCGCCTTTCTGCAGCAGGCGTCCCAAAACAGAAACCAGAAACTGCATGATGTCGCCGAAGGCATTATCGCGGGGATTTCCGAACCACAGGAAACCACAAAGACGTTCTTTCAGGACTAAGGGCTGCGCCCCGGAAGCGTGGCGTCCGGCGGGGCGCGTTGCGTACGAACGATCTGTGCGGTGGACTATCGTGGTGCGCTGTTCTGAGCTTTCAGTTCTTACTATAATAAGGATACTTACCAACGTCGGTTCCTGTGGACTGTGAAGCGGCGCGGAAAGGTCAAGAATGATGGCTGGGAATGATGTGGATCGGCCCCGCGATGGATGGCGAGGCGGAAGCTGCGGTGGTACCGGTGAGTGAGCTGCCCCTGACGGATGAGCTGGCTGTGATGTTCGCGCGGGCCTCGAACATGCTGCTCACTGAAGAAACGGTGTCGAATGCCCTTTTGTTGATTACAGAAGCGGCCGTGCTTGCCGTCGAGGACGCCGTGGGTGCAGGCGTGTCGTTGATGGAAGCTGACGGGCGGCGCAGCAGTGCGGCCTCTACCGCGTCAGTTGTGGCCGCCGCGGACGCGCTGCAATACGACTTGGGTGAAGGCCCGTGCCTGACCGCCTGGGCCTCGGGTAAGCCCGTGGATTCGGAAGACATCCGAACTGATCCCAGGTGGATGCGATGGGGGCAGGCCGCGGCGGATCTGGGAGTGCGTTCTTGCGTCAGTGTGCCGCTGCTCTCCGGTGATCTGGCTTTTGGCGCCATCAAGGTCTATTGGGAAGCGCCAGGAACCGCCTCACCTCGACTGATCCACCTCTTGGAAGCCTTTGCTTCACAGGCCTCGATCTTCCTGGTCAACGCGCTTGCCAAGGAGAGAGTCTCGGCGCTCAGTGACCAGCTCAAATCGTCCCTGGCGCAGCGCGAACAGGTTGCAACGGCCAAAGGGATCACCATGGCCACGCTGGGGCTGGGCGAGCATGAGGCTGTGCTTCATCTTATTGCCCGGTCCAACAAGGAGAAGCGCCGGCTGCATGAGGTGGCGCGTGAAGTCATTGACAACCTGCCGGGATCAACTGATTGACCGGGGGAAACTATGACCTTTGCCAGTGGTGAGGAGTTGCAAAGACACCAGTTCCGCTTGGCCTTGGAGGATACCGACCTGACCTTGGAACAGGTCTGGATGGCCTACTTCGGAATTGGTGGTGCGTCAGGCCTCGTCGAAATCCAGGCGTACTACTACGGTGCGCTCAGCTTGCCGCCGCTGGAGCGTGACTTGCTGGCCCACGCACTGAACGAGACGTTGGACGCGCGCGGCCAAAATGGCAGGCGGGCCAGCTACGGGCACGATACTTTGGGTGGCGGAAGCGACCGTGAGGAGTAGTGTCTCCGTATCGCTGTTGCTGTCCGTCATGATTCATGATTGTCGAGTATCGTGGGCTGCTTTGGAGACGGAGGCCCGACTGATGCCGAACCTTGGAGGATCTCGGTCGCGATATCGCGAATCCTTCGGCTGTTGTTGAGGGCCGCGACGTGGAGGAGATCCATGGCCTGTTGCCGGCTGCATTGGTTCTGCACCATGATCAACGACACCGCGGCGTCCACCACCGCGCGGGATTGCAGGACCGATGTGAGGTGATCCGGAACGATGCTCCCGTGCAGCCTGAGGGCAAGGCGAAGGGTCTTGGAAATCGAAGCGGCGTGGGCTTCGACCGCGGCAACTGTCGGCTTATCGAAGACCCCCGGTGTCAAGGCGTAGCAGTTCAGGGCAGCACGCGAGGCGCCCTCACTCTCAATGGGAACGGCCAGTACGGACCTGACTCCTTCGCCGGCAACCCGTTCGGCGTAGTCCCGCCATCCGCGATCCATTCGCAGGTCCTCTATGAGGACAGTGCGTTGGTTCCTCAAGGCTGTAAGGCAAGGTCCGTCGTCGAGCGCGTATTGCTTTTCGTCGAGTCTCCGGGCCTTGTCGCTACTGCTGGCCACAGTGGCGGGAGAAGTATCCCTTTCGACGGTGATGGCGCACAACATTGGATCCCGGGCACCAAGCAACGAGGCAGAGATGGTGGTCAGGCCCAGGAGGAAGTCTGCAAATCCCGAGTTTTCCAACAGCAAATCCTGCAGTTGCTCCGCTGTTGGTCCCACATAATCGGCCATGTCGCCCCGATTCAAAACACGCGGGTCGACAGGCTTCCCTCGGGTGTACCCGGCAGCCTGAACGGCCCACAACGCTCCGCTGGCTTAACGCTACGCTTCTACGCGGCGATGCACACTAATCAATTGAGGGCTTGGAAGGCTCTATTGCTGGCTGGCTGGGATCATTGGTCCCGCTGGTGCGCCACCACGCGGATGGTGTCCACCGATGGGTCTGCTGGGTCCGGAAGCACCATTCCGGCCGTGGAGCCACTGCGCAGGTAGTCGACCACCGCCGCGTTGATCTTTTCGCCGGGGAGCATCGCCAGATCCTCCGGTTCCGGGACCTGGACCTTTGGTGGCGTTGGCAGCTCCCGGGCAGCATCGATGAGGTCCCGCAGGGCTGTCAGGAGCCGTTCGGTAGTTTCTTCGTTGTCGGAGTGGGACAACGTTGCCTCTATGGTGGAAGCGGTGGCGCGGAAGATCCAGATACACGCGCCCATGGGGCGAACGAATCCGTGCACCTCGGCGAACTCCGGAATGCGATCGTGGCAGAGGGGCTCTTTTTTGGCGCAACTGCATTTCTCCAGCCGCTAACTATCCTTAACCAACGCGCATCCGCAGGGGCCCTATGACCCCAGTGGACAACGGGAACCGGTCAGGCGGTGAAGGCGAGGTCCTCTGCGCGCACGCGAAACCGAAGGGGTTCGCCGCGGGCAAGCCGCAGCGCCTCGTCTACGGCAGATGCCGCCATGCGCTCCAGTTCGTTTCCCAACGAACCTGCCACATGCGGGGTGAGCAGGACGTTTGGGTGGGTGTAAAACCCCGAGTCCGAGGGCAGCACCCAAGGTGTTGTGACGTCCAGGATCGCGTACAAGTCGCCCTGCTCCACCCTGGCGAGCAGGGCGTCTTGGTCCACGAGCTCGCCGCGGGCGGTGTTGATGAAGGTGGCGCCGGGCCGCATGCTCTGAATCAGCCCGGCGTCGATGAGGTTCTTCGTGGAGGGTAACGACGGCGCGTGGAGACTGACGACGTCGCTGCCGGTTATGAGCTGCTCCAGGCTGACCAGCCCAACTCCCAGTGCCGAGGCCTCCTGCGGTGACAAGTACGGGTCGGCGACGACGATGTCCAGCTCGTAGGGGGCAAGCAGGCGGATCACATGCCGGCCGATCCTTGAGGCACCGATGATGCCGACACGTTTGCGGTAGTTTCCCATGTCCGGGAAGAGCTGCTCAGGGAGAACCTCCTCGCGGCCTGTATGGAGCGCCCGCGCGATCTGGAGGACCCGCTTGTTGGCCAGGATAATCATGGCAACCGTGTATTCGGCGACGGGGATGGCGTTCGCATCCGCAGCCGAACTGACCTGGATTCCACGTTCCCAACAGGCCTCGCCAATATGATGCTTGATGCTTCCTGCGGCATGGAGCACGTATCGCAGCCGTGGAGCGGCATCCAATACTGCGTCGTCGATCATGGGGCAGCCCCAGCCCGTGAGGAGAACGTCTGCCTTGCTGATCAGGGCGCGTCCCTCGGGGGAATGGAAATCCTGGATGGGTTCGCGGCTCAGGATCTTAAAGCTGGGCTCCAAGGGGTCCAGGCTTCGCGGGGGGAAGACCCCTTGTGCCGTGTTTTCGGGCATGGCCAGGGCGATGTTCAAGGTCATTTGACGCTCCCTGCAGTCAGGCCGGACTTCCAGAAACGCTGCAGCAGGATAAAGGCCACGAGGAGCGGAATCACGGAAAGCAACGAGCCGGTGATGACCATGGGCGTGAATTCCGGTTGGGGGAGGGAATAGCCCTGCCAGATGGAGATGCCCACGCTGACCGGGAGCAGCTGCTGGTCCTGGAGCATCACCAAGGGGAGCATGAAGTTGTTCCACACGCCGACGAATTGGAAGAGGGCAATGGTGACGTATCCCGGGAGCATCATCGGCAGACCCAAGGAGAAGAAGGACCGGACCGGACCTGCGCCGTCGACTCGGGCGGCTTCCAAGGTCTCCGAGGGGACGTAGGCCGCCGAGTACACCCTGGCCAGGTAGACGCCGAACGGATTGCAGAGTACTGGTATCAGGATGGCCCACACGGTGTTTGTCAGTCCGAAAACCGAGGCCAGCATATACATCGGCAAGACCGTGGCCGTATTGGGAATGAGTACTCCCACCAAGACCACCCCAAAGAAGGAATCCTTGCCGCGGAAGTGGAACTTGTCGAACGCGTAGCCCGCCATCACGGAAATCAGGCCGCCGAAAATGGCGCCGAAAGCCGCGTAGAACATTGAGTTGGCCATCCAGCGGAGGAACATCCCGCCGTCCTGATTGAGGACTGCGGCGACGTTCTCAAAGAACGCCGGGTGTCCAAGGGCGTAGGCGCCTGTGGCATAGAGATCGGCGGCGTTTTTCGTGGAGGCGAAGAACAGCCACAGGACGGGAAGGACCATATAGGCACAACCCAGGATCAGGAGTGCGTTGACGGTGAACTTGCCGGCGAACCCGCGCGGGTGGTTGTTTTTTCCCTTTCCGTGGGAAGCAAGCTGCCTTGCAGCGTTCCCGGTCCTGGTCAGTGTTGGGGTGCTCATGCTTTGTTCATCCTTGAGCTCAAGCGGGTGACGACCCAGGACAGCACAGCTGCGACAAGGGCGATGATGATGGATGCTGCGGCTGCCTGGTTCAGGTTGTGCCGGTTGAAGGCGGCATCGTAGGCCCACATGTTGGGGACCCAGGTGCTGGTCACGGAGGCTGTGGCTTTGCCGATGATGGACGGCTCGGTAAACAGCTGCAACGTGCCTATGACGGTGAACAACATGATGACGCTGAGGGCCGGGAGGATCAGGGGCAGCTTGATGCTGAAGGCTGTCCGGATTTCCCCTGCACCGTCCACTCGGGCGGCTTCCAGGACCTCCCTGGAGACAGCTTGGAGGGCAGTGAACAAGATGATGACGTTGTAACCTGTCCACTCCCATACCGCGATGTTCACTATGGAGGGCAGGATCATGTGGTTATCCAGGAAGTTCAGCGAGATGCCCCCGCCCTCCAGGACCGAAACAATGGGGCTGACGCCGGGGGTGTAGAGATATGCCCAAATCAGGGCAGCGATCACGCCCGGGACTGCGTGGGGAAGAAAAACCAGCAGCTGGAAGAGCTTCCTTGCCCTTGCCACGGTGGCGTCCAAAAGGAGCGCGAATGCCAGGGCACCTCCCACCATGCACGGGATGTAGATGGCGCAGTACAGGGCGAGCCGCCCGATGCCTGCTACGAAGCTCTCGGATTGGAGGACCTGTATGTAGTTCTCTACCCCCACGAACGAGGTTTTGGCCTGGCCGAAGCCCAGGCCCGACTTCTGCTGCGCGAAGAAGCTCAGGACGATCGAGTAGATAACGGGTGCCACCATCGCAAGGGCGAAGACGGCGAAAAAGGGAGTCAGGAACAACGCCGCGGTGCGGCCGCCGGTTCCGGACATGGATCGGGTTTTGCGCTGGCGGCGAATGGGGGCTGCCTTGGTCAGGGCCATGATGTTTGTGTCTCCTCCGCGGCAGGGCGGTCCGGGCGGGTTTGGCTCCCGGACCACCCTGCCATGCGGGCCTACTCCTTGACGGAGAGGCCGCTCTGCTTGAGTCCGGCTACGGTCGCGTCCTGGGCTGCCTCAACGGCGTCTTTGACTTTCCCGCCGGTGGTCAACTTGCCGTAGGCGTCCTTAAGGGCGGTGTTGGTGATGTCCCAATTGGGTCCCCACTGCCAGCCCGGAGTGATGGTGGAGTATGCCTTGTCGAAGACCTGGTAGATGTCATTGCCGAAGTAGCTGGCGTCGAAGGCTTTCTGGGCCACGGGCGTCAATCCCGGGAAGGCAAGGAAAGCCGAGCCAGTGTTCCCGCGGGCCTGGATGGCTTCAGGGCTGGTTGAAAGGTATTCGATGAACTTGGCGGCCGCTGCGGGGTTCTTGCTGCTCTTGGTGATGTTGAAGCTGGACCCACCGTAAAAGGCACCGGCCGGCGTACCCCAGTTGGGCACCTCCGCGGCGATCCACTGGCCCTTCTGGCCACTGGCTTCGGTGCGCTTCTGGATGCCGGTGGCGCTCCAGTTGGCACCGAGGACACCGACGACGGCGCCACTGGCCAGGTCCGCTGACCATTCGTCGCTGAAGGACTGCTGGACCTTGACGATCTTTTGGTCGATGAGCTTTTGCCAGTACGTTGCTACCTTCTGCGTTGCTTCATCATTCACACCGACCTTCCAGCTGTCACCCTCGGTGCCGAACCACTTGGCGCCCGCCTGCCAGGACAGGGCCGCGGTCAGCGAGGCCTCGTTCGGATTGAAGCTGGCCAAGTGGGCGTCGGGCGCCACGGCCTTCAGCTTTTTGCCTGCATCCTCAAAGTCTTCCCACGTTTTCGGGACGCCCACGCCTGCTTTGTCCAACATGTCCTTGCGGTACCACATGATCATGGGCGCGGCATCGTAGGGCAGCGCATAGCTCTGGTCACCGAACTGCACCAAGGCCTTCGTGCCGTCGCTGAGCTTGTCCACGGTGGCTGATTTGTCGATGTACGCGTCCAAGGGCTGCAGCTGGCCGTTGCTGACGAACTGCGGCAGTTGGGGGTATTCGATGGTGGCAACATCCGGACCGTTGCCGGCCGTAATCGCCGTCGACAATTTGGCGTACCCGCCGCCGGCGCCGTTGGGAATGGTTTCGAAATTGACTTTGATCTTGTCCTGGCTGGCGTTGAAGGCCGCGGCTACCTTGTCCATGCCGGCCAGGGAAGACCAGAAGGTGATGGTACCGCTTGGGTCCTCCGTGGGAGTGGGAGCGGGGTTGGCAGCCGGGGTGCTGGCGCAACCTGACACCAAGGCCGCGCTGACCATGAGGCTGGCGGCTCCCAGCAGAAGCTGGCGTCGCTTCATTCTGTTCTCCTTTGAAGTTCACGATGCGAAGTCGGGGAGTGCGGGGGCTGCACTCGACTACATCCATTGAAACAACAGAGATGAACAGTAGACTACAAAATAAACACAAATGAACAATATACCGAGGATCAGGCGAGTGAACCCTGGGAGAGCACAGTCAGACCCGGCGCTGCTCCCTCAGGCAGCGTCGAATTACGGACGACCAATGTAGGGGACAGGTTGACGCGCTGCCGCGCCGTGGGGCCAGGGCGTCGGGAGATGACCCGGTTCGCGCACATCATCAACGCTTGGTGTCCGACGTCGAACTTGGGTGGCGCTACGGCAGTCAGGGGCGTGGTCCCCAGCGCCGCGATTTCATCGTCGTAGGCAATGATGGCGAAGTCCTCGGGCACCCTGATTGCTCGCTCCTGACACACGCTGGCGAACTGCAGGGCGTCTTCGTCCGTGTGCACGATCGCGGCGGTGACCTTCTCCCGTATGCACCAATCGAGGATGTCGGCAACCAGCTCATGGTGGGCCTGGGGATCGTTCCGGGCGCGGGACATGGTGCGGACCATGGTGTTTGCGGGATTGGCGCGCAGTCCGGCTTTTTCCATCGCCTGAGCAAATCCCTCGATCAACGGCGGCGCTGTAGGGCTGTTCTCCCTCAGGCACAGAGCGATACGTTGGTGTCCCAGCTCCTGGAGATGGGCGACGGCGATGCGGGCGCCCTGGGCATGGTCGCTGCGTACGCACTCGAAATCGCCGCGATCGAGTGCGTCTTCGATGGATCGCTCCACGACGACGATCGGAACGGCCGCTGCTGCCAGCAGATCGAGCGTTTCTGTGTCCGAGAGCGATGCCTCGCTTGGCGTCACCAGTATCCCGTCGACGCCGAGATCGTACATTCTCTGAAGCTGCCGTTGTTCTTCGGTGCTCGAGTAGTTTGAGACGCCAAGAATCAATCGAACGCCCGCTTCCCTTGCTGCGGTCTCAGCACCACGGATGACGCCGCTGAAGTAGTAGGAAGCCGAGGGGACGATCATTCCAATGGTAGCGACCACCCCGCGTTGCGGGACCCGGCCGGCAGGCACCTGCAGCGGCTGCTGCGGACCGGAGGCGTCGGAAACCGCGATCGCGCCGCCATGCACCCGTTCCACCAGTCCCCGTTTCTCCAGGATGGCAAGGTCACGGCGGACCGTCATGCCTGAGGTCCCGATCTGGGCTGCGAACTCGGAGGCGTTCAGGGAACCTTTGAGCGCCAGTTCCCTGAGTATGAGGTGTTTGCGGTTTTCCGACAGCATCCGGACCAGCCTCTCGAGGTGTGCACTAGAACGTGTTCATTATGTTCCTTTGTGTTCAAGTGTAAGCATTGGTTACCGGGGCCGTCTTGAACTCAGGACAACCGTGCGAGCAGGCGCGAACCCAGATCTTCCAGTTCCGTGTACGTTGCGGTGTCAATTACAGCCTTGAGGCCCTCCAAGGTTGTCAGGAACGATGCCCCGGTGCTGGTTCGTGTTGGAGTGATGATCCGCGCAAGGACCTCATCCAACTGCTTGTACGGCTCCTTGCCCAGCAACCCTGCCTTGTTCATGTCCTTGAGTCGTTCCGACACCAGCTCCGGTGTGAGGACATAACGCAGCCTGACCGATTTGCTGCTTCCCAGGGTTCCGTTCACGTCCGCCGTGATCCGTGTCCTGCCGTTCTGCCGGGATACGTCAACCCCAGGGTCGGCGGACAAAACCGCACTTGGCTTGATGTCGAGTTCCAGGACGATGGAGGAGGACAACTGGGTGGGGTCGCTGAGGGTCACCACCAGCTGGTCGGCCAATTCCTCCACGGCAACGGCACAGGCTTGGGAAGCCGTCACGAAGGACGCAGTACCGGCGTCGAAGAAAGCCGCGGCCCATCGGCCGGCAGACTCATGCCGGGCCGCGTGCACAACCCCGGTACGGGCGATGACACGAACCGAAGATTGTTCAGCTACGTGGGCTGTTGCACTTGCGCTTGCTCCCGGCAGGACGAGGTAGGCGTACGAATCGGTTCCGGATGCGGTGTGGTCCAGCCAAAGGGTGGAGAAAGTGTTGCTTGCGGCAGGGGATGAACGGTTGGGGCTGATGTCGGCCAGCTTTCCGGTACGGTTCTGGCGCAGTGCGTGGACGTCGGTAGGGGTTGGAAAAACATAGCCGGCAACACCCTCCAGATGTGCCCAGCGGGCGGCCGGTACAGCCTCGGTTGTTCCTTCGACGGCGGCCACGGCGCGCCCGTCAACGGTGACGCCGGCCGATGCCACCGACGTCGAACGCCTGTTCTCCAGAACTGTTTCGACGGTTCGACCCGCCGCGGCACTGATGCCGTCGCCCAGGCACAGAACCTGCTCGCCGAAGAAGAACCAGGACTTACGGCACCTCAGGGATGAGGGCTGTTCCGCCTTCAAACGGAACGCCGCCGCTCCCCAGGTGCCGGCAGTCACACCACCTGCCCAATAGTCGGGGTTGTGGTATTCGGCCCGCCAGGGGACGTTGGCATAGGTCCTTTCCACCCGGTCCACGGTCGTGCCGGGAATCCGGTAGGGGTCCACGGTGTACCAGTACCCGTTGTCGAACTGGTCGAGGTCATTCGTGTACAAGTACAAGGCCCCGTCGGCGGTGTACCAACCGGCGAGGTTTTCGTTGTTGCCCGTCTCGTAGTTCGAGATCCGCAGGGAGTGCATGGCCACAGCTGCCGCGTAGCTTTCCGTGCGGTGAAGTACGCGGTCCATGGCGCCGAAAACCTGCGTCTTCACCAGCGGGCCCCTGGTCGAAACGGAAGTGTCGGCCAGTAGCGTCCTTGCGCCGGCCAGCGAGGCCAGGGAAAACGCAGAAGTGGGATCGTGGGCCGTATCCGCAGTGAGCTCCTGCTTCAGCATGGATGCCAAACGTTGTCGTTCGGCCCCGGGGGCGCTGGCAAGAAGGGGCAGGCAGGCGGCAACGATGCCATGGCCGCTGTCGTGGTCGCCACCGGCCGAGAAGGCAACATTGCGTCCCCTGACTGTGTCCATGACCAGGCCGTTCCAGAGGAATGGTTCGAAAGCCTCGTGGATCCAGGTGTAGACAATCGAGGTGTCGATGGGTGTGCCCAGCGCTGCCGTGCGCGTAATGGTGGCCACCAGCGAACTGAGGAAGCTGGAACCGTAGCCGCCGACGTACGGGAATTGACCATGTTGTATGAAAGAACCGTCAGGATAGAAACCATCGTGACTGAAGAAAGCTGCCTCGTCGGGACCACCGTTGATGGCGCCCACGTTACCGCCATTCAGCAGACCCACCGTGCCCCCAACAGGTTGGGCATAGGACAAGATGGATGCCAGGCTGGCCAATGCGGCTTTCACGGTGTCCAGCTGCCCAGCCAGGACTCCGCGCCCGCTGAAGCCATCGGCAATGAGCGCCAGGTTGGCGGCAGCGGCTTTGGTGCCCGTGGTCGGCATCTCCGGCACCTGCTTTTCCTGGGCGGCGGCGCACGCGGTGATCTGCGCTGGCGCGAGCTGCTCAAACATGAGGACAGCGGTATCGTTCAACGCCTGGGGAGTGGCAATCATCCACTCATACCAGTTGTCGTAGGGCGCAGAGTTGGCAGTGTAGGCGTGGGAGGTGAACCAGTCGAGGCCATCGATAATGGCGGCACGTAGTCCGTTGTTGCGGTAAGCGGGGGACCCCTCGGCGGCCCACCCGATGGCCATGTCGCGGAGTCGGCGGGCGTGGGAAGTGACATTGGCGGATTTGGCGCCCAACGGCAGATCTGCCCACAGGGAGGTGCGTGTAGTTCCGGTGATCATCGATGACTGCCATTTCGTGGCCGTTGAGGCCACAGAGGCCAGCCGCGATGCTATCGGAGGATCTGACGGGTTGTATCCAGAGCCGACGATCCCTGCTTTCCACGCTTGCCTGGCTACGGCGAACGGATCGTCGTTGGCGGCGGCCTTGGACGGTGCGGCCTGAAGACTCGTGAGCAAAGCGGCTGCAGCCGATCCCGCGAGGAGCAAGGACCTCCGGCTGAAGGATTTGTCGGTTAGTGCCTGGCCTGTCGAGGGAGTTGCATCCATGGTTCACCTTTGATTCCGGGCGCAGCGAAGTGCGGCGGGGGAGTTGTAGGGGGTGTGATCCGGACGGCTTGGGGCAGCCCCGGGATCAGGTTGGTTCCATGAAAGGCCACGGGAGTCAGCGGGTCAAGCAAATGATGTTGAGCTGAACAGTAATGAACAGACCAGGTTGGCGCCGCCCTGATTCAGCGTGCTGGATCAGCGGGAGGTGACTGCCGGCAACATCATTCGCATGCAGGTACCTTGCTGTCCGGTTGAGAGGACTTCCACGGAGCCGCCCGCGGCGACGGCGATCTCGCGGACCAACGACAATCCGATGCCAAAGCTGCGTGGCTGGTTCCCCGCGCGCTGCTCTGATGTTCGCGCAAAGCGGTCGAAGATCCGGTCCGGGTTTATGCCCGTGATACCTGCGCCATTGTCGGTCACAGTGATGGTCGCGTGATATTTATCGGCGGCTGCGACGACTGCGATGTGCCCTCCATCGGGCGTGTGGGCCAGGGCGTTCTCGGCCAACCCAAGAATTGCACGGTGGAGCCGTTGCGGGGCAACGAGGGCCTGGGGCTGTCCGCGGCTTGTATATTCCAGCCGGATACCGCGCTCCGCGGCCAAGTGACCCAGGCTCTCGACGACGTCCTGCGTAACAGCGGCGACGTTCGTTGGGGCGGTCAGCGGTTCGTGGGCCGACCCCGTAGCTGACTCCAGGAGTTCGTTGACGATGAGGGTCAGGGCAGCGGTGTCGGACCGGATGCTGGACAGTTGCTGCCCGTAGGGCGAATCGGGAGTTGTGCTGCGTTGTGCCAGTTGGATGCGTGCATCGAGAATGGCCAAGGGGGTTCGCATCTCATGGCTTGCGTCCTGGACAAAGCGTCGTTGGAGGGCCAGTGCTTCGCCCAGGGGGCGGATGGCGCTCCGGGCGCTGAGCCAACCAACGCCACCGGCCAAGGCGACTCCTGCGACGCCGGCGATGACCATGGCCTTGATCAAGTCCTGGGTATCGAGGTAGGCGTAGACAGCCCCTGCTTCCAGGGGTTCCGGTTGTCCGGCCTGGTTCAGCAGGTAGGTTGTGGCGGCTGCGAGGAGGCAAAGGACAAGCAGGGCGCAGGCGGCGCTGATGCGCAAAGCGATCTTTTGCGAGGCCTTGCGAAGGGTTGCTTGGTCCTGTTGTGAGGGCAATGAATGTTCAGTCATCAGCTTCGCCTATCTGATACCCCACGCCATGAATGGTCCTGACGATTGATCTGGCAGTTTTCCGCCGAACGTGATGGACGTGGGTGTCAATAACGCCGGGGAGTTCGCCTTGGCTGTCTGTGGCCATCAGGAGTTCTTCCCTGGTGAATACACGATCCGGCTCGGAGGACAAGACCAAGAGCAACTCCGACTCAGTGGCCGTCAGAGAGGCAAGGAAACCGTGAAGCGAGCGTATGGACCTGTTCGCCGGATCCAGTTCCCAGTCTCCGATGGGGATGGTCCTGGGAACCTGGCGGTAGCTGCGGGTCAGCGCCCTGAGTCTGGCCGCGAGCTCCATGGCATCGAAGGGTTTGGTCATGTAATCGTTGGCGCCGGCGTCGAGGCCCCGGACCTTTTCGTCAACGGCCCCATGGGCGGTGAGGACGAGGATGGGAGTGGCGATCCCCTTGGAACGCAGAGCCGCGATCAAGGCGATGCCGTCCATTGCCGGCAGTCCCCGGTCAATCACCATGACATCCCAATTCCGTGCCACTGCTTGCTGCAGTCCTTCGCGGCCATCTACGGCAACGTGGACGTAGTAGTCGGGCTGGAGGAGTTCGGCTATCAGTGGTCCGAGGGCAGGGTCGTCCTCCACCAGCAAGAGCCACAGTTTGGCATCAGTGGTCACGGATCTATTCTTGCGTGGAGGAAGACGTTGCCGTGCGGGCGCGCCTGCGTTTGAGGTATTCGATGCCCCACGGCAGCACTGAAACCAGCACCATGGCTACTGCTATGACGTCGATGTTCTTTGCAACAACCTCGAAATGACCCAGCCAGGAGCCAAGCAGTGTAACGGAGCCGGCCCAAAGTATTGCGCCAGTGATATTCCACAGAGCGAATGACTTGTAGTGATACCGGGCCATGCCGGCACTCAGGGGAGCGAACGTGCGCACGACCGGTACGAAACGGGCAAGGATCAGCGCGGGGCCGCCTCTGCGTTGGAAGAAGTCTTCGGCCTTGGCCAGATGCGAGGTCTTCAGGACCCGGGCATCGTCGGAGAACCACCGGCGCCCAAAGCGGCGCCCCAGCAGATAGCCGACTTGGTCGCCGGCAATCGCGGCTGCGGTCACCACAAATATCAGCACAGGCAACGCAAGATTCAACTGTTGGTGAAGGAGGCCCGCGGTGAACAGCAGCGAGTCACCCGGCAAGAACGGGAACAAAACTCCGGATTCGATGAAGACCATTAGCGCCACTACGGCCAAGGTTGCTGGCCCAAGGCCCTGCAGCAGGGTGGCCGGGTCCAAAGCAGGAATCAGCTCGGTGTGACTGACAGACTCCAAGACGAGGGCGTTCATCACGGCTTCTTTCGCTGGAGAGTACGTGCGGAGGTAAACCGGTACTGAATCTTGGCCAGGAGGCCCGGTGCGGATCGATTCCATATTCCGGCCATGATGAGGACCGCTGCGATCGTCGCCGGGAACGATGCCACGACATCCAGAGGGTAGTGGGCCCCTATGTAGACACGGGACCAGCCGACCACCGCCGCCACGAACATGCCTGCCCAGAGGGACGGTTTGGCCCATCGCGTTCCCCGAAGCGTAACGAACACCGCCAAGGTGAGGGCAACGGCCAAAGATGTGTGACCGCTGGGGAAGCTGTTGGACACCGGCTCCGGCACCAACGGATCGAACAAGAGGGCGGGGTCAGGCCGGATCCTGCCGATTGCCACTTTGAACACCTGGCAGGTCAGCCAGCCCGATGCCACCGTGGCGGCGAACAAGGCAGCCCTGGGGAGGGACCGCCGAACCAGCAGGAGATAAATACTGCCGGCCATCACCATCAGTCCGCCGGCCACTGGGCTGAACAGAACGTTGAGGGCCAAAGCCATGCCCGTAAGAACTGCGGTGTGGTGCGTGCTGAAGTGCTCATTGACCGCCAATTCGGCTTCAGTAAGCCTAGGGACAAACCTCAACGTCAAGCCGGCGCAGATCACAGCCGCCGAGAGAACCAGCCCCAGCATCAACCAGTGCTTGGGTACCGGCAGCTGTTGAACAGGCTGAGGGCGTGGCGTGGATTGCAGAAACATGGCTACCTTCGGCAGGACGAACTGTTTATTCGATTCTGGGCGGAGGACTTTAAGAACTCCTTAAGAAAAAGTGGGAATGCCGCTGACCAAGTTGGCGCCGGCCATCGATCAATCTTGATGTTTTCTTTCGATCCCTGGCACACACTGGAGACAGGCCCGGTGAGGAAGCCGGGGTGCTCGGTAAACGTGGAAGGTGGTGGGGCCTGTGGGTGGATTCATTGATGGCCTTCTGAGCGTCAGCCCGGCGCTCGCTTACACTTTGGTTGCGCTGTTCGTGTTCGCCGAAGACGCCTTCTTCCTCGGTTTCGTCATCCCGGGAGAAACGGCGGCAGTTCTTGGCGGTGTGATTGCCAGTCGCGGGGAGGTGCAGCTCGGGTGGATGATGGCCCTGGTGGTGCTGGCCGCGATCATCGGCGACACCGTCGGCTACGAGGTCGGAAGGCATGCAGGGACCCGCCTGCTGGAAAGCCGTGCCCTCAAACGTCATCGGGAGAAACTCGGCAAGGCGCAGGAGTTCCTGCGGCGGCGCGGGGGAGCCGCTGTTTTCCTTGGCCGTTTCGTCGCTTTCTTCAGAGCCGTGATGCCGGCTTTGGCCGGCACGTCCCATATGCACTATCCCCGCTTCCTCGCTTTCAATGCGGCCGGGGGACTCGTCTGGGGCGTCGGCTTTGTACTGCTCGGCTACCTGGCCGGGAATTCCTACGAAGTCGTCGCCAAGGTCGTGGGCAGGGACATCACCGCAGTCGCCGTTGCCCTGGCGTTGGTAGCAGTGGTGATCTGGCGGATCCGGTCCGCCCGCAGGAAGCGACGCGATGCGCTGGGGAGCTGAACATGCCAGGAAAAACTGAGCGGACAAAGGGTTGGGGGCGCGTATTCCATGAGAAGTTCGTTGTGGAGGAGCGCTTCATGGAACCCCGAGCCAGGAAGGCTCTTTATGTGACCTCAGCCGTCTTGGCCGCAGCTGGCTTGACTGCTTTCCTCATTACGCTCGCGGGAGTCCTGCAGCATGGTGGCCTGGCCCTGGACGATGCCGTGGCTGAGCGTGCGCTGTTGGGGATGCGCTCCGAACAGCTGACGCTGGTCATGATCGTGGTTGCTGTCATCTTCGGGCCGATAGCGCTGCCCATCATCGTCCTGGTTTTCACGCTCCTGTGGGGCCTGCTTGCCAAGCACGCCTGGCGTCCGATGCTGCTGGCCGCTGCGATGCTGACGGGTGTGGCGCTGGCGCAGATCATCGGACGGTCGGTCGAACGGCAGCGCCCGCCGGTCAGCCAGATGCTCTTCGGCGTGGACACGACTTTCTCTTTTCCGTCCGGGCATGTCCTCGGCGCCTCGGACTTCCTGCTCGTGACGACCTTCCTGGTGTTTTCCCGCTACCGCAACCCGAGGGCCGCCGTCGTCAGCTTTGCTGTCGCCATAGCCGGTGTATTGCTCGCCGCCGTCAGCCGCATCTACCTCGGTTACCACTGGTTTACTGACGCTGTCGCGTCGGTGTCCCTGTCCCTGGTGGTGCTGGGGGCGGTGATTGCCGTGGACACCTGGCGCACCGCCCGGATTCCTGGCGAAGAGGTAACGAAAAAAGACTACGGTATTGCTAAGTAGCCTTAGTAGTGGTGTCCTTATATCGGGATGAAACCTTCGTTCCGCTGACCGGACGCTGACCGGCCAGCCCCGCCGACTCCTCGGAGATGCCATGCAAGGAATTGGTGGCCCAAGCCTTCCGCGACTGACGCAGGACATGCGCCCCCTCGGGTGCCTGCACTGCGGAACCAATGAGAACGTCGCCATCGAATCCATCGAGTCGCTGCCGCCACATCCGGGCGAGCTGCAGGTCCAGGTAGGTTACGTGTGCCGGAAGTGCCAAGGCAATTACCTGCACGCGGCCCGGTTCCGTGATGTCGCAGCGGTTCTGAACAGGACGCGTTCCTTGGATGGTCTGCTCCGTTTCGCCGGCGAATACTTCCACTGCGGAGAGCCGATGTCACTGATGGGCTCGAACATCAAGAGCATCTACGCGCCTCTGTCCACCGATGAGCCCAATGAAGACGCCTCGGTGGTCAACGTAGGAACCAAGGTGCTTCGGTGCCAGTGCGGCTTCCAGTTGGAGCTGCCGAGCTAACATGGCTGCCAGCCGTAACCCGCTTGATGACCTGCGCGAGACAATCAGTCATCTGGCCAACCAGCTCAAGCTGCCAGGTTCCGAGCGGGTGGACGACCTTGTAGGTGACTTGGTAGGTCCCCGCCCGGGTCCGGCCCGCCCACTGTCCGAGGTGCAAGCTGAACTCGACGCGCTGGTCGGGCTCGAAACCGTCAAGGAACAGGTGCGTGCCCTGGTGGCTCTGCTGCAGGTTCAGGCACGGCGTAAGTCGCACGGCCTGCCTGAAGTGGCCACGTCCCAGCATTTGGTGTTCCTCGGGAATCCCGGTACCGGTAAAACGACGGTAGCCCGGCTACTGGCAGAGATGTACCGTGCCGTTGGTTTGCTGCAGAAGGGTCACTTGGTGGAGGTGGACCGCTTCGGTCTGGTGGGCCAATATGTGGGGGCCACAGCCATCAAAACCGATCGGGTGATCCGGCGTGCGTTGGACGGGGTTCTCTTTATCGATGAGGCCTACGCCCTGGCCCCGGAAGAGGGCCGGATGGACTTTGGCCCTGAGGCGATCGAGGTGCTGCTCAAGCGGATGGAGGATCACCGGCACCGCTTGGTGGTGATCGTGGCAGGTTATCCGCGCCTCATGGAAGCCTTTTTGCTCTCCAACCCCGGTCTGCGCTCCCGGTTTGCCCGTGAGATCACGTTCCCGGACTATTCCGTGGACGAACTCGACACGATCTTCCACCAGATGCTCTCCCAGCACGAGTACCTGTTGGAGCCGGATGCGGACCAGATGCTCCGCCGGATCCTTACCGGCCTGCATGCAGGAGAAGACTCGGGCAACGCGCGTTTCGCACGCACATTGTTCGAGCAGGCACTCAACCGTCAGGCGCTGCGGTTGTCCCGCGACGAAAAGCAAAGCCTGGACATGCTTGACCGTGAAGCGGTGATGACCCTCACTGCGGAGGACATCGCGGAGGCCGCACTGGCCTTGGGCGAGGAGCCGGAGCCGGAACCTGACACGACGCCGGAACCGGCCCAGCCGCGCTGGTGGCGCTGGCTGGCCTGACCCCGTTTACGAACAGGTGATGATCAGGTCAGCGGAGGCCTTCGTTGCCTCGACGTAGCGTGCGTTGGCTTCGTCAGGACCATGCGCCCAGGCCTCGGCCGCGGCAGGATCCATCCCGGAATCCACATGCCGTTGGATGAGCCGCGAAATGCGGGTTTCCGCTGGCAGTTCTACGAACCAGGCCTCGTCCAGGTAACTGCGGACCCGACCCCACGGTCCTTCGTCTGCGAGCAGGTAGTTGCCTTCCGTGATGACAATCCCCGTCGACCGTGGCACCGCTATGGACGCCGCAATCGGTTCCTCGAGTCCGCGGCGATACGTCGGCGCGTAAATGACATCTTCCTCGTTGAGCCGAAGTCTTGCCAGGAGCGAGAGGTAACCGCCGACGTCGAACGTATCGATGGCGCCTTTCCGTGCCCTGAGTTCAGTACCCTCGATAAGGGTGTTTGCCAAGTGGAAGCCGTCCATGGGCACGATGGCGCATTCGTGCCCAAGATGCCGTCTGAGGCCTTCGGCAATGGTCGACTTTCCGGCGCCCGGGGGACCGGCAAGCCCAACGATCAAGCGGTTCCCCGAAGTGGCCCTGCGGTGCAGGTCCTCCGCCAGTCGTGCGGTATCGCCAGCGTGCACAGGCTGCAATGACCTAGCCCTTGAGAGTATCGTCGAGCAGGACCCGCAGTTCTTCGAAGTGCCGCTCTGTGGCCTGGGGATGGTAGGCGGACGTGTCGGCCATGGAGTAGCCATGCGGCGCCCCTGCGTAAATTTCATTGGAAGCCTCGAGTCCGGCATCGTCCAAAGCGGCGCCGAGCCGCGCGACTGCCCCGGGAGCCATGCTGGGATCATGGTCGGCGTGTCCAAAGACGAATCGGGCACGGGCATCGGACAGGCCCAGGTGGGGACTGTCCGAAGCGTCGGTCGCGAGGCCGCCTCCATGGAATCCGCCGCACGCTGCCACCACCTGAGGGTGCGAAGTGGCGGTGCGGACGGCCAACCGGGCGCCCATGCAATAGCCAGTGGTCCCGATGGGCCCGGGCGCCACACCATCCATACCGGTGATTGCGGTGACCCATGCTTTGATATCGGGCAGCGCCTTGTCCGATGTCAGGCGACCTACCCGTGGAAAGGCGTCCCTGCCCGCGGCTTCCCTGCCTTCGGTGGTGGTCATGTCGCCCGCCGGGGCGAGCTCGGCTATGGAGCCTTCCCGGTAGAAGACGTTCGGGACCAGCACCACGTACCCCCAATCCGCAATGCGTTGGGCCATCTCCTCAATGCGGGGACGCACACCGAAGGCGTCCATGTAGAAGACAACTCCCGGGAATGTGCCCTTCGCAGTGGACGGGCGGACAAGCAGGGCCTCGGCGATGCCGTCAGCGGCAGGTATTTCGATGAGCATCTGCTTACAGTACCGAAAGTATCCGAGGCTCAGGCGCCAACTACGGCATCGTTGGACACAGCTACCACCTGTACTTTCACGCCTGCGCTGACGAACTTACCGAGCTCCTTCGGGTCGGCGCCGTCGTCGGTCACCAGCGTCCACGGTGCGGCGAGCCGGGCCCAGGCATGGAACGGACGGAGCCCAAGTTTGGACGAATCGGCCAATACGTAGACACTGCTGCCCCGCCGTGCCATGAGTTCCTTGAGCCGGGTCTGGGAATGGTCTGCCTCGCAGATTCCGTCCTCGGCGGTGACGGCATCAGCGCCAAGGAAGACTCTGTCAAAGCTCATTCGTTCCAAGGCCACTTCCGCCAAGGGGCCAACGAAGCTTTGGCTGAGAGTGCGGAGCCGGCCACCCAGGCAGTCCACCTCGATGCCTTCGGAATCGGCCAGTTCCTGCAAGGTGTTGATGCCCGGAGTCGTTACGGACAACGGGCCGAACCCCCGCAGTTCGTGAGCCAGCGCGCCGACTGTAGAGCCGGCGTCGAGAAGGATGTTCTCACCAGCGCGGACTTCAGCCGCCGCCCAGCGTGCAATGGCGTGCTTCTGCTCAAACGCTTCGCCGGTGCGCTGCCGTAGTGAGGCTTCGGGATGCGCCCCGAGCGCCATGGCGCCACCGTAGGTTCGTGCAAGGCGACCCTGCGAGTTCAGCAACGCCAGGTCCCGGCGGATGGTTGAGGCGGTGACGTCGAACCGGGCCGATAGTTCTTCCACCGACGCCAGGCCGGTGGTTACGGCAAGGTGGTAGATCTCCTCGCGCCTTGCACTTGCCGAGAGCATTCTTAGGTCTCCTTACCGTGACGGTGCTACCCATGCTAACCGCCTCAACGGGCCCCGAGCGGTTACACGGCCATGCTGGGGCGGGTTGCCATCTCGGCGGCCTGATGCAGTGCTTCGACCATGCTGCGGGAATCCGCAATTGCCTTTCCGGCTATGTCAAAAGCAGTACCGTGGTCCACAGAGGTACGGATGACAGGCAGACCCACCGTGATGTTGACGCCGGCCTCGATTCCGAGAACTTTGACGGGCCCGTGACCCTGGTCGTGATACATCGCCACCACGAGGTCGTAGTCTCCACGTCCGGCCAGGAAAAACAGTGTGTCGGCGGGCAAGGGTCCGACAGCATTGATCCCGTCAGCCTGCGCGGCCTTGACGCCGGGCTCGATCTTTTCAGCTTCCTCGCCCTGGCCGAAGAGACCATTCTCCCCGGCGTGGGGATTGATGGCGCAAACCCCGATTTTGGGTTCGGGCACTCCGGCCCGGACCAGGGCTTCGTGTCCGCGGCGTATGGTGCGCTCCACCAGTCCGGGCTCGATCTTGCGAATGGCATCGGCCAGTCCGATGTGGGTAGTGACGTGGATGACGCGGATCTTGGGCGTGGAGAGCATCATGGACACTTCCTCTGTGCCCGTCAGCTGGGCCAGCAACTCCGTATGGCCGGGGAAGATGTGCCCTGCGGCGTGCAGCGCCTCCTTGTTCAGCGGTGCGGTGCAGATGGCCTGGACGCGTCCGGCCATCGCGAGTTCGCTGGCTACCCTGATGTATTCATATGCGGCGTGTCCGGCGACCGCTGAGAGCTGACCCCAGGGAAGGTCCTCCGGCAGCAACGCCAAATCGATCACGTTCACCCTGCCAGGTGTAAAGACGGCGTCCTCAACGTTCCCGATCGCCTGGATGTCGGCGTCGACTCCCAGGATGTCGGCTGCCTGCCGGAGCCGCAGCGCGTCGCCGATGACCACCGGGCGGCACTCGGCGTTGCTTTGCCGATCAAGCGCGGCAGCCACCACCACCTCGGGTCCTACGCCGGCGCCGTCGCCCATGGTGACGGCGACGACAGGGAGGGAATTCTGTTCGGAGGGGGCAACTGTGGGTGATGTCATGGTGGCTCCAGGTTGGTTGAAAGCAGTTGGGTCAGAGGATGCAGCGGGCAAACCCAAGGGCTGGCCGCGGCGATGCTGTATTTGGTGGTGAAGCTGGCTGAGTGCGTAGCGGTCACCGAAGCTGCCGGGCTTGGTTCCCACCAGCGTTCCTTGGTCTGTACGGCTGAGGACTGCTCCGTGTTGAACTGCGGCGAGTGGAACCATGGACTGGATTCCCACTGCCTCCAGGACTTCCCGGGCGGTCTCACCGCCGGTGAGGATGAAGTCAGTGCGGATTCCGTGGGCCGCTTCGGCTGTGAAGCGGGCAAGGGACTTGACGATGACGGCGGCCTTGCCAGGGTCCACGCCCGTTTGCTGAAGGCTTACGGCGACGTTGGTTGAGGTGGCAAGGGCCGCCTTGGCCGCCTCAAGCTCTGTCCGGTGCGGGCCCTTGTGATCGGGATCAAGCCTGATCACCCTGTATCCCTCGGCCTCGAGCTCGGTCAGCTGCGCTTGGGCCGTACCCGAAGCGGAACCGACGACGGCGAGGACGGGTAAGGGGGCTTGGTGCGGTTCTCCTCTTTCTGAGTCAGGCGCCGGAGTGAACTGCGCGTTTCGCGCAGGCGTGGTGACCAGGCGTTGGGCCAGCACCTCAGCTGCACCGCCGGTTCCAGCCAGGACTATGCGTCGACCGCGACCCCTGAATTCCGTGCGAATCAGGGCGTCGACTACGAGTTCAAGATCTGCAGCGGTTTCACCATCACACAGGACGACTGCGGGGCTGTCGGTGTCCAGGGCCTCTGACAAGACGGCATGCAGGTCCGCATTCCGCACTTGCCGGAGATTCATAGGCTTTACGGACTCCGGAGACTCAGGGCGGATAAGCTCCGCGATGCTGGACGGCGGTGAGACATGCTCTGCCTGCCACAGATCGGTATGGTCCAGAGGTACACCGCCCACAAAGGCCTGTCCCTGCCTCACGGTGCGCTGAAGCTGGGGGAGTGCACCAGCGATGACGACGCTGTAACCGAGCTGGTTCAAAGCCCTGAGTTCAGCGCTGATATTGCCGCGCCAGATCGAATCGATCTTCTTGAAAAGGATCCCCGCCTCTGCTGCAGCATGGCTTGAGAAGGCTGCAGCAGCTGCCTTGCCTGCCGCTGACGGCGACAGTCCGCGGGAGTGGGTGTCGGTGACCACGACATCGGTGGCGTGTCGCGGTGAGGCGGTTTCGGCGTCGGACGTTCCCAAAAGAACCTGCACGATGTGCCCGTGCTGGACAAAGCAGGAGCCGACTTCGGCAGCGCCGGAGAAATCGTCAGCTTGGACAAATACAGAAGCCACGTCGCTCCTCTCGTGTCATTGCTCGGCCTGCGTCCCAACATCTTGTCGGACGCTTTCCAACATCATGACACGATTGCGCGAAACGCGCTAGACAGGTTGCGCAAAGAGCGCAACCGTGGCAAAGTGATGTGCACAACATCGGCTCGGCCAACCGGCAGGCAGTCGATCCCCCGATCAACCGAGAGGTCAACGATGACCGTTCTTCCTCAAGGAAGTGAGATTTCCCGCCGCCGACTGTTGCAGTTCGGCGCCGCGGCCGGTTTTCTGCTGGGTACAGGCAGCCTCGCCGGCTGTGCAGGCCCCACCGGCTTGCCGGGTCCCAGCACTCTGACCCTGGCCCTGAACCGGTCGCTGGTCAGCCTCGATAACAAACTCAACCAGTTCGACGCGGCAGTTACCGTCCAGCGGTCGGTCCGTCAGGGCCTGACGGCCATCGGGCCTGAAACCAAGCCGGTCCTTGTTTTGGCTGAGCGGTTTGATATGACCGGGCCAACTGAGTGGACCGTGACGCTCCGGGAGGGCATCCGCTACTCCGACGGCAGTCCGGTGCGCATTGAGGACGTGGCCACCGCCCTGAAAATGTACAAGCAAGTCCAAGGTTCATTTGTAGCCGGCTTCTTTCCCGAATTTCCCGAAGTAGTTCCGGTGGACGATCGCACCTTCACAATGGTGTCGAAGAAGCCTGTACCAATCCTGGACTCCTTGATGAGCATGATCCTGATAACTCCGGCAGGGCAAAACAAGCCGGAAGAACTCCAGGAAGGCCTGGGTACCGGTCCATACAAGGTCACCAAGTTCAATCGCGGCGCCGGAACCTACAGCCTGCAGCGCAACGAAAACTACTGGGGCCCGGCACCCGCTGTGGAAAATGTTGAAGTCCGCTTCCTGCCGGAGGAATCCAGCCGTGTCATAGCACTGCGCAGCGGCGAGGTGGACATCATCGACTCCATCACACCGGACTCGCGCGAACAGCTCGCCGGCCTCCCGGGCGTCCAACTGGCAGAGGCATCGAGCCTGCGACTGAACCAGATCTTCTACAACTTCCGTAAACCGGCCGGACACCCTTTGGCGGACGTTCGCGTTCGCGAGGCGCTTAGCTGGGCCATCGACGGCGAATCCTTGGTCAAAGACGTGCTGGTGGACTCCGTCAGCGCGGCCGAAGGAGTCACCCCCTCCAGCCTCACCGGTTACCACAAGACCGGCACGTATGTTTACGATCCCGAAAAGGCCAAGGCCCGGCTCGCCGAACTCGGCATCAAGGACCTGACCCTCAAGATCATCTGGGAAACCGGTGAGTTCGCATCGGATACCTCGGTGATGGAGGCGTTGGTTGAAATGTTCGGGGCGATCGGCGTCAAGACGGAACTCCAGCAGTTTGAACCCGGTGGCAACATCCTCGCCTGGCGACAGGGCAAGCAAGGCGACTGGGACTTGCTGGGCAACGGCTTCAGCAGCCCAACGGGCCTGGCCATCACGATGATGCAGGGCATGTATGCAGGGACTCCCGAAAAGGAAGCGACACGTGACACCTACCAGGGCTACGTGTTTCCCGACGTGCAGGCAAGGATCCAGGCTGCCTCCGCGGAAGTCGACCCTGCCCGCAGGCAGGAACTGCTGGCCGAGGCTCAGCAAGCCATCTGGGACACGTGGCCTTGCGCTTGGGCGTTCGTGCCCAAGTCTGTCCTGGCCCACCGCGACCGGGTTTCCGGCATCAACCTTGCCCCCACCAACTCCTACCCGCTCGTCGACGCCCGGTTGGAGGCATAAGCCATGACGAACTACATCCTCAAGCGCCTGGGGCAGGGGCTGCTCACCGTGTTCCTCACGGTGTCAACGGTATTCATCCTGATCCGCATGGCCCCGGGCGACCCTGCCGTCTCCTACGCCGGCCCCCTCGCCACTACAGAACAGCTGGACGCAGTACGCGAGCAATTCGGCCTGAATAAGCCCGTGCTGGAGCAGTACTGGATCTTCATCCAGCAACTGGTCACCGGAAACCTTGGCCAGTCCTACTCGTTCCAGGCCCCGGCCATGCAGGTGGTCTTCGAACGGCTTCCCTACACTCTGACCCTGGCGACGTCGGCCATCCTGCTGACCGCCGTCGTGGCCATCCCGCTGGGCGTCTGGATGTCACGACGCCCTGACACCGGACGTGAGTTCGGCGTGAACGTTCTCACCATTGCCGGGCAGTCCATGCCCGACTTCTGGACCGGCATCATGCTCCTGACCGCCTTCGCCGTGCTGATTCCCATCTTCCCGGCCTCCGGCTTCGCCACCTGGGGAGGGCTGGTCCTGCCCACCATCACCATCGCCATCCTGCAGATCGCCTTGATCTCCCGCATGGTCCGTCGCGAGATGACGAGCAACCTGGCAGCCCCTTACCTCACGGTGGCCCGTTCGCGTGGCGTCACCAACTCCGTCCTGACGTGGCGTTACGCCATGGGCAACTCGGCGATTCCCGTCTTCACTGCACTTGGCACACGGTTTGCAGCGATGCTCAACGGCGTGGTGGTCGTCGAAGTGGTCTTCGCGTGGCCCGGCGTCGGCTCCCTGATCGTCCGGGCCCTCGAAACTCGCGACTATCCCCTCATCCAGGCAACGGTCCTCATCACAGCCCTCCTGGCGGTGGGCGTCCAACTGCTCATCGACCTCGCATACCCGCTCCTCGATCCCCGCGTTCGTCTCGGAAAGGCGGCCACAGCATGAGCCTCGACACCGCAACCGGCGCAAGTTCCGCCGGTCCCTCGCAGAGCAAACTGCCCAGCCCCAGCGCCGTCACAAAGGCGGACATCGCCAAGGCAGGGGCCACCCGCCGTCGACGCTCCGCCAAGTGGAAGCTGATCGTCGGTACCGTGTGCACCTTGCTGGTGATGATCCCGATCATCCTGGCCCAGGTGCTCCCGCTGCCCGACGCGAATTTCCAGGACCTGGCCGCGCGGCGCCTGCCGCCGCTGACGGACGGGCACCTGTTCGGTACGGACCAGTTGGGCCGCGACCTGCTCTCCCGCGTGCTTCACGGAGGCCAGGTCTCACTGACCATCGGCGTCCTGGCCGTACTGGTTTCCGGAGCCATCGGCGTCATCCTGGGTGCTGCTGCCGGCTACTTCGGGGGCTGGGTGGACACCATCGTCTCCCGCATCCTCGAAGCTCAGATGTCCCTGCCGCTTCTGATGATGCTGCTGCTGGTGGTGGCGCTGTTCGGACCGTCCATTCCGGTCATCACATTCGTCATCGCCATAGCCCAATGGCCTGAAGTCGCCAGACTCACCCGGTCCATGGTGTTGGTGGAACGGGAAAAACCCTACGTTTCCGCAGCAAGGATCCTCGGCCTGCACCGCATCCAGATCCTGATTCGTCACATCATCCCCAATGTCATCAAGCAGGCCACCCTGGTAGTGCTGCTCCTGCTGGCCCAAGCTGTGTTGCTCGAGTCCGCGTTGTCCTTCCTGGGAGCCGGCCCGCAGCGGCCCTTCGCAACGTGGGGCCGCATCATCTCCGACGGCCAGGACTACATCACCACGTCATGGTGGATGGTCACCCTGCCCGGCCTGGTGATCGTGCTCATGGTAGTGGGCGTCAACCTGCTCGGTGACGGCCTTCGCGACCGTCCCCGCCGGAAAAAGAAGGGTGCCTGATCATGAACGCATCTGCAACCCCGCACAAGGAACACCCCCTGTTGGAAGTTCGCGACTTCCAGGTGGAACTCATCACCGAAGCCGGCATCATCCGTGCGGTGGACGCCGTCAGCTTCAGCATCGACCGCGGTGAAACGGTCACCATCATCGGTGAGTCCGGCTCCGGCAAGTCAACGACGGCGATGGGCATCCTCCGCCTTTTGCCTCAGGACCTTGCGGTCCTCTCCGGCACGGTGATGATCGACGGCGTCGACATCACTGCCGATCCCAAGGCGATCGACAAGGTGCGCGGCAGGACGCTGGCCCTGATCCCGCAGGATCCAATGACGGCCCTGAGTCCGGTCCATTCGATCGGCAGCCAACTGTTCGAGGCGATCCGGATTGCCGGAGCCGCGTCGGGCAAGGACAAGGCCGCGCTGCAGGCGCGGGCTGTTCGCCTGTTGGAACAGGTGCACATTCCGACGCCGGAGAAGCAGCTGAAGAAGTATCCCGACCAGCTGTCGGGCGGCATGCTGCAGCGTGTGCTCATTGCCATCGCGCTGGCCAGCGAACCGCAGCTGCTGGTGGCGGATGAGCCGACGTCGGCCCTGGACGTTACGGTCCAGGCCGGCATCCTGGACCTGCTGCTGGAACTCCAGGAGCAGCGGGGCATCGGCATCCTGATGATCACCCATGACCTCGGCGTGGCGCGGCTCATCTCAGACCGCATCCACGTGATGAAGGACGGCCAGTTCGTGGAATCCGGTGAGGTACAGCAGATCGTGGACCACCCTGCCACCGAATACACCCGGACCCTGCTGGCCGCGGTGCCGGTACTGGGGCCGTGGGACGAGACACCTGCTGCAACTTCGGGCGTGCGGCACGCCGCAGCACCATCAGCCGCCACCTTTACCCAGAGCGGAGCCCGCAATGACTAAGCCGTTCCTCGCCGTCGAGAAACTCGTCGTTGACTACCACGTCCCCGGAGGCACTTTCCGGGCAGTCGACGAGGTCTCGTTCTCGGTAGACAAAGGCAAGACGATCGCTGTCGTGGGTGAATCCGGTTGCGGCAAGTCGACCGTGGCCAAAGCGCTCATGCGGCTTGTGACTCCCACGAGCGGGTCCATTACCCTGGACGGCACGGACATCGCGTCAATGAGCGAGTCCAAACTGAGGCCCCTGCGTTCGAAGTTCCAGATGGTGTTCCAGGATCCGTACGGCTCCCTGGACCCGCACATGACCGCGCAGGAAATTGTGGCCGAGCCGCTGAAGCTCCAGGGAATGCGGTCCAAGGCCGAGCGTCACAAGGCTGCGGCGACGCTCATCGACCAGGTGGGCCTGCCTGCGCGGTCCCTGACCAAGCATCCCGCCGAGTTCTCAGGAGGCCAGCGCCAACGTATCGGCATTGCGCGGGCTCTGGCGTCCAAGCCGGAATTGCTCGTCTGCGACGAAGCGACCAGCGCCCTCGACGTATCCGTGCAGGCCCAGGTACTTCGCCTCCTTAGATCCATCCAGGAGGAAACCGGCATCACTTACGTATTCATTTCGCACAACCTGGGCGTGGTGCAGGAGATCAGCGATACCGTCATGGTGATGCAGCGCGGAAAGCTCGTGGAGCACGGCACCACGTCCTCCGTTCTGACCGCGCCCAAGGAGGACTACACCCGCAAGCTGCGTCGCGCGGCCCTTGACCCCGCCACCATGACCGGCTTGAAGCCCCGGCACATCGTCCGGTCCCTGGCCTTGGCCAAACAAGGCAACTGAACCCCTTTCGCACTGAAAAAAGCAACCACGAGGAATCAACGCATGAGCACGCACCCTGTAGGCTCCCAGGTGGACGGCCTGAGGCTCCCCATCTCCCGTCTGGTCCTGGGGACCATGACCTTCGGTGACACTGCTGACGAGGCCACCGCTGCGCGGATGGTGGAGGAAGCAATCGACGCCGGCATCACCACGATCGATACCGCCAACGCCTACGTTGGCGGGGTGACGGAGGACATGCTCGGCAGGCTTTTGAAGGGAAAGCGCGACGGCGTCATCCTGGCGTCCAAGGCCGGCATGCCGCATGCGGACCACGGCGGGAATTCTCCGCTCTCCCCAACGGGGCTGCGGGCGAGTGTGGAAGCAAGCCTGCGACGGCTCGGCGTGGACAGCATTGACCTGTTCTACTTGCACCAGCCTGACAGGGCCACGCCGTTGGCCGCCACCCTGACCACGATCGCCGAATTGGTGGACGAGGGAAAGCTTGGTGCCCTGGGCGTATCCAACTTCGCCGCCTGGCAGGTTGCCGACGTCATCCACACCGCCCGCGAGGTTGGCGCACCGCAGCCCGTGGTTGCGCAGCAGTTGTACAACCTGGTGGCGCGCCGCCTGGAGGAGGAGTACCTCGAATTCGCCGCCACGCACCACGTGCACACCATGGTCTACAACCCGCTGGGCGGTGGCCTGCTTACGGGCAAGCACAGCTTCGACGCCAGGCCCACAGAAGGCCGCTACGGCGACTCCAAGCTTGCTGCCATGTATACGCAGCGGTATTGGGACAAGCAGTTGTTCGACGCAATAGGCGAGCTGTCCCGGATCGCCTCCGACGCAGGCATTTCATTGGCCGAGCTGTCCCTGCGCTGGCTCGCCTACCGCGAAGGTGTTGGTTCCATGCTCCTGGGCGGGTCCAAGGTGGAGCAACTGCGTGCCAACATAGCCGCCGTTGCCGAAGGTCCGCTCCCGGCCGACGTTGTTGCAGCGTGCGATGCCGTGGGAACCTCGCTGCGTGGTCCGATGCCCGCCTACAACCGCTGATACTTTCCAGAACGCCTCAACGACCCGATCACACGAAACTGAAGGACTCTTGATGACCTCCGAACTGGCCCTCGAATTCGCCCGCACAATCCGCGCCCGGGAACAGGCGGTGGGCTACTGGACGGTATTGGACGCACCGGTTGCCACCGAACGGATCAGCCGCCTAGGTTACGACTACGTCGCTTTGGATGCCCAACACGGCCTGCTTGGATACTCCGGCGTTCTCAACGGGCTGATGGCCATTGATGCCGGGCATCGCGCCGTGGGAATGGTGCGGGTGGAGGCCAACGACTTCACCGCAATCGGCAAGGCCCTGGACGCGGGAGCAGTCGGAGTCATCGTTCCCCTCATCAACAATGCCGAGGATGCCGCAGCTGCCGTAGTGGCGGCCAAGTATCCGCCGATGGGCGGGCGTTCCTACGGACCAATGCGTTCTGCCCTGCGCATCGGTCCGAAGCCATCAGAGGCCAACAGCGCCACCCTGGTCTTCGCGATGATCGAGACGCCTGAGGGTTTGGCGAACGTCAAGGAAATTTGTGCCACCCCGGGCCTGGACGGCATCTACGTCGGCCCGTCGGACCTATCAATAGCTGTCGGCGGCTCGTTCCCCGGCGATCCCCAGGTCGAAACTGAGTTCAACGCCGCACTGGAAACCATCGCCGAGGCCGCCGCATCCGCGGGTATCGCTGCCGGCATCCACACGCCCGCCGGCACTGTCGCCAAGCAACGGCTGCAGCAGGGCTATACCTTCACCACCATCGCCTCCGACCTCACGCACCTGGAACAGATCGCACAATCCCACCTCGACGCTGCCCGCGCCGACTCCGGCACCAAGGAAAACTGAGCCATGCCCAACATCGCCACCAACGACTACAGCACCATCACCCCTGATGGACTGGTCAAGCGCGCTGACGGCGCGGACTTCGCGTACCTGCCTGCACCCACCGTGCAGAGCCACGCCGCGAACCTGCTCACGCTCCAGGACGGCCGGTTGGGTTGTGTCTGGTTCGGCGGGACCCAGGAAGGTGTACCCGACATCTCCATCTGGTTCTCCACTTTGGAACCGGGCAGCAGCCAATGGTCAGACCCCGTTCAATTGTCGGATGATTCCACCCGCTCCGAGCAAAACCCCATCTTGTTCACCAACGCCGACGGCGCCCTCTGGCTCCTGTACACCGCCCAAAAGGCGGGCAACCAGGACACTGCGGAAGTCCGCCGTCGTATATCCACGGACAGCGGCCGGACCTGGGGTGATGTCGAGACCCTGTTCGCAGCGAACGAGACCGGCGGTGTGTTCGTGCGCCAACTGCCTGTGCTGCTGCCCTCGGGCCGTTTGATCGTCCCGATCTTCCGCTGCATCACCACGCCGGGGGAGAAGTGGGTAGGCAACAGCGACGACAGCGCGGTGATGATCTCCGACGACGCAGGTGCCACGTGGATCGAAAGCGTCCTGCCAGGCAGCCTCGGTTGCGTCCATATGAACATCCAGCCCGTTGCCGACGGGTCGCTGCTTGCCCTCTTCCGCAGCCGTTGGGCCGACTCAATCTACGAGTCCCGCTCCACGGACGACGGGCTGACCTGGAGCGAGCCGGTGCCCACCGAACTGCCGAACAACAACTCTTCCATCCAGTTCACCGCGCTTTCCGACGGCCGCCTTGCCCTGGTGTACAACCACAGCCGCGCGGAGGCTTCCACTGAACGACGCCTCTCGCTGTACGACGAAATCGACGACGACGGCCTCGCTGAGGAACAGGGTCAGGTCACCGAACCAGACGCAACCGCCATACCCGAAGACGACGGCGTCAGGCGCGCCTTTTGGGGAACTCCGAGGTCTCCCATGGCCCTCGCCATCTCCGAAGACTCCGGACGCACCTGGCCCATCCGCCGCAACCTGGACGTCGGAGACGGTTATTGCCTGTCCAACAACTCCCGTGACGGGCTGAACCGTGAATACTCCTACCCGTCCATCCACCAGGGCCCGGACGGTGCGTTGAACATCGCGTACACGTATTTCCGGCAGGCCATCAAGTTCGTCCGGGTCGACCCGCAGTGGGCGTACGAGGGGACCGCTACGCCGGGCGGGGACGAATGAGCCGGCATGCTGTCGTCACCGGCACGAGCTCGGGGATCGGCAAATCCATCGCTGCCCGGCTGCTCGCCGAGGGTTGGCGCGTCACGGGGCTGAGCCGCAGTGAGTCCACGTTGGCGGGGAATTTCTCCTGGTTGCAGGCGGACCTGTCGAAGCCCGAGTCCCTGGAGACAGCACTCTCGGGCCTGGAACCTGCTGACGCGCTGGTGCACGCCGCCGGATTCCAGCGCACCGCGCATTTGGGGGACCTGGAACCGGATGCCTTGGCGGGCATGTTCGCCGTCCACGTCGCTTCCGCCAGCGTTCTCGCCAACATCCTGGTGCCCGGCATGCCCGACGGCGGCCGGATCATTCTGTTGGGTAGCCGGACCTCGACTGGAATGCCGGGCAAAAGCCACTACGCCGCGACGAAGGCTGCGCTGATGGGGCTTGGAAGGACATGGGCGCAGGAACTGGCGCCGCGGGGAATCACCGTGAACGTGCTGTCGCCAGGGCCTACTGACACGCCCATGCTGAACGATCCCGGCCGAGCTGCCACTCCCGTGAAAATGCCGGCACTCGGAGCCTTGGTGGATCCGGAAGACGTCGCAGCTCTCGCCGCGTTCCTGCTGGGTCCGCACGGCAAGTCCATCACTGGCCAGAACTACGTCATCTGCGGAGGAGCCTCTCTGTAGTTGAGTGGGTGCAGCATTCTGTCAAGTCACGGCCCAATGTCCTCCAATTACTGCTTCGTTCTGTTGAACGGGTCACATTTGTTTGCATCCTGGCTCTGTGCCCTTGATCCTTGCAAGACCTAGTTTTTTTCAGCGCTTGTCAGAGCGTGCCCAATGGAGGACACAATTTATGACTAACGTTCTTTGGTTTTCGGAGCTTGGCCTGTCCGACCTTGACCAGGTCGGAGGCAAAAACGCTTCACTCGGTGAGATGGTGCGAAATCTCGCCTCGGCGGGGGTGAAGGTTCCAGGTGGTTTTGCGACGACGGCGGACGCCTACCGGCGCTTCCTGGCCGAGTCGAGCCTTGACGCCCGGATTGAAAGCATCTTGGAGGGCTTGGACAGCGGCGATGTGGCCGCCTTGGCCAAGGTTGGCGGGGAAATCCGGTCCCTGATCCGCGAGACACCCTTCCCTGCCGGTTTCGAAGAGGAAATCCGCTCGGCGTACCGGCGCCTCACCGAGGAACACGGCGCAGACGTGTCCTGGGCGGTTCGGTCCAGCGCAACGGCCGAAGACCTTCCCGATGCTTCCTTTGCCGGACAGCAAGAGACCTTCCTGAACATCCGGGGGATTGACAACATCCTGCTCGCGATCAAGGACGTCTTCGCCTCGTTGTACAACGACCGGGCCATCGCCTACCGCGTCCACCACGGTTTCACGCACTCCGAGGTCGCGCTTTCGGCGGGTGTGCAGCGCATGGTGCGCTCCGACGTCGGCGCTTCGGGGGTGATGTTCACCATGGACACCGAGACCGGTTTTACGGACGCGGTGTTCATCACGTCCTCCTATGGCCTTGGCGAAGCCGTGGTCCAGGGTGCCGTGAACCCCGACGAGTTCTACGTCTACAAGCCTGCGCTGGCAGCCGGGCGTCCGGCGGTGCTCAAACGTGGTCTGGGCGGGAAGGCCGTGCAGATGGTGTACACGGAGACCGAAGAAGTCGGCAAGACTGTTGACTTCATCCCGGTGCCGCAGGAGTCTCGGAGCCGCTTCAGCCTCAGTGACGCCGAGGTGGAACAGCTTGCGCGTCACGCCGTTGCCATTGAGCGCCACTACGGACGGCCCATGGACATTGAATGGGGCAAGGACGGAGTGGACGGGGAACTGTACATCCTCCAGGCACGCCCGGAAACCGTGGAATCCCGCAAAGCCGCGGGCGTAACCTCCAGGTACACGCTCACCGAGCGCTCTACGGTGTTGGTGGAAGGCCGTGCGATCGGTCAGCGCATCGGCGCCGGCCAGGTCCGGGTCCTGTCCTCGATCGAGCAGATGGCCTCGTTCCAGGAAGGCGATGTCCTGGTGGCCAACATGACCGACCCCGACTGGGAACCGATCATGAAGAAGGCTGCCGCGATCGTCACCGACCGCGGCGGACGGACCTGCCACGCGGCGATCATCGCCCGCGAACTGGGCATCCCCGCCGTCGTGGGAACCGGCTACGCGTCCCAGATCCTCAAGGACGGCACCCCGGTGACCGTCTCCTGCGCCGAAGGCGAAGCGGGGCTGGTGTACGAAGGGCTGCTGGAGTACTCCCTCCAGGAGACAAGCCTTGACACCATGCCGGACGCTCCCGTGAAGATCATGATGAACGTCGGGACCCCGGAGCAGGCCTTCAGCTTCGCCAAGCTCCCCAACCACGGCGTGGGCCTGGCCCGCCTCGAATTCATCATCAACCGGCAGATTGGTGTCCACCCCAACGCCTTGTTGGCTGTCGCCGGTGAGATTGAGCGCCCGGCAACTCTGGATGATTACACGGTCCGGCAAATCCAGGAGAAAACCGCTGCTTACGATGGCCCGCGCGACTACTACGTGAGGCGTTTGGCCGAGGGTATTTCGACCATCGCGGCAGCGTTCGCCCCTGAACCGGTGATCATCCGGCTTTCGGACTTCAAGTCCAACGAGTACGCGAACCTGATCGGCGGCCCGGCCTTCGAACCTGAGGAAGAGAACCCGATGATCGGGTACCGCGGAGCGTCCCGGTACCTCTCCGAGTCCTTCCGGCAGGCATTCGAACTTGAGTGCGAGGCCCTGAAGTACGTCCGCAACGAGATGGGCCTGACCAACATCAAGCTCATGGTCCCGTTCGTGCGCACCCTGGAGGAGGCAAGCGGCGTCATTGACCTGCTCGGAGCCAACGGGCTGCGTCGCGGCGAGAACGGCCTGGAGGTCGTGATGATGTGCGAATTGCCGGCCAACGCCCTCCTGGCTGATGAGTTCCTGGAGTACTTTGACGGGTTCTCCATCGGATCCAACGACCTCACCCAGCTCACCTTGGGCCTTGACCGTGACTCCGCCCTGGTTGCTGATGGTTTTGACGAGCGGAACCCGGCGGTCACCAAGCTTCTGGAGTTGGCCATCACCGCGTGCCGGTCCAAGGGCCGGTACGTGGGAATCTGCGGCCAGGGGCCCAGCGACCATCCGGACTTCGCCGAGTGGCTGCTGGCACAGGGCATCAGCTCGATTTCGCTGAACCCGGACGCCGTCACCGAGACCTGGCTGCGCCTGGCCCGCACCACCAGCACACCGGTCTAAATGACGGATCGCGCAACCGTGGGGGCGGGCTCCGCGCCCGCCCCCACGGTGTTCTTTCTTTCCGACAGCACCGGGATTACTGCTGAAACCCTTGGCAACACCCTGCTGACCCAGTTTCCCGGGCAGCGGCTGGAGCGCCGGACAATCCCGTTCATCACCACCATTGAGCAAGCACGCGAGGTGGTGGCGGTGATCGACAAAGTGGCGGCGTCAGGTCCCGTGCCGATCATCTTCTCTACGGCTGTCGGGCAGGACATCCGTGCCGTGCTCTCCCAAAGCCGCGGGCAGTTCTTCGATTTGTTCGGTACCCACATCGGGCAACTCGAACAAACCCTTGGCTCTGCGGCCAACGGTAAGCCCGGCCAGGCCCACGGAGTGGGGGATGCAGTCCGCTACCAGTCCCGCATGGCCGCCGTCGAATACGCCATCGAACACGACGACGGCCAGTCCCTGCGCGCACTGGAGCGCGCCGAGCTGATCCTCATCGCCCCCTCCCGCTGCGGCAAGACGCCCACCACCATGTACCTTGCCCTGCAGCATGGCATCCTGGCCGCCAACTTCCCCCTGGTCGAAGAGGATTTCGAGGTCCTGGCGCTCCCGAAGCCCTTGTTGCCTTTCGCGGACAAGTGCTTCGGCCTGACGTCGCAACCTGTCAGGTTGAGCCAGATCCGCCAAGAACGCCGGCCAGGCAGCAGCTATGCGTCGTTGAACCAATGCACCTTCGAACTCCGAAACGCCGAGGATATGTATCGGGCCAACAACATCCCGTACGTGAACTCTGCGTCCATGTCCGTTGAGGAGATCTCGGCCACAGTACTCCAGCGGATGCAACTGCACCACTGACCAGGGGTTTGGCTTGTCTTGTCCCTCGAGGCTGCGGGCGCGTCACTTCCTGATGCACCTTGTTCCTATGTAGTAAGCATGCTTAGCTAATTGAAACGGCCCGGCTTGCTGGGGCCCGACAATTGGAGGCGTCATGCCCAAGACCGGGAAGAATGATCACGCCCGCAAAGACGAACTGCCGTCGACATTGCAGCGTTCCGAGCAGAAGGCCCAGGACACATTCGCCAAGACCTACGACTCGGCCATGGAATCCTACGACAACGATTCCAGCCGCGCGGCGCGCACTGCGTTTGCTTCGCTGAAGCACAGCTACGAGAAAGTCGGGGACCACTGGGAGCCCAAGGAGGAGCGCGGTCCTTCCGATGCGCGCGCCGAAGAAGGTGCGGACTCAACCTCGCCGACAGCCGGGGGAGTGGACGCCAATGCTTCCAAGGAACATCTCTACGGGAAAGCCCAGCAGCTTGGCATCAAAGGCCGCTCGAAAATGAACAAGGACGAGCTCGTAGAGGCGCTGCAAAAGGCCAATGACGCAGCCACCCGGAGGGCACGGAAAGGCTGATTCCTCCGCGACCCGGGGTTGAGCAGTGCATGCACTTTGGATTCGAGGAGGCGCACGAGGATGAATCGCATCACCGACATCTGGGGACCACGGACGCCGTTTCAGGCAGGGCAGGAATGGCCGGTCCGCGTGGATCTCGCCCTCAAAGAGGGACTCCCTGAAGGCGAGGTGGACCGCTGGGTCCAATCCGCCTGTGTTCTCTGCAGCAACGGCTGCGGTTGCGACATCGCTGTCAAAGATGGCGTCATGGTTGGTGTCCGCGGCCGCTCCCAAGACCGGATCAACAAAGGCCGACTCGGGCCGAAGGGCCTCTTTGCCAGCTGGCAGGGTGTAGCCAATCGGGATCGCCTGACCCGGCCCATGATCCGAGAGGGTGGGCGATTGGTGGAGACCGACTGGGACACGGCAATGGGCCGCATCGTCAACCGGAGCAAGGAGCTCCTGGACACGAAAGGTCCGTTGAGCCATGGCTTCTATACCAGCGGGCAGCTCTTCTTGGAGGAGTACTACGCACTGGCAGTGATCGGGAAAGCGGGGATTGGAACTCCGCACATGGATGGCAATACCCGGCTGTGTACGGCTACCGCGGCGACTGCGCTCAAAGAGACCTTCGGGGCCGATGGCCAGCCCGGAGCCTATGAGGACATCGACAGCTGCGATGCCATCTTCCTCTACGGCCACAACATGCCCGAGACCCAGACCGTCCTGTGGTCCCGTGTCCTGGACAGGCTGACGGGACCGACGCCACCCAAACTCGTGTGCATCGACCCCCGGAACACCGAAGCAGCGCGTTATGCGGATGTGCACCTGGCGCTCCGCCCGGGAACAAACCTCGCCCTGATGCATGCATTGGTCCGCGAGGTCATTCACCAAGGCTGGTTCGACGACCAGTACGTCAATGAGCACACTCTTGGCTTCGAAGAACTGAAGCAGACCGTTGAACCATGGACCCCGGCGGCTGCTGCCGAGGTCTGTGGTGTCAGTGCGGACGACATCATGATGGCCGCCCGGATCTTCGGAACGACGCCGAACGTGCTTTCGACCGTCTTGCAGGGTTTCTATCAGTCATCGCAGGCCACGGCCTCGGCATGCCAGGTGAATAATCTGCACCTTTTGCGGGGCATGCTGGGCAGGCCAGGCGCGGGCCTGCTTCAGATGAACGGGCAGCCCACCGCCCAAAACAACAGGGAATGCGGGGCCGACGGCGACCTGCCGGGCTTCCGTAACTGGAGCAACAAGGATCACGTCGAGGAATTGGCCAAGCTGTGGAATGTGGACCCGGGTGTTATCCCGCATTGGGCACCGCCCACCCACGCGATGCAGATTTTCCGCTACGCCGAGCAGGGTTCCATCAACTTTCTCTGGGTATCGGCTACGAACCCTGCAGTATCGCTGCCTGAACTGGCGAGGATTCGGCGGATCCTGGCCAAGCCGGAGCTCTTCCTCGTGGTTCAGGATCTCTACCTGACCGAAACGGCGGCGCTGGCCGACGTCGTCCTTCCTGCTGCCGCCTGGGGGGAAAAGGTGGGGACCTTCACCAGCGCATCGCGCGTGGTTCACCTTTCGGAAAAGGCCGTGGAGCCGCCGGGCGGCGCCCGCGCGGACTTGGATATTTTCCTCGATTACTCCCACCGGATGGGCTTCTCCACTATTGACGGTGGGCCCCTGCTCGAATGGAAAGGGCCCGAAGAGGCTTTTGAAGCGTGGAAGGAATGCTCGCGTGGACGGCCATGCGATTACACCGGCCTCAGCTACGGCAAGCTACGCGGCGGCAGCGGAATTCCCTGGCCCTGCACAGAGGATCACCCGGAGGGAACCACCCGGCTCTACAGTGACGGTGTCTTTCCCAGCCGTCCTGACTACTGCGAGAACTATGGCCACGACCTCTTGACCGGGGCTGAGGTGGGGTCCGAGGCCTATCGGGCGATGGCACCCAACGGGCGTGCCTTGCTTAAGGCAACCGCTTACCACCCCCCTCATGAGGAACCCGACGATGAATATCCTTTGCGGTACAGCACGGGCCGCACGGCCTACCACTTCCATACCCGTACCAAGACGGCGCGCTCCCGGGAGCTTAATGCTGCGGCTCCCCGAATGTGGGTCGAATTGTCCGCCGAAGATGCCTCGGGTCTGGGGATCAGCGAAGGCGACCTGGTGCGGGTGTCATCGCGGAGGGGGCGTATCGAGGCTCCGGCGCGGATCAGCGGCGTCCGGCCCGGTACCGTGTTCGCACCCTTCCACTACGGCTACTGGGACACGCCGCGCAGCGGTGAGACCCTTGAGTCCCATGCAACCGCAGCCAATGAGCTGACACTCACCGAATGGGATCCTGTGTCCAAGCAACCCGTCTTCAAGAATGCCGCTGTGAAGGTTGAGAAGATCGGCGACGGTACGGGACCGGCACCCGCGCCGAACACCACGGCCTCCCGGCCGGAGGGGAGGCGGCCATGAATCTGGATGTCTATCTGGGACTCTTGGCCCACAGCGAGAAAACCCTTGCCGAGTCTCTGAGGCAGGTTTCCGCCGGCCACGGTGCGGAACCGGATGTTCACTTCATTTGCCAAAGCCTGGCCACGCAGTCGGATCACCACGGGGAACTTCTGGATCCGGTTATCCAGCGTTACGGTGGGTCCGGCAACGAACGGGAGCCAGAGCGGCTGCACGCCCAAGGGCTTTCGACGACGCGAAGCGGTCCCGTAGGACTGTTGCGCGACCTTCAGGACGTGTTTGTTCTGGCCAGTCTTGTGGACATCACCTGGACCGTCGTGGAGCAAGCCGGCCAGGCGCTCCGCGACGAGGAGCTGCTGTCCGTCGTCGAACAGTCCCGGGTAGAGACCCAAGGACAGCTGCGGTGGTTGAGGACCCGCATCAAGCAGGCCTCGCCCCAGGCCTTGCTCGTGGCCGAATAGCCTGTCTTGCGTATTTCCGTTGACACCCGTCCGGACATCACGTGGGCAGGGCCACCATGTGGTGACCCTGCCCAAGCTGCGCTGGCATCCTTCCTGCGCCCGTCTTTCGGGCTACCTGTTGCGATGGTGTGCAGAATGCGATTCCCAAGCGCCCGCCGGGAAGACTGCTCCCGGCGACTTTTCGAAGCGCTGCGCCCTTACATGATTCCGGTGGGGACCAGCAGCGCCCACGCCAGGGCCGGCGCCACCAGGACAACACCGCCCGCGTAGGCCATGAGCTGCTTGTACACGCGCTGGCGGTCCTCGTCGCGGGCGTTGGCCACTACCAGGGCCCCATCGGTGGAGAAGGGCGATACGTCCACTACGGTTGCCGCGATGGCCAGCGCCGCTACGGTACCTGAGGCGCTGAGGGAACTGGTCGCCAGAAGGGGGCCGGCCAGTGGAATGAAAGCGGTGAGGAGGGCGGTGGAGGACGCGAAGGCCGAGCCGACACCGATCACGTAGCAGAGGACCAGTGCGATCAGCAGCGGCGCACCAAGTGCCAATGCCATCTCCGCGAGGGTGTCAATCACGCCGACGTGCTGAAGCAAGGAAACGTAGGTGATCATGCCGGCAACCAGCAGGACAGTGGACCAGGAGATGCCGCCAATGAAGGTCTTGTGCTCCTTGATGTTGACCAGGGCCAACAACAGTCCTGCCGACAGGGCCACGAAGCCAATCGGCATGCGGAAACCGAGGGTGCAGACGAGGATCGCCAGGATGAGTGCCAAGGTGAGGATCTGCTGGCCGCTGGGACGTCCGACTCGGGCTGTGTCGAGTCCGGCGTACTCGTTGGAGTGCTTGTCGCGCAGCTTGCCCATGAGGGCGAAGAGCACGATCGTCAGGGCCGACAGAATGAAGTTGAGGGCGAAGCTGGCCAGGAACAACGCGCCCTGGTCGATGGGAAAGTCGTTCTTGTGTGCGATGTCGTGGACGAGGACGCCCGCCACGGACAGGGGCGAGAAGCCGCCTGCGTGGGCTCCGTTGATGACGAAGGCGCCCATGAGGACGGGGTGGATGCGCGATTCGTAGGCAAGGCCCAGTGCGGCCGGTGCCAGCAGCGCAACAGCGGCAGGGCTGAAGGTGCCCAGCGAGGTGAGTGCGGCGGCCATGAGGAAAAAGACCCACGGCAGAAGCATGGTCTTGCCCCTGACCATCCTGACGCAGCTTTGGACGATGATGTCGATGGAACCGTTTCGCTGCGCCATGCTGAAGAAGTAGGTGACGCCGATGATCGTCAGGACGATGCTGGCGGGGAATTCTTCGAGAATCTGCTTGTCGGTCATGCCGAGGACGAAGTAGCCGACGCCGAAGGAGGCCACCAGCCCCATCACACCGATGTTGAGCGGCCACTTGGTGGCGACGACGAACATCACCACCAGGATGACCAGCGGGATGATCTGCGTGGCGGTCATGGTCGGCTCCGATTCCGGGGTGGCCGCCGGGTTGAAGATGGCACCCCCGAACAGGATGGCGACCAGGCCCAGGATGACGGAAGCGGCAACCGTTACCAGCAGGATACGGCGGCGTGTGGTGGGACGCTTGGAACGCTCGTCCTGAATGTCGCGCTCTGCCTCGGGCGCTGGTTGGTAAATAGTCTTAGCCATGGTGTTCTCTCCTCATCGAGTGGCTGTTTCCAGTGAGGCTTCGACGACGTTGCCGAGAGTCTCCGGTAGGTGGATGATGCTGGTGGCGATGGTGCGGGCCGTGCGGTCAACGCCTACAAGGACCGAACCGAGGTGTTCCTCGCTCCATGTTTCGATGACACCGGCGGGTGTCTTCAGTTTCAGCGCCGCGCCGGCGGCTCCGCCCGTGATGGCGTTGATCACGGTGCCCGGCGTCCGCGCCGCAAGCGTCAGGGCGATGCTTCCAGTGATGGCCAGGGCCGGGTGCGGCTTGCCCATGGAAAGCATCATGACGTTGACGTCGGAGCCGGGGTTCGCGCCGTGGGGCGGACCGACGATGGCCAACTTCGGCACGGCCCGTGCCGCCTGTCCGGGAGTCGGGGCCATCCCCATCCGGACTGCTCCCTGGCGTCGGATGGCGTCCAGGGTGTCCAGGTGCTGTTCCACACCTTCCTTCCACGAGTCGTAGTGTGCTGTGTCCAATCCAAGATCTTCGGCGCGGACAATAACCACTGGAGCCCCGGCATCCACCATGGATACTGTCCAGGACTTTCCCCCGGCCAACACGGTGTCGCTTGGAGCGCCCGTTGGCAGCAGCTGTCCGGTCGTTTTGCCGGCAGGATCCTTGAAGCCGAGGCCCACTTTGAATCCGGGAAAGGCGACGCCCGGCATCTGCGCGTCCGGGACGATCGGCAGGGCACCGGAGGGCGTTGCAACCTGTTGGATGATGAGCTGGTCGGTATTCGTATTGCGGGTGACAATACGCGTGGTATCACCTTGTGGGGTGACCCACCCTTTTTCGATGGCGTAGAGACCTACTACGGCTGAGCAGTTTCCGCAGTTGCTGCCCCAGTCGACGGTTGCTTCCTCGATGCCGACTTGGGCAAAGGTGAACTCCACGTCAACGGAGGGATCCGATGGGCGGCGGAGGATCATCGCTTTGCTGGTGGTTGAGGTCGCCCCTCCCACACCGTCGATTTGCCGGGAATCGGGACTTCCGAAGAGACGTGGCAGCAGTTGGTCCAGGTCAATGCTGGTTTCGTTGAGGTTTTCGGTTTCGAAGACCCAGCACTTGCTGGTTCCTCCGCGCATCCATTCCGCTTCAATCTTCATCAGTCCTGCACTCCTTCTGCCGTTCCCGGCGGGCTCTTCATTCAGCATGAGCCGGATCACACATGAAGACAATGTGCGATAATTGAGGGAGGGTGTAGCAGTGCTTCATTCACTGACGCAGGAGGGATGGATGACGCCCTTTCCAGCTGTTGAAGGGGCTAAGTGAGCTAATGGATGATTGATATCCCGGTATCCCTGTATAGAATTAACCAAATTTGCAGAAGGGTACAGAATTGCTTAACGATGAAGCCCAAAATTTATACGACATCCGCAGGCTTGCTCTCTTGGTCGAGGTGGTGGAGCAAGGTTCGATCACCGCAGCAGCTGACACCATGATGTACACCCCTTCCGCCGTGTCCCAGCAGTTACGCAAACTCGAGCAGGAGGTAGGCCAGCCGCTGCTGAACAGACGCTCGCGGGGAGTAGTGCCCACGGAGGCCGGCCAGGTACTGGCGGGCCACGCGCGTAAGATCCTCGGACAGATCCGTGCAGCCCAATCGGATATAGACCAAATCGCGGGCCTCCGGCGGGGCTCGCTGACCATCGGCACCTTTCCCACCTTGGCGGGCTCTTTTCTCCCGGTTGTAATCCGGGCCTTCAAAAAGCGCTACCCCGCCATCGGACTGTCCGTTCGAAGTGCCCGGTTCGATGAGTTGGTGTCGGACCTGGAGTCGGGAGTTACTGGCCTATGCCTCCTGTGGGACTACCCGTGGAATCGCTTCGAAGACGAGTCGATCAGGACCACTGAGGTTTTCCAGGAGAGTACCGTCATCCTGGTGGCGAAGGGACATCCTCTGGCAGATCGCGACGAAGTGTCCATGAACGAACTGCGCAAGGAATCGTGGATCGTCCGCGCGGAAGCCCACCCCGTAGTGGAGGTTCTCCAGCGCTCTGCGCACGACGCCGGTTTTGAACCGACCATCGGATTCCTGGCCAATGACTACCAGGAAGCGCAGGCCATGGTGAGTGTTGGCATGGGCGTGGCCATGGTGCCAAAGACAGCTGTGGCGTTGCAACACCCCGATGTCAGGGTCCTGGGCCTTGGCTCCGCGGCCCCGCTTCGCCGCGTGCTGCTGGCCCAACGCCAAGACAAGGTCTATGCACCGGCCGAGGTGGCTTTTCACACCACCCTTCTGGAAATCGCGCGCGAACGCGGCAGCGATTACCTCTGACTTCGGATGGCGGGCCGGCCAAACCGCAGGCCCGCCTCAGGTCAGCTGGTCGAAATCACCACGCGCCCACGCAGCGTGCCGGGCCGCCGACAGGCGCAGAATCTCCCGGGCGTCAGTACTGATGACGTTATTGAAGTTGCCATAGATCCGGTCGAAGGTGAGTTGTCCCAGTTGCGCGGCGATCCGCAACGCTACATCACCGGAGAGCGGAAGATGGTTTGGGTAGCTGCGCATGAACGCTATGGAGCGACGGTCCGGATTGGGAAAGACGCTGTCGCCGGTGAGCAGGACACCTCGCCCCTGTGCCCCCGCTGCCCAGTGGGCCACGGCGCTGCCCGGGAAATGGCCCCCGGTTTGGTGCAGGACCAGTCCTTCCGCAAGCTGCAAGCTCTGCGACCAGTAGGTAATCATGGGATCCTCGCGCCCAAGCCAGCCGCGGTCGGCGTCGGCAACGAACACGGGGACGCCCCCAAGCCGACGCGACCACTCCACTTGGACTCCGAACATGTGTGGATGGCTCGAAGCGATGGCCAGCACAGGACCACGCTCCAACACGGAGCGCACGAGGTTGTCATCGACGTAGCCGATTGGATCCCAAAGCAATGAACCTTGAGGCGTCACCACCAACTGGGTGGTCTGTCCGATCCCTACCTTCGGGGCGGTGCTGATGCCGAGGAGCCCCGGCTCGTTCTCCTTCAATGGAGCCTGTTGGCCTGCCTGCTCCAGCTCCTCCAGTGTGAGCCAGGCTTGCCCCTCCAAGGGAACGTATTGTCGTTCATCAGTGCAGATGGGACACGAAGCGGGTACGGGATCCTCGCGTTCGACGGCGCAGGTTGCACAGATCAGCATTCGTTGTTCCTCCCAGGCATTTTGCCCAGACTATGACAAAAGAAATTCTCCCGGAAGCGAAATCGGGGCGTTCCTTCCCCTGGTGGGGCGGGCCAAATATGCGTGAGGGGGATTTCCCCTGCATAGTTAATGTCTTGGGCTTGCATTGATGGGTACAGTCACCGCAAGAATGCAGCACGGAAATGAACAGGGGCTCGACTTTGGCAGGGAATGCAACCTTCCGGCACAGCAACACCGCACTGCTCTCGGTGAGCAGCGTCGAAGCTCCGAGAATTGTGAGTTCGACAGACTTTGACCACAGGCTCGCATCCACCTTGAAGCGTCTGAAGTTTCCGCCCCGTTTGCTGGAGCGGGTAGCCGGCATCACCCACCGCAGATGGTGGGCAGCGGGAACATCCTTCGATGACGCCGCTGTTGACGCGGGGGCCAAGGCCATGGCGGAAGCTGGCGTGGAAGCTTCCGAAATCGGTCTGCTGATCAATACCTCCGTGACCAGGCGAAACCTGGAACCTTCAGTGGCGGTCAAAATCCACCATGAACTCGGCCTGCCATCGTCGGCTCTGAATTTCGATCTGGCCAACGCCTGCCTGGGCTTCGTCAACGGCATGATCCTGGCGGCCAACATGATTGACTCCGGCCAAATCAAGTATGCGGTGATTGTGAACGGCGAAGATGCCCAAAGCACCCAGGAAGCTACGTTGGAAAGACTGCAGCGGCCGGACACCACACGGGAAGATTTCAACCGGGAATTCGCCACGCTGACGTTGGGATCGGGCGCTGCCGCGGCTGTCCTGGGGCCCGCGGACGAGCACCCTGGCGGCCACAGGCTCGTCGGGGGCGTGATGCGGGCAGGTACCGAGCACCACCAATTGTGCGTAGGCGGTATCGACGGCATGACTACAGACACCAAAGGCCTGCTGGATGGCGGCCTTCAGCTGGTGGTGGATGCCTGGCATGAGGCCCAGCCGGAGTGGGACTGGGCAGCGATGGATCGTTATGTCACCCACCAAGTCAGCAACGCCTACACACAAGCAATCATAAATGCCATCGACCTGGACCCGGACAAGGTGCCCATCACCTTCCCGCACTGGGGGAACGTTGGCCCTGCTTCGCTGCCCATGACCCTCGCTGCCGAGGCCCAATCGTTGACTTCCGGAGACCGGGTTTTGTGCATGGGAGTCGGTTCGGGCCTGAACGCAGGGATGGTGGAGATCGTTTGGTAGCCACAAGCTGGCCTGGCGTCGACCCTGAATGGTCGCGGATAGTTCTAGTCAGGTCGACGTCGGCAGTTGACGCGCCCGGCACAACCCACCGCTGGCACATTCTGGATAACGGCCCCCAACTGGCCCGGCGTGGCCTGACTCCTGCCGGCACTCTGCTGTGTGTCCATGGGAATCCCACGTGGTCCTATCTTTGGAGGACACTGCTGGCTGCGGGATCCGATGCCGCCCATCCATGGCGCGTCGTCGCCGTTGACCAACTGGACATGGGCTTTTCGGAGCGAACAGGCACTTTCCGTCGTCTGCACGATCGGGTCAACGACCTTGGCGATCTCAGCGATGCCTTGGGCCTGGACGGCCCGGTCACCACGGTAGGCCATGACTGGGGAGGAGTCATCAGCCTCGGCTGGGCCCTGGCTCATCGGGACAATCTAGCAGGCGTGGTCCTCACCAACACGGCCGTCCACCAGCCCTCGGGTACGAGTATCCCTCCGGCGTTGCAGCTCGCCCTGCACCCTGCGGTGCACAGCTGGGGCACCACCACTACAGATGCCTTTCTCCGGGTGACCCATTCCTTGGCCCATCCGCCGCTGCACACCGATGTCCGCAAAGCCTATATGGCTCCCTATCGAGGCGCGCACCGCCGCTTGGGTGTGGGGAACTTCGTGGCCGATATTCCGGTGGATGAAACCCACCCCAGCTTCACTGCCCTCCACGATATCGCGGAGGGTCTGCGCGGACTTGACGTGCCGACCCTAATGCTGTGGGGCCCCAAGGATCCCATCTTTTCCGACAGGTACCTCAAGGACCTGATGGAGCGGCTTCCGCAGGCGGACGTCCATCGCTTCGAAGGCGCCGGTCACTTGGTGGCAGAGGACAGGGACATCGCCACGCCACTCTTCCAGTGGCTCGCTGGCCGCGGTGAAGCCGTCGGCGGCCGTGGGGCTGACAGTCGCCCGCCCGAGCAAACACGGGATGAGCCCTTCCGCCCGTTCTGGAATTCCTTGGAGACGCTGGCCAGCGGAACTGACGGCACGGAGACGGCCGTCGCCGAAATGGGCAGCGACGGCAAGATCAGCCGCTCGCTGAGCTGGCAGCAACTGCATCGGAACATCCTGGATCTCCAGGAAGGACTCCACGGGGCCGGCGTGGGCAGCGGAACGCGAGTGAGCCTGATGGTTCCGCCCGGCGTGGACCTCACCGTGACGCTCTACGCCTGCTTGCGGTTGGGCGCCATCGTGGTGGTAGCCGACGCCGGGCTGGGAGCCAAAGGACTCAGCCGGGCAGTAAAGGGCGCAACCCCCGATGTCATCATTGGCATCGACAAGGCCTTGGTCGCGGCCTCACTGTTCGGCTGGCCGGGGCGTCGGTTCAGCGTGCGCGACCTTCCTGCGGGCCGCCGTCGAATGCTTGGAGCCGAAACCTCGCTCGATGCCTTGGCGAGGCAAGGCGCAGCAGCTGCGCACCGATCACAAGCGGACTACGTCGAACCTGACGCGCCCGCGGCAATTCTCTTCACCTCTGGCTCTACCGGCCCCGCGAAAGGTGTCCTCTACACGCACCGGCAACTGACCGCGATGCGCGATACCGTCGGTGGAACCTTCGGCATCCAAGCCGGTTCCAAGCTGGTGGCAGGCTTTGCTCCGTTCGCTCTGCTGGGGCCGGCGCTCGGTGCGGTCTCCGTCACCCCTGATATGGACGTTACAGCGCCAGGCACTTTGACTGCAGGGGCCCTGGCGGACGCAGTGGCAGCTATCGATGCGACGGTGGTTTTCGCCGCGCCTGCTGCGTTGCGGAATGTGGTGGCTACCGGTGACGCCCTGACTGGACCGGGTCGCGAGGCCTTGGGCAAAGTAGGACTGCTGTTGTCCGCCGGCGCGCCGGTGCCGGAGCCACTGCTGTCCCGTGTCCAGAAACTGTTGCCCCACGCGTCGTTGAGGACCCCTTATGGCATGACCGAAGCGCTCCCGGTCACCGACATCAGCCTTCAGCAGATCCAGGCCGCTGCAACTGACGCGGCAACCGGTAATTGCCTCGGTGCGGGTAACGGTGTTTGCGTGGGGACGCCCGTGCAGGGGGCACGCCTGGCGGTCATCCCCTTGGATGGGCACGGCAAGGCCTCCGGTTCGTCTCCGGTAACTGAAGCCGCCGTCACAGGGGAAATCCTGGTGAGTGCCCCGCACGTCAAGCAAGCCTACGACAGGCTGTGGATGACCCAACAGGAAAGCGTCAATCCGTCGGGATGGCACCGTACCGGCGACGTCGGCCATTTCGACGCCGAAGGCCGGCTGTGGGTGGAAGGCCGCCTTGTCCATGTCGTCACCGCGCCCAACGCCGTGGTGACGCCGGTAGGTGCGGAACAAGCCATTGAGCAACTGGAAAGCGTCCGTCTTGCGGCCATTGTCGGGGTCGGGCCCATTGGCACCCAAGCAGTGGCCGCCGTCGTCGAGACCGTACCGCCCGCCCCCAAAGCGGGTCCGGCGGCGCCGCAGCTGGCCGCCAGTGTCCGGCGTGCTGCGTTTGCGGCCGGCGTCCAGGTTTCGGCTGTGCTGCAGGTGCCGGCGCAGCCGACGGATATCCGACACAACGCCAAGATCGACAGGACCCGCCTGGCCCGTTGGGCCAACCGTGTACTGGCCGGCGGCCGCCCGGGGAAGCCATGAGGGTCCTCGTTACGGGAGCCAGCGGGCTTCTGGGCGGTGAGGTGGCGCGCGTCCTGGTGCGCCAAGGCCACGAGGTCACCACCTTTCAGCGGAGACGCTCGGGAGTTGACGGAGCTAGGGACGTTTGCGGTTCGGTGACCGACGACGCCGATGTGCTCCGGGCGGTGGACGGCATGGAAGCAATCGTCCATCTGGCAGCGAAGGTTTCCTTTGCGGGCCGTGCTTCGGACTTTCACAATGTCAATGTCGAGGGGACACGGCGCCTGCTCGAGGCAGCCCGCACAGCGGGAGTGCGGGACACGGTGTTCGTCTCCTCTCCGTCGGTTGCGAACTCCGGTCAGGCCATTGCCGGCCTTGGGGCAGAACCTGCAGACCCGTTGCGGGCGCACGGCCACTATTCGCGAACCAAGGCTGAAGCGGAACTATTGGCCCTGGCCTTCGATGCCCCGGAGTTCAGGGTCGCCGCGGTACGGCCACACATTGTCTGGGGCCCCGGCGATACCCAATTGGTGGAAAGGGTCCTGGCGCGGGCCGCACAGCACCGCCTGCCGCTTCTCGACGCCGGGGCGGCACTGATCGACACCACCTATGTGGACAATGCTGCATCGGCAATAGTTGCAGCCCTGCATCGGTTGGACCATGTTCGGGGTAAAGCGCTGGTGGTGACCAATGGCGAGCCGCGCCCCATTGGCGAGCTGCTGGCTGACATTTGTGCGGCCGGGGGAGTTCAAGCGCCCACCTGGGCGGTGCCGGGCGTCGTTGCGAGGTCCGTCGGCTCCGTGGTGGAAAAAGTTTGGACATGGTCGCGGCGCAGCGACGAGCCCCCAATGACGAGGTTCCTCGCTGAACAGCTCTCCACTGCGCACTGGTTTGATCAACGCCAGACCCGGCGGCTTCTTGACTGGTCGCCGGTGGTGACCCTTGATGAAGGATTGGCCCGGCTGGCAGAGTACTACAAAGGCAGAAGAAGCGACCTGACACCGAAGGACTGACATGGCATTGAAACCTGGAGCCCATGTGGAGTGGAACACCCCGCAGGGCAAAACCCACGGCAAGGTCGTCGAGAAGAAAACCAGCGACTTCGAACTCGACGGCAATACCCACCGTGCCAGCGAGGACGAGCCGCAATACGTGGTGGAATCCGGGAAAACGGGAGCCCGTGCCGCACATAAGGAGTCGGCGCTCACCGAGAAGTAGCAGCCCCCTGCAGTTGGCGAAGAGCGAGCAGGGGGAACAGCAGGACTGAGAGCATTCCCGCACCGACAAGCGCGGATGCAATGCCGCTGGAAATCAGGTCCTGGTCCCGGCCGATGCCCGTCACGGCCACGATCACCGGCAGTCCTGTTGCCCCAAAGAGCACAATGGCGCGCTTGCCGGAGGCTGGGGAGCCTGCCGGAGCTGCGAGCAGCGACGGCAGGCCGCGGACAACCAGGAGCAGGACGAGGAACAAGGGAACCATGGCCAGGGCCAGTGGGCTTGAGGTCAAAGCGGCGAGTTCGAAATCTATGCCCGTATCGATGAAGAACACCGGAACCAGGAAGCCGAAGGCGATGGCGTCGATTTTCCTGTCGATGACGATCCGGTCCGCTTCAGGCGCCCTGGCAATCGCTACTTTCCACAAGACGCCGGCGGCGAACGCACCCAGCAGCATGTCCAGTCCCAGAAGCATGCTCAGGACGACGAGCGAGCTGAGGATCAACATAATGGACCGGACCGCGAACTGGCCGCTGGTGTGGAGGGTCCGGGTCACCTGCTGATGAAACAGGATGTGCCGGGAACGTGATGCGAGCAAAATCGCCACAACCGTCAGCAAAACGAAGCCGAGAAGGACCCCCGACGCCGTGCCCAGTTGCTTGCCACTGAAAAACAGGGAGATGGCAATGAGCGGGCCGAATTCGCCCACCGCGCCCAAAGCGGCCACCCCAATGCCGATGGGGCTCTTGGCCTGGCCCGCGTCCCGGAGGATGGGCAATAGTGTTCCCAGGGCAGTGGAGGACAGGGCGACGCCGATGATCACCGCTGCTTCCACTGCAGACGCCAGCGCGAATCCGGCTGCTATTCCGGCGGCCAGCGAGATGACCCAGCCAATAGAGGCCCGGATGATGGGCCGGCCACGGATGGCCCCGAAATCGATTTCGTTGCCCGCGACGAAGAACAGCATGGCAAGCCCAAAATCCGCCAGAGTATCGGTGAACTGCGTGGACTGGACCCACCCTAGGACGCTGGGACCGAGCAGCATCCCAAGGACGATCTCGAACACCACGATGGGGATCTTCGCTATCGGCTCCACAACGCGGGCAGCAAGGGGAGCCGCAACGGCCATGGCGGCAATGAGGACCAGCGACACGGACAAGCTTTCCATCACCGAAACCTCCGCCTACCGGCTTGCTGCCGGGGAGACCCGCCCGTCAGGGACGCCCGGGCCATTCCCTGCCGGCCCAAGGATCGTAGTCCGCAATCAGCGCCTCCTGCTGTGGACGCCCCTGCTCGGGGACATGCTGGAGGTTGACCCTGACGCGGTACCAGAGGGAACTCGATCCGCGCATCCCATCGATCAGAATGTCGGCCGGGTGCAGTTTCGAAACGACATCAGGATGTTGGTTCTTCCATTCCTCCAACGCAGCCAGTGCCTCCGGCTTGGTCTTGGTACGCGCCACTTCAATGAGCGGCATTGAGGATGTCCGGCGACCCGAGCCATCTCCTGGCCGTGGGGCCTTCTCAGCGGGGCCGAGTTCGGTGGCCAAAGCGAGCAACCGCTCCAGCGAGCCGGCCTCGTCGTCGATCCCGGAATGGGGATCACCACCGGAAGCGAACCGCTCAGGAACCGTCAGAACCGTGAACTGCTCAGGCCGGGCGGAGCGTACCTCGTCCCACGTGAGCGGCATGGAGACCCGGGCATCGGGTCGCGACCGTACGGAGTAGGCGGAAGCTACTGTCCGGTCCTTGGCGTTCTGGTTGAAGTCCACGAAGACACTCTCACCCCGTTCTTCCTTCCACCATCGGGCTGTGGCAAGGCCGGGTGCCCGGTTCTCCACTTCACGGGCGAGGGTCTCTGCAGCCAGGCGCACGTCACGGTATGACCATTGGGGCGCGATCCGCACCAGGATGTGGAGTCCCCGGGAGCCGCTGGTCTTGGGCCATCCCACAAGTCCGACGTCCCCCAGCACTTCCCGCGCGACATAGGCGGTGTCCACGATCTGGGACCAGTCGACGCCGGGCATGGGGTCCAGGTCCACACGGAGTTCGTCGGGATGGTCCAGGTCTTCGGCCCTCACAGGATGCGGGTTGAGGTCAAGGCACCCCAGATTCACAACCCACGCCAAGCCGGCGGCATCCCGGATGACCGTCTCCTCTGCCGAGGTGCCCGATGAATAGTGCAGTGTCGCCGTGTCAATGAATGCGGGGTGGTTCTCCGGAACCCGCTTCTGGAAGAAGGGTTCGGCGTCGATGCCCTTGGGGAAACGCTTGAGCACCATAGGCCTGCCGCCCGCCCCACGCAGGGCGCCGTCGGCGACTGAGAGGTAGTAGTTGACCAGATCGAGCTTGCTGACACCCGGTTCCGGAAATACCACTTTGTCCGGGTTGGAGATCCGGACTTCTTCGCCGCCGACGTCGAGTACTTCCGCCGGTGTCTTGGAGGGGCTCATGCGGTCACGCTAGCAATGAACATCGGATCCAACCAGAGGTTGGCCGACTATATTGGCCATGTCAGCCCACCACCACAACTGAGGGAGCCTGCACGCAATGGCCAAGGAACTTGCCACCCAACTCATCGAACAACTCCAGGCTGCCGGTGTGCAGCGGATTTACGGGATTGTGGGCGACAGCCTCAATCCCATCGTTGACGCCGTCCGCCAGACGGGAGGCTCGAAAAACGGGGGCATTGACTGGATTCACGTCCGCCATGAAGAGGCGGCCGCGTTTGCGGCAGCAGCTGATGCGCAACTGACCGGAAAGCTGGCAGTCTGCGCGGGATCGTGCGGCCCGGGAAATCTGCATCTGATCAACGGACTCTATGACGCCAACCGCACCGGCGCCCCCGTACTGGCCATCGCTTCCCATATTCCCAGCAGGCAGATTGGCAGCGGCTTCTTCCAGGAAACCCATCCGGACCGGCTTTTCAACGAGTGCTCCGTCTATTCGGAACTTGTCAGTACCGCCGAACAGGCACCCCGGGTCATGCACAGCGCCATCCAAAATGCCATCGGCCTCGGTGGGGTCGCGGTGGTTACCCTTCCCGGCGATATCGCCGGTCTCGAGGCTGCCGCCCCGACGCCCTTGCCGGCGACGTTCCGTCCAGCGAGCCTGGTGCCGGACACCGCCAGCGTCCGCGAACTGGCAGATGCCATCAACGACGCCGGTAAGGTCGCCATTTTTGCCGGCGCCGGCGTGGAGGGCGCCCATGACGAGCTGATGTCGCTGGCAGGCCTGGTCAACGCTCCGATCGGCCACTCGTTGCGGGGCAAGGACTTTGTCCAGTACGACAATCCGTTCGATATCGGCATGACGGGCCTGCTCGGATACGGGGCAGCGGCTGAGGGTATCGAGGACGCCGACCTGCTGATCCTCCTTGGCACTGACTTCCCCTACGACCAGTTCCTTCCTGAAACCCGCACCGCCCAAGTTGACCGGGCTGCAGAGCGGCTGGGGCGACGCACCGACGTCGACATTGCCGTCCATGGCGACGTGCTGCCTACGCTGACTGCCCTGCTGCCGCTGGTGAAGCCCAAGAAGAGCCGTCGTTTCCTTGACCAGATGCTGAAGAAGCATGACCGCCTCATGAACAAAGCGGTGGGTGCCTACACCCGCAAGGTGGAGAAGAAGCAGCCCATCCACCCTGAATACGCGGCCTCGTTGCTGGACCAGCTTGCCGCCGAGGATGCGATCTTCACCGCGGACACCGGCATGTGCAACGTCTGGACGGCACGCTACATCAATCCTTTGGGAACCCGGCGCCTGATTGGGTCCTTCCTCCACGGGTCCATGGCGAATGCGCTCCCGCACGCCATCGGTGCCCAGGTGGCGTATCCAGGGCGCCAAGTGGTGTCCGTGTCCGGCGACGGTGGCCTCTCGATGCTCCTGGGTGAACTCATCACAGTGGCAGCGCATCAGTTGCCGGTCAAGGTAGTGGTGTTCAACAACTCCACCTTGGGCATGGTCAAGCTGGAAATGCTGGTGGACGGACTTCCCGACTTTGGCGTGGACGTGCCCGACGCCAACTATACGGAGGTCGCGAAAGCGTTGGGCTTCCATGCCATTCGGGTCACGGATCCCGCTGACATCGAGGGTGCCTACCGGGCGGCCTTCGCCCACCCGGGTCCGGCGTTGGTGGAACTCATTACGGACCCCAACGCATTGTCCATCCCGCCGAAGATTTCCGGGTCGCAGGTCATCGGTTTCGCCACGGCCATGTCCAAAGTTGTCCTGAACAGGGGAGCCGGAGAAGCTGTAAGCATGGCACGTAGCAATCTCCGGAACATTCCCCGGCGGTAGGCTACCGCGCCAGGGCGGCGGCAAGGTAAGGAGCGGTCCGGCTGTCGTTGGAATGCGCGACGACGGCCGGCGGGCCAGCCGCCATGACCGTACCGCCGGCGTCGCCGCCTCCGGGGCCCAGATCGATCACCCAGTCCGCTCCCGCGACCACGCCCATGTCGTGTTCGACCACTACAACCGTGTTCCCCGCCTCCACCAGCCTGCGGAGTTGGGCCATCAAAAGCTGCACGTCGGCGGGGTGCAATCCGGTGGTGGGTTCGTCCAACAAATACAGAGTGTGGCCCCGTTGGATCCGTTGCAATTCGGTGGCCAGTTTGATGCGCTGGGCTTCACCACCGGAGAGTTCGGTCGCAGGCTGGCCCAGCCTCAGGTAGCCAAGGCCAACCTCTTGCAGGGTCTGAAGGCTGCGGGAGACAGACGGCAGATCCTTGAGGAACCCCGACGCGGCCTTCACGGTCATCCCCAGGACGTCAGCGATGTTCTTTCCCCGGTACGTTACCTCAAGGGTTTCGGGGTTGAAACGTGAACCGTGGCACTCCGGACAGGGGCCGTAGCTTCCAGGCAGGAACAGCAGTTCCACAGCCACGAAGCCTTCACCCTGGCAGGTCTCACAACGACCTCCGGGAACGTTGAAGGAAAACCGGCCCGCCCCAAATCCGCGGGCCCGGGCACCGTCGGTAGCGGCGAATTCCTTCCGGACTCCATCGAAGAGCCCGGTGTACGTGGCCAGATTGGAACGTGGCGTGCGGCCGATGGGTTTCTGGTCCACCTGAACGAGACGGTCGAGACCGCCAAGTCCGGATACCGGCAGCGCCTGGCCCTCGGTGGAAGGATCCGGATGCAGCCCGGCCTCCACCACGCCGGCCAGTACCCGGCTGACCAGGGTCGATTTGCCCGAGCCGGACACTCCCGTCACTGCCGTGAACACTCCCAGCGGGAAATCCACGTCAAGGTTGCGCAGATTGTGCTGGCTGACGCTGCGAATGTTCAGCCAGCCTGTGGGTTCCCGCGGGCTTTCGATCGTTCCGCGCTTTCGAGCAGCATGGCTCTTGTCCGCGACCAGGAATGGTCTGGTGATTGAGTCCTGCACCGACGCCAAACCTTCCACAGGGCCGCTGTAGAGCACTCTGCCGCCGCCCTCTCCGGCATGCGGTCCAACATCCACGAGCCAGTCGGCGGCACGAACGACATCCATGTTGTGTTCGACCACAAAGACGGAGTTGCCGGAGCGCTTCAAGGTCTCCAACACCGCCAGGAGAGGTTCGGCATCGGCTGGGTGAAGGCCCGCGGAAGGCTCATCCAACACGTAGATCACACCAAAAAGGCCGGAGCGCAGCTGGGTGGCGATCCGGAGGCGCTGCATTTCGCCGGGGGACAGGGTTGGCGATGGCCGACCCAGCGCGAGGTAGCCCAGTCCGAGATCCAGCAGGACGGTGATCCGACGCAGGAGATCACGCGTGATGGCGATGGCAACCTCATTGGTTTCGCCGGATGTCTGCGTACGGGAGGCAGTGTTGGCGCTCTTCAACCCGGCGGTTGGACGCAGAAGTGCGGCGAGGTCTGTCATGGGCAGGGCATTGAGTTCGGCGATTGTTTTGCCCTCAAAGGTAACGGCGAGTGCCTCGGGCCTGAGTCCACTGCCACCGCAGACCGGGCATCGTCCCGTCTCCATGAAGCGCAGCACGCGCTCCCGCATGGCGTTGCTCTTGGAATCCGCCAAGGTATGCAGGACGTACCGTTTCGCGCTCCAGAACCGTCCCTTGTATGGATTGGCCACCCGGTCCCTCTGTGGTGTCACTTCCACCACTGGTTGTTCGTCGGTGAAGAGGATCCAGTCGCGGTCCTTTTTGGAAAGCTTCTTCCAAGGAGTATCGACGTCGTATCCCAGGTGAGTGAGGATGTCACGGAGATTCTTGCCTTGCCATGCGCCGGGCCATGCCGCAATGGCACCCTCGCGGATGCTCAGCGAGGTGTCGGGAACCAGGGATCCCTCTGTCACTGTGTGAGCCACTCCCAAGCCATGGCATTGGGGGCATGCGCCGGCAGCAGTGTTCGGGGAGAAGGCATCGGAATCGAGTTGGCTGGCCCCTTCCGGATATTTGCCCGCGCGGGAATAGAGCATCCGGAGGGAGTTGGAAAGCGTCGTGAGAGTGCCGAGGCTGGATCGGGCAGTGGCGGTTCCGCGCCGTTGTTGAAGTGCGACGGCGGGCGGCAGGCCGGTGATTGACTCCACTTTGGGGTTGTGGCCCTGCTGGATGAGGCGCCTGGCGTACGGTGCGACGGACTCGAAGTAGCGACGCTGTGCTTCGGCAAAAACGGTGCCGAACGCCAGGGAGGACTTTCCCGAGCCGGAGACACCTGTGAAAGCGACGATGGCGTCCCGTGGAACGTCCACGTCCACGTTGCGCAGGTTGTTTTCCTTGGCACCGCGCACTTTGACCATGCCGTCGTCGAGGTCTTCGTCGGAGGTCCGCCCCGCGTTGCCGCGCCCGGGGCCGTTGGCGATTATCAGGTCACTGTCCATTTGAACGACTCTATCGGGCGTAGCGCTCAGGGTTGTTCCGGCAGGCCTTGCCGTTAACGTCTCGCACGTCACCTAACCTACTAGGGGAAGGCGACTGTGCCTTTCCTGGGTGTCTCGGGCAGTTCGTTCCGTGGGGGAAGACTTGTGATCAGAAGAATAGTGTCAGTTGGGGTACTTGCAGTGACGGTGGCGCTGGCAGCCGTTTCGGTCCCGACGGCAGCCGAAGCGGCTGCGCAGGTCTACAACCCGTGCCAGCGTCTAAGCGCCGGGCAGGTGAAGTATCCGTCGTATGGGGCCAACAGGGTCACGTTTGCGACAGCGGTGGACCGCTCCCAGTCGGCTGTGGTCATCACAGGTTGTGTCAGGTCCGGAAGCGGGTATGCGCAGGAATGGCAGACCACAGGATTTGCCGGGTCCAAGGGGTTTTCGGCCCAGAACATGGCGTGGGAAGACACCTGGAAGTCGCCAACAGGCAGCTTCAGTTTCACCGAAGCCTTGGGAAGGTCCAACCCGGGAACCACGCTGAAGTACTACACCGTGAACCCCTACTCCCGCTGGGGAGGTGAACGCGGCCCCAATTACAACCAATACTTCGAAGGGATTGGCGGCGAATCGGACGAGAACCTCTGGACGTACATGAACCAAGGGTTTTATGAGCAAGCAGCCGTCATTAATTGGAACCGGTACCCGGACATGCCCACTGTGCAAGGTGCCTCCTTCGCCATCTTTTTCCACGCCGGGAACGTTCCCAGCGCCGGGTGCATTTCCACGAACCTTGGCACGGTGGTCCAGCTCCTTAAGACCAACCGGCCCGGCGATCGCTTCATCATGGGCGCGGTGGACGACATTTTCACCGCCTACAGCAGCTCGCCTTTTGGAGCGATCACCAACAAATATGCAGCGCTGGGTGGGCCGGCCTATGCCGGTAACCCTGTGAGCAACGAGATGTATGGACTCAAGAACGGCGGTGCGGGCCAAGCCTTCCAGTTTGGCTCCATTTACCATTCTCCTGTGTCCGGGACGTTCTTCAGCACGGGCGTTATCCGGGGGAAGTGGGGATCGACAGGCTACGAGAACGGGATCCTTGGCTACCCGGCTTCCGATGAGATGCCAATGACCCGGGGTGCCCGTGGGCAGGCCTACCAGAACGGGTCCATTTATTGGGGTGGAAGTACAGGCGCCCACGTAAGCATGGGCGCCATCCGCGCTGCCTGGGGTTCGACGGGATACGAGAAAGGCTTCCTGGGTTATCCGACTACTGACGAGATATGGGGCATGGCCAAAGGCGGCATTGGCCAAGCGTACGAGGGCGGTTCGATCTATTTCACGCCCGCGACAGGAGCCCATATCAGCATGGGCGCCATCCGCTCACTGTGGGGCCAACAAGGATTTGAGAAGGGCGCCCTCGGCTACCCTACGACGGACGAGTATCGAACAAACGGCGCTGTGGTTCAAGACTTCCAAGGCGGAAGCATTGCCTGGTTCGGCGCAAGTGGCAAGGTGACGCTCAAAGGCTGAACCCCGACCCATGCCCGGCGACAGCACGCCGCGCCTGAGGCGAGGGCTTTTCACTCGGCGGCGGGCCGACGTCGTTGTTGCTTGGTGAGCGAGCGTCGCTCCTTGGCGACGCGGTGACGGCGTGCTGAACCGCGGGTCGGCTTGGACGCACGGCGAACGGTTTCCGGTACAAGCGCGGCGGTTATGAGGCCGGCAAGCTTGGCCAGGGCGAGCTCCCGGTTCCTTAGCTGGGAACGCTCCTCGGAGGCTGTCACTGTCAGGGCACCGGCGACCAGGCGCCGTCCGAGTCGTTGCAGCAACAATTGCCGCTGCTCATCGCTCAGTGCGGCTGAATTGACGATATTCCAGCTCAGTTCTGCCCGGGAGTCGGTGGTGTTGACGTGCTGGCCACCGGGTCCAGAGGAGCGCGAGAACCTCCAGCTGAGTTCCGACGCCGGAATCTTCAGCGAAGGTGGGATATCCAAGTCCATGGAACAAGCCTTGCACGTCATGTGCCGCCATCCGGGCAGAGTCCGGGTGTCCAATGTTCGCCTGGCGCCTTTAGGATCAAAGCTATGGCCGGATTCGTGGATATTCTGGGCCCTATCCTGGAAATGATGACCTGGGTGGGGTTCGTCCCCGGCGTCCCCCTCTTGGTGTGGGCGTGGGTCATCGCCCGCCGGAGGTGCCAATGGGTCACTGCCGACGGAGAGCAGTTCGCGGCGGGCGGCTTCCTGGGACTTCGCTGGGTGGACCTGGACCACGAGGAACGAAAGGTCCTGCTCGATATCGCCGCAACGGAGGGCGTCGCGGCGAGCGGCAGCGTTGTGGTCCATTACGATGTTTGCCACCCGTCGCGGTGCTCCCTTGAGCCTCCACGCTACGATCACACGGTGTTGATACTTGGGTGGATTCTCACCGGCCTCGGCATCGTCAGCGCGCTGGGCGGACTGGTGCTCGTAGCGCTGTAGCCCCCTTGAAAGCCAAATATGGCCCGGGCTACCATGTGCGCGCGGGCTGATGCGACGCCCGAGGCGGAGGATTTCAATGAATGGGACGACTGCACCCCTGATGGTGGATCTGATCATTTCGCTGGACGGCTATGCCTCAGCCGAAGGGTGGCCGGGCTGGTGGGGATTGGAGGGTCCGGAATACCTCGCGTGGCTGGCTGAAGAAGCCACGAAGGACGTCACCCTGCTGATGGGGGCAAACACTTACAGGCTCATGTCCGGCATGTCAGGACAGGCGAGTGAGGAAGATTCCGGTTTCTCCAAGGAAGAAGGGGACTCTTTGGCGGGCCTGGCCTCGGTGCCCAAGATTATCTTCTCTTCGACGCTGCAAGAGCCCTTGGCATGGCCCAACTCCGAGTTGATTTCCGGGGATGCCGTCGAAGCCGTCAAGGAGCTGAAACAAACCCGCACCGGGACCCTGAGCACGCTGGGAAGCTTGAGTCTGAGCAGGTCTCTGCTGTCGGCAGGACTGGTGGACCGCTACCGTCTGGTTATCTTCCCGGTCATCACGGGGAAAACCGGCAGCGAAAGGATCTATGACGGCTACCCGGATGTCGCCTTGGACATGGTGGACAGCCGTATCTTCGACAGCCGACTCCAACTGTTGGAGTACATTCCGCGGGTTATCGATGCCCCGTTAGGGCGGCCCTAGCTGGCAGTACGTGGCTTCCAGGTGTCCTGTGTGGTGAAGAATGGCGCCAGCGATTGCGCATAGTGGTCCATTGTTTCCGGGAAGGTCAACAGGCGTCGGCCCTCCAGGGGAGAGGCTCCTTGGTTCTCGAAACCACCTGCCGCCGGAAGGCAAAGAAGCGGCTCTGCGGTTATCCCGCGCGAGGTCAGGACTGCAATTCCCCAGGGGTCCGTTGCATCGGCGACGGTGATCCCGGCGTTGTCGAAGGTGTCACGCAGAACATAGCGCGTGACGGTCCGCCAAGACTGAAGATACTGGGGCAACAGCTGCTCTACGAGGTCGTCGTCGTTTGCACTGTAGGCCTCGGCCAGAGCCGCCGACAGCGCATCCCATTCTTCGGCATCCCGGACCATCAAGTGAGCGGCCCGGAGGTGGGCAAGGGTTTCATTCAACATCATGGCAGTCCCCAAACTTCCTCGTGCGATGCTTGCCCGACGTGGGCAGGCCCGCCCTCGGCAGGCCACGCATCAGTAGAACGGTTGGCGCGCCCTCATGATTCCCTTCGGCGCAGGTTCGCTTGACCGCCTAGTAAATAAGGAAACTTACTATTAGGCTGTCGGGGTGGGAACGTCCCAGCGTAAAAATGAAGTGGTGCAGAACATGACTGAAGAGCAGGGCATCAGCAAGGTCACGGACATCATCAACGATTCCAAAATCGGGATGCTGACCACCGTCAACGAAGAAGGGGCCTTGGTCAGCCGGCCGCTTGCCGTCCAGGAAGTGAAGGACGACGGCGACATGTGGTTCTTTACGGGACTGGGAACCTCCCAGGTTGCACACATTCGGCAGGATCCCCGCGTCAATGTCTCGTTTGGCAAGAACACGGAATGGGTTTCCGTTGCCGGCACAGCCGAAGTGGTGACAGACCGTGCGAAGATCCACGACATGTGGAACCAGGTGGTGGAAGCCTGGTTCCCCGATGGTCCGGACACCCCGGAGGTTTGCCTGATCCACGTGGATTCCGACTCCGCTGAATATTGGACAAGCCCGGGCGGCACGGCAGCCACGGTGCTGCAATGGGTCAAATCCAAAGTCACCAACTCCCGGTTCAGTGTCGGCGAAAGCGGTACCGTGGAATTGTGAGCTTCCATGGTTGACACAGAGCGGTTCCGGGACCTCCTGGAGCAGGAGCGTGACCGGAGGCTGGTGCTGCTCTCGGCGCTTCGAAACGACATCACTTCGGTGAGCCAGGCACGGCTGGACTCCAATGTCGACGACGAGCACGATCCCGAGGGCAGCACCATAGCTTTTGAGCTTTCCCAGGCCTCCGCTCTTCTTGGCCAGAGCAGGGAAGGTCTCGAACAGATCGATGCCGCACTGGTCAGGATCGAAGCGGGCACCTATGGTCATTGCGAAATCTGTGGGATAGACATTCCGGAAGGTCGGCTGGAAGCCAGGCCCTGGACGCCGTACTGCGTGGTCCATGCCTCGGGGCGTCGGTAGCGTGCGTTCAGTTGTTTTGCCCGGCCTCGGCAGTGGTGGCGCGATCGGCCGCTGCGCCGTGTTTGCGGCTCGCCAACAGGAAGGGCACCGCGAGGAGCTCGACGACGCCGGCCATGGCGAGCGACGCCGGATAACCGTAGAGATCCGCGCCACGGCCCAGGAGCGGCTGAATCACCACCCCGCCGCTTGAACCCATCAACGAATCAAAGCTCAGCACAGTGGCCCGCTGCTTGGACGGGATCATGTCATTCACATAGGCCTGCCTGACGGGCGTGACCGCGGACCCCACTACGCCCCACAGTGCCAACAGCAGCAGGGCTATCCAGAAACTATGGGTGAAACCGAGGACAAGCAGGATCACTGACCCGCCGACTCCGCCCAGAATCAGTACGGACGTGCGTTTGTGGAAAAGACTCCGGGCGTGCGGTGCCAGCCAACCGCCCAAAATTTGTGAACCGGCAACAATGGCTGCCGCCAGTCCGGCGATCGAATAGGCCTGCGGGTCGCCGAAGAGGTCCAGAAGGTAGGGCTGCAGGGCATAGAAGACATAGATTCCGACGCCGGCGCTGAAGGGGGCGGCCAGCATCACGAACCGCACGGGCGGGTTTTTCAAGCCGCTCTCAATCGAAGCGGTGAGTACCGCGTGGGTCGCCCGCAGTGGATGCGTCGAGCGTTCTGGTGAGAAGCCGACGTCGTGCATGAGTCCGAAGGCGACGGCGAACATGGCCAGCAGCACCAGGACCCGCAGGAGGAAAGGCACGCCCAGGTTGGTGGCTTGGGCTATGACACCGCCGGCCACGGACCCCAGCAGCATGGCGACTCCCTGGACCATTTGTCCGCGACCAAGAACGGATTCGAGCCCGCCTTCGTAACCGGAGAACCGCAAGGCGTCGACGAGCCACGCCTCCACCGCCCCGGAAAAGAACGTGAATCCAAGACCAAGGAGAACGGAGACCACCGCCCACATCCAGAACGGCGCCGACGTCTGCCACAACAGGTAGTACAGGTACGTCGATGCCGCGAGCGTCACTGTGCCCAGAAGGAAGGAAGCACGCCGTCCCCAGCCATCGGCCACCACGCCAGTAGGGATTTCGAAGAGGACCATGCCTGCGGTGAAGAAGGCGTTGGCGGCAAATGCCTCGAGGTTGCTCAGGCCCGCGTCCAAGAGAAACAAGGTGTTGATGCCCCAGATGAACGACGCCGCAACGGTATTGCCGAGCGTCAACGTCAGGTAGACGCGTTGGATCTTACGGGCGGCCTGGTTCATGGTGTCGCCGGTCCCGTGGGCGCGTGGAAGGACCACGTGCCCATTCTCGCGCCGATTGCCTGCCGCCGCCAGATCCGTGGTTGCTGTCTATGGTTCGTGGCTTGTCGCGATGTCCTGGGAGGCGGCCCACTCGCCGATATCCCTGCGTTCGATGGCGGCTGCCATCATTTCGGGAAACAGGTCCGGCGTGCAGGCGAAAGCCGGGACTCCGATACCGGCCAGCGCCGCGGCGTGTTGGGAGTCGAATGACGGGTGACCGCTGTCGCTCAAGGCCAGTAGGGCGATCATGGTGGTTCCGCCGCCGACAATTGATGCCGCTCGACGCAGCATCTCCTCGGCTATGCCGCCCTCGTATAGATCACTGATCAGCACGAGAATGGTTTCTGTGGGCTTTGTGATCTGCCCCTGACAGTACGCCAGAGCCCTGTTGATGTCCGTGCCGCCACCCAACTGCACGCCGAAAAGAACATCCACGGGATCGTCGAGATCATCTGTCAGGTCAACAACCTCGGTATCGAAGACAACCAGCCGTGTGTTCACCGCGGGAAGCGAACTGAGCACCGCGCCGAAAACACTTGAATACACCACCGATTCGGCCATGGAGCCGGATTGGTCGATGCAAAGGATGATCTCCCGCTGGATCTCAGTGCTGCGCCTGGCATGACCGAGCAGCCGTTCCGGAACTACTGTCCCGTATTCGGCTTGGTAATGCTTGAGGTTGGCTGCGATGGTCCTGTTCCAGTCGATGTCCCGGTGACGTGGCCTGCGGGTCCGGGCCGAGCGGTTCAACGCTCCCGAAACTGCTTGAACGGTCTTGGCGCGGAGCCGGTCCTCCAGTTCCTTGGTGACCTGGCGGACCACTGACCGCGCAGTTTCCTTTGAAGCTTCCGGGATGACCTTGCCAAGGCCCACCAAGGTACTGACAAGGTTGATGTCCGGTTGCACGGTACGGAGCATTTCCGGTTCCAGGAGCAACTGCCGGAGTCCAAGACGGTCCATGGCGTCAGCCTGCATCACCTGGACCACCGAAGACGGGAAATAGCCACGGATATCCCCGAGCCAGCGGGCTACCCGCGGACTCGAAGAAGCCATGCCGCCCCGTCGGCCGGAGCCATCGCCGTAGAGAGCCTCCAAGGCTTGGTCGCGTCGGGCGTCATCGTCCGATAACTGAACCTGTCCGCCGTCGTCCGTTGAGATCCCGTCCGCGTCATCACCGCCCAGCACCAACCGCCACCGGCTCAGCCGATCGCGGGCCTCAACACTGTGGTCCGAAACTTCGTTCACGCTACGGCCTCCCAACCCAGGATTCGCGCCATCGTCTCCAGTGCCGGCCGTGCCGCGGCCAAGTCCGTGCCGGCATCGCGGACATCGTTCCCCGAGGAAGTACCGCGGCTTATTTGCTCGCCGATTTCCCGGCGTTCAGGACGGCTGAAAGCAGAAAATGTCCTGCGCAGCAACGGCAGGACGTCCTCGAAGACGTCGTCACGGACTCCTTCCACCCATTGATCCACCAGCTTCAGGAGCCTCGGGTCGTGGGTCAGCAACGTGGCGTCGCCGGACAGCAGCCCGTCCAGCCACGCGGCAGCCTCCGGCGCAGGCGTCGCGACGGACAGACGCCGGCTCAGGCCCGCCGCGACATCCTCCCCGCCCAGCAACCCGGCATCCATCAGCAGGCGGGTGGCGCGACCGGCTACGGAACCGTGGATTTTGTCCGAGTGCGCTACGGCGCCCAAAGCGGCATGCCAATCAACCATCGACAGTTCAGGTACCAGTGTCATGCCGTCCTGGGCCGAATCGATGGCTTTGCGCATTGTGGCAGCGGCGTCGTCGTCGAGCCCGGCGCATGCAGTGGGCAGTCCCACGCAGGCCCGTACCACGGTGGCCTCGAGGATCTTCCGGACATCCCTGATATCGACACCACGCACATTTCCGTATCTGCAGGTGCGGGCCAGGGGAGCGATGGTCTCCAGCAGGGGCGGGACGTCCTGTTGGAGTGCCGTGCGGGCGGCCAAGGCGGTGACGACCCCGGCTATGCCATCGGGGAGATCGGCCAGGAGGCACGCTTCCAGCAAGGCACCCATTGCAGGCAGGCCTTCCGCGGCCAGGGCTTGTTCTGAGACGAAAGTTGCCGCGGCGGTGGCAACGGTGGTGCCGTATCTGCTCGCTTCAACCAGCGAAATGGCCAGCTCGGGCCTCCACTGCAATTTCCACGCCTCTTTGAAAGTACCGGTGGTCCTGCCAGTCTCCGTCGGCAGGCCCCACGCCACGCCCACGAGCGCCAGGCGATGCAGCAGCACCGAACGGGCCAGTTGGTTCGGTTTGCGGAGGTCGAGGACCATGACCTCTTCCATTGCGCTTGGCTTCATGCGCAGCTTCCGCTGGTTGGCGGTGAGGTCGGCGAACAGAGGAAGCGTGGGAACGGAGTCAGGAACGCTTCCCAGCTCGGATCCAACGGTGAGGTCCCGATGGACCAGGGCTAAAGGAAGAGCAGAGCCGTCGCAGAGGACTGCCTGCGCGGCGTCGTCCAGTTCGGGGAGTCCTGGGCTCGGTCTGCCACGGACTGCCGCCAATGCTGTGGCCATGCGGCTGGCCTCCACCACCGACGCGGTGGAGGCATCCAGGTTTTGCTCCCGCAAGGCGTGGGCTACCCGGACGAGCCAGGTGGTGGCGACATCGCCGGCACGATCCTTGGACATCCAATGGGAGAACAGGTGCTGGTACCACCCTGGTGCTGCAACACCTGCTCCGTATCCGCTGTCCAGGCTGAGCCGGTCCGAGGTCCAGGGAACCCATGTGACAGACACCTTGATTTTGGGGAGGCCGGACAGGACCTTGTTGTCTGCTGCGGCGGACGGAAAGTCCGCCGGTACCAGGGCTGGGGCATGGTAGGCGCCGCAGATGATGGCGATCCGTTCATGGCCGTCCCGCATGGCGGCCCGCAGAATACGCCGCATGGCCGCTTCCCGACGGTTGTTTTCGACGACGTCCGGATGGTCTTCCGGGCGCTCATCCCGTGCCCGGATCTCTTTGATCGCCTCGATGAGCGCCTCAAAGCGTTCGGCAGGGTCCGAACTGCGGTGCTCCACAGCGTCTTCCCACCAACGCTCTGCATCGCTGTAGCCGGCAGCGTTTGCCAGAATGCCGATGGCGTCGGGGCGGTACCCCTGCTCAGCCGCGCTGAAGGCTTCGGCTTCGGAAGCGGCCCTCAAGGCCAGGGAATTCGCGGCAGGGAGGTCCAGCGCGCGGACAGACGTGCCTGTGGACAGGGCCCAACGGATGGCCACCCATTCCGGCGAAAAAGCTGCCATGGGGTAAAACGAAGCCAACCGGGGTTCGTCCACCGCATAGATGAGCCCGGCAACAGGGGGACGCATGTCGGGGTTGTTGATAAGGGGAATGACCTGGTCGAGTTCCGGCGGCCCTTCCACCAGCACCAGGTCAGGACGCAGCGTTGCCAAAGCTTCGGACACCGAGTGGGCCGAACCTGGTCCGTGGTGCCGGATACCCAGGATGTGGACCTCTGTCATGTCTGGCTGGCGGATTCGAGATCGCGGCAGGCCCGGTAGAGGTCCTTCCACTCGGGCCGGTTGCGGACGACGGTTTCCAGGTACTCCTGCCAGATCACACGGTCTTGAACGGGATCCTTGATGACGGCGCCCACAAGGCTTGCCGCCACGTCGTCGGCCCTGACCGTGCCGTCACCGAAGTGTGCCGCCAGGGAAAGCCCGTTGGTCATCACGGAGATCGCTTCGGCCGTGGACAGCGTGGCTGATGGCGACTTTATGGTGGTCCGTTGGTCCTGTGTAACGCCGGCGCGCAGTTCCCGCATCACAGTGACAACCCGCCGGATCTCTGACAATGCAGCCAGATCCGCGGGCAGTTCCAGTGCCTCGCCCAGGCTGCGGACCCGTGTGGTGACGATTTCCACTTCCTGGTCGATGCTGTCCGGCAGCGGCAACACCACGGTATTGAACCGGCGTCGAAGTGCCGATGAGAGGTCGTTGACGCCTTTGTCCCGGTTATTCGCTGTGGCGATGACGTTGAAACCCTTCCGGGCCTGTACCTCCTCATTCAGTTCCGGGATGGGCAGGGTCTTTTCGCTGAGGATGGTGATCAGGGAGTCCTGTACATCGGAGGGAATGCGCGTCAATTCCTCCACCCGCACCAGGCTTCCCGTCTCCATGGCCCTCATGACCGGTCCCGCTACCATCGCGGCCCTGGATGGACCTTCGGCCAGCAAACGTGCATAGTTCCATCCATACCGCAGTGCTTCTTCCGGTGTTCCAGCGGTGCCCTGAACCACCAGCGTGGAGGAACCGGAGATGGCTGCCGCCAGATGCTCCCCGAGCCAGGTCTTGGCCGTTCCCGGAACGCCGAGCAGCAGGAGTGCCCGGTCGGTTGCCAGGGACGCCACGGCGACTTCCACGAGTCGCTCCGAACCGAGGTACTTCGGGGTGATCTGCGTCCCATTGGCCAGCGTTCCACCCAGGATGTACTTGGTGACAGCCCATGGCGAGAGCTGCCAGCTTGGCGGCCGGGGGCGGTCGTCAACAGCGGACAATGCGCTGAGTTCATCAGCGAACGCGTTCTCCGCGTGGGCGCGAAGAACATCGGTTCCATTTTGTGGATCTGTCATCGGAAGGCCTCCGTCAAGGATTGTCTGAATGATTGGTATTGGACGGCGTCGCGGAGAACCCGACGCCGGCCGGCGTCGTCGTCAGTCCGCTCCAACAAGCGTCGGCACGTCGCGGTGGACCCCGAAGGCAGTGCTGTCGGAAGGACGTCGGACAGCATTGATGCCAAACGGCCGCCCTCCTTGCCGGAGACAACGGTGAGTACAGCCTCTGCCAACGAAGTACCCCATGGCTGGGGGAGGGCGCGCAGTAAAGAGGCCAATGCGACGGGCTCTTCTCCGCCTGCTTGGATATGCCGTTCCAACCAGCGTTCCCGCTCCCCGGCAGGCAGGCAATGCAGCAACCGGGTATCGGTCCTGACAGTGAGCAGGGCCCGGACCCATTCGAGGTCGTTGCGGGCGGCGGCCGCTGAGGTCAGTGCTTCCAGAAGCCGCGGCTCGTCTTTGAGGAAAGCTGCCGTCGCTTCCGGACCGCGGCCCGAAACCGAAGTCCATACATCCAATGGGGCACCCATGATGATGGTCTCCAGCCTTCCCAAACGGTCCGGTTCACCATTGCGTGGATTTGGCGCGATTCCGTCCCGCAACGCTGATGCATCCGGATCCGGTGGAAGGTCGATGTCGAAGCGCTTGTTGAGCAATCCCTTGAGGTGCAGCAACGACCGGAGCCTGGTAGCCATCCGGTGGGCACGGGCACTGTGTGGCAGCCGGTCCAACAGCTCTGCGGCAACTTCCCGCACGCTTTTGGCTTTGTCGTCCAAGCCCTTCTCCAACAGTGCCTCGTCGTCATCGCGGAGGTCGACGGCAAGGAGTTTCATATGGTTCGCGCGCGTCCGGGCACTGAGCGCATTCCATTGAGTGGACAGTTGCTCGCGGGCTGTGGCCACGGGGTCCGCTGGGGTATCCGTCGCGGGGTCCGCAAGGGAGTCAGTATGCGGGGCTTGTCGTGGTTCCGGCCGTGCGGTCCACGATGGGCTGACGTCTTGGAGCCAACGCCCCCGTGTCCCAATGGCAGGCTCCAATACCCTGAACACGGAGGACGTGTTTCCGGCTATCGTGAACAACGCCGGAAGCAGCCGGTGGGGGACCCGACGTCGTGTTTGTGCTGCGAGGCGCAGCCAGTCCACCAGCAGCTGGTTCCTGAGCTCCAGTCCCACCGGGGGCTGATTGAGCAGCAGTTCCAAGAGCCGTGCCGCTTCGCCTGTTGCTTGCGGCTCGTCGTCCGGTGGGGCCGGAACCACCTGAAGCCCGGACGCCAAGGGGGCCGGCGTCCGCGCCGCCCGGCTCACCATGTCCGCCAACGCGGCCTGGCCAAGTAGGGCTTCTTCCCGTGACAAGCCCTCAGGGGCACCGACACCAAGTTCTGTGGGCAGTGCGGGAGCCTCATGGCGGCCGGTTCCCACCAGTGCAGTTGTTCGAAGCTCGTCAGTCCAGTTCACGGTGTCACCACCGTCTCATTCACCACGACGGTCAGCGGGCGGATCCGTCCGTCCTCCAGCTCGCCAAAAAGGTCCACTTCTTGGCCACCCGTAAGAGCCAGGAGCGCATCAAGTGGGGCGTCAACCAACGGAAGGGCATGGCCAGGGGAGTCGTAGATCCAGCCGCTGCCTTCCGGACTGACCTTCACGCTGGCCAACAGCACCGGGTGACGGAGCCGCCAAGGCGAAGCTGCCACCGCGGTGGACTCGTTCTCTAGGGCTTGGGCGATGGTGCAGCCATCGCCTAGCGTTGTTGCCACGCCCTGGGGGTTGATGGGGCCGGTGAACATGGCGCGTTGAGGTGCCGACCCCGGGTAGCGGGCCACTGTCGCCTCAAGAAGGGCGCCGGAGAGTTGCGGGGTGGCAAGGCCTTGGCCCTGCGCTGCAAAATCAAGAACGACGACAACAGTTCCCTCGGGTGACCTCAGCCAGGTCCGCTGCTGCTGGAGGCGGCCGTCGTCGCTTCTGTGCGCACCCAGGACGAGCCACGGTCCCGGCAAGGACTCCGACTCCTGGATTTCGGACGATGGGGTGGCCCAGCCGACTGCTGACCTGAGATCGGCGAACTCATCGGGGGCAAGACTGTCCTTCTTCGCCCATGCCTTGGTCAAGGCCCACCAGCGCCCGAGGGTCGTCAGCAGATGATCAGCCCAATCAGTTCCCCCATGAACATCCGAAGCCATCTGCCGCACTTGTTCGGCCACTCCGGGCAGCTGGGCATCCACCAGGCGTGCCGCCACGCCGTCCCACCACGAATACGGTTGCTTCCGTGCTGCCGCAAGTCCGGTTCTCACGACATCGGTCAGCCAGAGGGCAAAGTCGGCCATCCCGGCATCCATCAGCTCCAGCCGTGCTGCAAGGCGTTTGGCTTGTGCCTCGGGATCCGTAGATTGACCGGTCTGTCGCCGCTCCTTGGCCGATGCCCTGTCGGCCCGTTGCGCTGCCCATTCCTGGGCAAAATCGGCGGTGTCGGTTGCGGACCCGGCTGCCTCGCCGCGGGCCCACAGCAGAAGCAGCGCCAAGGCGTGCTTGCAGGGGAATTTACGGCTCGGGCATGAACACCGGTAGGCAGGGGCAACAACGTCAACGCTCACCTGATAGGGCGTTTTGCCGCTGCCCTGGCATTTGCCCCACACCAAAACATCGCTGCTGCCCGACTCCGACCACGGACCGGGGTGCGCGAGCTTGCGCGCAGCAGCCAGTGATGATGCGTCAGGAGCGGCACTGATGACTCTCTCTTCGCTCCAACGCCCCATGAGGTTCATTCTGCCTGACGGCTCCGACACTATAACGCCACATGCCGGGGAACCCTCAGAGGGTTCCCCGGCATGTATCAGGAACTCACGCTTGGTTACTCACCAGGCTTGCCTGCGCTGGTGCGGCTTCGGGCCGCGCCGTTGAGTGCTGCCCTGCAAAAAATTCGCCGAGTTCAGCCGTCGCTGTCAGGGGCAGGACGTTGGCGACGTACTGGTCCGGGCGGACCACGACGATGACGCCATCGCGGCTGAGGCCGCGGGCCTCGAAGATGTCGTTGCCGGGGTCGGTGGCGAAGACTTTTTCGAGGTAGGTGAGCTTGAACGGTCCGACGGTGGGTTTGAAGACCGCGGGGACGGCGGTGATGTCCACACCGGTGTGGTCTTGCTGGTAGATCACCTTGATGTCGAACCATGCGTCACGGTCAAGGCCCGACGGCGTGACCGCCAGTGGGGAGGCGGGTGCGGTTTCGAGCCACTGGGCCAGGTCCGCGACGGCGCCGGGGGCACCTGCGGGTGCACTGTCGGCGAAGACGTAGAAGCGCCAGCGTCCGTCGGCTTTGGCGTGGTGGCCCAGGTGCATGGGGTTGGTGTCACAGACCCGTTGGACGTGCGCGGATTTGAAGCGTTTGCCTACGGGGAACCCTGTGGCGAGCTCCTGATGCGTGGCCTCGGCGACGACCATGGAGGGTGCGTACTGGGTCATGAACCCGGCGGGGAACTCCGCGGTGCTGGTGTAGAACGTTTCCAGTTCGGTGGGGTCCTTGAATTCCTCGGGCTTTTTGGCCATGAGGGTGGACCATTCCTTGTCGAAATCGATCAGGTTTTTCGCCACGACCTGGCGTTCGGCGGAGTAGGTGTCCAGCAGGGATTCCGGGGAACGGCCTTCAAGGACGTGGCCAAGCTTCCAGCCGATGTTGAATCCGTCCTGCATGGAGACGTTCATGCCCTGCCCCGCCTTCGCGGAGTGGGTGTGGCAGGCATCGCCGGTGATGAACACCCGCGGGGTGCGCGTGCCGCGCTCGTCCGGCAGGACGTCGTCGAACCTGTCCGTGAGCCGGTGCCCGACCTCGTACACGCTGTGCCATGCCACGTTGCGGACATCCAGGGTGTAAGGGTGGAGGATGTCGTTGGCCTTGGCGATGATCTGCTCAATGGTGGTTTTCCGAACCGCGCCGTGGTCATCGGCAGCGACCTCACCCAAGTCCACGTACATCCGGAACAGATGCCCGCCCTCGCGGGGGATCAGCAGGATGCTGCCGCCGGTGCCTGACTGGATGGCGCACTTTGTGCGGATGTCCGGGAAATCGGTCACCGCCAGGACGTCCATCACGCCCCAGGCATGGTTCGCCTGGTCTCCGGCCAAGTGGCAGCCGATGGATTCACGGACCTTGCTGCGGGCGCCATCGGCGCCGACGACGTACTTGGCGCGGACCACGCGCTGCTGCCCTTCAAGGGGTCCGGCCGTGTGAAGGAGGGTCACCTCAACCGGGTACTCGCCCTCGCCCGTGACCTTCAAGCCCACGAACTCGTAGCCGTAGTCCGGCTTGTTCCGGGCCGGGGAGTTGGCCGCGAACTCGGCGAAGTAATCCAGCACGCGGGCCTGGTTCACGATCAAGTGCGGGAACTCGCTAATGCCCGCCGGGTCATCCACTGCCCGGGCGCTGCGCACAATCTTCGTGTGGTCCGCCGGGTCCGGCTTCCAGAAGGCCATCTCCGTGATTCGGTATGCCTCCGCAATAATCCGCTCAGCGAAACCGAAGGCCTGGAACGTTTCTACGCTCCTGGCCTGGATCCCGTCTGCCTGCCCGATGGCCAACCGGCCGGGCCGGCGCTCAATGATCCGGGTTGTGATGTCCGGGAACTGGGCCAGCTGCGCGGCCGTCAGCATGCCCGCAGGACCGGTGCCCACGATGAGGACATCGACTACGTCCGGGAGCTCGGCCGGTCGGTTGATCCCAACGCCGGCGGCGGGCTCGACCCGCGGGTCACCTGAAACATAACCGTGGTGGTGGAACTGCACGGGCTTTCCTCACTTCTTTGTGGGCTGGTCGCTATCGAATGTGTTCGATAATAGAACTGACTGTTCTATTATCGCTCGTAACATCGTAATGCGGCTCACATCACGGTTCAAGCCGTCCCGCGGGTGGAGAGCAAAAAGCCTTCGGTTCCAGCGCATTCGTTCCGAAGCGTGTCAGGATCAGGTATGCCTCGACTGATGCTCCTGGATACTGCCTCCCTGTACTTCCGTGCCTTCTACGGTGTGCCCGATTCCATCAAGCGCGCCGATGGGACTCCCGTCAACGCCGTACGTGGCTTGATGGACATGATCGCCCGCCTCGTGACCGACTATGAGGCCACGCACCTTGTGGCCTGCTGGGACAACGACTGGCGCCCGCAGTGGCGTGTCGACCTGATCCCCGGCTACAAGGCGCACCGCGTTGCGGAGATCGTGCCGGACGGTCCCGACGTCGAAGAAGTCCCCGACCCGCTCGAGGCGCAAATCCCCCTGATCCGCAAAGTCCTCGATCTGGCAGGGATAGCCATAGTGGGCGCGGACGAACACGAAGCTGATGACGTGGCGGGCACCTACGCCAGCCTTGCCACGATGCCCACCGATGTCGTGACGGGCGACCGTGATCTCTTCCAGCTCGTGGATGACCAGCGTGATGTCAGGGTGATCTACACAGCGCGGGGCATGAAGAATCTCGAAGTGGTCACCGACGTCGTCGTGGTTGGCAAGTACAGGGTCCTGCCCCAGCAGTACGCGGACTTCGCCACCCTCCGCGGAGACGCCTCCGATGGGCTTCCCGGGGTGGCTGGTATCGGGGACAAGACGGCGGCCGCCCTGCTTGGGGAGCACGGCTCGCTGGAGGGGCTGCTGGAGGCGGCAGAAGATCCCGATGGCGGGTTGTCGGCTTCGATCCGCGCCAAACTCTCAGGGGCGGCCGACTACCTGAAGGTGGCACCCGCCGTCGTCAATGTCGTCCGTGACCTGGAGGTGCCGAGCCTCAAGGAGGCGGGGGCTGAATTGGAGCCTATTGAGGGCGACGCGCGCTCCGAACTGGAACGGTTGGCCACCGAATGGAACCTTGGCGGCTCTGTCACCAGGCTCCTTGAAGCCTTCGACCGCTTCCGCTGAGGTCAATGCCTTTCATTGGCCATGATGGATTCACAGCCTCGTCATAGCTTTCGGACAGCCAAGACTGGGGTTGGGCCCTCAACGTGTTAAGAGGACGGTGCACTGGGCCGTCCCGCAGACAACACCCGTAGCAACGGATCGAGGAGAGGTACATGTCGAGAACCAAGAGAATCACCCTGGGCGTCGCAGCCGGAGCGCTGGCCTTGGGCGCCGGACTGGGTGTGACCAGCATGGCTACAGCGGCCACAACGCCAACACCGAGCGCCACATCCTCTGCCGATGCCACCACGCCCTCAGACCACGCCGGAAAGCCGGGCGGTCACGGGCACGGGCGCGACGGCGGAAAGATCGCTCAGGAACTCGCGACCAAGCTCGGCGTCGACGAGACCAAGGTCTCTGACGCCCTGAAGGCATTCCGTGAAGCCAACAAGCCGACCACGCCGCCGACCGAAGGAACCGACGGCACCAAGCCGGACCCATCGGCGCACGAGGCTGCATTGGCCAAGTCGCTCGCATCAGCACTGGGTGTTGACGAAGCCAAGGTCACCACCGCTTTGCAGGAAATCCGCTCCGAGGGTCAGGCTGAACGTGCCGCCGCCCTTAAGACCCGGCTCGACAAGGCCGTAACGGACGGAAAACTCACCCAGGCAGAGGCCGATGCCGTGACCAAGGCCGTTGAAGCCGGCGTTATCGGAGGAGGCGGCCGCTAGTCGACTCCGACCCGTCTGTGGGCGGGCAAAAAGGATCCCTTGGAAGCATCCAAGGGATCCTTTGCGTTGCCGTGAAAAGTTTTTAGAAAGCGTTGTCGATTTGTCCTCGCCCTGTTCGACCTATGGGTGAGAAGGTCGAAGGGCGGCTTTCCACGACACAGGAGATTGATCCAGATGGCAAAGTACATGTTGATCATGCGGGCAGATGACGATTCCTACGCCAAGTTCGAGAACATCGACTTCAACGACGTCCTTGAAGCGATGGGCAAATTCAACGACGAACTGATCCGGGCAGGGGTGCTGCTCGCCGCCGAGGGCCTGGACGACGCCAAAGAAACAGTGGTGGTGGACTTCACGGGTGAAACCCCGGTTGTCACGGACGGGCCCTATGGGGAGACGAAGGAACTCTTCGGCGGCTTCTACATCCTCGACGTCGCCTCCAAGCAGGAAGCCGTGGAATGGGCCAAACGGGCACCCATGACGGCCGGCACCAAGACCGAGATCCGTCGCGTCACCAGCATCGATGAGTTCCCGCAGGACAACGAGTGGATTCAGAAGGAACGCGCCTGGCGTGAGCAGACCGGACAACTCTGAAGGTCTGGCCGCTTGGCGTAGGCAACGGCAACGGACGTGAGCAGCAACGAGGCAAGGGCCGCCGTCGAAGCGGTATGGCGCAGTGAATCTGCCCGCATCGTCGGCGCCCTTGCCCGCTACACCGGTGACTTCTCCCTTGCTGAGGACCTTGCCCAGGAGGCACTCGCGGAAGCGATTGTGTCATGGTCCGTCAATGGCATTCCCCGCGAGCCTGCAGGCTGGCTGATGACGGCTGGAAAGCGCCGAGCCATCGATTCGTTCCGGAGGAGGTCGGTCGAGGACGAAAAGTACGCGCTGCTCGCCCACGGTCTTTCCGAGGAAGTACCGGACACGGACACACTGTTCAACCCTGACGCGATCGATGACGACGTCCTGGCGCTGATGTTCATTTCGTGCCATCCGGTGCTGTCCAAGGAAGCACGCATTGCCCTGACGTTGAAGGTCGTAGGGGGCATGGGCACCGACGAAATAGCCAAGGCCTTCCTGGTTCCTGTTGCCACCATCCAGGCCCGCATCACGCGCGCCAAGAAGACCCTCGCAGCAGCCCACATACCCTTCGCCGTTCCGGAGCGCCATGAAATTCCCCAGCGGCTGGGATCCGTGCTCCAGGTGCTCTACCTCATCTTTACTGAGGGGTCATTTGCCTCAGCGGGGGATTCCTGGATGAGGACGGAGCTTGCTGCCGAAGCCCGGCGACTTGTCCGCGTCCTCGTCCGGCTGAGTCCTGAACCCGAAGTCTTCGGCCTGCTGGGCTTGATGGAATTGACGGCCGCCCGGTTCCCCGCCAGGGTCGACGCTGCCGGGAATCCCGTCCTCCTTGAAGACCAGGACCGACGGCGGTGGGACCAGTCCGCGATACGGCGCGGTCGCGCGGCACTTTCGACGGCGGTCGCGGCTGGGCGGGGACTGGGTTCCTATGGCTTGCAGGCCTCCATTGCAGAATGCCATGCGGTGGCAAGGACGGCAGCGGAGACGGATTGGGAGCGGATCGCCATTCTGTATGAGGCATTGGGCTCCCTGGCGCCCTCACCGGTCGTCGAGCTTAACCGTGCAGTGGCTCTGGCCATGGCTTCCGGGCCAGCTGCCGGCCTGGAGCTCGTGGATTCGCTGGCGGGCAGGGGAGAGCTGGCGGGATCGCATCTTCTGCCAACAGTACGGGGCGAATTGCTTGCCAGGCTGGGTCGTCGCGCGGAGGCCGTGGAGGCATTGAAGGCAGCACTCGATCTTTGTTCGAACGCCGCTGAACGGACTGCTCTGGAGCGGAAAATCGCACTTTTGTGAGTGCCAAAGGGGTCCCTGCCAGTACCCCTAACAGCGTTAACTCCTAACGCCCAGCCAGAGAGTGTTAGATGTAAATATCAGATTTAGTCCAACACGCAGGAGAAACATGCCTACCGCTTCCGCTTTTGCTTCACCCTCGGCCACGGGCGACCTGACCCTGACCACCATTGAACGCCGCGAGGTTGGCCCGAACGACGTCCACATCGATATCAAGTTCGCCGGGATTTGCCATTCAGATATCCACACTGTTCGCGGTGACTGGGGTCCCCAGCAGTACCCTCTGGTCCCGGGCCACGAGATTGCGGGCATCGTCACGGAGGTTGGCTCCGAGGTCACCAAGCACAAGGTCGGCGACCGCGTCGGCGTCGGGTGCATGGTGAACTCCTGCAAGGAGTGCAAGAACTGCCTGGCCGGCGAGGAACAGTACTGCCTCAAGGGCAATGTCGGTACATACGGTGCGGTGGACCGCGATGGCACCATCACGCAGGGCGGCTACTCCAGCGATGTCGTGGTGAACGAAGACTTCGTGGTGACCATCCCGGAAGGGTTGGACCTCGACGTCGCCGCTCCTCTGCTCTGCGCCGGCATCACGACGTTTTCCCCTCTGCACCACTGGGGTGCGGGCCCGGGCAAGAAGGTGGCCATCGTCGGTTTGGGCGGCCTGGGGCACATGGGCGTCAAGATCGCCCACGCCATGGGTGCGGAGGTGACGGTCCTCTCGCAGTCGCTGAAGAAGATGGAGGATGGCCTCAAACTTGGTGCGGACCACTACTACGCGACCAGCGATCCTGCCACCTTTGAACAGCTGGCCGGTACCTTTGACCTGATCATCAACACCGTCAGCGCATCCATCGACATCAGCGCCTACCTTCAGTTGCTGACGCTCGACGGAACGCTGGTCAATGTCGGCGCTCCTGCAGAACCGCTGCCGGTGAACGCCTTCGCCTTGATCGGTGGCCGCCGTCGCTTTGCTGGTTCCATGATCGGCGGTATCCGCGAAACCCAGGAAATGCTCAACTTCTGCGCCGAGCACGGCCTGGGTGCCGAGATCGAGCTCATTCCGGCCAGCGAGATCAACGATGCCTACGAGCGTGTTCTTGCCTCGGACGTCCGCTACCGTTTCGTCATCGACGCCTCAACCATCGGCTAAGGCTCAACTGCCCGAATGGCCGCGCCCTTCACGGGGCGCGGCCTTTTCGTACCCCGGACCTCGTGCTTTACGGAACAGGGACAATGGTGTGGTGACTTTCAGACTGGACACCATCGGCCGGGGCTTGGTCTTCGCCGACTCCATCGAAGACTTCGCGGCGCAACTGACGAAGCAGGGCGACGGCGGTGCGGTGGTCGTGCAGGCCCCTCCCGGTACGGGCAAGACCACGTTGGTGCCCCCGCTGCTGGTTAATCTCCTCGAACAACGGCATCCCGGCCAGCCACGCGTACTCGTCACCCAACCGCGCCGAGTGGCTGCCCGTTCTGCCGCGCGCCGCCTCGCGTCCTTGGACGGAACCCGCCTCGGGGACAGGGTCGGGTACACGGTCCGGGGCGAGAACAAGGCCAGTGCCCAGACGGTGGTCGAGTTTGTCACTCCGGGGATTCTCCTTCGCCGGCTGCTCAATGACCCAGGCCTGGAAGGCGTCCACGCAGTGATCATCGACGAAGTCCACGAGAGGGGCCTCGAGTCCGATCTTCTCGTGGGTATGCTCGCGGAGGTGCGTGAGCTTCGCGGAGACCTGACGCTTGTTGCCATGTCCGCGACGCTCGACGCCCAGCGGTTCGCCGCTTTGCTGGGTCACACCGACGACGGCGGACCGGCCCCCGTCGTCGACTGCCCTTCCGCACTGCACCCTCTGGATGTCCGGTGGCAGCCCGCCCGCGAACAACGCTTGGACGACCGGGGTGTGTCGCGTTCTTTCCTGGATCACGTCGCCCGGACCGCTGCGGCGGCCCACGAAACGGCCTCGGCTGCGAACCCGGACGTGGATGCCCTGGTCTTCCTACCCGGTGTCCGTGAAGTGTCCGACGTCGCCTCCCGCCTGCGTGCAGTGGTTCCAGGGAACGTTGAGGTTCTTGAGCTGCACGGCCAGGTGGGCCCGGCGGCGCAGGACCGGGCAGTTTCCGGACGTGAGCCTGGAGGGGCACCTCGTATCATCGTCTCCACGTCCCTGGCAGAGTCCTCGTTGACCGTTCCGGGGGTTCGTTTGGTCATCGACTCGGGGTTGTCCCGCGAACCGCGACGCGACGCCGCCCGTGGGATGTCCGGCCTGGTGACTGTATCGTGCTCCCAAGCTTCAGCGGCCCAGCGTGCCGGCCGTGCGGCCCGCCAAGGACCGGGTGTGGTGGTCCGGTGCTATGACCAACGGTCCCTCGCCGCGGCTCCTGCGCATCAGACCCCGGAGATCCTGGCCACTGATCTGACGGGCGCTGCATTAGTACTTGCTTGTTGGGGTGCGCCCGGAGGCCGCGGTCTTGGCTTGCCGGACGCCCCGCCAGCTGGCGCCATGACGGACGCCATGGAAGTGCTGAGGGAATTGGGTGCCGTCGCGGACGATGGCAGCGCCACCGCCTTGGGCAAAGTGTTGGCCCGCGTCCCCGCAGACCCCCGACTGGCCAGGGCCCTGTTGGATGGCTCCGCTGCTGTCGGCAGGCGCGCCGCGGCTGAAACGGTGGCGCTGGTCGCCGGCGACCAGCGCGCACCGGGAGCGGATATCACCAAGCTCCTGGCAATCCTGCGTTCCGGAACAGATCCGGCCGCCCGGCGCTTCGCCGAGGACGTGAAGCGGATGGATTCCATCGCCCGACAGGAGGCAGCCGCCGTCGTGCCTCTTGGGGAAGGCCACCGGATCACGGCAGGCGAAGCGCCTGGTTACGTGGTTGCACTGGCGTTCCCTGACCGTATCGCCAAGCGTGTTCCCGGCGACGGCCCGGCCAGTTACCTGCTGACCTCGGGTACGCGGGCGGGACTGCCGGCCGGAAGTCCCCTGTCCGGCCATGAATGGTTGGCAGTTGCTGAAGTGTCTCGTGCCCAGGGCCGCGACACTGCAGGCACGGGAGCGGTGATACGCGCTGCTGCGCCGCTGGCGGCAGAACTGGCCGAAGCCGCGGCTCCCCATCTGCTGACCGGACAGGTCAACGCGACCTTTGACAATGGGCGCGTGACGGCGCGCCAGGAACGCAGGCTCGGCGCCATCGTGCTTTCATCCACACCGGTCCGGGCCGGCATCGGGTCCGCACGCCAGGCGGTGGCCGATGCCCTGGCGAAAAACGGACTTTCCATGCTCAGCTGGTCGCCCACCGCTGATGCGCTCCGTCGTCGCATGGCCTTGCTGCACCGGGAGCTTGGCGATCCCTGGCCTGATGTGACCGACGCTGGTTTGTTGGCCAGGCTGGAGGAATGGTTCGCGCCGGAACTGGAGGCGATGGCTACTGGAAGCGCTGCGTCAGCCATCAGTCTTGCCGAACCCCTGCACCGCCTGCTTCCCTGGCCGGAAGCCGGCCGCCTGGAAGCGCTTGCGCCCGAACGGCTCGAAGTACCCAGCGGTTCCCTGGTACGCATTGACTATCCGGACGTCGATGACGACGGCGGCCGGCCCGTTGTGGCGGTGAAACTTCAGGAATGTTTTGGCTGGGACAGCACGCCGCGGCTGGTCGATGGCAGGGTGCCCGTTCTTTTCCACTTGTTGTCCCCGGCCGGACGGCCGCTGGCCGTCACCGACGACCTCACGTCATTTTGGTCGGGGCCTTATTCCCAGGTCCGGGCAGAGATGCGTGGACGCTACCCCAAGCATCCCTGGCCCGAAGACCCATGGACCGCACCTGCCACGGCCAGGACCAAGAACCGGATGTGAGCAGCTACGCCGTCCGGTCCAGAAGGAACTGGATTTCCCCGTCTACGAACGTTGCCAGCACGCTGCTCGCAGCGAACTCATCCGGCGCTGCACTGAGCGGGTCCAGTTCAAAGGCCGTGAAGTCAGCCCTCTTGCCTACAGTGATGGAGCCTGAGACATCCCACAATCCCGCGGCTTTCGCTGCGTGGGAGGTGTAACCCTCCAACGCCTGGAGCGCCGTCAGGGCCTGGGCAGGAGCAATGGGGTCCTGCTCGGGGTGTCCCGAACGCCGACGCAGGCGGGCATCTGCCATGATCGGCAAGGGCTGGAACGGGGCAATCGGCCAATCCGAGCCAATGCCAAGTACCACGCCTGCTTCACGGACGTCCCGGCACCTCCACGCACGGTTGGCACGCTCGGTACCCAAGCGGGTGGACCAGTTGTCGCTGTGATCTGCCAATGAGTAGTGGGTGCAGTGGGTCGGTTGCATGCTCGCAACGACGCCCGAACCCTTGAAGCGCTCGACGAGTTCGTCCGGCACCGTCTCAAGGTGCTCGATCCTGTGGACGGTCCGGTTCATGACGTCGGCCGGAACAGTTGCCCGAAGGCTTTCCAGAGCATCGAGTACATGGCTTACCCCGGCGTCGCCGATTGAGTGGGTCGCCGTCGGGATTCCCCGGGCCGCGAAGTAATGGACGGCGGCCGAGTATTCCTCGGGCCGCGGCCAGAACGGCGCGGTGGATTCGCCATAGAGGTCAGGTTCATGGAGCCAGGCGGTTCCGTTGTCCACCGTTCCGTCAACGAAGAGCTTGATGGCCTCAACGGACCAGCGGCGTCCGCCGGTGCCGATGCTCCGTGCGAGCTCCTTCCAATCGTCTTCGGTGGTGCCCGGCATGCACCACGGCGCAGACCGCAACCTCAGGGGCAACTCGCCCTCGGCCTCCAGCGCCCGGAACAGTTCTGAGGATTCCTCGCTGTGGTCCATGATGTGGCCCCCGGTGAGTCCTGACCTCGCGAAGTCCCGGAATAGTTCACGCAGCCTGGCTTTGCGCCGCTCGAAGGACTCCTGGGGAATGTGGCGTTGCACCAGTTCCATGGCAGCGGCTTCGAGCAGCAAGCCGGTGGGAACTCCGTCAGCGTCACACACCACTTCCGAAGCCTGCTCGAATTCGTGGCTGCCGTGCACGTCTGCAAGCTCCAACGCCCGGCTGTTGGCGATCGCGGAATGGCCGTCGAACAAGCGGATCAGCGCCGGTTTGCCGCCGCTGACGTCATCGAGCACGTTGCGGTGCATGGGCAACGTTCCGAAAACGTTCGGGTTCAGACCCCACCCACGCAACCAGTCGTCGTCGTTCCCTGACTGCGAGCGGAGAAGCGAGCGGACGTCATCAAGCGTTGAGGCGCCGGAGAGGTCGACGCCCACGGTGAGGTCCAAGCCGAACACCGGGTGGATGTGGCAATCCACCAAACCCGGGGTCAACGTCGCGCTGCCGAGGTCCACCACGCGGGTTCCCGAACCGCGCCAGCCTTGCGCGTCCCCACGGCTCCCGACGGCGGTGATGGTTCCGTCAGTGACTGCGACGGCTTGGACGGGCTCACGCCGGTGCTGGTCATCGAGTGTGTGGATGGTTTCGGCGAGGACGATGAGGTCAGGAGTCATGGGTTTCAAAGCTTCCAATCCGGGCAAAGTCGTTGGGGCGGGCAATCCTAAGGCGGCGGGCGACCAGCAGGCCCGCAAGGAAAACGGTTGGGGTAACGGTCAGGAGGATCGTGTTGGTAAGGGCATCTGCAAAGGTGAGGAGTTCGATGTTGATGGCGATCAACGCCACCACCCCGAACAGCAGGACGGCCGAGGCGATGCTGACGGGAACAAGCAAGCGGTTGGTCACGGCGGCGGGATTCCGGCGAAGGTACATGAAGGCGGCTACCGACACCAGCCCCTGCAGGGCCACGATGCCCACGATTCCAGGCGTGTTGACCCAGATCAACAGGTGCTTGTACGGGTCGGCGTTGGCGATGGCACAGATGAGGATGACGACGGCGGCCAGGACGGTCTGGATCTGTCCTGCGCGGTGCGGGGACTTGTACTTCGGGTGGGTCCTGCCCAGGAACGAGGGAAGGATACCGTCCTTGGCGAGCATGTAGACGTAACGGTTGATGGCGTTATGGAAGGCCAGTTGCGAGGCGTACACGCTGGTAACGATCAGCAGGTACATGACCACTTCTGCCCAAGGGCCCACGTATTGGTTGATGGTGGCGAAGAACATTCCGTCGGCAAGTTCGCCGGCGGCAGTTACGACATTTCCGTTGCCGTACGCCTGGATGACTGTCCACACAATGAAGGCGTAGAAAACAGACATGAATCCCACTGCGATGTAGGTGGCCCGGGGGACTGATGTGTCCGGGTTGCGCGCTTCCCGCCGGTAGAGCACCGTTGATTCGAAGCCCATGAACGCTGCGAAGCAGATGGCGAGGATGGCCAGTACGCCCGGCGTGAACGCATGCTCGGGGGAGAAGGAGTCGAAGCTGATGCCCTCGGCGCCACCACGGGCGAGGATGCCCACGCCCATGATGGCGAGGATTGCCGTTTCAGCGATGAGCAGGACGCCCAGGACCTTGGCTCCGACGTCAATTCCGCGGTACCCAAGGAACCAGACGGCAGCAATGGCAGCCAGTGCTACCACGGGCCAGGGAACGTCCAAGCCAAAAAGAGTCTGGAGCATGGCTTGGGTCTGGACAGCGAAGAGCCCGTAGACGCCGATCTGCAGGCAGTTGTACGAGACGATTGCGAGGATTGCCGAGGCAAGACCAACTGTCTTGCCCATGGCCAGCGTGATGTAGGTATAGAAGCCGCCGGCGGCTTTGACGTGCTTGGTCATCGCCATGAAGGCAATGGCAAAAACCAGCAGCACTGCACCGGCGATGACATAGCCCATGGGGGCGCCAATGCCCCCGATACCAATGGCTACCGGGGCCACGCCGGCCATCACGGTCAAAGGGGCTGCTGCGGAAATCACCAGGAAGGCGATGCCGCCGGTGCCGATGGCGTTCCGTTTCAGCCCATTTCCGGCTTCGGCTGCCGGAGGTCGGGTTTCCAGATCAGACATGGGGATCCTATGGGGGTGTGGGGGAGGTTTTTCAGGGGAAGAAGAAGGTATAAGCGAAAGGCTTTCGTTTATCGTAGGGCCTTGTGACCGGCGGCACAATACCCAGGCTCCAACTTCTGGCTAGAGTCGTAACATCAACCGTGAATGGAGTACCCCGTATGGCACGCCCGCTGGTCCCGCTGATTTCCGTCGACGCCCTCGTCACTGCCGCCCTGGAACTGGTGGACGAGGCAGGGGACTTCAGCCTGCCCAAACTGGCCAAGCGGATCGGCGTCAGCCAATCGTCCATCTACAACCACGTCAGTGGACGCGAAGAGATCCTTGAGCTCATGCGTGGCCGCATCATCTCCGAGAGCCCCTACACGCTCAATGACGACCAGGACTGGGAAGCTGCCCTCCGGACCATTGTGCGCAGCTACCGGGACGCCTTTGCGCGGCATCCGAGGCTTGCGCCCCTGCTGGTACTCCAGACGGTGCAGGACCATCAGGTCCTCGCCCTTTATGAAAGCCTTGCGGTGGCCCTCCAAGCTGCCGGCTTCCGCGGCCGGGATGTCCTGTCCGCGATCTCCACCATCGACAGTTTCGCGCTGGGCTTCGCCTTGGACCTGGCCGCTCCCGACGTCGTCTGGGCGCCACCCGCTCAGGGATTCCCGGCGCTTAACAGCGCGTTGGACAATTCGGCGCCTGCCGAAGAGCGCGGCGAGGCTGCCTTCGAACTCGGGTTGGAGATTCTCGTCGCCGGCCTGCATTCCCGGCTCCGGACAACAGCGCGGTGAACCTGCTGGAAACATGGTGGGACGCGGTTGTGCGCGGCTTCACCGAGGGCTACACGACGGCGGTCCCGCTGCCCGCCTTGCTGGGCATCCTCGCCTGTGCAGTGATCCTCAGCATCCCTCGGGCCACGTGGCGCTGGTTCGGCTTGTACGTCACGTTTGTCCACGAACTCGGGCACGCCTATGCAGCCCTGATGACGGGAAGATTCGTTCACGGACTCCGGATCGGACTTGACCACTCCGGACGGCTGGTCAGCAGCGGGCGGAGCTCCTTTGGTGCCGCGTGGTCCGGTTTTTGGGGCTATCCCGCTCCGGCCGTTGTTGGTCTGAGCCTGATTGCCGCAGTCCACGCGGGTCGCTCGGGGGCTGCCATGTCGATTGGTGCCCTGGTTCTTCTGCTGTCCTTGGTTTTCCTGCGAAACTTCACCGGGATAGTGGTTGCTGTTGCCAGCACCGTCATCGCACAGGCACTGCTCCTCTTCGCCACGCCAGCAGCCATTAATTACGTGGTGTTGGCCCTTGGAGTAGCCCTGTCCGTGGGAGGAGTCCGTGACCTCCTCAAACTCGCAGGCGTCCACACGAAGCGTCGCAATCGCTTGGCGGCCTCCGACGCCTACATCCTCGCCCGCACCACTGGAGTCCCCGCATTTGTGTGGCTCTCGGGATTCACCGTTGTCATCGCCGCGTGCGCCGTGGCATCACTGTGGTTGCTGTGGGGGATGCTCAGCGTTTAGCGGGTCCAAGCCCTTGCCCAGTGGTCGCCCCAGGGTGTCCAATCTGGTTAACGATTCGGATGTCCGGGTCCGAAACCCCGAGCTTTCGGACTCCATGCCGGAAGACACCAGGAGGCGCCCATGTCTGCCAAGGGCACGCGCGAAGCGGCAAAAGGGTCTGGCCCCGCCAACGAGACCAGGCGCGGGGAGAACGGCGCGGCCTTGATGGCCCAGGACCCCGCCAAGATACGCAATATCGCTCTGGTCGGGCATTCGGGATCCGGCAAATCGATGCTGGTGGAAGCACTGCTCGCCGCCACGGGTGCCATCAGCCGAATGGGATCCATCAGCGAGGGAACCACGGTCAGTGATTCCGATCCCTCCGCCGTCCATCAACAACGGTCGGTCACACTGTCAGTGGCCCCCATCCTGGTGGGTGATACCAAGGTAAATCTGATCGACACCCCGGGTTACACCGACTTCACCGGCGAATTGCGAGCTGGATTGAGGGCCGCCGACGCGGCCCTTTTTGTTGTCTCCGCTGTGGACGGGATCGACGGCGCCACAGTGGCCCTTTGGGGCGAGTGCGAAAAGATCCGCCTTCCCCGCGTCGTGGTTGTCAGCAAACTGGACCATCCCCGCGCCGACTTCGGCGCCGCCGTCGAGCGTTGCCAGCAAGCCTTCGGGGCATCGGTACTGCCGCTCTATCTGCCTGCGCCGGGAAACGCCGGACTCGTCGGCGTACTCCACGGTCCTGCGGACGGGCTCATCCCGGATTCCGACGTTGAAGGGGCGAGGGAGCCCCTGTTGGAGGGCATCATCGCCGAAAGTGAAGATGAAACCCTGATGGACCGGTACCTCGGCGGCGAAGAACTGCCGTTGGCCGACCTCGTGGCGGACCTCGAAAAGGCCGTGGCACGGGGCAGTTTCTTTCCAGTGATGCCAACAGCTGCCGAGACAGGCCTGGGCCTGGCGGAACTGATGGCCCTGCTGACCGATGCCCTGCCCTCGCCCCTTGAACGGATCCCGCCTGCGGCCATGACCCTTGATGGTTCTTCCTTGAAGCGCCTGGAGTGTGATCCGGCCGGGCGCTTGGCCGGCGAAGTCGTGCGGACCACGGTGGATCCTTTCCTTGGCAGGGTGTGCCTCGTCCGGGTATTCTCCGGAACCCTGCGGGAGGACTCATCAATCCATATCGGCGGCCGCGGGCTGGCTGACCGGGGTCACGAAGACCACGACGCCGATGAACGCATCACGCATCTCTATTCGCCCGTGGGTTCGAGCCTCAAGGCCGTTCCACAATGCATCGCCGGCGACATCTGCGCGATCAGCAAGCTGGCAAGTGCCGAGACAGGCGATACCGTCTCGGACCGCGAGGCTCCGCTCCTGATCGAGACGTGGAACATGCCTGAACCGTTGATGCCCATCGCCGTCGAGGGTGTCTCCCGCAGCGATGAGGACGCCCTGGCCAAGAGCATAGGGAAAGTCGCAGCCGCGGATCCAACGCTCCGGCTCGAACGCAACCCGGACACCCATCAGCTCATCTTGTGGTGCATGGGGGAGGCGCATGCCGAGGTGATCCTGGACCGCTTGCGGAACCAGGGCGTCAAACTGCAGACGGTGGACATCATCACTCCTCTGCGCGAGACGTTTGCCAGCAAGGCCACAGGCCACGGGCGGCACGTCAAGCAATCCGGTGGCCATGGCCAATTCGCTATTTGCGACATTGAGGTGGAGCCGCTGGCGCGAGGCGAAGGCTTCGAGTTCACGGACAGGATCGTCGGCGGTGCCATTCCGGCTACATTTGTCACGTCCGTGGAAAAGGGGGTGCGGGCGCAAATGCTCAAAGGCGTCTCTGCAGGGTTCCCTGTGGTGGACATCAAGGTCACGTTGGTTGGAGGCAAGACCCACAGCGTGGATTCCTCGGATGCTGCCTTCCAGGCTGCCGGTGCCCTGGCGCTACGGGAGGCCGCAGCTGCCGCGAAGATCCAGCTCCTTGAACCGGTGTCATCAGTGGTCATCAGTGTTCCGGAGGAATACGTAGGGGCCGTCATGAGCGACCTCTCCGGCCGAAGGGGCCGGGTAAACGGCACCAACGCCGCTGAAGGCGAAGGAACGGAGATCCTGGCCGAGGTGCCCGACCAGGAGCTGCTTCGCTACGCCGTCGAACTACGGGCCCTCACAGCAGGCACCGGACATTTCAGGAGGTCGTACCTTCGGCACGAGCCCCTGCCGAAGTAGCCTCAGCCGCTGGCCTTCATAAACGCCGCCACCTCAGGTGCCAGGGATGCCCCGGTTTCCGCCGCGCTTCGCTTCACTCCCTTGACGGCGAACGAATGGTCGCCGCCTTCGCACCAGTGGAGAGTCGCCGTCGGACCAATTCCAGCCACTACCTTCTCCAGGATCCCGGGGGTGGCGAAGGTATCCCGGGTGCCCTGCAGGAACAGCATCGGCTCTGTGATTCCATACAGGTGCTCATCACGGAGCTTCTCGGGTTTGCCCGGGGCGTGCAGCGGATAGCCCAGATAAACCAGCCCCTGCGCCGGCATGCCTTCGGCCACAGCCATGGACGCCATGCGGCCACCGAAGGATTTGCCTGCCGCCCACAGCGGCCCGCCGTCCGACAGTCCGGCTGCGGCCTCCATCACGGTCCGCCACGTAGCGATGGCAAGCGGCGGCCGGTCCGGGAACCGACGCCCGGCTTCGCGGTAGGGAAAGTTGAAGCGAAGGGTGGCTACGCCTTCATCGGCCATGGCTGAAGCAAAACCCTGCAGGAACGGATGTTCCATCCCGGCGCCTGCGCCGTGGGCCACCACCAGCGTGGCCCACGGGTTTTCGGGACGGAGTAACAGGGCAGAAACCGTGGTCTCCCCAACAGCGATGGTCAGTGGTTCTTCGTTAGCGGGCATGTACCCATCATTGCCTACAGGGAGGACAACGCAGGAGCCCTCGGTGAAACACCCCGTGATTTCGGCCGGGATGCTGACGCGCGGGTCAGTTCCGGGGTAGCTTGTGCCCATGGCGAGTGAAGCAACCACTGTTACCGTGCCCGGTCCGCACGGACCCCGCGAGGTCCGCATTTCCAGCCCCAGCAGGGTGATGTGGCCGGATGCCGGACTGACCAAGCTCGATCTCGCCAACTACCTGATCGACGTTGGCGAAGCGTTTGTCACGGCCAACGGAAACCGCCCTGTCAGTCTCCAGAGGTATTCGGGAAACATCGACGGCGACATGTTCTTTTCCAAGAATCCGCCCAAGGGAGCGCCGGACTACGTCCGTGCCGTCACGGTGACCTACCCCAGTGCGCGGGCGCACCCACAGCTGGTCATTGACGAACCGGCAGCCGCGGTGTGGGCTGCCCAAATGAACACGGTGGTGTTCCACCCCTGGGCTTCGCGGGCCAATGACCCCGACAACCCCGACCAACTGCGGATCGACCTGGATCCCCAGCCCGGAACGGACTTCGACGACGCCATTCCTGCCGCCCTGGAGCTTCGTTCCGTCCTGGAAGAGGCCGGACTGAACTCGTTCATCAAGACCTCCGGCAACCGGGGGTTGCACATCTATGCCCCGATTAATCCCAAGCACGAGTTCCTCGAGGTCCGCCACGCCGTGATCGCGGCAGGGAGGGAACTTGAGCGCCGTATGCCGGACAAGGTCACCACTGCCTGGTGGAAAGAGGAACGCGGAACAAGGATTTTCGTCGATTTCAACCAGGCCAACAGGGACCGGACCATCGCCGGGGCGTACAGTCCACGGGCCGTGCCCACAGCCCAAGTGTCGTGCCCGTTGTCCTGGGAGGAGTTGGAGAACGCCGATCCCGCCAAGTACACCATCACCACGGTCCCTGACCGTTTGAAAAAGATCGGGGACCCTTGGGCAGCCATGCACGAGCACCCCGGTGACATCGACGTCCTGCTCGCGTGGTGGGAACGTGACGTCAAGAATGGCCAGGGCGAGATGCCGTTCCCGCCGGAGTTCCCCAAGATGCCCGGCGAGCCCATGCGCGTCCAGCCAAGCCGGGCCCGCAAGCCTGAGGAATAGGCCCCCAGGGCCTGTAGATCGTGCCTATTCGAAGCGGGAGGGATCGCCCGTCCCGCGACGCACCACTTCTGCCACTCCACTGGAGAAGTCGACGACCGTCGTGGGTTCGGAGCCCGTGTCCCCGGCATCAATGACCGCGTCCACTTGATTGTCCAGGCGCTCCTTGATTTCCCAGCCCTGGGTCAGCGGCTCCTCCTCATCCGGAAGCAGGAGGGTGCTGGACAGCAGGGGTTCCCCCAGCTCCGCCAGAAGGGCTTGAACCACCCTGTGGTCCGGAATGCGCACCCCGACGGTCTTCTTCTTGGGGTGCAGCAGCCGCTTGGGTACCTCGCGCGTGGCTGGAAGAATGAACGTGTAGCTGCCCGGAGTGACAGCTTTGATGCTCCTGAAGATGTCGTTGTCCAACATGACGAACTGCCCCATCTGGGCGAAGTCCTTGCAGACGAGCGTGAAATGGTGTTTGTCGTCCAGGTGGCGGATGGTCCGGATGCGGTCCAGCGCTTCCCTGTTCCCGATCTGCGCGCCCAGGGCGTAGCACGAGTCGGTGGGGTAGGCGATCAACCCGCCGTCCCGCAGCATATTGACCACCTGGCCGATGGCACGTGGTTGGGGGTCCTCCGGATGCACATCAAAGAATCTGGCCATGGGAAGAGCCTACGACATCGCTACGACAACACGTCTTTGTTGGAGAATTTCGCATAAGCCAGTGCGCCGCAGACGGCCATATATCCGCATTGGAGCAGTGCGTTGTCGACGAACGAGGTCCAGTCGACCGGCTGCCTGAGCAGGTCGGCGAATCCCAACCAATGGTGGCTGAACAGCCACGGGTGCAGCCACTCCAATTGCGGAAGGTTATCCAGCACCTGGGAGACGACTGACAGGACAATGGTTGCCGCCATGGCCCCGACCGGCACATCCGTGAAGGTGGAGATCAGAAGCCCGATGGCGGAGAGTCCCAACAGGGAGACTGTGATGTAGGCGGCGATCAGCAACGATCTCACGGCTGATTCGCCCACGCTGATGGTGTCACCGGACAGGAGCGTCACGGGACCGACGGGAAAAAGTACGACGCCGGCCAAGGCGCCGGACGCTGCCACCGTCGCAGTCGCGGTGCAACAGAAAGCGACGGCACCGGCGTATTTGACCAGGAGAAGCCGGATGCGGCCGGCTGGGGCCAGCAGCAGGTACCTCAAGGTGCCCAGGCTGGCTTCCCCCGCGATCGTATCTCCGGCCACCACCCCGACGGTCAGTGGCAGGAACAACGGCACGCAGACCACCAACGCGGTGACCGCCACGAAAAGCCCGTTCTGGGTGATGCGGTCCAGGAACAGCGGACCCCGGCCCGGTGCTGCGGGCCGGGACGACAACTTCACCGCCACCGCGATCAAGACCGGCACTGCCGCCAACGCGATCAGCATGGCCCATGTGCGGAGCCTGCGGAAAAGCACCGACAGTTCGGAGGCGAGAAGTGCCCACCCGGCCCCTCGGCGGGCAATGCGGGCTGCGGAGGCCCCAACGGTTTCAGCCGGCAACGTCGAACCCCTCTCCGGTCAAGGAGACAAAGCGTTCTTCCAGGCTTGGGTTCTCAACGGAGAAGCCGCGGACCCGGACGTCCTCGGCTACCAGGGCGGCAACGATGGCCTCCGGGACCACGCCGTTGAGCCCCGTGGCTGCTACCGTCCAAGCATCGTGCGTCCGTTCCCGCAGCGGCTGGGCCTCACGCGGACCACCATGCTCCTTCGCCTCTCCAGTGACCAGGCCCAGGCGTGAGAAAACACCCAAGGCTTTGCCGACGTCGGGCGTTTGCAGGAGGATACGCGGCTCACCGGCCGAGCGCAGTTCCTCGAGCGGACCCTGCGCCACGAGTCGTCCGGCACTCATGATGCCGGCGTGGGTGCACATCTGTTCCACCTCGGCCAGGAGATGGCTGGAAACGAAAACAGTGGTCCCCCCGGCAGCGAGGGAACGAACCAGATTGCGGACTTCCCGCGTGCCTTGGGGATCCAGGCCGTTGGTGGGCTCGTCCAGGACCAGGAGTTCCCGGGGGCGCAGGAGCGCGTTGGCCAAGCCGAGGCGTTGCTTCATGCCCAAGGAGTAGGCACGGACCTTCTTGCCGGCAGCGTGGCCCAGGCCCACTCGATCCAGGGCATCATGGACCCGTTGCCTCCTGGTTGACCTCGCCGCATGGCGGTCGGCCGAGTCCAAGCGTATGAGGTTTGCCGCGCCGGTCAGGAACGGATAAAAGCCGGGCCCCTCCACCAAGGCGCCAACTTCGGGCAGCACCAAAGCCAGAGACTCAGGCATTGGTTTGCCCAGGACACTGACGGTTCCGGCATCGGCTGTGGCCAGGCCAAGCAGTACGCGGATGGTGGTGGTTTTTCCCGAACCGTTCGGTCCGAGGAAGCCAAAGATTGCTCCCCGGGGTACTGCCAGGTCAATTCCGTTAACTGCTGCCCTGTGGCCAAAACGCTTCACGAGGCCGCGTGTTTCAATGGCAAGCCCCGTCCCGGCCCCTGGGTGGCTTTCCTCGACGGCGGCCTTCGTCACAGGGCGGTATCCGTCATCGGGCTGTGTCCGTCACTGGGCTGTGTCCGTCACTGGGTTGTGTCCGTCACTGGGTTGGTGCCGGTGGCTGAAGGGCAGCTGACTGTAGCCGCTCCAACGGAACCATGCCCGCGAAGACGCGGCCGTCGTCGAGAATCAGCACACTGACCAAGGACGTCGTCAAGGCGTGGCCACCAGGAACCGGCTGGAGCGCCTGGGAAAGGAGTGGGTCGGCCGTGAGGCCGGCAGGAGCGGTTCCCGCGGGCAGAGAGAGCACGGCGTCCCATCCCTTGCCGGTGGCCGACACGCCATGTTGTTCGTGGGTGGCCCGCGGAGAGGGCAGCGGCGTCGACTTCGCCGGTGCTGCAGGAAGCGCCTTCTCACTGACCGTAGCCCCGGCCGGTGGGGTGAACTCGAACATCGCGGCATCCGGTGCGCTCAATTCCACCTGTGTGAAAGCCAAGGAGTAGGCAGCCTCGGCCTGTCCATTGGCCCTGACCTCGACACCCAGCGGCACGCCGGTTTCAGAATCGACGTCGATCGCCACTGAATCCACCATCGTATCGGAACTGCGGGGGTTCAAGAGGAGGCGGTAGGCGCTGCGGCCGGCGACTGTGGAGGAATTGTCCACGCTTACTTCGGTGCCGGCGTCAATGGCTGCGAGGAAATGCGATGCCATGGATGCCGGTGTTGGCACCTCCGGGTGCGGAGCAACAGGGGGCAAGGATCCGTTGGATGTTCCCGTCGACGGCGAGGGAGCGCGCAGGTGCGTCGCGCTGTTGTCCGCGGAGTTGTAGAACCACGCATCGTTTCCGTTCACCACGAGGTCACGCTCAGCCATCGGGTCCAGGATCTGCAGGCGCGCTTTGGCGGGTGCACTGAGGTAGACGCGGGCTGTGTGCGAACCCGTCAGGAATTCCAGGGTGGACGCGGCACCGGGAGCGACGCCCGGACCTGTTGTGGGAATATCCGGAAGTCCCAGCTCAGCGTTTTGTTCCACCGTGCCGCTGAGTTCGCGGACCTGGGTGTTTGCGACCATCGCGAGGACCTCGTCCGCGGTCTTGGGCGGCAGGGAAATGCTTGCACCCGCTTGCACGGCACTAAACAATACCGCCATGCCCATGGCAAGGCAGATCAAGAACGCGGGCAGCCACCGCTGCCTGGCCCTGGACATTTTTACCCGCCGCCGCGGATGGAAGGCATGGATCCAGACTACTCCCGTTGCCGGCGCGGATCACCTGTGGCCCGTCACTGCCCGATCAGTTGACGTGCGAGCTTGACCGCCCCGAAGACGGGGGACTGGGAGAGGATCCGAACCAACGAGGGATCTTCCAACGACATTTTCCTGGCTACTGCGGCAGCAAGCTGGCTCTGGTTGACCAGGAGCGCGCCAGCCATCACGAGCGGGAGGTCCAAGCCGAGTTCGCCCAGCACTTGCCGGGCCAGGGAGGCCAGGGAATGCGCTGCTTCGGCCTGGATCCGCAAAGCCGCCGGATCGCCGTCATTGGCCATGTCGAGGACGAGCGGGGCCAATCCCGCCCAATGGTCCGGCTCGGGCTTGGCGTAGAAGAAGTCCATGAGCTGCAAAGCGTCGACGCTGGCGGTAGCTGCCATCAGGGATTGGACCAGCGGCCCCGGTTCAAGGCCGGCATAGTATTCGCGCAGTGCTTCCCGAACGGCGTCGCGAACCACCGAGTAGCCGCCGCCTTCGTCGCCGAGCAAATAGCCGTACCCACCGCTGCGGGCTTCCCGGCCGTCCCGGTTCCTGCCCCAGGCGACCGAGCCGGTTCCCGCTACCAGGACCACGCCCGCCTCGAGCCCCGCCGCGGCAAGGATGATCCGGGTGTCATGGACGACGTCGATCCTTGCGCCGGGAAAATGTTCGGCGAGAAGCGCCGACAAAACTGCGCGGCTCGCAGGGGTGTCCGCGCCGGCCGCCCCGGCACACACCGCTTGAACACCGCCCCCGACGCGTGCGGCAATCCGCCGCAGCACCGCGTCGGCTCCCTGGTGCCCAACGGAAGACAGATTCGCGCGTGCTTCGGTGATTTCCAGGCCGGCCTCATTGTCGTCCCCGGACTGTCCTGCGCCGCCGGAAAGGACGGCGTGGGTTTTGGATCCACCGATGTGGAGGCCCAGAACGACGGGAGCGGCTGCTGGGCCCCCGTTTTCGCCGGACTGCTGCATGTGACGTCCCTTCGTCCCGGATCGGCTCGCTGGGGTCAGCGTCCGCCTGCAAGTTTGGCCCCTTGTGACTGTGACCCCTTGCAAGATTGGCATAGACCAATCGCCTTGTCTACAGGTAGGTTGTCCCTATGCCTGCTGACATCAAGCGTGCAACGCCCAAATACTATGTCGTCAAGACCGGAATACTGGCCCTCATGGCCGGTCTCCGGCCAGGCACCCTCATCCCCACGGAACGGGCCCTGGCGCAGAGCTTTGCGACCTCCCGAACTACTGTCCGCATGGCCATCAGTGAACTTGTCGCGGAGGGAAAGCTCGGCAGGATCCAGGGCCATGGAACGTTTGTGGCTCCTCCCAAGGTGACCCATGTCAGGCAACTGACGTCGTTTTCCGACGACGCAAGGACCCAGGGCCTCAGCCCGGGCTCCACGCTGTTGGCGCTGGAGGTCGTCAAAGCTGACCAAGATGTCGCAGCCCACCTGGCGTTGGCTGAGGGAGACTCCGTTACCCGGCTCGAACGCATCCGGTTGATCGAGGGGGCGCCGCTGGCCCACGAAGTTGCCTGGCTCCCGGGGAAGCTTCCCCGTTTCAAGGCCAACCTCGCCAAGTCCGGCTCCCTGTATGCCGTGCTCAAGGACGTGTATGGGATACATATCGCCGAGGTTGAAGATACTGTCGAAACCGCTTTGGCCGGTCCAGCTGATGTTGAGCTGCTGGGCATCGAAATGGGGGCGCCGCTGCTGGTGGTGCATCGGCTGGCCAAGGACGGCGGCGGTGTTCCGGTCGAATGGACGCACAGCACCTTCCGTGGGGACAGGTTCCGCTTCGTTTCAAGGGTGAAAGCGGAAAACTGACCCGCCTTTTCATAAGGTCGTGGCGACGCGGATGCCTTGGACCGTGTGCCGCACGAATTCGGCACTGGGCTCTTTGTAGGCGGCGACAATCCGGCCAAACAGCCCGGCGCCTTCAGCGCCCGGCCAGTCATCAGGGAGGAAGGTCGAGGGCAGCCCGGGATCCAGGTAGGGAATGATGCGCCACCGGTCGATGCACTGGACGTAGCCGGCAAAGGCCGCTGCGCCCGGTTCCACTGTCTGTCCGGCATCAGCGACCGCGTGGGCGTGCTCGCGGATGAAGTCCCTGTGGAGTTCGGCTACGGCGTCCAGATCCCACCAAGCCGACGCTGCCTCCTGGAGGCTCCCACCCACCAGCGGCGTACCGGCAACAAAGATCGTCGCCATGTCCCGCAGCTCGAGGTCGGCAAGGATTTCCTCCACTTCCACCCGAAGGGAGTCCGGGCAGATCCACAAGCCGGCGGCGACCGTTCCGCAGCCAATCCAGTGGAGCCTGCGCCGCAGTTGGTGTCGCTTCTCCCGCTCCGTCTCCGGGATGGAGAACGAGATCAAACACCAAGGGTCGGAGGGGGACATGCTCCTGGGGTTGTAGATGCGTCGGTCACCGCGGGCCAGCATGGCCGCAGCACCTTGCGTCAGGGTGAAGCCCGGAGTTCCTCCGCGGTTCTCCTGGCTCAGGACGTCTTTCTTCCGCAGCCGGCCCAGGGCTGTCCGCGTCACGGTTGCCGATGTCCCCAGGGCATCCATCAGCGCCACGATGTCCTTGGTGGACATCCAGCCACCAACATCGCGCAAGTACAGCCCGATGACTGTTCGCAGCAAGGACGGCGTACTCCCTGGGCGGGAGTCCATGTCGTCGAGGACGGCACTCACTTCCGGCTCACAGCAGTTCGGTGAGGACGTCCCGGATGGCTGAAACCCCCAGCTCGACCTCGGCGAAGCTCGTGCTCAGCGGTGAAAGCCCGATGCGGAGGCCATGCGGAGGCCTGAAGTCGGGAATGACGCCCTTCTCCCAGAGCCTGGCCGTGACGTCGGCGAAGAGCGGGTGGTCAACAGTGATGTGGGAACCACGCTCGGAGGCCTCACGCGGGCTCACAATCCGGGCACCCAGAGGGACCAGGAGTTCCTCGGAGAGGGCAATGGCGTACTCCGTGAGCTTGACCGACTTGTCCCTGACGGCCTCCATCCCCACGGAGGCGATCAGTTCCACCATGTCCTTCAACGGCTGCATGGCCAGGACGGGCGGCGTGCCTGTGATGAAGCGTCGGATGCCCTGCGCCGGGCGGTACGCATCCGTCATCCCGAACGGATTGTCCGCGCCCATCCAGCCCCAGATGGGCTGCTGCAAATGTTCCTGCCGGGACGCATTGACGTAGGCGAAGGCGGGGGAGCCCGGGCCACCGTTGAGGTACTTGTAGGTGCAGCCGACGGCAAGGTCCACGCCCCAGGCGTCCAGCTCCATGGGCACCGATCCCACCGAATGGCACAGGTCCCACAGCATCAGTGCACCGGCCTCGTGCACCTTGGCCGTGATCCCCTCGGCGTCGGCAAGGAAGCCCGAGCGGTAGGCAACGTGGCTGAGGACCACGACGGCGGTCCGCTCGCCCAGGAGGCCGTCCAGGTCAGCGGCGCGGACGCCGCTGGTGGGGTTGGCCGCGATCCACTTGATTGTGGCCCCGCGTTCCTGTGCAATGCCTTCGATGATGAAACGGTCTGTCGGGAAGTTGTCGCGATCGATGATGATCTCGTCCCGGCCAGGCTGGGCATCCACTGCCGCGCGGATCATTTTGTACAGCATGACGGACGTGGAGTCACCTACCGTGACCTGCCCGGGGGCCGCGCCGAGCGTGACCTCACCGATGCGGTCTCCGACCAGGGTCGGTTCGTCCATCCACTGTTCGTCCCATCCACGGATGAGGCGGCTGCCCCAGGCGTCATGAACGAATGAGGCGAGGTTCTCCGCCGTTGCCTTCAGTGGCCTGCCCAGCGAGTTGCCGTCCAGGTACGAGGTGAGCTGTTCGGCGTCGGGCGCGTAAAAGGCTTCACGCTGGGCGGCGAGGGGATCCGCCGCGTCCAGTTCTGCCGCCGTCGGCCATTGGGTCTGCTGTTCGGTGGTCATCATTTCTCCTGCGGGAATGTGTGGCACGCTGCTAATTGCCGATCTCGGTCCGGACGGCGTAGAGCTCGGGGAAGAAGGTCAGGTCCAAAGCACGTTTGAGGAAGTCCACGCCGGAGGACCCGCCCGTGCCCACTTTGAATCCGATGGTGCGTTGAACGGTCCGTAGGTGGCGGAAACGCCAGGCCTGGAAGTTGTCCTCGATGTCCACAAGGTCCTCGCAGGCCTCATAGAGCCCCCACGGAGTGTCATCGGACTCGTAGATTTTTTGGAAGACGGGGACCAGATCCTGGTGGAAGGTCCACGGTTCGCTCGTGTCTCTCTCGAGAATGTCGGCGGGGATGTCATAGCCCGCCCGGGACAACACGGCCAGAAAAGCGTCGTACAGCGTAGGTTCTTCCAGGAGCGTGCTGAGCAAGGCATGGGCTTCCGGTTCACTTTCGAAGACCCGCAGCATCCCCCGGTTCTTGTTGCCCAGCAGGAATTCCACTCCGCGGTACTGATACGACTGGAAACCCGATGAACTGCCCAGGAATCCACGGAACTGGGCATATTCGCGAGGGGTCAGGGTGCCCAGGACCGACCATTGCTCGGTCATGGTGCGTTGGATGGCCTTGACGCGCGCAATACATTTGAGCGCCTTGCCCAGGTTGTCGGCGTCGAAAAGCCGCCGCGCCTCCAGCAGCTCATGGAGCACCAGTTTGAGCCAGAGTTCACTGGTCTGGTGCTGGATGATGAAGAGCAATTCGTCGTGGTGTTCCGGCTTGCTCAAGGGGTGCTGCGAGGTGAGCAGGCGGTCAAGGTCCAAGTATCCGCCATAGGACATGGCGTGCCGGAAATCGGTGCGGACGGAGTCCTCGATGTCGCGGACATTGCGTGAGGGATGGACTGGGAGCTTTTCCATGCATCGAGAATATCATTTGCATGACGAACGTCAAGGGATTGATTTTTCCGGTAGCAGCGTCCGGTCAGGCAGCGTTCCCGTAGGCTGGCTTCAACCGTTGGGGAAGGGGACGCATGAGGATTCCATGGAGGGCACCGTGACACCGGTATCCATCTATCTGGACGTCGACGGCGTGGTGAACCCCTTTAGCCCGATGGGCACCACAGACTGGGGCAGCGAATGGAGCACCGCCGACGCCGGCATCCTGGAGGTGGCCTTTGCGCCTGAGGCCGTCGCGGAGCTCAACGCCCTCGCCGAACATCCGGCCGCTCGCTTTGTGTGGCTGACGACATGGGAGCATTTGGCCCCGGAGTTTCTGTGCCCGGCCATAGGTCTCAACGGCCGCGATTGGCCTGTGTTGTCCAGCCAGGGCTGGGACCAGGGGCCGGAATGGTGGAAGCTGGTGGCCCTGCAAAAGGATCTGGCAGCCAGCGGGAGCCAGCGCTTCGCCTGGGTCGACGACCAGCTCAGCCAGGAGTCCGACGCACGCTCGTGGGCGGAATACCAGCAGGACCGTGTGCTGTGCATCTCACCCGATCCCCGCAAGGGGTTGAGCCGCGCCGAACTTGCGGCCGTCCGCAGCTACCTCGGTTGAATTCCGGGCCGCAGTCGTTTGGCCCCTCGGTGTATGGCACGTAGGATTCTTAAGGTTTCAAGCCCGCCAGAGTGAATCCCGCAAGCAGGGTCAGTTGAACACTTGCTGAACTATGCTGTGGATGGCAGGTATGGGGAAGTGGAACTGCTGAACGTCGACTCTGCAGATTGGGCAACAGGTGGATATCACCTTCATGGTCGCGCTGGTAATAGCGTTGGCCCTATTCTTTGACTTCACCAACGGCTTTCACGACACAGCCAATGCGATGGCCACGCCTATCGCTACGGGGGCGATCAAGCCCAAAACGGCCGTTGCCTTGGCTGCGGTCCTCAACCTCGTGGGCGCCTTCCTGTCAACGGAAGTGGCCAAGACCATTTCCGGCGGGCTGATCCGGGAAGGTTCCGACGGAATCCACATCACCCCGGACATTATCTTTGCCGGCCTTATGGGCGCAGTCCTGTGGAACATGATCACCTGGCTCAAGGGCCTGCCGTCGAGTTCCTCGCACGCACTCTTCGGCGGCCTTATCGGCGCCGCGGTAGTGGGCATCGGTTTCCACTCCATCAACTTTGAAACAGTTCTGCAGAAGGTCATCCTTCCCGCAGTCTTTGCACCGCTTATTGCCGGTGGCGTGGCGTACATCTGTACCCGGCTGGCCTATGCGCTTACCTCCAGGCACGATCCTGAAACCGGCGACAAGCTCACCCAGAAGCGCGGCGGTTTCCGGACCGGGCAGATCTTCACCTCCAGCCTCGTGGCCTTGGCCCACGGTACCAACGACGCCCAGAAGACCATGGGCATCATTACCTTGGTCCTCATCGCGGGCGGAACGCAGGCCCCCGGCAGCGGACCGCAGTTCTGGGTCATCGCAGCATGTGCCTTCGCGATCGCCATCGGTACCTACGCGGGCGGCTGGCGCATCATACGCACCATGGGATCCGGCCTGACGGAGGTCAAGCCTGCTCAGGGGTTCTCCGCAGAAACAAGCACCGCCTCCGCGATCCTCGCCTCTTCGCACCTCGGCTTTGCTCTCTCCACTACCCAGGTTGCCTCGGGTTCTGTAATCGGTTCCGGGCTTGGCCGAAAGGGTACCTCCGTCCGCTGGGGCACAGCCGGCAAGATCGCGTTGGGCTGGCTCTTTACCCTTCCGGCATCCGCCATCGTTGGTGCGTTGACCGCCCTGCTCGTGGGAGCCGGGACCGTGGGCGTCATCATCGCCGCCGTGGTCGGAACGGCAGCAATCCTGTTCATGTTCGTCGTTTCCCGCAAATCGCACGTCGGACACCACAACGCCGTCGAGGTTGAAGAAGCCGGCCACGCCGTCAGGTTCCGCAAGAAGAAGAAGTCACGAAAGACCACCCCGAGCAAGGACGTGCAGCGATGAAATGGTTGGAACTGCTGCAGGTGGCCGGTGTGACGCTCGTAGCCGCCGTGACGCTCGTCGTGCTCTATTCGCTGGGCGTCCGGCTCACTGCGATAGCCGGTGACATCCAGCACAAGTCACCTGCCCTGGTGCGCTCCCTGGCCTACGTTTGCTTTGGCCTCTGTGGCATCGCCGTTTTGTTCGGCATCTACCTGATTGTTCCGTACTTCGGAAAGTAGCACTGTCTCTGGCAGCAAGGTCCATTCGGGAGAATAATCAGCTGTGTAGCCATGCGTATGGCTGCGTGGTTGTGGTCCGGCAGATATGGGGCTGTCATGATGTGCCCTTCCCGAAGCAGCGTTTTCGGACTGGCGCTGGTGCTGGTGCTGGCCCTTGCAGCGTGCTTGCCGCCCGCTCCCGAGGGGTTGTCACCGCAGCAGGGTTCCAGTGCCCCGGCGGCCAGCACCCCGGGCCCGAACAGTTCCACCATTGGCGCCCCGACAGCGGTCCAGCCAGCCGGTCCGGCCGGCCCCGGAGCCCCGCAGGAAAACGCGCCGGTTGTTCGATGGATTCCCGTCGGCCCGATCGGGCCCAACGACCCCACATCCGGCCAGCGCTACCTCCTGCTCCAGCAGTTCCAGTGTGACGCCTTGGCCCGAAGCGTCGAGGGCGCCGGGGACGACGCTGTCTGGCTGGCAGGAGCCGCCGTCTGCCGTGCTGTTCTCAGCGGCAAGGCCGAGGATTGGGAAAGGGCATCGAACGCCGTTTCAGCCACCCCACGGATCCCGGAAAACCAGTGCCTCGAGTTCAGGGTCGCGGCCATGTCGGCCATGATGGTGGCCCAACACCGCAGCAGCGCCAACGGCGTTCTCACGGTGGAACCCGGCGTGGGTGAAGCCTGTCCCCGCCAACTGCGCGGTTTGACCGTGGTGGACGAACAGCTCAGGCCCGTGCCGGGAACACCCCGCGCGTCCGGTCCTGCTACCGGGGGCACGATAGTCCGCCTTGACGGCTACTACGTCCGCATTGGCGAGGTCCTGTTCGACGGTGTGCCCGCAGACGCCGAGTTCGTGGGCGACAGGGAAGATTACGGGAAAGTGTATTTGCGCATGCCTCCTGCGAATGGACGCGCCTCCATTCGGATTTCAGTGACGGACACTGTGGACATTGCAGGGGCAGCCACTTTCTTCTATGACAACACCGCATCGCCTTCCGGTACGGCGGGAACCGGTACCCCGGCGACAGGTAAACCAGGCCCCTCAAGCCAGCCATCGACGTCGGCTGGTGAATCTTCCACCACGGCATCACCGTGAGCGACGTCCCCGCGGCCACCGATGGCAGCAGTACCCGCTGGAAGCGGACCCTCGAGGTGCTCTCGGTGGTGGGTCCGCCGCTGACGGTGGTCACGGCCTTGCTGGTCTACTTCGGGTGGGCGCGCACCGATGCCCAAGCCAAGTCCATGGGATTGGACGTCAGCCTGTTTGGCTATACGGTCCAGGACTTCATCTTGAGGAGCATCCAGTCCCTGTTCCAGCCGCTGGCCTGGCTGGCAGTGATCGGCCTGCTCTGGCTCATGCTCGACCGTGCCGTGGCCCACGTCCTTGAATCACCCCGGCACAGGAAGCCGGTGATGGTCTCGGCTACTGTGCTTCTCCTTCTGGGCTTCATCTTTGCCGCCGTCATGTGGATCGTTGTGACGGCCCGCCCTGGACAAAGTGTGCTTTATGCGCCGTTTCTGATCGCGGCCGGACTGGTGGTGGGCTCGTGGGGCCTTGGCGTTCGACGCCGGGCAGCCGGGTTGGCCGTCCAGGGCGGCCAACCCGGTCGGCGGGGAATCGAAGGGTGGCTGGTGTTTGTCCTGGTCACGCTGCTGCTGTTCTGGGGCACGTCCGACTACGCGCAGGCGCTGGGCAGGGGAGCGGCCATCGACTACCAGGAACGTGCCCACCTGCTGCCCACCGCCGTCGTATACAGCAAAGAGCGGTTGGCCGTCACGGTGCCCAACGTCAAGGAAGAGGCGGCCGGGACGGAAGCAGCTCCGTTGTACCGTTACACCGGTCTTCGCCTGCTGGTAGTCAGCGGTGGACGGATCTTCCTGCTGAATGACGGATGGTCGTTGGAACGGGGACGGGTAGTGGTTCTGCCGGACAACGGCAGCGTCCGCGTGGAGTATGGGAACCCTGCTTCGGACTGACTAGTCTGGGGCCATGTCGACCTTCCAGTACTACGTAGCTTCCACCATCGACGGTTTCATCGCATCACCGGACGACGACCTTGGCTGGCTCATGCAGTTCGAAAGCGTTGACGGCGTGAACGAGGGCATCGAGTCGTTCATGGCCGGCGTTGGCTGCATCGCCATGGGCGGGGACACCTACCGATGGCTCATGGAGCACCAGCCGGACACTTGGCCCTACCCGAACATCCCGTGCTGGGTCTTTACGCACCACGAGTACTCCGCCCCCGCCGGTGCTGACATTACTTTTGTCCGGGGCGACGTCACGGAGTTCGCCCCGGACCTGCTCGAGGATGCCGGCCCGAAGAATGTCTGGTTGCTCGGTGGCGGGGAACTCGTGGCACAGTTTGCGGACGCCGGCCTGCTCGAGGAGATCATCGTCACTGTCGTGCCGGTCGTTTTGGGCGCGGGGAAGCCGCTCTTGCCGCTCAAGGGGCCGACGCCGCCCCTTGAGTTGGTCTCGTCCAGGATCCTTGGCGGGGCCGCGGCAGAGTTGCATTACAGGCTGCCGCGACGCCCACGTTGACCGCCGGGTCCACTGCCGGCAGAGCGATTCAGTGGCGGTTGTCCCGGATCATGTTGGTAATGCGGGCAGTAGAGAGCCTGCGGCCCAACTCGTCAGTGATGACAATTTCATGCGTGGCCAACGTGCCGCCGAGGTGGATGGCGGTGCAGGTTCCCGTCACAATGCCCGTTGCCACGGAACGGTGGTGGGTTGCGCCCACTTCGATACCCACAGCGTGGCGCCCCCTGCCCGCGTGCAATGAGGCTGCGAAAGACCCCAGGGTTTCTGCCAGCACAACGTGCGCCCCGCCGTGGAGGATGCCCGCCACCTGCGTGTTGCCCTCAACCGGCATGGTTGCCACCATGCGTTCTGCGCTCATCTCGGTGAAGCGGATTCCCATTTTCACCACGAGCGACCCCACTCCGTGCGCGGAAAGCCAATCGTGGAACTCTTCGGGCACACCGGCCTCGTTGAGTTGGTCCACAAAGCTGTTCGGCGTGAAATTGTCCATCATGCCAACTAGGCTGGCACCTGTGAGTGAAACAACCAAACCGGACCAGATTCCAACGGCCCAGGCTGCTGCAGTTGCCACAGCACCCGCCCCCTCTGCCACAACATCCAGCAGTACCACGGGGGAGGGCCGGCCCAGGTTGCTGGTCCTGGACGGCCACTCCATGGCTTTCCGGGCTTTCTACGCCCTTCCTGCCGAGAATTTCTCGACCGCCCGTGGTCAGCACACCAACGCCGTGCACGGTTTTACGTCTATGCTGATCAACCTGATCAAGGACCAGAAGCCCACCCACGTCGCCGTCGCCTTTGACGTCTCGGACGACACGACCTTCCGGAAGGCGGAGTACAGCGAATACAAGGGCGGCCGCAACGCCACGCCCGCGGAGTTCGCCGGCCAGATCGGCCTCATCGCCCGGGTGATGGAGGCATGGGGCATCAAGACCATCGCCATGCCCGGATACGAGGCTGACGATGTCCTCGCGACCCTTGCTTCGCAGGCCGACGCTGCCGGTTTCGAAGTACTTCTGGTTTCCGGCGACCGGGATGCCTTCCAGCTGATCAACGAAAACGTTTTTGTGCTCTACCCCAAGCAAGGTGTCAGCAACATCCCCAAGATGGACGCAGCGGCCATCGAAGAAAAGTACTTCGTCAAGCCCGGCCTGTACTCAGACCTGGCCGCGCTGGTCGGGGAGTCCGCGGACAACCTCCCGGGCGTGCCCGGTGTCGGCCCCAAGACGGCTGCCAAATGGATCAACCTCTACGGAGGCCTTGAAGGAATCCTGGAAAACCTTGATTCCATCGGGGGCAAGGTGGGCGGGGCGCTCAAAGAGAACCTGGAAAACGTCAAGCGCAACCGGCGGCTGAACCAATTGCTCACCGACTTGGACCTTCCGATCACTTTGGAAGACCTCCACGAGCCGCGCCCGGACCGGCAGGCCATTGAGGAACTCTTTGAGGAGCTTGAGTTCCGGACCCTTCGTACGAGGCTGTTCGATCTGTACGGGGATGACACAGCAGGAGCTGCACCCGACACCATCGATGCCCCTGAGTTCGCCACGCTCACGGGTGCCCAGGAACTGGAGGCGTTTTTCGCCGCCGGTTCCGGGGTGCGGTCCGCCCTTGCCGTCCAGCTTGTCCCGGGCCGCATCGGCGACGATGCCAGCGCCCTGGCAGTCGTACGTGCCAACGGGGCAGCCTACATTGAGCTGACCGGCCTGGATGCAGCGGCTGAGGACGTACTGGCCCGCTGGCTGCGCGATCCCGAAGAAGCCAAGGTGCTCCACGAGTTCAAATCGGCACTCAAGGCCCTGCACAACCGCGGTCTGGGCCTCGAGGGGGTTGTGGATGACACGTCCATCTCCGGCTACCTGATCCAGCCCGACCGCCGCAGCTACGATCTCGCCGAACTCGCACAAGTACACCTCAAGATCGCCTTGGGCCCTGCGGCCGCCCAGTCCGGACAGCTGGAACTTGACCTGTCCGGTGAAACGGACCAGGCCGCGGCTGCAGCGTTGGTGCAGCATGCCGCCGTCGTGCTGGCTCTCAGCAAACACTTCGAAAAGGAACTGGCGGACCGCAACGCCGATGCCCTCCTGACCACTCTGGAGCTTCCGGTGGCGCGCGTCCTCGCGCAGATGGAACTGACAGGCATCTTCGTCTCCCAGGAGCGGATGGATGAGCAGCTGGCAGATCTGACGAAGGTGATCGAATCTGCCCAGGAGCAGGCCTTCGCCGCCATCGGCCATGAGGTCAACCTGGGCTCGCCCAAGCAGCTGCAGACTGTGCTCTTTGAGGAACTGGGACTGCCCAAGACCAAGAAGATCAAGTCCGGTTACACCACCGACGCCGCCTCCCTCAAGGCGCTGCTGGAGAAGACCGGCCACGAATTCCTGGTCCAGCTCATGGCGCACCGGGAGTCCTCCAAGCTGGCCCAGATGGTGGAAACCTTGAAAAAGTCGGTTGCCGACGATGGGCGGATCCACACCACCTACGCGCAGAACATCGCCGCCACGGGCCGTATCTCCTCCAACAACCCAAACCTGCAAAACATCCCCGTCCGCAGCGAAGAAGGCCGACGCGTCCGGGGCATCTTTGTGGTCAGCGAGGGCTATGAGTGCTTGTTGTCCGCTGACTATTCCCAGATCGAAATGCGCATCATGGCGCACCTTTCCGGGGACGAGGCCCTGATCCAGGCGTACCGTGACGGTGAAGACCTGCACCGCTTCGTGGGATCGCGGATCTTCAATGTGGAGCCCGCAGAAGTCACCAGTGCCATGCGTTCCAAGGTGAAGGCGATGTCCTACGGCTTGGCTTATGGGCTCACGTCCTTCGGGCTGTCCAAACAGCTGGAAATCTCCGTGGATGAGGCCCGGACGCTCATGAAGGACTACTTCGACCGCTTCGGTGGCGTACGGGATTACCTGCGGGGAGTCGTGGACCAAGCCAGGACCGATGGCTACACCGCCACCATCGAAGGCCGCCGGCGCTATCTCCCCGACCTGACCAGCACCAACCGCCAGGCCCGCGAAGCAGCCGAGCGGATCGCGCTGAACTCGCCGATCCAGGGCTCCGCCGCGGACCTCATCAAACGCGCCATGCTGGGCGTTTCAGCCGAGCTCGCCAGCCAGGGACTTCAGTCACGCATGCTGCTGCAGGTCCATGACGAACTCGTCCTGGAAGTGGCTCCGGGAGAGCGGGAGGCGGTGGAGAAGCTGGTCATCGAGCAGATGGGTTCGGCAGCGGACCTGTCGGTTCCGCTCGATGTCCAGATCGGCGTCGGTTCCAGCTGGTACGAGGCCGGGCACTAGCCTGCGTCAAGCAATTCCTTGATCGCTTGGGGGCGCGCCGCCGTGATGGTGGCGCGCCCCCAAGCGTCTGGCTAGGCTCGAAGGCGTGGCTGATTCCAAGGAACACAACACCGCAAAATATTCCGTCCAAAGATTCCCCGTTGTTGCCGATCGCAATGATGCGGCGTATGACCGTTCAACCCGTTGGGTGCAGGCAGTGTCCCACGGGTTCCACCAGCAGCGGCGGGACGAGGAGTACCTCGCCAAGACCTTGGCGGCTTACCAAACAGACAAGCGTGAGCTGACCGGGGTCTACGTCACAGGTCAGGTGCCAGAGCATTCGCTCGCTGCCGACGTCCCCGTGGCAACCTACGCCACTATGCGCAAGACGCTGAACATTGGCTTTGGGCGCACGCTCGAGTCCAACCTGATTACGTCCGTGACGGTCCGCGGTACCCACCGACGCAACGGGATCCTGCGGGGAATGATCACCGCGGACTTGGAAGGTGCCAAGGATGACGGCCTCGCCATGGCGGCACTGACCGCTTCCGAAGGTTCCATTTATGGACGGTTCGGTTTCGGTGTCGCCACCTTTGAACGCAGCATCACGGTGGACACCGGACCACGTTTCCGGCTCAAGGGGCAGGCTTCGGGAACTGTTGAAGTCGCAGACCCGTCTGTCCTCCTGGACGTGGCGCCGCAGGTCTTTGCCAAAGTCCACCACCTTTCACCCGGGTCCGTGGACCGGCAGGAGTACTACCGGCTTGTTGCCTCAGGGTCGATCGGACACGACGGCAAGGCCGATCCCTCAGTCCGCGCGGCACTGCACTACGACGCGTCCGGTACTTTGGACGGCTACGTCTCGTACCGTTTCAAAGGCTGGGACCACAAGCCGTACACCATGGAAATTGTGGATCTCGTGGCGGCAAGCAACGCGGCGTACCTGGACCTCTGGCGCTTCCTGGGAAGCATCGACCTGATCGAGCAAGTGACCTGGCTGGAAGCTCCCGTGGACGATCCTCTGGCGTGGGCGCTCGACGATCCCCGGTGCATCGGGTCCTCTGACGTCCGTGACATGCTGTGGCTCAGGATCCTCGATGCCAAGGCAGCGTTGGAGGCCAGAAGCTTCCCCGTCTCCGATCGCTTGGTAATGCAGGTTACGGACTCCCTGGGTTTGGCGGAGGGCGCCTGGGTTCTGGAGTCCGACGGCGGTGCTGCCGCCGTCGTCAATGACGCGACGGGACTGACGCCTGACCTCAGCCTGGACGTGGCCGACCTCGCTTCCATCTACCTGGGCGCGGTATCGCCCGTCACGCTCGCCGCCGCCGGCCGTATCCGCGAGCACACGCCAGGTTCTGCCTTCCGGGCGCAGCAATTGTTCACAGTGGAACGCCCGGCCCACTGTCTGACACACTTCTAACGGCGGCACGTGTAGTCGGTGCTGCAACACATCAAAATCACGTAGCAACAACGTCAGTAAGGACATCCATGGGGGATTCCAAGCGGCGGCCATTGGCCGGCCGGCGATCGGTGCTGCTTGGAATGGCAGGCTTGGCGACAGCTGTTTTGGCCGGATGCGCCGAAGCGGGAAGCGGAAACGTCCCACCGGCACCGGAGCAAGACGTTGCAGCGGAGCACCGGCGGCCTTCAGGACCTGCCACGCCGCCGCCCTCCATCGCCGCCAAGTCCAGCGAGCAGGCCGCAGCCGCACGGGCCCAGCCGACGCCAAGGCCCCTTGTGCTGCCCGGCAAAGGGACAGTCGTGGCGGAGTTCGCGGGCAGGAAACCCCAGGAATGGGGGCTGCATGTCACAGGCGTCGTCAATGACGCTCCTTCCAAGCAGGCCGCGCTGACGTTCGATGCCTGCGGCGGACCGGGTGGTTCGGACTGCGACCACGAACTGCTGCGGACCCTGCGTCGGCTCAACGTTCCAGCGACCCTCTTCGTCAACAACCGCTGGACCCGTGCCAATCAAGCACTTGCCGCCGAGTTGGCGGCCGATCCGTTGTTCGAACTTGCCAACCACGGCACCTCGCACCTGCCCCTATCCGTGAACGGGAGGTCCGCTTACGGCATCGTCGGAACAGCCAATGTTTCGGCGGCGTATGACGAACTCGCCGGCAACCAGCAATCCATGTTCGACACTTTCGGGAAGACGCCACGGTTCTTCCGTCCCGGGACGGCGTTTTACGACGACGTCACAGCGGCCATGACACGCAGGCTCGGAATGTTGCCGGTGAATTTCACGATCAATGGCGACGGCGGAGCAACGTTTCCGGCGGCCACCGTCGCCGCCGAGGTGGGCCGGGTCGGCCCCGGGGACATCGTCATTTCACACTTCAACAAACCGGCGGGTGCGACTGCGGAAGGCTACGCGCGCATCCTCCCACGGCTGCTGGACAAGGGTATTTCCTTTGGCCGTCTCGGGGACATCTTGTAGGCATGGCACTGCTTTTGACCCTTCTTTGCCCTTGCGACTAGAATGAACGGGCGTGTACTACGTGCATGCATCCATTTTGTACTAATCCACAAATCAGGATGACCCGGCGATGTGCCGTGTTCTGCCGTCCGGACCCGGACGGCAGCGGTTTGCCTGACCGACTAACTATCCACAACGGAGCCCCTACTACATGACCATCACCTCCACCGAGAAGCCCGGTACCCCCGTAGTCGCCATTAACGACATCGGTACCGCTGAGGACTTCCTCGCAGCTGTCGACGCCACCATCAAGTACTTCAACGACGGAGACCTCGTCGAAGGTACCGTCGTCAAGGTCGACCGCGACGAAGTTCTGCTCGACATCGGTTACAAGACCGAAGGTGTCATCCCTTCCCGTGAGCTTTCCATCAAGCACGACGTCGACCCCGGCGAAGTTGTTGCTGTTGGCGACCAGGTCGAAGCCCTGGTTCTCACCAAGGAAGACAAAGAAGGCCGTCTGATCCTCTCCAAGAAGCGTGCTCAGTACGAGCGTGCCTGGGGCGACATCGAGAAGGTCAAGGAAGAAGACGGCGTCGTTACCGGTACCGTCATCGAGGTTGTCAAGGGTGGCCTCATCCTGGACATCGGCCTGCGTGGCTTCCTGCCCGCATCCCTCGTCGAGATGCGTCGCGTCCGCGACCTCGCTCCGTACATCGGTCAGCAGATCGAAGCCAAGATCATCGAGCTCGACAAGAACCGCAACAACGTTGTTCTGTCCCGCCGTGCATGGCTCGAGCAGACCCAGTCCGAGGTCCGCTCCACGTTCCTCAACAAGCTGGAAAAGGGCCAGGTCCGCCCCGGTGTTGTTTCCTCCATCGTCAACTTCGGTGCATTCGTGGACCTTGGCGGCGTAGACGGCCTCGTCCACGTTTCCGAGCTCTCCTGGAAGCACATCGACCACCCGTCCGAGGTTGTCGAGGTTGGCCAGGAAGTCACCGTCGAGGTCCTCGAAGTGGATCTGGACCGCGAGCGTGTCTCCCTGTCGCTCAAGGCTACGCAGGAAGACCCATGGCAGACCTTCGCCCGCACCCACGCCCTCGGCCAGGTTGTTCCGGGTAAGGTCACCAAGCTGGTTCCGTTCGGTGCATTCGTTCGCGTCGAAGACGGCATCGAAGGCCTCGTTCACATCTCCGAGCTGGCTGTCCGCCACGTTGAGCTCGCCGAGCAGGTTGTCTCCGTTGGCGACGAACTGTTCGTCAAGGTCATCGACATCGACCTCGAGCGTCGCCGCATCTCCCTCTCCCTCAAGCAGGCCAACGAGGGCGTTGACGCAGACAGCACCGAGTTCGATCCCGCTCTGTACGGCATGGCCGCTGAGTACGACGAAGAGGGCAACTACAAGTACCCCGAGGGCTTCGACCCCGAGTCGAACGAATGGCTCGAAGGCTACGAAGCACAGCGTGCCGCTTGGGAGCAGCAGTACGCTGACGCCCAGACCCGCTGGGAAGCCCACAAGAAGCAGGTTGCCCAGCACGCTGCCGATGACGCTGCAGCTGCAACGTCCGGTGAAAGCGACTCCGGCGCTACCAGCTACTCCTCGGAGCCTGCTGCAGCTGAGTCGAACGCCGGCACCCTGGCATCCGACGAAGCCCTCGCCGCACTGCGCGAGAAGCTGACCGGCAACTAATTCCGCCTCCCTCACGGGATGTGCTGAATAGCCAACAAAGGACCCCTGCCTTCGGGCAGGGGTCCTTCGTCATTTAAGCTTTGGGGTGCTTTAACCCTTTGGCCTGCTCTTCAGGCAGGAAGGTCAATCCATTCGGTACCTTCAGGCCTGAGGAGCGAGTTCCCTGCCGTCAGTGCCGCCACCCGAGCGTGGGCCTCCGCGACAACCCCCGGTTCATCCGCAACCGCTATCCGAAGGACGGCGTGCCGGGCCTCGTACCGAGTCTCTGCCATAACGTAGCCCGTGTTGCGGAGCTCGTTGTCCAAACGCCCCGCATCCGCGTGGGAAACCTCGATGCCGCACAAACGCAGCCTTTGGCGCTGGACCAGGGGAGCGAGGTCCAGCGCCGTTGAAACCGATTCGGAGTAGGCCCGAACCAGGCCGCCCGCACCCAGCAGGATCCCGCCGAAATAGCGGACGACGACGACGGCGACGTCGCTGAGGTCCGTCACCCCTGGCATTGATTCGCGTTTGATTAGTGCTTCAAGCATCGGTATGCCCGCAGTGCCGGAAGGTTCACCGTCGTCACTGGATCGTTGGATCATCCGGTCAGGGCCGATCACGAACGCCGAGCAATGGTGCCGCGCGTCATGGAACTCGCGCCTTAGGCCGGCCACAAGATCGCGAGCGGTGTGCTCGTCGCCCGACCGGCGCAGGACGGTGATGAAGCGCGAGCGTCGGATCTCCAGTTCATGCCGGAAATCCGGGCCTGCGGCCAGAGTGGTGTACCTGGTCGCACGGGTCTCATCCTCAATTTCCACCGCTTCAGTCTAGTGTTGAGGGGTGCTGAAAATCGGACTGACGGGCGGCATCGCCTCGGGGAAATCGTTGGTGGCCTCAAGGCTGCAGGAGCTCGGGGCTGTCCTCATCGACGCGGACATCCTCGCCCGGCAAGTGGTGGAACCTGGGACGCCTGGCTTGGAGCAGCTCGTCGAAGCATTCGGCCCTGACATCCTGGACCAGGATGGCCGGCTCGACAGGCCAAAGCTGGGCTCAATAGTATTTCGGGATCCGGCGCAACGCGAGGTCCTCAACGGCATCGTTCACCCGCTGGTGCGCCGGGAGGCGGCAGCCATCATGGAAAACGCAGGCGCCGGAGATATCGTCGTGCAGGACATCCCCCTCCTGGTGGAGACCGGACAGGTCCACAACTTCCACTTGGTGGTGGTAGTGGACGCGCCCGCACACGTGCGTGTCCAGCGCATGGTGGAGTTCCGGGGAATGGACCCTGAAGACGCCCGTTCCCGCATGGCGGCACAGGCTGGTCCGGCAGAACGGAACGCCGCAGCTGATGTCATTCTTGAGAACGCGGGAAGCCCGGACGAGCTGCTGGCCTCGGTCGATGCGCTGTGGGAGCTCCGCCTGGTGCCTTTCGCGGACAACATCAGGCGCGGTGCCAGGGCAACCCGGACGGTGGCCCCGGTCATGGTGACGCCGGTGGGGGATTGGGCCGCGCAAGCCCAGCGTCTGGCCGGGCGCATCTTGGCGGCTGTTCCTGAAGCTTTGGCTGTGGACCACATCGGGTCGACCTCCGTGCCGGGACTGTCCGCGAAAGACGTTCTGGACCTCCAGCTGGCTGTGCCGGATCTGGCAACCGCGGACCGGATCTCACCCTTGCTGGCTGCGGCGGGCTTTCCGGCGGTTCCCGGGGTCAGGGAAGACACTCCAAAGCCCTCGCACCCTGATCCGGCAATGTGGCAGAAGCGGTTACATGCCAATGCTGATCCAGGCAGGCCCGTTAACCTGCATGTCCGTGCAGCCGGGTCAGCCGGTTGGCACTACGCGTTGCTGTTTCGCGATTGGTTGCGCGCAGATCCTTCAGCCCTGGCGCAGTACGAAGCCCTTAAGCGCCAGTTGGCGGCCGCCCACTCCGGCGACAACGGGACAGCTGCGTACGCCGAGGCCAAGGAACCGTGGTTTACCACGGTTGCCTGGCCCGCAATGGAAGAGTGGGCCAACCGCACGGGCTGGACACCGCCGTCGTACGCATCTTCCGCTGTGCGCAAACGCGGACAGTAACTGTCCTGGGGCGGGGGTAGATTTGATGCATGAGCCTTGCCCAGGAAATCAACCGTGTTGTCGCGCCCTTTGAAGTTGTCAGCGACTATAAGCCTGCAGGTGACCAGCCAACGGCCATCGCGGAGCTGACCGAGCGCATCAAGAACGGTGAAAAGGACGTTGTTCTCCTGGGCGCCACCGGTACGGGTAAGAGCGCCACCACGGCCTGGCTCATCGAGCAGGTTCAGCGGCCAACGCTGGTGATGGTCCAAAACAAGACCCTTGCCGCGCAGCTGGCCAACGAATTCCGGGAGCTGCTGCCAAACAATGCGGTTGAGTACTTCGTGTCGTACTACGACTACTACCAGCCGGAAGCCTACGTCGCGCAGACTGACACGTTCATCGAAAAGGACTCCTCCATCAACGAGGAAGTCGAACGCTTGCGCCACTCCGCAACCAACGCCTTGTTGACCCGCCGCGACGTCGTGGTGGTGGCCACGGTCTCCTGCATCTACGGTCTGGGTACGCCGGAAGAGTACATTGCCGGCATGGTCACGCTGCGCAAGGGTGCGGAGATGAACCGCGACCATCTGCTGCGGAAGTTCGTGTCCATGCAGTATGCGCGCAACGATATGGACTTTCACCGGGGGACCTTCCGGGTCCGTGGCGACACCGTAGAAATCATTCCGATGTACGAAGAGCTGGCCATCAGGATCGAGTTCTTCGGCGATGAGATCGAGAACATCCAAACCCTTCATCCCTTGACCGGCGAGGTCATCCGGGACGAGGAAGAGATGTATGTGTTCCCGGCGTCGCACTATGTCGCTGGTCCCGAGCGAATGGCCCGGGCCATCAAGCGGATCGAAGACGAGCTCGCCGACCGCTTGAAGGTCCTTGAAGCCCAGAACAAGCTGGTGGAAGCACAGCGCCTGCGGATGCGAACCACCTATGACCTCGAAATGATGCAGCAGATGGGCTTCTGCAACGGCATTGAAAACTACTCGGTGCATATTGACGGCCGCGATCCCGGCACGGCGCCGCACTGCCTCCTCGATTACTTCCCGGATGACTTCCTGCTGGTGGTGGACGAATCGCATGTCACCATTCCCCAGATCGGTGCAATGTACGAAGGCGACATGTCCCGCAAGCGCAACCTTGTGGACTTCGGTTTCCGCCTGCCCTCGGCCATGGACAACCGTCCGCTGAAATGGGATGAATTCCTGGAGCGCATCGGCCAGACGGTCTACCTTTCGGCCACGCCCGGCAAGTACGAGCTCGGCAAGGCCGATGGCTACGTCCAGCAGATCATCCGTCCCACCGGACTTATCGACCCGGAGGTCGTGGTCAAACCCACCAAGGGCCAGATCGACGATCTTCTCGGCGAGATCCGGATCCGTACCGAGAAGAACGAGCGTGTCCTCGTGACCACGCTGACCAAGCGGATGGCGGAAGACCTTACCGATTACCTGGTGGGCCATGGCATCAAGGTTGAGTACCTGCACTCAGACGTCGACACGTTGAGGCGCGTGGAGCTCCTCCGTGAGCTCCGGATGGGCGTCTTTGATGTCCTGGTGGGCATCAACCTCTTGAGGGAGGGCTTGGACCTGCCCGAAGTCTCTTTGGTGAGCATCCTCGACGCCGACAAGGAAGGCTTCCTGCGTTCCTCCACCTCCCTGATCCAGACCATCGGCCGTGCCGCCCGTAACGTTTCAGGCCAGGTCCATATGTACGCCGACAAGATCACCGACTCGATGGCGCACGCCATTGATGAGACGAACCGTCGCCGTGCCATCCAGGTCAAATACAACACTGAACACGGTATCGACCCCCAGCCACTGCGCAAGAAGATCGCCGACATTACCGACCAGTTGGCCAAGGAAGACGCCGATACCCAAGAGCTGCTCAACAACAACAGGCTGGCCAAGGGCGGCAAACGTGGCAAGTCCGCTGCCAAGGGTGCCGCCACTGTCCGTCAGGACGGCCTCGCCGCTGCTCCTGCCGAAGACCTGGTGGGCCTTATCGAACAGCTCACGGAACAAATGCATGGTGCCGCTGCCGAATTGCAATTCGAAGTAGCTGCAAGGATCCGTGACGAAGTCAAGGAGTTGAAGCGCGAATTACGCCAGATGCAAACCGCTGGCCACGCCTAGGGTAAGGTTTAAGCCACGTAGGGGAGTATCCCAAGCGCTAGGTTCGTCAGCACGCAAGGCATGGTTGCCTCGCCGGGCCTAGCGGGTCACCATGTCAGAGCATCAAACGCTCCGCGGTGGCCGGAGAGACTTACACCGTTTTCCCGTACCCTGCGAAAGGCCCTTTAATGGAGCTCCCTGTCTGGTTCGAGGTCGGCTCGTTCGTCGTCCTCGGAATTATCCTGCTGATCGACCTGCTTTTGGTGGTCAAGCGCCCTCACGAACCCTCAATGAAGGAAGCCGGCCTCTGGGTCGCCTTCTACGTGGCCCTGGCCATGGTGTTCGCCGGAGCCATGTTCTACTTCACGGGTCCCGAGTACGGCAGCCAGTTCATTGCGGGCTGGGTCACTGAGTACAGTCTCAGCATCGACAACCTGTTTGTCTTCATCATCATCATGGCCCGCTTCGCTGTGCCCCGTAAGTACCAGCAGGAAGTGCTGATGGTGGGCATCATCATCGCGTTGGTCCTCCGCGGTATTTTCATCGCCCTCGGTGCCGTGGTCATCGAGCAGTTCAGCTGGGTGTTCTACATCTTCGGTGCCTTCCTGTTGTGGACCGCCTGGAAGCAGGCCAAGGATTCCGGTGAGGATGAAGAAGAGGGTGCCGAGAACCCCTTGATCGGACGCCTCCGCAAGGTTCTTCCGATGTCGGAAAAGTTCGACGGCGGCAAGTTGCGTACCACTGTTGACGGCAAGAAGGTCTTCACCCCCATGCTGATCGTCTTCGTGACCATTGGCCTGACCGACCTCCTGTTCGCCGTCGATTCGATCCCCGCGATCTTCGGCCTCACGCAGAGCGCCTTCATCGTCTTTACGGCCAACATCTTCGCCCTGATGGGCCTCCGCCAGCTGTACTTCCTGCTCGGCGGTCTCATGACCCGTCTTGTGTACTTGAAGCACGCGTTGTCGGTCATTTTGGCCTTCATCGGCGTCAAGCTGGTCCTGCACGCAATGCACGTCAATGAACTTCCCTTCATCAACGGCGGACACCACATCGAATGGGCGCCGGAGATTCCCACCTACGTGTCGCTCGCGGTCATCGTCGGAACGATCGTCGTGGCAGTCGTGGCAAGCCTGCTCAGCCCGGCGGCCCGCCAGGCCAAGCTGGACGCCCGGCTGGAAGAAGACGCACGAAAGAGCATGAGCGAAGCAGAGTAACTTCAGCGGAAGTTGTAGTCTCATCACGTGACTACCTCCTCAACTACGGCGCTGGACCCACACCGGGTCCAGCGCCGTACGGTTTTCCTGCTCAGTGCGTCCCAACTGCTCAGCGGTGTCGGAAACGGCGCCACCTTGTCCATCGGCTCTTTGCTCGCCGTCGACCTCTCCGGATCTGAAGCGTGGGCAGGTTCCATTACGACGGTGCTGACGCTGGCGGCAGCCATTGCTGCCCTTCCCCTGGCACGGCTGGCGGAGGCCCGCGGGCGACGCGTGGGTCTGGTCACTGGCCTTGTTGCGGCAATGATGGGAGCACTTCTCTTCATCGTCGCCGTGATGACCAGGTCATTCCCCGTCCTGGTCCTGGGCGCCGCATTGCTGGGTTTGGGCACAGCAGCGAACCTCCAGGCACGCTTTGCCGCTGTCGACCTCGCGGAGCCGGAACGTCGGGGCAGGTCGCTGTCCACGGTGGTCTGGGCCATAACGATCGGGGCCGTTGCCGGTCCAAACCTCATTCAGCCGGGGGCCGTCGTGGGCCAGGCGCTGGGCCTGCCTCCCATCGCCGGTCCCTTCGTCTTCTCGGCTGCCGGCCTGCTGTTGGCCTCGGTCCTTCTGTTCCTGGGTTTGAGGCCGGACCCTTTGTTGCTTGCCCGAAGGCTGGCCTCCAGTGCAAAGGGCGGTGATGATTCCAATGGTCTGCCTCGCAGGGGAACGGTGGCGTCCGGATTGCGCGCGGTTCGTGCGTCCGGGCAGGCTGTGTTGTCACTGGCTGCAGTAGTCGCCGCCCACGGAGTGATGGTGGCCGTCATGTCGATGACGCCGCTTCACCTTCAGCAGCTGGTGGCAGGATCACACGCCAGCCACCATGGGGGAAACACCGACGACACGGATGCCTTGGTGGTTATCGGGATTACCATCTCGCTTCACATAGCCGGCATGTTCGCGCTGTCCCCGCTGTGGGGGTGGCTGACGGACAGGGCAGGACGGCTTCAGACGATTGCCATGGGCCACGGCATGCTTTTGCTGGCAGTCTTTATCGCGGGCTTGGGGCAGGACCAACCCGCGCTGGTGACTGCGGGGTTGGTCCTGCTGGGGCTGGGTTGGTCGGCGGCAACCATTGCGGGCTCCACACTGCTTGCCGAGAGCGTGAGTCCCGATGCCCGGGTCACAGTCCAAGGAGTTTCGGACACCTTGATGGGTGCCGCGGGAGCGCTCGGCGGCGCAACCTCCGGTCTTCTTCTGGCCTGGATTGGCTACCAGGGACTCAACGTGGCGTCCAGCGTCGTGGTCGCGGCAGTTTTTGTCCTGGCACTCGTTGTGGCCCTCCGCGGGCGTGCCAGCGTCATCAGCAACTGAGGAACACTGGCCTCGGTCAGTGCGCGTTGCGGACCATGCCAAGGAGGCGCTTGAAAATCCCTTCGCCGTCCTCCGCGATACCGTCGTGGTGGAACTCCGAGGTGACCCATGCTTGGAGTCCGCGGACGGCCGCCGCGGTTTCAAGCGAAAGATCGTGGTCCACGTAGATGTCGTCCTGGTATACGGCGGCAGCAACAGGAACAGTGTTTGTGGCCAATACCGCTGTGTCGTACAGAGGCTCCCAGTCTTTGCGGGCTGCGAGGAGCTCTGCAACGTCACGCAGGGGCACGAGGGCCGGATCCTGCTCGAAGTACCATGGATAGACCATCTCTCCTGTGAGCAGGGGCTGGTCGGCTCCCGGCTCGAATTCCGGGTATTCGTCCAAGACCCGCCATGCTGCCCAGTTGGTGGCTTCGCCTTGGCCGTAGATTGATTCGTGCAGCACGGCGTAAAGGGGGTTGCCGGCCCGGCTGACGAGGCTGCGCACCTGCTCAAGGAACGTTTGTGAGAGCCGTTGACCGTCGAGGGTCTCGATGAAGGCATCTTCCAGGAGGTAATGCAGCGAATCCACCCTGGTGTTGCCACCCAGGAACGAACCCACCATTTGGAACCTTTCCGGAGTCAACCTTTCACCGCTGGCGAGGAACTCAGGTGTCTGTTCCAAGTGCCGGACGATCTTTGTGACCTTTTCACGGTCTTCCGGGTACCACTGGAAATACTCGGCATTACGGGCGGCAACGCGTTTGAATGTGGCCTGGTAAACGCGGTCTGCAGGTCCCTCCAGCGGGGCCAGGCCGCCGGTGATGAGGACTTCGCGCAAGCCGGCAGGGGCGAAGGACAGATACGTCAATGCGCAGAACCCGCCAAAGCTCTGGCCCATGACGCTCCAGGGACCTGAGCCGAGGACACCACGGATGAATTCGGCATCGGCAACTATGGAATCGGCGCGGAAGTGGGCCAAATACTCCGCCTGGGCTGAGGCATCTCCGCGAAGCTCAAGCGACCGCTGCTCAACAGGCGTCGAAAGACCTGTGCCTCGTTGATCGAGCATCAGGATGCGGAATTCCCTAGCCGCGGCTTTCATCCAGCCGGCCAGGGACGTGATCCGGTTCCCCCTGCCGCCAGGACCACCTTGCAGGAACAACAACCAGGGAAGCTTTGCCGCTTCCTCCGCCGTGTGTGCGGTGGAGGAGTATTCCCGGGCGAAGACTGTGATCGTTTCGCCGCTTTCCCCGTCGTTTGCGGGTGAATGCACCAAGGGCACCGTGAAATAGTGCTCGGCCGTGCGCACACCGCGGAATTCGTGGCGCGCCCGGATGGTGTGTTCCGGGGTGGATGAGTGCGTCTCAGCCACGGGCAAACGACTCCTGAGCCTGGACGACGGTTGTTGCCCCAAACGATTCCAAGGCCTCTCCGGTGAGGCGGAACGTGGACCATTCCTCCATGGGAAAAGCGCCAAGCTTTTTGTAGAAGTTGATGGAAGGCTCGTTCCAGTTCAAGACGCTCCATTCGACGCGGGCGTACCCTCGCTCGACGGCGGTCGCGGCCAGGTGCTGCAGGAGTGCCTTGCCATGTCCTTCGCCACGGGCGTCGGGCTCGACGTAGAGGTCCTCAAGGTAGATCCCGTGGACGCCTTCCCAGGTGGAGTAGTTCAGGAACCACAGGGCAAATCCCTGTACGGTTCCGGCTGCGTTTTCCGCGATCGTGGCGTACACCCGCGGGTTCTCGCCAAAGAGCACTTCAGTGAGCTTCTCCGGTGTGTTCTTGACGGCATCCGGCTCCTTTTCGTAGATCGCAAGATCGTGGATCATACGCAGGATCGCAGGGACGTCTTCAACGGTAGCGTGGCGGATTACACTCATGCATCCGAGCTTACTAGCAGCAGCGAGGTGTCTTAGCGCCACGCCAGAACGGAGGATCCGTAGAGCACGGGAGGCCGCCGATAGTGCAGTTGAGCGCCATCCACCACCAAGGGCGGCTCCACGAAGCGGAGCGGGCCATAAGGGCTCGCGCACTCCCGTTCATCCGGTGGCTGCAGGACGCCTGTTGCATCTGCTCCATCAGCAGCAGGCAAACTGAAGAGTTCCTCTGCAGTCCGCGCCAACGAGAGCGCGGCGATCCCTCCGGTACCCGTCCCGAGCCTTTGGGCCAAAAGTGCCAGGACGGCGGCGGCCACTCCGTAGCCCGTGGCGTGGTCAAGGGCCTGGACCGGCAGCGCTCCAGGCTTCCACCCGCCGTCGTCCTCTTGACCGTAAACCTCAGCGATACCGCAAGCGGCCTGCACCAGGCTGTCAAAGCCCCGCCGCCGTTGCCAGGGACCCTCTCTTCCCCAGGCGGACAATGTTGCGACCACCAGGTCTGGCTTATCGGCCAACAAGGCCTCAGCTCCGAGACCGAACCGGTCCAGGCTTCCGTTGCGGTAGCCCGACACCACGACATCTGCAGCGCCTGTCAGGCCACGGATGACCTCCAGCTGATCTGGATCGTCCACATCAGCCACGGCGGAACGTTTGTCGAAACCGCCGTCGACAAACGCCTCCTCCAATTCCGGAAGCTGCGGTGGGTCGATCCGCAGGACCTCGGCACCGAGGGCTCCCAGGAGCCTCGTGGCCGTGGGGCCAGCGATGACGCGCGTCAGGTCCAGGACCCTCAATCCGGCGAGGGGCTGGAACGGCTCCCTGGACGGTCGCCACGTACTGGAGCGGCCCGGGGCGGGCGAACCTGACGAGGGCTCGAAGGTGATCCATGGACCGTTGCTGATTGCTGCATGCATGGGCGACGCGAGCCAGTCAGCGCGGGTCCGGACAGCGGCCGCGACGCCGCGGTTGCCGTTGATGGCATTCTCCGCGGCCACGGACGTCATGGAGAGCAGCGCCTCGTCCACATCCTGCGGTGTGGTGGCGTTCAGCGCTTCCATGAGCCGCGCTGCGTGGTGCGGATAGTTGGCATGCAGGCGGATCCAGCCGTCAGCGGTGCGCCGGAAGCCCGACGCCGGCGCGAACCCTTGGGGTTTGGCCCCGTTGATCCTCAGGTGCCCCAGTGAATCGAAGGAGGCAGCAACAGCCCCGGATGACACTGAATAGCGTCCGACGGAGCCGGTCAGGGCTTCAAGGGCGGTAGCTGCGGCCTGCACCGATCCCAGGGCAAGGCCCTCCACATCCAGGCCACCGTGCCACCACTTTCGCAGTCCTGTGGTCGCGGCCGGGGTTACCGCCCGCAACGCCTCAAGGCTCCGCAGGCTGCTGGCCAGGTCCGGGACGTCCATTGCCCGACCGGTCAGAGCCTGTTGACGTCGGTCACGCGCACCACAGCTGTACCGTTGTCATCGGACGCCGCGAGGTCCACCTCGGCCGAGATGCCCCAGTCATGGTTTCCGGCCGGGTCGTCGAAGATCTGCCGGACCTTCCACAGCCCTGGTTCCTCGGTAATGATGAGCAATCCGGGCCCACGGGCGTCCGGTCCTGTGCCGATGTCGTCATGTTCGTCGAAGTAATCATCCAGCACGTCCTCCCACCGCTCCGCATCCCAGCCGGCCTCGGCATCAAGTTCACCCAGGGCGGCTGAATCCTCGTCAGCGAACAGTTCCACCCTGCGGAACATCTCGTTCCGGACCATCACCCGGAAGGCCCGGATGTTGGACGTCAGCAGTGGTGGCGGGGGAGGCGGTGCGTCATGGGGGGTGGGCGCCAGCCCGGAGGTCAGTTCCTCCCATTCATCGAGGAGGCTGGAGTCAACCTGGCGCACCAGCTCTCCCAGCCACGCAATCAGGTCTTCAAGATCGTCCCGCAACAAGTCCTGGGGAACGGTCTGCCGGAGTGCGCGGAATCCGTCGGCGAGGTACCGCAGGACGATACCTTCCGAGCGTGCCAGTCCATAGAACTGGACGAACTCGCCAAAATTCATGGCACGCTCATACATGTCCCGGATGATGGATTTGGGGGCAAGCTCGAAGTCCCCAACCCATGGGGCAGCCTTCCGGTAGACCTCGAAGGCCTCGCCAAGAATCCCGGCCAACGGCATGGGGTAGGTCACTTCGTCCAGCATGGCCATGCGCTGTTCGTATTCGATCCCGTCAGCCTTCATGGCGGCGACAGCTTCCCCGCGGGCCTTCTTCTGCTGCGCGGAGAGAATCTGCCGTGGCTTCTCGAGGGTCGACTCGATCACCGACACCACGTCCAAGGCGTAGGAGGGCGACTCCGGATCCAGCAGTTCCAAGGCAGCAAGGGCGAAGGGAGACAATGGCTGGTTGAGGGCGAAGTTGGGTTGCAAATGGACTGTCAGCCGAACCGAGCGTCCTTCAGCTTCCTGCTCTTCCTCCGGAATGCGTTCAACCACCCCGGCCGCCAGCAGCTCCCGGTAGATCCCCAGGGCCTTCTTCATAAGCCTGAGCTGGGAAGGCCGGCTTTCATGGTTTTCGCTGAGCAACCGCCGTGTTGCCTGGAAGGGGTCGCCTGGACGTTCCATGAGGTTCAGCAGCATGGCATGTGTCACCGTGAAACTGGATGTCAACGGCTCGGGAATGGATTCCACAAGCTTCTTGAACGTCGGCTCGCCCCAGGAAACGAATCCTTCAGGCGGCTTCTTCTTCACCACTTGACGGAGTTTTTTCTGGTCATCGCCGAACTTGGCTGTTGCCTTCGCCATGGCCTTGGTGTTCTCCACCACGTGCTCGGGTGCCTGAACCACAACGGTGCCGGCGGTGTCGTATCCGGCACGTCCGGCGCGGCCGGCAATCTGGTGGAACTCACGGGAGTTGAGCGACCTGGTGCGTACGCCGTCGTATTTGCTCAACGCGGTCAAAAGCACTGTCCTGATCGGAACATTGATGCCCACGCCCAAGGTGTCCGTACCGCAAATGACTTTCAGCAGGCCTGCTTGGGCCAGTTGCTCCACCAACCGCCGGTATTTGGGGAGCATTCCGGCGTGGTGGACGCCGATGCCGTGCCGGACGAGCCTGTTCAGTGTCTTTCCGAACCCAGCGGCGAAACGGAATCCTGCGATCAACTCGGCGATGCGGTCCTTTTCGTCCCGGCTGCACATGTTGATGCTCATGAGATTCTGGGCACGCTCGATGGCTTCGGCCTGGCTGAAGTGCACCACGTAGACGGGAACCTGTTTGGTGGCGAGCAACTCTTCCAGGCTCTCGTGAACCGGGGTGAGGTGGTAGTAGTAGTGGAGCGGAATGGGCCGCTCCGCCGAGCTCACCGTCGTCGTGGGACGGCCGGTCAGCCCAGTCAGGCCCGTTTCGAAGCGGGTGACATCGCCCAGGGTGGCCGACATCAGGAGGAACTGGGCCTGGGGAAGTTCCAGGAGCGGCACCTGCCACGCCCAGCCGCGCTGCGGATCGGAGTAGAAGTGGAACTCGTCCATGATCACTGAGCCGAGTTCGGCAGTTGAGCCTTCGCGCAAAGCGATGTTGGCGAGAATCTCCGCCGTGCAGCAGATGATCGGGGCATCCTGGTTCACACCCGAGTCACCGGTGATCATGCCTACGTTTTCGGCACCGAAGATCTCGCATAAAGCGAAGAACTTCTCCGACACCAGTGCCTTGATCGGCGCCGTGTAGTAACTGCGTTGCCCGCGGGCCATGGCCTCGAAATGCGCGGCAATGGCCACCAGTGACTTACCGGATCCGGTAGGGGTGGCAAGGATGACGTTGGCGCCGGAGGCGAGCTCCATGATCGCCTCGTCCTGGGCGGGGTACAGCTGCAGCCCGCGGCTCTCTGTCCACTCCACGAAGCGTGTGTAGATCTCGTCCGGGTCCAAGGGACCTGTGGCGGTGGAACCGGGAAGCTGCTCAAGAAGTTTCATTGGTTTCCAGCTTAGTGCCCGGACGGTTTAGGCTCAGCCCAGCAGCGATGCCCGGCTCGAGGAGGCTTTTGTGAAGTGGGATCCGTCCAAGTACGCGGAGTTCGGCAACCATCGGGACCGGCCGTTCCAGGACCTGATAGGAAGAATCCAGGCAACGGATCCCCTCCAGGTGGTGGATCTTGGGTGCGGTCCCGGGAACCTGACAGCAACCTTGGCAGAACGTTGGCCCGAGGCGGGCGTCGTGGGCCTCGATTCATCCGGCGAAATGCTCGCCAAGGCCGCCCCGCTGGCAGAAAAGTTTGGCGGGCTGGAGTTCAGGCAGGGTGATATCGCCGACTGGAGCCCGGACGGCAGTACCGACGTCGTAGTCACCAACGCGGCCTTTCAATGGGTTCCCGGACACCAGGAGATGCTTGGCGGTTGGCTTTCGGCGTTGAAGCCCGGGGCCTGGTTCGCCATGCAGGTTCCGGGGAATTTCAGCTCAGCCTCCCACTCGCTGATGCGCGAATTGGCCGAAAGCCCCCGTTGGAGGCAGCAACTGGCAGGAGTCCTCCGGCACGACGGCGTTGTCGGCACTCCTGCGGACTACTTGGGCATCATGCTCGACGCCGGCTGCTCGGCTGACGCTTGGGAGACCACCTACCTGCAGGTACTGCAAGGCGAGGACCCGGTGCTGGAATGGGTGAGGGGGACAGGACTTCGCCCAGTCCTGGCTGTCTTGACGGCTCCCGATGCGGCCGCCTTCGAAAAGGAGTACGCGGCGTTGCTTCGCGAGGCGTACCCGCCAACAGGCCACGGAACGGTGTACCCCTTCCGTCGAATTTTCGCGGTTGCGAGGAAAAACGCGTGAGTGGTCAATCATTTGTGCGCCGAACGGGGTTCGTACGCTGGCATGGCTTGTTCGGGGGGGATGGCGCTGGTCTAATTCTCGGCATGGACCAAGGACGTAATCCAGATCGACCACCATTGGTGGCTCCAGCGCCTTCCGGGAGCTCGTTGTGACTCCCGCAGGGGAGTTCCCGGGAAATTGGCGGCCCAATGCCGGAAGCGCTGTGGCGCTTTTTGAGCAGTTAAGGCTCCGGATCATCGAACTCGCTGACTCAGGGTCCCTTGCGGTCGGATCGAAGCTTCCGCCGGTCCGGAACCTGGCAGGGATACTCGACGTGGCCCCGCACACGGTGGCGCGCGCCTACAAGGAACTTGAAGCTGCCGGGGTTGTTGCGACGCACGGCCGCAACGGAACTGTGGTCTGCGCCAGGGACGACCGTTGGGGTGCTCTGGCCGAGGTCGCTGCGCAGTACGCGGCCGCCGCCAAGGCCCAGGGCGCTTCCTTCGCGGAAGCCGTACAGCTTTTTGCCGCTGCGTACGACGCCGATTGATACCGATCGGTAGCATGTGAGGCACGACATGGAAATTCGAAGAAGTTTTCGATTAGCATTGGTGGGTGCCCAAAGCCTTAGCTGAAGATGCAGCCATCGATTCCCTGAACAGCGCTTCCGTCGTTTCTGATAACAAGCCAGCCAAGCCGGATCTCTCACGGCTGGTAGTCAAGGGCGCCCGGGAGCACAATCTGCGCAACGTGGATCTGGACCTCCCGCGCGACGCCATGATCGTCTTTACAGGACTTTCCGGCTCGGGCAAGTCGTCCCTTGCGTTCGACACCATTTTTGCCGAAGGCCAGCGCAGGTACGTCGAGTCATTGTCCGCGTACGCCCGCCAATTCCTGGGCCAGGTGGACAAGCCCGATGTCGACTTCATCGAAGGCCTCTCGCCCGCAGTGTCGATCGACCAGAAGTCCACCAGCAAGAACCCACGATCCACAGTGGGCACCATCACCGAAATCTACGACTACATGCGGTTGCTGTGGGCGCGCGTTGGACGCCCGCATTGCCCAGTTTGTGGCGAGCCCATTACGCGGCAGACGCCCCAGCAGATCGTAGACCAGTTGCTGGAACTTGAAGTCGGTACCCGCTTCCAGGTTCTTGCCCCGGTGGTTCGTGGCCGCAAGGGTGAATTTGTCGACCTCTTCAAGGAGCTGACAGCCAAGGGCTACTCCCGTGCCCGGGTGGACGGCGAGCTTGTCCAGCTGAGCGATCCCCCCAAATTGGGCAAGCAGTTCAAGCACACCATCGAGGTCGTAGTTGACCGCCTGGTGGTGAAGGATGAGATCAGCCAACGCCTCACCGACTCTGTAGAGACCGCCCTCGGACTGGCCGAAGGCCGCGTCCTGGTGGAATTCGTTGATCTCGACGCCGAGGACCCGGCACGAATCAGGGCCTTCTCGGAAAATCTGGCCTGCCCGAACGAACACCCCTTGGCCATCGATGAAATCGAGCCCCGGTCCTTCTCCTTCAACAACCCCTTCGGTGCCTGCTCCGCCTGCAGCGGCATTGGAACCAAGCTTGAGGTTGATGAAGAACTGATCGTCCCCAACCCTGAGCTTTCCCTGGGTGAAGGTGCCATTGCACCGTGGTCCCTGGGCACAGCCACCACTGAGTACTGGAACCGTCTGCTGGAAGGTCTCGCGCAGGAACTCGGTTTCTCCATGAAGACGCCATGGGAAAAGCTTCCCAAGGACGTCCGGAACACAGTGCTGCATGGCAAGGACCACAAGGTTGTTGTCCAGTACCGCAACCGATTTGGGCGTGAGCGGAAGTACAGCACCGGTTTCGAAGGCGCCATCCAGTACGTTCACCGCAAGCATGGTGAAACGGACTCGGATTGGGCCCGCGACCGGTACGAAGAATACATGCGCCAAATTCCGTGCCCGGAGTGCAACGGTGCCCGCCTGAACCCGGCATCGTTGTCCGTGTTGATCAACGGAAAGTCGATTGCCGAAGTTGCTGCCCTTCCCATGCGGGAGTGCGCGGAATTCCTGGGCAGCCTGACCCTGACAAACCGGGAAGCGCAGATCGCCAACCAGGTCTTGAAGGAAATCCAGGCCCGCCTGACGTTCCTTCTTGACGTCGGCCTGGAGTACCTCAACCTCGAACGGCCATCCGGTACGCTCTCCGGTGGCGAGGCACAGCGTATCCGTCTTGCCACCCAGATCGGGTCGGGATTGGTGGGCGTCCTTTACGTCCTGGATGAACCCTCCATCGGGCTGCACCAGCGCGACAACCGCCGGCTTATTGAGACACTGACCCGGCTTCGGGACCTTGGCAACACCCTCATCGTGGTCGAACACGACGAAGACACCATTCATGAGGCCGACTGGGTGGTCGACATCGGACCGGGCGCCGGCGAGCACGGTGGCCAGGTGGTTCACTCCGGCACCTACAAGGAACTCCTCGAAAACACGAAGTCCCTTACCGGTGACTACCTCGCCGGCCGTCGAAAGATCGATGTTCCTGCCAAACGCCGCAAGTATGACAAGAAGCGCGAGCTGAAGGTTGTTGGCGCCCGCGAGAACAACCTCAACAACGTCGACGCTACTTTCCCTTTGGGACTCTTCACGGCTGTGACAGGGGTCAGCGGCTCGGGCAAATCCACTCTCGTCAACGAGATTCTCTACAAAGTCCTTGCCAATAAGCTCAACGGCGCAAAGCAGGTGGCGGGCCGCCACCGCTCAGTAGCGGGCCTTGAGCATCTGGACAAGGTTGTGCACGTCGACCAGAGTCCCATTGGGCGCACACCGCGTTCCAACCCGGCAACCTACACCGGTGTCTTTGACAACATTCGCAAGCTTTTCGCGGAGACCACCGAGGCAAAGGTACGTGGTTACCAGCCAGGGCGGTTCTCGTTCAACGTCAAGGGTGGCCGCTGCGAAGCATGTTCAGGCGACGGCACGCTGAAGATTGAAATGAACTTCCTGCCGGATGTCTACGTTCCATGCGAGGTCTGCCACGGTGCGCGCTACAACCGTGAAACGCTGGAGGTGCACTACAAGGGCAAGACCATCGCGGACGTCCTAAATATGCCCATCGAAGAGGGTGCGGAATTCTTTGCTGCCTTCACTCCGATCGCCCGGCACTTGAACACCCTGGTGGATGTGGGACTTGGCTATGTCCGGCTCGGCCAGCCCGCCACCACGCTTTCCGGCGGCGAGGCACAGCGCGTGAAGCTCGCAGCAGAGCTCCAGAAGCGTTCCAACGGCCGCAGCATCTACGTCCTGGACGAGCCCACCACCGGTTTGCACTTCGAAGACATCAGGAAGTTGCTCATGGTCCTTCAGGGCTTGGTGGACAAGGGCAACACCGTCATCACCATCGAGCACAACCTGGATGTCATCAAGTCGGCCGACTGGATCGTGGACCTCGGTCCCAACGGCGGTTCCGGCGGCGGACGAATCGTCGCGACCGGAACGCCGGAGCAAGTCGCCAAATCCACTGAGAGCCACACTGCGACTTTCCTCGCGGAAATTCTGGGGTAGAAGTATTCCGGTAGCGGCATGCGAGTTTCAGGCATGCCGCTACTCGTGAGAAACTAACCCTCGTGACTCAAACAAAGGTGCCCGTAATATTCGATCTGGACGGCACCCTTGTCGATCCTGCCGGCGGTATCACCGGAGGCATTTCGGCCGCCCTCCGCGAAATGGGCCTTCCCGTTCCCGAACAAGCCGTCCTGAATTCGATGGTGGGTCCCAAGCTCAGCGATTCCCTTCTGAACCTGGCAGGCGTTCCCGCCGCCGTCGTGGATGAAACCATTGAGCGCTACCGGCGCCACTACAAAGAAACCGGTATAGGGCAAAGCAAGCTCTACCCGGGAATCTTCGAACTCCTCGAGTACTTTGCAGAAGCTGGGCGCCCGGTGGCCGTAGCGACGCAGAAACCGCAGTCCATTGCGCGCCTGGTCCTGGAGCACCATCGGATTGCTGATTTCTTTGTTTCGATCAGAGGCGCGGCCGATGACGAGTCAATTGGAGCCAATACAGCTCCGGGCAAGGTCGAAATAGTTGGCGCTGCACTCGCCGACCTGCGGTCGCAGCCGGCAGTCATGGTGGGGGACCGGTACCAGGATGTTGCAGGCGCCATGGCCAATGGCTTGGACTGCATAGGTGTCAGCTGGGGCTTTGCGCCCGACGGGGAACTCGAAGAAGCCGGTGCCGTGGCGGTAGTAAAGACTGCCTTGGAACTTCGTACGCGAATTGAAGAACTTGATGCTGTCCGCGCGACGGCCCTTAGCGAGGTACAAAACGATGGCAGTCTTTGATGCGATCCGGTGGACAACCCGTGGACTGATTTCATCCACTTGCCGGCCAACGGTCATCGGTCTGGAAAACGTGCCCAAAAGCGGCCCCTTCATTGTGGCTCCGAATCACCTTTCCTTTCTGGACAGCGTGATCGTGCAAGCGCTCATGCCGCGTCCTGTTGCCTTCTTTGCCAAGGCCGAATACTTCACCACCAAAGGCGTTAAGGGTGCGGTGATGAAGTCGTTCTTTGAGGCAGTAGGATCCATTCCCGTGGAGCGCGGCGAGCAGGCCGCCAGTGTGCAGGCCCTCAAGACGCTCCTGGATATCCTCGAATCCGGAAAAGGCATCGGCATCTATCCCGAGGGCACCAGGTCCCGGGATGGAATTCTCTACAGGGGCCGGACCGGCGTCGGGTGGTTGGCCTTGACCACAGGAGCGCCCGTGATCCCTGTCGGCCTCATCGGCACGGAAAAACTGCAACCGGCGGACAAGAACGCTGTGCGTCCCCAACACTTCACCATGAAGGTGGGCGAGCCCTTGTACTTTGAAAAGACGGGACCGGACCATTCCCTGCCGGCGCGCCGGGAAGTCACGGACAAGATCATGGATGCGATTGCCTTGCTCAGCGGCCAGGAACGTTCCGGGAGCTACAACCAGAGCAAGTCGGTGGACTAAGGCATTCTGGCCAGCTGTCCGCGCACTTGGGAGTCGGTCCGGTTCACTAGACTGGATCTGTGGCAGATCCATCAAGTTACCGGCCCCGCACGGGTGAAATTCCCACCACCCCGGGCGTCTATCGTTTCCGTGACCCCCATGGCCGGGTCATCTATGTGGGCAAGGCAAAGAACCTCCGTTCCAGGCTGAACTCCTACTTCGCCAACCCCGCCGGGCTGCTCCCGAAGACCCATGCCATGGTCCATGCAGCCAGCAGCGTTGAGTGGACTGTGGTTGGGAGCGAGCTGGAATCGCTGCAGCTCGAGTACACGTGGATCAAGGAATTCAAGCCGCGCTTCAACGTGGTCTTCCGTGACGATAAGACCTATCCGTACCTGGCCGTGACCATGGGCGAGAAATTTCCCCGGGTGCAGGTCATGCGCGGGGAACGCCGGAAAGGCACACGGTACTTCGGACCGTATACCGCCGGTGCCATCAGGGAAACCATGGACACGCTCCTCAGGGTCTTCCCGGTCCGCAGCTGCAGTGCAGGCGTTTTCAAGCGGGCCCAGGCCAGTGGCCGTCCTTGCCTGCTGGGCTACATCGACAAGTGCTCGGCACCCTGCGTGGGACGGGTTACTCCCGATGAGCACAGGGTCCTGGCCGAAGACTTCTGTTCCTTCATGGGCGGAGAGGCCAAGCGCTTCATCAGCAGGCTGGAGAAGGACATGGCAGCGGCGGTGGCTGAGCTTGACTACGAGAAAGCTGCGGGGCTGAGGGACGACATCATCGCCCTGCGCAAGGTGTTTGAGCGCAACGCCGTGGTCCTTGCCGAGGACACCGATGCCGATGTCTTCGCCCTGCACGATGACGAACTGGAAGCCTCCGTCCAGGTCTTCCACGTCCGAGGAGGTCGGGTCCGTGGGCAACGTGGCTGGGTTGTTGAGAAGGTCGAGGACGCCACCACTCCGGAACTCATCGAGCACCTGCTGCAACAGGTTTATGGGGAAGACAGCGAGGTACAGGGCAGGATCCCCCGCGAAGTCCTGGTGCCGGAGAACCCCAGCAACCATGACGAACTCACGCAATGGCTTGGGGGATTGCGTGGCGCTAAAGTGGACATCCGGGTTCCCCAACGCGGCGACAAGGCAGCGTTGATGTCCACCGTGCGTGAGAATGCCGAGCAAGCCCTCAAGCTTCACAAGACCCGCCGGGCGGGGGATATCACCGTCCGTTCGCTGGCACTCCAGGAGCTCCAGGAGGCCCTGGATATCCCGGTCCCCTTGCTGCGCATCGAATGTTTCGATATTTCCCACGTGCAGGGAACGAACGTGGTTGCCTCCATGGTGGTGGTCGAGGACGGACTCCCGAAAAAAGCCGACTACCGCAAGTTTTCCATTACGGGGGCAGCCGCTGCCGACGACACCGCAGCGATGCATGACGTCCTGACGCGGAGGTTCAGGCACTATCTGACGGACAAAGCGGCCCAGGTACCTGTCGTGTCCGGCGAGATCGTCAACCCGACGCGGTCCGCCTCCAGCGGCGTTACGGAAGCACCGCCGTCGGACGGTACCTCACCGGCACCGAAGGCCAAGTTCGCGTACCCGCCCAACCTCGTGGTGGTCGACGGCGGTCAGCCGCAGGTCAACGCCGCTGCGCGCGCCCTTGCAGACCTCGGGATCGACGACGTCTACGTCGTAGGGTTGGCCAAACGCCTGGAAGAGGTGTGGCTTCCGGACAGCGACTTCCCGGTGATCCTGCCCAGAACCTCCCAGGGTCTGTACCTCCTGCAACGAATCCGTGACGAAGCCCACCGTTTCGCCATCACCTTCCACCGGCAAAAGCGGGGCAAGGCCATGACGGTCTCGGTCCTGGACGGCGTTCCGGGGCTGGGCGAGGCCAAACGCAAAGCACTGGTTGCGCATTTTGGCTCGCTCAAGAAGATCAAGGCTGCCTCAGTAGAGGAATTGACGTCAGCAAAGGGCATCGGTCCCGCGCTGGCCGCCGCCGTGGTACAGCACTTGGGTTCAACAGCCGACGACGTCGAAACTGCGCCTGCCGTGAACATGACCACCGGCGAAATCATCGAATCTTAGCTAGGGTAAGAACTTGGCCGCTGCCGCATTCCGGAGCCGGAGACCACGTGTACTTGGTCGTGTCCGGTGGGGGGACGCACGCAGCTATGAACTTTTGCGAGGAAACGGGGACAACTGATGGATGAGGCAACGGCTGGGTCCGGCACGGAGCAGGACGGCCTGACGCCCGTTAAGCCGCCCGAGGCGGAGCTTTTGGTCGTTACGGGCATGTCCGGGGCAGGCCGCAGCACTGCTTCGGATGCCCTTGAGGACCACGGCTGGTACGTCGTGGACAACCTGCCGCCGCAGATGCTGGGGACCTTGGCTGAGATCGTTTCCCATGCCCCCAAGTCCATTCCCAAGCTTGCAGTGGTGGTGGACGTTCGCAGCAAGGACCTGTTCACGGACATCCAGACGGCGCTGGGCGCTCTGAGCGCCAGCGGTATTACGTTCCGGGTGCTCTTCCTTGATGCGAAGGACGACGTCCTGGTCCGCCGTTTCGAGCAGGGCCGCCGGCCGCACCCGCTGCAGGGCGGCGGCCGGATCCTCGATGGCATCGGCATCGAGCGTGAGGTCCTGCGGGAACTGCGCGAGCACGCCGACGTTGTCCTGGACACTTCCGAGTTCAACGTCCACGGCCTTGCCACCGCCATCACCGAGCTCTTCAGTGACACGGGACCGGTGACTCTGCGACTGAACGTCATGAGTTTCGGCTTCAAGTACGGCCTGCCCGTTGACGCCAACTTCGTCGCCGACGCCCGCTTCATTCCCAATCCGCACTGGGTCCCGCAGCTGCGTCCGCATACGGGCCTTGACGAAGACGTCAGCGACTACGTACTGGGGGCCAACGGCGTCCAGGAGTTCGTCGACCGGTACGTCAAGGCGCTGGAACCGGTCCTTGATGGCTACCGCCAGGAGAACAAGCACTACGCCACCTTGGCTGTTGGCTGCACCGGCGGCAAACACCGTTCGGTGGCTGTCGCCGTCGAGCTTTCCAAACGACTTGCCCAGTATCCGCGGGTGACCGTTACCACCGCCCACCGCGACCTGGGACGCGAGTAGTGGGGGTCCTTACGGGCCCGCTGCCCCTCATCCCGCCCAAAGGCGTGCCCGGAAGCCAACAGAAGAAGAGTCCGTCCGTTGTCGCCCTGGGCGGCGGGCACGGCCTGGCGGCTTCACTCTCGGCATTGCGGCTGCTCACCTCTGAGCTGACCGCCATTGTCACGGTAGCGGACGACGGCGGATCCTCCGGGCGTCTGCGGGAGGAGTACGGCGTCCTCCCGCCCGGAGATCTCCGGATGGCACTAAGCGCGCTGTGCGACGACACCGACTGGGGCCGCACCTGGCGCGACGTCATGCAGCACCGCTTCAAGCCGGGATCGGCCAAGGGCGGATCCCTGGACAACCACGCCATGGGCAACCTGTTGATCGTCACGCTCTGGGAGCTGCTGGGGGACACCGTAGCCGGCCTGAAGTGGGCGGGGGCACTGCTGGGCGCGCGCGGCCAGGTGTTGCCGATGTCCAGTATCCCGCTGACCATCGAAGGCAAGGCCCGCAGGGAGCTGCCGGATGGCGGGTATGAGCTTCATACCGTGCGCGGGCAGGCCAAGTGTGCGGTCGCGGGCAAACTTGAAGAGGTCAAGCTGTTTCCCGAGGACGCTCCCGCCTGCACGGAAGCCCTGACCGCAATAGAACTTGCTGACTGGGTCATCCTTGGTCCGGGCTCCTGGTACACCTCCGTGCTGCCGCATTTGCTGCTTCCCGAGCTGCGGCAGGCCCTTGGTGACACGGCAGCCAAGCGCTGCCTGACCATGAACCTGGACGTTGAAACCAAAGAGACCTCCGGCATGACTGCTGCCGACCACCTTGACGTACTGCGGCGCTACGCACCGGAATTCAGCGTGGACGTGGTCCTCGCCGATCCCGCGGCAGTCCAGGACATCAAGGCCTTTGAAAAGGCTGCCGGGATGATCGGGGCTGAAGTGGTGTTGGGTAGAGTAGGGGCGTCGAGGCGCCGCCCAGTCCATGACCCATTGCTGCTGGCAGCGGCTTACCACGATATTTTCGGGAACAGTTAGGAATACGCGATGGCACTTACTGCGTCGGTCAAGGACGAACTGTCCCGGCTGGACATCAAGAAATCTTCGGTGCGCAAAGCGGAGGTTTCTGCAATGCTGCGCTTCGCCGGCGGACTGCACATCATCTCCGGCCGGATCGTCATTGAGGCTGAAGTCGACCTCGCCTCCACGGCACGGCGCCTGCGGGCCGCGATTGCCGAAGTCTACGGCCACCAAAGCGAAATCATCGTCGTTTCAGGTGGCGGCTTGCGGCGCGGAAGCCGCTACGTGGTCCGCGTTGTGCGCGACGGGGAAGCCCTGGCACGCCAGACAGGCCTGTTGGATGGCCGTGGGCGACCGGTCCGCGGTCTACCGTCAGTGGTAGTCAACGGTTCGGCCGCTGACGCCGAAGCAGTATGGCGGGGCGCCTTCCTCGCCCACGGCTCCCTCACCGAACCGGGGCGTTCCTCCTCCCTCGAGGTAACCTGCCCGGGGCCGGAATCGGCCCTGGCCTTGGTCGGCGCCGCCCGACGTCTTGGCATCCAGGCCAAGGCTCGTGAAGTGCGCGGTGTGGACCGCGTGGTGATCCGGGACGGAGACACCATCGCCGCCCTCCTGACGAGGATGGGCGCCCATGACGCCCTCATGGTGTGGGAGGAACGGCGGATGCGGAAGGAAGTCAGGGCCACCGCCAACAGGCTGGCCAATTTTGACGATGCCAACCTTCGCCGCTCGGCCCAGGCCGCAGTGGCTGCCGGCGCCAGGGTGGACCGAGCCTTGGAGATTCTGGGCGACGACGTTCCGGACCACCTCAAATACGCCGGCGAACTCCGCGTGGCACACAAGCAGGCGAGCCTTGACGAACTCGGCCGGCTTGCCGACCCGCCCATGACCAAAGACGCGATTGCGGGCCGTATACGCCGGCTCCTGGCCATGGCTGACAAGCGCGCCCTGGACCTCGGAATTCCCGGGACTGAGGCAAATGTGACTCCCGAAATGATGGACGAGTAGTAAGCACCCATAGAATCGGGACAGCAGGGAGGAAATACTGTGAGGCACCCACGGGTTGTTCCCGGGGGAGGCAAGAGCAGCTTCTTCCCCAAGGATTTCCGGTTGGCCCGCCGGCCGGATGAACATAACGAGAGTTACCAAACCGGACGCTAGTCCATTACATTGGAGGATTTCGTGACAGAGTACGTTCTGCCCGAGCTCGGCTACGACTACGCAGCACTCGAGCCGCACATTTCGGCGAAGATCATGGAGCTGCACCACAGCAAGCACCACGCTGCCTACGTTGCAGGCGCCAACAACGCCCTCGCCCAGCTCGCCGAAGCCCGCGACAAGGGTGACTTCGCCAACATCAACCGCCTCTCCAAGGACCTCGCGTTCCACACCGGCGGCCACATCAACCACTCCGTGTTCTGGAACAACATCTCCCCGGATGGCGGCGACAAGCCCGAAGGCGAACTCGCTGCCGCCATCGACGACGCTTTCGGCTCGTTCGATGCTTTCCGTGCACAGTTCACCGCAGCAGCCCTCGGTCTCCAGGGCTCCGGCTGGGCCTTCCTGGCCTACGAGCCCATCGGTGGAAACCTGGTCATCGAACAGCTCTACGATCAGCAGGGCAACGTAGCAGTCGGCACCACCCCGCTGCTCATGCTCGACATGTGGGAGCACGCCTTCTACCTGGACTACGTCAACGTCAAGGCTGACTACGTCAAGGCGTTCTGGAACATCGCCAACTGGGCCGACGTCGCCAAGCGTTTTGAAGCAGCCCGCACCAACGCAACGGGCCTTATCGTCCTGTAGTTGGTGAGTTCCGGTTCACGCGGATGTAACAAAAGTCACTTTTTGCGTGAATTGGGCCGAAATGCTGAAAAGCCTGCCTCCGCAGTTGCGGGGGCAGGCTTAGTTAAACGTAAGATGGATCACGGAAGGCGGTTAGCCTTCAGCAACGTGGCTGGTCGCCCTCCGATCTGATAATCACCTCTGCCCAACGACGTGCGGGGTCTGTTAGTTGGAAATATCTGATCCGACTCACTAGGCGTGCTTGCAAGAGCACCAAGGAGATTGACACATAGTGACCACCCGTATTGGTATCAACGGCTTCGGCCGCATCGGCCGTAACTACTTCCGCGCAGCACTGGCCCAGGGCGCTGACCTCGAGATCGTTGCCGTTAACGACCTCACCAGCCCTGAGACCCTCGCCCACCTCCTGAAGTACGACTCCGTCGGTGGACGCCTCACCCAGACCGTGGAAGTTGTCGATGGAAACCTGGTAGTCGACGGCAAGTCCATCAAGGTCCTTGCAGAGCGTGATCCCGCCAACCTCCCCTGGGGCGACCTCGGCGTGGACATCGTGATCGAATCCACCGGTTTCTTCACCAAGGCCGCAGCAGCCCAGAAGCACATCGACGCCGGCGCCAAGAAGGTCCTCATCTCCGCTCCTGCCAGCGATGAAGACATCACCATCGTCATGGGTGTCAACCAGGATCTCTACGATCCCGCAGCGCACAACATCATCTCCAACGCCTCCTGCACCACCAACTGCCTCGGCCCGCTGGCCAAGGTAGTCAACGACGCCTTCGGCATCGAGCGTGGCCTCATGACCACGGTCCACGCCTACACGGCTGACCAGAACCTGCAGGACGGCCCGCACGGCGACCTCCGCCGTGCACGCGCCGCAGCCATCAACATGGTTCCCACCTCCACCGGTGCAGCCAAGGCCATCGGCCTTGTGCTTCCGGAGCTCAAGGGCAAGCTCGACGGTTACGCTATCCGCGTTCCCGTCCCCACCGGTTCCGCAACGGACCTCACGGTTACCGTTTCCCGCGAAGTCACGGTTGAGGAAGTCAACGCAGCCGTCAAGGCCGCAGCCGAGTCCGAGCAGTGGGCCGGCATCCTCACCTACACCGACGCACCGATCGTCTCCTCCGACATCGTTGGGGACCCCGCGTCGTCCATCTTTGACTCGGGCCTGACCAAGGTCATCGGCAACCAGGTCAAGGTTGTTTCCTGGTATGACAACGAGTGGGGTTACTCCAACCGCCTCGTAGACCTCACGGAGCTCGTTGCATCCAAGCTGGGCTAGGGTAGACACATGACATCTCACACCCTCAACGAACTCATCGCTGAAGGTGTCCGCGGGCGGTACATTCTGGTCAGAAGTGACCTGAATGTGCCGCTCGACGGCTCTACAGTGACCGACGACGGCCGCATCAAGGCCTCCCTCCCGGTCCTCAAGAAGCTCTCGGACGCCGGTGCCCGTGTGCTCGTAACCGCCCACCTTGGACGCCCCAAGGGCGCACCCGAAGAAAAGTACTCATTGAAGCCCGCTGTCGAGCGCCTCACGGAACTCGCGGACTTCAAGGTCCAGCTTGCTGCGGATACTGTTGGCGCGTCCGCCAAGGAACGCGCTGCTGCTCTGCAGGACGGTGAAGTCCTCGTCCTGGAGAACGTCCGCTTTGACGCCAGGGAGACCAGCAAGGACGACGCCGAGCGCGGCACCTTCGCTGACGAGCTGGTTGCCCTCACGGGCAGCAACGGAGCATACGTGGACGACGCCTTCGGAGCGGTCCACCGCAAGCATGCGAGCGTCTTCGACGTCGCAAAGCGGCTGCCCTCCTACCTTGGTGACCTTGTGCACACTGAGGTAGAGGTCCTGCGGAAGCTCACCACGGACACCCAGCGTCCCTACGTGGTGGTTCTCGGCGGCTCCAAGGTCTCCGACAAATTGGCTGTCATCGACAACCTCCTGGGCAAGGCTGACACCATTCTCGTAGGTGGCGGCATGCTGTTTACCTTCCTTGCAGCTGCAGGGCACAAGGTAGCCGGCAGCCTGCTCGAAGAGGACCAGATTCCGGTCGTCCAGGACTACCTGAAGCGTGCCGCCGACGCAGGCACATCCTTCGTCATTCCCACCGACGTCGTGGTCGCCAGCCGCTTCGCCGCGGATGCCGAGCATGAGGTAGTCAAGGCAGATGCCATCGAGGACAGTGCTTTCGGCGCTTCCGGCATCGGCCTGGACATCGGACCGGAATCAGCATCCGCTTTTGCCGCGCAAATCGAAGGCGCCAAGACGGTCTTCTGGAACGGTCCCATGGGCGTCTTCGAGTTCGAAGCGTTCGCCAATGGCACCCGTGCCATCGCGCAGGCGTTGACCGACACGGTGGCCTTTACTGTGGTCGGCGGTGGCGACTCCGCCGCAGCCGTCCGGACCCTCGGGTTCGACGATTCGCAGTTCGGCCACATCTCCACCGGTGGCGGCGCCAGCCTGGAATACCTTGAAGGCAAGGACCTTCCCGGACTGAGCGTCCTGGACCGCTAAAGCACCAACTCGGCCGGCAGGACGCCACAGCGTCCTGCCGGCCGTTCAACATCCCGACGCATTCCCTTGGAGTACATGTGACTACCTCCGCCAACGGCAACTTTGTCCGCAGGCCGTTCATCGCCGGTAACTGGAAGATGAACATGGACCACGTGCAAGGCATCACCTTGCTGCAGAAGCTCGCTTGGACCTTGTCCGACGCGAACCACGACTACACCCGTGTCGAGGTTGCCGTGTTCCCGCCGTTCACCGACCTCCGTGGTGTCCAGACGCTGGTCCAGGGTGACGAGCTCGACGTCGTTTATGGTGGACAGGATCTGTCCCAGTTCGACTCCGGAGCCTACACCGGTGACATCTCCGGCCAGTTCCTTAACAAGCTCGGCTGCTCCTACGTCCTGGTGGGCCACAGCGAACGCCGCACCATCCATAACGAATCAGACGAGGTCCTCAACGCCAAGGTGAAGGCCGCCTTCCGTCATGAAGTCACCCCGGTCCTTTGCGTTGGAGAAGGCCTCGACATCCGCCAGGCGGGAACCCACGTGGAGCACACTCTCGCCCAGCTGCGTGCCGGAGTCGAGGGACTGACTGACGAACAAGCCGCTGAACTCGTGGTGGCTTATGAGCCCGTCTGGGCCATCGGTACCGGTGAAGTCGCCGGCCCGGGGGACGCACAGGAAATGTGTGCGGCCATCCGCGCGGAACTGGCAGTTCTGTTCAATGATGCCGTCGCCGCCAAGACGCGCTTGCTTTACGGAGGATCCGTCAAAGCCAACAACGCGGCCGCTATCATGGCTGAAACAGACGTAGATGGACTTCTTGTGGGTGGCGCCAGCCTCGACCCCGCTGAATTTGCTAACATTGTCAGGTTCGAGAGCCACCTCGTCACGGACTAGTCCGGCTCCCGTTTTCCGCTTCTTCGAAAGGCCGTCGTGGACGTTCTTCAAATCATCCTGCAGATTCTGCTGGCCATCACCAGCCTTCTGCTGACGCTGCTCATACTCCTGCACAAGGGACGTGGCGGCGGTTTGTCCGACATGTTCGGTGGCGGAATGAGCTCCGGATTGAGTTCCTCCGGCGTGGCCGAGCGCAACCTGAACCGCTTCACCATCATTCTTGGTATTACGTGGGGCGTTGTCATCATCGGGTTGGGACTTATCATGCGCTTCAGCTCCGGCGGCGACTCCTAGTCTCCGCAGGGCGGGGAGGTTCCCTTACGGGAGCCTCCCCATTTTTATGTTCCGATCGGCACGCAACTACCAGTGCCGCCGTCGGGCCCCCAGCATTAGACTGACCCTGTTGGCTGCAATGCCTCCAGGGCCGTGACGGCCGACCACTGAGTCGTTAGGGGTTCAAAGATGGTTCATGGCACGCCTGGTTATCGGGGCACTCGTGTAGGAGTCGCCCAAGGATCCGAGGCAAGAAATCACAGTGACCACGGCCAGGGCGATCAACTGCCGCGTATTCGCGTTCCCTATTGGTGTTCAAAGGGCCACGAAACGCGGCTTGTTTTTCTTAAGCTTCCCGACGAACAGATTCCGCAGACCTGGGACTGCCCCAAATGCGGGATGCCGGCATCGCGGGATCCCGGTCGCCCTGCTGCTCCCCGGGCCGACGAGGAGCTCTTCAAGTCCCATCTGGACTACGTTAAAGAAAGACGCTCCAGCCAAGACGCCGAAGCTGTCCTGGCCGGAGCGTTGGAGCGGTTACGCGCCCGCGGGATCCTTTCGGACCAGTTGCTGGGGGACACGTGAGGCCGCATTTTCGTCGATGAGCCACAAAGTCCTGGAGCGGCCCACAGGGCCAGCTGCCGGAACCTGAACGGGATTCGCGCCGGCCAAGGCCAGGCCTACGGCACCAGCCTTGTCCTCGCCTGCCACCACCATCCAAATTTCCTGGGCTGTGTTGATGGCCGGCAGCGTCAAGGAAATGCGCGACGGCGGCGGCTTGGGCGAGTTTTCAACGCCAACCACAGTGCGGCTCTTCTCGCGGATCCCCGCCTGCTCCGGGAAGAGCGAAGCAATGTGCGCATCCGGCCCGACTCCGAGCAACAGAACGTCGAACCGCGGAAGCTTTCCAGGGGTTTCAGGCCTGTCGTCCGACATGTCCGCGGCGTGTTCGGCTTCCGCGGCTGCCCGGAGCTCTTCCTCGTAGGCCGCAGCAGCTTCAGCCGCGGTGGCGAACTGATCGGCTGACCCGGGTTCGTGGACCCGGGCAGGGTCCACCTGCAGGTGAGACAGCAGCGCCTGGTGGGCTTGGCGGGTATTCCTGTCGTCGCTGTCTGCGGCTACGAACCGTTCGTCACCCCACCAGAAGTTGACCCTGGACCAGTCCACGGCTGGAGCTGCGGCAGAGTCTGCCACGGCTTTGAGTGTGCCGATGCCCACCGTTCCGCCTGTGAGGACCACCGTGGCCTCGCCGTGCTTGTCCTGGACATCCACCAGTTTGGTGATGAGTCTGGCCGCAATGGCGGCCATCAGCACCTTTGAGTCGGGGTGGATGCTTACTCTTGGGTCAGCGTGCACTGGTTTGGACTCTCCTCTGGCTGGTAAGTGGCAGTCCCATAGTAATCACTTCTCCGAAGACTTCGTCCGGATCGAGCCGGCGGAGTTCCTCGGCGAGGCAATCCTTGAGGCTGCGGCGGGGGAGCGTAATGCGCTGTGCCGGCTGGCCAGGCTGGGTCAGCTCCGCCACGGACAAACCCGGACGGAACAGCTGGACATCACCACTGGCCCTTGTAAGCCTCACCCGGCGGATGCCTGTGCCTGCGGGGTCAGCAACGATCGTAACCGGTGCCTGCAAAGCCATGCTCAACCATGCCGCCAGCAGCAGCGTGCTGGGGGAGTCGGAGGCGCCCTCCACTGCGATGGCGGATACGGGATCGCCATCCATCTGGTCGAAGACAGCGGCGAGTTGCATGCGCCAGTTGGTCAGGCGGGTCCACGCGAGGTCCGTATCGCCTGCCTTGTAGGTGGCGCGGATGTTCTCCAGCGCCAGGCGGGGATCGGGTTCGTTGGCGGAGTCCGTGATCCGTCGATGGGCGATGCGTCCGATCGAGGTTTCGCAGGCACTCTCCGGGGCTCCGTGCGGCCACCAGGCCACGATCGGGGCATCCGGCAGAAGCAGGGCCGCTACCAACGATTCGCTTTCGTGGGCCATGTGGCCATGGCCGCGGAGCACGATGACCTCGGAGGCCCCCGCGTCACCACCGACCCGGATTTGCGCGTCAAGGCGGTCCGGTCCCTCAACACCGGCGTCCGCGAGGACGATGATCCGGCAGGGGTGCTCACGGCTGGCCTCGTTGGCCGCCTCGATGGCTTCTTCTTCCAGCCCTGACTTGGTCACCACCACGAGGGTCAGGACCCGGCCCAAAGCGATCACGCCACCCTGCTCGCGCAGGGACATGATCTTCTTGGAGATCTTGGAAGTAGTGGTGTTGGGAAGATCTACGATCATGGCCTTCTCCAGGTTCGTCCGTCACGGGCCAGCAGGGCATCGGCCGAAGCCGGACCCCAGCTGCCGGGTGCATACGGTTGCGGTTGTTCATCAAGTCCGGCCCAGTAGTCCTCGAACGGGTCCAGGATCTTCCAGGACAGCTCGACTTCCTGGTGCCGGGGGAACAGCGGCGGCTCGCCCAAAAGCACGTCAAGGATAAGACGCTCATACGCTTCGGGGCTGGACTCCGTGAAGGAGTGACCGTAACCGAAGTCCATGGTCACATCACGGACTTCCATCTGGGTACCGGGGACCTTGGAGCCGAAACGGATCGTGGCACCCTCATCGGGCTGGACACGGATGACCACGGCGTTCTGGCCGAAGTCGTCCTCGCCGTGGTCCCGGAAAAGCAGGTTCGGTGCACGCTTGAACACAACGGCAATCTCGGTGACGCGGCGGCCCAATCGCTTCCCGGCACGCAGATAGAACGGAACCCCGTTCCAACGGCGGGTATTGATGTCCACGCGGATGGCGGCATACGTCTCTGTCTTCGAATCCGCCGGGATGCCTTCTTCGTCCAGGTAGCCCAGGACTTCTTCGCCACCTTGCCAGCCACCGGTGAACTGACCACGTGCCGAGTGCGTGGACAGGTCATCGGGCAGCTTGACTGCTGCCAGGACCTTTTCCTTCTCAGCGCGCAGGTCATCGGCGTTGAACGAGATCGGCTCCTCCATTGCCGTCAAGGCAAGAAGCTGCAACAGGTGGTTCTGGATGACGTCGCGGGCCGCACCCACGCCGTCGTAATAGCCCGCCCGACCACCGGTGCCAATGTCCTCTGCCATGGTGATCTGCACATGGTCCACATAGTTGGCGTTCCACAGAGGCTCGAACAACTGGTTCGCGAAGCGAAGCGCCAGGATGTTCTGGACCGTCTCCTTGCCCAGGTAGTGGTCAATCCGGAACACAGCATCCGGCGGGAACACCGACTCCACAATGTCGTTTAGTTGACGCGCGGACTCGAGGTCATGCCCGAACGGCTTCTCGATCACCACACGCCGCCACTGACCGGGCTGGGCCTGCGCCAGACCATGCTTGGACAGCTGCCGGCAGACCTGCTCGAAGGCCTTCGGCGGGATGGACAAGTAGAAGCCGTGATTGCCGCGCGTGCCTCGGGTTTCATCGAGCTCGTCCAGAACGTCGCCCAGACGCTCGAAAGCGTCGTCGTCGTCGAACTCGCCCTGGACGAAACGGATGCCGGAAGCGAGCTGCTCCCAGACCGCTTCATCAAACTTGGTCCGCGCGTGCGCCTTGACGTTTTCCTTGACCTCGGCCGCGAAGTCCGCGTTGTCCCAATCGCGCCGCCCGAAACCGACCAAGGCAAAGCTAGGCGGCAACAAACCACGGTTGGCCAGGTCATAGACCGCAGGCATAAGTTTCTTACGGGCAAGGTCGCCGGTGACTCCGAAGAACACCAACGAGGACGGCCCGGCAATGCGGTTCAGGCGGCGGTCCCGCGGATCCCTCAAAGGATTCCGCAGGGCCCCGTTCTTCCTGCCGTTTTCAGTTTCTGGCATGTTTGTCTAAGTGCCTTAGCTTTCGAGTGTGCTGGCCTTGCCGGCCAACGCAGCGACGACTTCCTGAAGCTGAGCTACGCCTGCAGCGCGCTCGGTGAGGTGAAGGCGCAGCACCGGCCGTCCGTGGCCTTCGAGGACCTGAGCGTCACCGGACGCCTGGGCAGCGATGAGCTGCCCGAAGGTGAACGGACGCTCAGGAATCTCAAGGTCGGTCGATGACGCCGCGGTGATCTGCAGGAACACGCCAATGGCGGGACCACCCTTGTGGAACTGCCCGGTGGAGTGCAGGAACCTCGGACCCCAGCCAAAAGTGACCGGACGCCCGCTGACTGCTGCGAGCTCTTCGCGGACCCCTTCAAGGGGGGCGTGGGAGATGCGGTCAAGGTATGCCTGGACGCTGAGGTAGCCGTCGGTGCCAAGCTGGCCCAGCAGGGCCTGGACGGCTTCAGTCACCGAGGCTGCGGAACCAAGCCAGTCGCCGCCACGAACCTCTACGGCACCGTCGGTGAACGCCGCAGGAGTGGGTTCCGGGCGGGCGTCCAGCAAGCCTCTGGCTGCAACCTTGGCAGCTTCGACGTCGGGCTGGTCGAAGGGGTTGATGCCCAGGAGACGTCCCGCAACGGCGGTAGCGAACTCCCAGAGGAACATCTGTGAAGGCAGGCCACCGGCAACGGCAACTTCATTTTCGCGCAGTTCGACGTCGGAATCCGCGCCAACCAGCCGGACGACCAGGACATCGTCAGCGCCGCCGAGGGCTTCGGGGGAGTCCGGACCTGCGACGACCGGAAGGACGCCGGTGCCGAGCTTGCCCGTCGACTCGGCGATAAGCTGCTCGGCCCAGTCCGCGAAACCAACGATTCCGGAACCGTCCTCCGCGATGACGATTTTGTTCCGGAGCGGGCTCGTACCGCCGAGGGCGATGCCCAAGGCCAGGCCGATGTTGTCCGTAGAATCGTCGTTCAGGATTTCGGCTCCTTCTTCGGCCTCATCGAGGAAGGCCTGAATGTCCACCCCGGCAAGCCCGCTGGGGACAAGGCCGAAGGCGGTCAGGGCCGAAAAGCGGCCGCCAACGTTGGGATCCGCGTTGAAAACGGCGCGGTAGCCGGCCTCGCGGGAGGCCTTGTCCAGCGGCGAACCGGGGTCGGTGACGATAATGATGCGGCCCTTGGCATCGATGCCGGCGTCGTTGAACGCCTTTTCGAATACGCGTCGCTGCGAGTCTGTCTCCACCGTGGAACCGGATTTGGAGGAAACAACGATGGCCGTTTCAGCCAAGCGGTCCGCCAAGGCGGCGCTGACTTGCTCGGGGTCCGTACTGTCCAGCACAGTCAGCTCGACGCCAGCAGTCCCGGCTATGACCTCGGGGGCCAAGGAGGACCCACCCATGCCGCAGAGGACAATGCGAGAGACGCCTTCGGATCGGAGGGCATCACGAAGTTCCAGGATGTCCGCAACCAACGGTTGGGAAACCGTAGCGGCTTCTACCCAGCCGAGGCGGATTGCCGACTCGGACTCGGCATCGGGACCCCACAAGGTGTGGTCCTTTGCAAAGATGCGGGTAGCGATCCTGTCTTCGACCAGGTTGTCGATGTGCTTGGCGATGGCCTGCTGCGCAGCACCGCTGGCGTCGTAGCTGAGTGTGCTCATGGTGGGTTAGGAAGCCTTCCGTGCGGTGGCCAGGGCGCCTTCAACGTCGGCGAGCAGTTCCTTCCAGGAAGCAACGAACTTCTCAAGGCCTTCGGTCTCAAGGAGCTTCACGACGTCGTTGTAGGAGACGCCGAGTGCCTCAAGGGCGTTGAGGGTCTCGTTCGCTTCGTCGTAGGTACCGGTAATGGTGTCACCGGTGACCACGCCGTGGTCGAACGTGGCGTCAAGGGTCTTCTCCGGCATGGTGTTGACCACGCCGGCGGCAACGAGCTCGGTGACGTAGAGCGTGTCCGGGTATGCCGGGTCCTTGACGCCGGTGGAGGCCCAGAGCGGACGCTGGGGGAGTGCGCCGGCCTCGGCCAGCACTGCCCAGCGCTCGGTGGAGAAGAGCTCTTCGTAGACCTGGTAGGCCAACCGGGCGTTGGCGACGCCCGCCTTGCCCTTGAGGGCCTTGGCCTCTTCGCTTCCAATGGCGTCCAGGCGCTTGTCAATCTCGGTGTCGACGCGGGAGACGAAGAACGAGGCTACCGAGTGGATCTTGGAGAGGTCATGGCCGTTCTCTTTGGCCTGCTCCAGGCCTGACTGGAAGGCGTTGATGACCGCACGGTAGCGCTCCAGGGAGAAGATCAGCGTGACGTTGACGCTGATGCCCTCGGCCAGGGTGGCCGTAATGGCCTCGAGGCCCTCGAGGGTTGCCGGGATCTTGATGTGGACGTTGTCCTTGTTGACCTTCGCGTAGAGGTTCTTGGCCTCGGCGATGGTGCCCTCGGTGTCCCAGGCGAGGCGGGGGTCCACCTCGATGGAAACGCGGCCATCCACGCCGTTGGTGGCTGCTGCGACGGGTGCGAAGAGGTCACAGGCGTCGGCAACGTCAGTGGTGGTGATTTCGAAGATCGTCTCTTCGACACTGGCACCGGCTGCGGCCTTGGCTGCGATGGTCGCGTCATAGTCCGTGCCGGCCGTGATGGCGGCGTGGAAGATGGACGGGTTGGTGGTAACGCCAACGACGTTCTTCTCGTCGATGAGCTTCTGCAGGGTGCCCGTTTCCAGGCGGGTGCGGGAGAGGTCGTCGAGCCAGATCGAAACGCCGGCGTCGGAGAGTTGCTGCGTGGGAGTTGTAGACATGTGATTTCTCCTGTTGTGAGGTATCAGGCTGTTACGCGGAGGCGTCTGCGAGGGAGTCCTTGGCGGCGGCCGCAACGGCTTCGGCGGTGATGCCGAATTCGTTGAAGAGCCGCTTGTAGTCAGCCGAGGCGCCGAAGTGCTCGAGCGAGATGGAACGGCCGGCGTCGCCGACGAATTCACGCCAGCCCAGTGCCAGGCCGGCTTCCACGGAAACGCGGGCCTTCACTGCTGCGGGCAGGACGGATTCGCGGTAGGCCTCGTCCTGCTTCTTGAACCATTCAACGCAGGGCATGGAAACAACGCGGGCTGCGATGCCTTCGGCCTGCAGTGCTTCACGGGCTGCGACAGCGAGCTGGACTTCGGAGCCGGTGCCGATCAGGATGACCTGCGCGTCAACGGTTTCGCCGTCCTTGGAGGCTTCGGCCAGGACGTAGCCGCCCTTGGCCACACCTGCGGTGGATGCGAAGGTATCACCGGTGGCTTCGCCTTCACCGCGGGCGTAGGTGGGAATGTTCTGACGGGTCAGCACGATACCGGCGGGGTTCTCGTGGTTCTCCAGCATGGCCTTCCAGGCAGCGGAGACTTCGTTTGCGTCGCCCGGGCGGACGACGTCCAGGCCCGGAATGGCACGCAACGAAGCGAGCTGCTCCACGGGCTGGTGGGTAGGACCGTCTTCACCAAGGCCGATGGAGTCGTGCGTCCAGACGTACAGGGACGGAACGCCCATCAGTGCGCCAAGGCGGATGGCGGGGCGCTGGTAGTCCGAGAAGATCAGGAACGTGCCGGAGAACGCACGGGTACGGCCGTGAAGGGAAATTCCATTGACGATCGAGGCCGCTGCGTGCTCACGGATACCGAAGTGCAGGACGCGACCGTAGGGGTTGCCCTTCCAGGCGTCCGTCGAACGTGACGTCGGAATGAACGACGGCGAGTCCTCGATGGTGGTGTTGTTCGACTCGGCGAGGTCGGCGGAGCCGCCCCACAGTTCGGGCAGGACGGGGCCGATGGCGTTCAGGACCTTGCCCGATGCCGCACGGGTGGAAACGTCCTTGCCTGCCTCGAAGACCGGAAGTGCGGCGTCAAGCTCGGCCGGCAACTTCTTCGCTTCCACACGCTCCAGCAGGGCTGCGGCCCCCGGGTTCGCGGACTGCCAGGCCTCGAAGGACTCCTGCCACGCGGCGCGTGACTCGGCTCCACGGTCAAGGACCTTGCGGGCGTGGGCCAGAACTTCTTCGTCCACGTCGAAGGACTTGGCCGGGTCGAAACCGAGCACGGTCTTCAGTGCTGCGACTTCCTCGGCGCCCAGGGCCGAACCGTGGATCTTGCCGGTGTTCTGCTTCTTCGGTGCCGGGTAGCCGATAATGGTGCGCAGGGAAATGATCGACGGCTTGTTGGTCTCAGCCTTGGCTGCCTGCAGGGCCGAGTACAGTTCCTGGACGTCTTCGACGTAGTCGCCGGTCGGATTGTTTTCGCTGGGACGGGTCCAGTCAACGCGCTGGGTGTGCCAGCCGTAGGCCTCGTACCGCTTCAGGACGTCCTCGGTGAACGCGATGTCGGTGTCATCCTCGATGGAGATGTGGTTCTCGTCGTAGATCACTACGAGGTTGCCCAGTTCCTGGTGGCCGGCAAGCGAGGACGCCTCGGAGGTCACGCCTTCCTGGAGGTCGCCGTCGGAGGCGATGACCCAGATGGTGTGGTCGAACGGCGACTCGCCGGCGGGAGCATCGGCGTCGAACAGGCCACGCTGGCGGCGCTGCGAGTAGGCAAAGCCGACGGCGGATGCCAGGCCCTGGCCCAAGGGGCCTGTAGTGATTTCCACACCTGCAGTGTGCTTGTACTCCGGGTGGCCCGGAGTCAGCGAACCCCAGGTACGCAGTGCCTCAAGGTCCTTCAGTTCCAGGCCGTAGCCGGAGAGGAACAGCTGGATGTACAGGGTCAGCGAGGTGTGACCGGGGGACAGGATGAAACGGTCGCGGCCAAGCCAGTCCGGGTTCTTCGGGTCATGGCGCATCAGCTTCTGGAACAGCAAGTATGCTGCCGGAGCCAAGCTCATTGCCGTACCGGGGTGGCCGTTGCCGACCTTCTCCACGGCGTCGGCAGCCAACACGCGAACCGTGTCAACAGCCTTCTTGTCCAGATCGGTCCATGACAGTTCTTGCTCTTCCAAATGTGGCACGAAAACCGAGCCCCTCTCTGTGCTGACGGCAGGCGTATGGACACGGCACGCAGGAAGCACAGGATGGCGCCCGCTGCAATGTGTCTACCAGCCGTTCACCATTGAAACGTTGATCTCTCATCCAGACCCACGGATATCCGAGAATACGGTTTCCCGGATGATCAACGTGTGCTGTTCTGCTCAACAGCTTAGCCCCAAACGTGTCGCGGAACTCAGGGAATCCCACTAACTGGACAGAAATTCCCTTATATGAATCACGATTGCCTCCGCCGGCAGTGAAGATTCGGAAACATTGACGTTTTTTGCGGACATCGGGCCACTTCCGTCCACGGTATGATATTTGGAGGCCACCAGCGGTTCATGCGCCCACGTTTGCTTCAACGACCGGGACGAACAACCGCTGTGAGAACCCCAGAGCATAGAACAGAGTGACTGCCGCCGTGAGCACAACTGATACGCCCGTGAACGCTTCCCCGGCCCGGGGGAGCATCGGAACTTCCCGTAAGCTAAAGGCGTATCTGGCACTGACCAAACCCCGCGTGATTGAACTGCTCCTGGTCAGCACTCTCCCCACGATGATTTTCGCCCAGCGCGGTTTCCCCTCCATCGGACTCATCCTGGCGACCCTCGTGGGCGGCGCCTTCGCAGCGGGCAGCGCCGGCGTCTTTAACTGTTACATCGACCGTGACATCGACAAACTGATGCACCGCACGGAAAAGCGCCCCTTGGTGACAGGCGAAGTATCACCTCGCGAAGCCCTGGTGTTCGCTTGGATCCTGGGCGCCGCGTCCATCGCCATCCTGTGGTTCGGCGCCAATCCGCTGTCGGCATGGCTCGGCTTGGGTGCCATTGTGTTCTACGTGGTCATCTACACCATGATCCTCAAGCGCCGCACAGCCCAGAACATCGTCTGGGGCGGCGCCGCGGGCTGCTTCCCCGTCCTCATTGCCTGGGCTGCGGTGACCAACACCGTTGAGTGGCCCGCGATCGTCTTGTTCATGGTGATCTTCCTTTGGACGCCCCCGCACTATTGGCCGCTGTCCATGCGCTACGGCGAGGACTACCGCAACGCCAACGTTCCCATGCTCGGAGCCATCGCCGGTGCCAAGGTTGTTTCGGTGCAGGTGGTCCTGTACGCCTGGGCCATGGTCGCCTGCTCACTGCTGATGATTCCCGTCGGCGGGGCCGGTTGGGTCTACACCATCAGCGCCGTAGCTGCCGGTGCTTGGTTCCTCTACGAAAGCCACGCCCTTTACAAGCGGGCACAGGGCGGCGACGTCTCCAACAAGGGCGCCATGAAGGTCTTCCACGGCTCCATCAGCTACCTGACACTGCTCTTCATCGCACTTGCCGTTGACCCGTTCATCGGGTCGCCGCTCATCGGCGGCTGACCCCGGCGCTCACAAGCGCAGCAATATCCGACGACGTCGGCACTCACCCGGGTGCCGACGTCGTTCCGTTTCCCCACCCTCGCTCACATCCCTCCCGCTTCCCCCCGACCCTCACTCACATCCCTCCCGCTTGAGCCCGACGCTCGCTCACATCCCTACGGCATCCCGCCCACGCTCGCTCACATAGAACACGAGGCGGGCCCCTGACGCCGTGTGGGCGTAAGAACTCCCCAGCGTAGAGCGAACAGTGTATCTAGTAGCCAATCCGGCATCCCGGCCAACACGGCTGCGGCATGGACGTCTGTGAGGACGTCAGTGGTGGACTCGGCGCCTTAAGAAACGCTGTCACAACGCAGCGTGGTTCGGTTGGCCACCCTTATGGCGGCCAACCGAACCACGGCAATCGGACAAACTCCGCCTACACGAACGTGCGCGGCTAGCCGACCGGACTGTGCTTGGCCACATCCGCGGCGTTCGTAGCTGCGCTCATCAGGAGTGCAGCACCGAGCATGTGGGCACCCACCAGAAGGGCGGGAATGCCGTTGTAGTACTGGGTGAATCCGATGGCCGCCTGAATCAACGTGACGCCCAACAAGAGGTGGGCAGCAGTGCGGAACGGACCGCTGATCTTGCGCCAGACAACCAGGAAAACGGCGAACAACGTCCCGGCTGTGATGAGGTACGCAGGAATCGCGTGGATGTGTGAGAAGAGGTCCCAGTCGAGGTCGTTCCTCGGAGCATCGGCGTCACCTGCGTGCGGGCCGGCGCCTGTAACCACGACGCCGAGCATCACCGAGAGCGCTGAGAATACGGCAACCGCCATCATCACGGGACGCGTCACAGCAGGCAGTGCGGGCAGTGTCCGGTTCATGAAATGGCCTGTGCGCCCGTAAGCCCGGTTGACCAGCAGGGTGGCGAAGACCACCAAGGCCATGGAAACCAGGAAGTGGAGTCCAACGACCCAGGGGTTGAGGTTGGAGAGAACTGTGATGCCGCCAATGACGGCCTGCGCCGGGATGCTGGCAAGGAGGCCGAGGGCCAGCAGGAAGAGGTCACGGCGCTGCTTGCGGAGGTTCCACAGGTACACCAGCATCAACGCGGCGACGGCGGCCAGGGCGAACGTCAGAAGGCGGTTGCCGAACTCGATGAAACCGTGGATTCCCATTTCGGGCGTATTCACCAAGGAGTCGCTGGTGCAGCGGGGCCAGGTGGGGCAGCCCAGGCCTGACGCCGTGAGCCGCACAGCCCCTCCGGTCACCACCAGGATGGTCTGCCCGATAAGGGACAACATCGCCAGCCGGCGTACGGCGGCATTGACTTCGGTCGGAAGCTTGGACGTCCATTGCTGGACGGTTTTCGGGAGGCGCGATGCCGTGCTCACAGTTTTCTCGCTTCTTAGTTCTGTTCGGATGTGCTTAGTTCCACTTGAACCAGCGGATGGCTGCTGCGCCGGCCACGACAGTCCACAGCAGGAGGACAAGGACAGCAGGGAGGGATACCGTGCCAAGCAAAAACGCATCGCGCAAGCCTTGGCCGAGGGCGCCCGAAGGCAGGAAATGCACAATGCCCTGCAGCGCGGCCGGGAGGCGGTCCGCCGGTACAACGATTCCGCCCAGCGCGCCAAGCAGGATCCAGAGCAAGTTGGTGATGGCAAGCGTAGCCTCGGGCCGAACGGTGCCTGCTACCAGCAATCCCAAAGCAGTGAAGGCTGCTGCGCCGAGGACCAGCAGGCCCAACCCTGGAAGCCAGGCTTCCGCACGGGGCTGCCATCCGAGGAATCCGGCCACCGCCCCCACTACCAGGACCTGAAGGCAGAGGACCACCAGCACGGCAAGGATCTTTCCTGCAATAAGCCCGCCCTTGCCAAGCGGCGTGGTGGACAGGAACCGTAGAACTCCGTAGCGGCGATCAAACCCTGTGGCAATGCCCTGTCCGGTGAAGGCGGTTGACATCGCACAAAGGGCCAGGATGCCCGGCGTCGCGGTATCAACGCGTGAGGCGCCGGGGCCATCCAGCAGGGGAGTGACGACCAACCCCACCAGTGCCATCAGCGGAAGGACAACGGCCAGAATCAGTTGTTCACCGTTGCGAAGCATGGTGATTGTTTCGTATCGACCCTGCTGCATGATGCGGCGCGGCAAGGATGCCGGCCCTGCGTTGGGAGTCAGAAGCCCGCTCATCGCAGATCCCTTCCGGAGATATCGAGGAAGACGTCTTCCAGGCTCCGCGCTTCGAGTCGGAGCGAGGCCGGCATAATGTTCCGTTCCGCCCACCAGGCCGTCAGGCGTGCGAGGTCGGTGGGAGTAATGGCGCCCGTTATGGAGTAGCTTCCGGAACGCGATTCGGTGATGCGGAGCCCGCCGTCAACGACGCCGGTGAAGTCCAGTCCGGCAGGGGCATCAAAGTACAGGGTCCGGTCCGACGACGCCGGGTCGGCTGAGTGGTCGTGCCTGAGGAGCTCGGCCACGGTCCCTTCGGCCACGTTATGGCCGCCGTCGATGATGTAGACGTAGTCCGCCAGCCGTTCGGCGTCGTCCATCAGGTGCGTAGTCAGCACAATACCCATGCCGGCATCGCGCAGTTCGGCGATGAGGTCGAAAACCATTTGCCTTGACTGCGGATCCAGACCGGCGCTGGGCTCATCGAGGAACAGGATCTCGGGGTTTCCCACCAGTGCCGCCGCCAACGCCAGCCGCTGTTTCTGGCCGCCCGAAAGCCGCCGCACACCGGTCCTGCTGAATTGGTTGATGCCCAGCCGTTCGACCAAGGCGTCGACATTCATCGGGTTGTTGTACATGCCGGCGACGTGCCGCAGCAGCGGGATGGGACGGGCCGACGGCGGCAGGCCACCGTCCTGGAGCATCACACCTACCCGGGCGCGCAACTGGGCACTTGCGGTATCGGGATCCGATCCGAGGAGGGAGATCTTGCCGCCCGTTCGCTTTTGCAGGCCTTGGGCGCATTCGAGAGTGGTGGTCTTTCCGGCTCCGTTGGCACCAAGAAGGGCGGTGATCTGGCCACGCTCAGCCACCAGGGAAAGTCCACTGACCACCCGAAGCATTTTGCCGTCCAGGGAAGCCAAGGGGCCTACGTCCTTGATGAGTCCATCTATGATGAGGACGGGAGATTCGGGTGATCGCACCAAAGTATTCTACGTGAAGTAGTACGGTCACACTTTGCGGCGAAGCCAAGGTCAGTCTTGCCTTACTGGATGCATGAAACAAATTACGACATGATTGTGTTGTGTATTCCATGAGCAGTCCTATATCCATGCCTCCAAAGCGGCATGCTGCAACGGCAGAGGCCTTGAGTGCCCCGTCGTTGCCGGACGCGGATGACCGCACGCGGGACCGCGTCCTGAGCGCTGTCCTCGAGAATGGTCCGGTCAGCGCTGCCGAACTGGGGGATCTTCTAGGGTTCACACCTGCTGCTGTCCGCAGGCACCTGGACCACTTGGAGCGCAGTGGCGTGATCGAGGTCAAAAGGGTCGCCAAGGCCGGTTCAGGCGCCGGACGTCCTGCACGCCGCTACGTGCTCAGCTCCCAGGGGCAGTCCAAGTTGGGCGATGATTACCTGAACATCGCGAGCTCTGCCCTCAAGCGCCTGCAGGAGCTTGCAGGCGAAGACGCAGTCCGGGAATACGCCGAAGAGCGTTTCGCGGAGATGGAACGCCGTTACGCACCTGAGGTCCAGGCGGCCGGTGATGACATCACGGCGCGTGCCCTGGCGTTGTCCAAAGCCTTGAGCCGCGACCGCTTCGTAGCCTCCGCCCATTCGATCGAAGCCAAAGCTCCCTTGCCCGCGGCTTTGTCCAGTGTCCAGCTTTGCCAAGGACATTGCCCCATCCAGCAGCTCGCTGCCCAATTTCCGGTGTTCTGCGATACCGAAACCGCAGTGTTTTCCCGGCTGGTCGGCGTCGATGTCCGCCGGCTGTCCACCTTGGCGCAAGGCGGTCACGTCTGCACCACCCACATACCTACCGGGCGACCGGCTGCCACAGTGCTCCCAGGCACTGAAGCGCAGACCGGAAACCTGTCCCAGGAATCAAACAACCAGCAAGAAAGGCCGTGATGACGGGTCAATTAGCTGAAGGAACAGCAGAGAAGGCGGTAGCTGACGGCACTGTAATCTCGGAGATTCTGGAAAAGAATCCCGAGCTGCACGGTATCGGCAACTACGAGTACGGCTGGGCCGACAAGAACGACGTTGGCGCCAATGCCCGTCGTGGCCTCGACGAGGAGGTTGTCCGTGACATCTCCGACAAGAAGAGCGAGCCCGAATGGATGCTCGATCTGCGCCTCAAGGGTCTGAAGTACTTCGACCGCAAGCCCATGCCCACCTGGGGTGCAGACCTCTCGGGCATCGACTTCGACAACATCAAGTACTTCGTGCGCTCCACCGAGAAGCAGGCAGCCACGTGGGAAGACCTTCCCGAGGACATCCGGAACACCTACGAAAAGCTGGGTATCCCGGAAGCTGAGCGCAGCCGCCTGGTATCCGGTGTCGCGGCCCAGTACGAGTCCGAGGTTGTCTACCACCAGATCCGCGAAGACCTGGAGGCCCAGGGCGTAATCTTCCTGGACACCGACACCGCTTTGAAGGAACACCCGGAAATCTTCCAGGAGTACTTCGGCACCGTCATCCCCGTGGGCGATAACAAGTTTGCTTCGCTGAACACGGCCGTTTGGTCCGGTGGCTCGTTCGTGTACGTTCCCAAGGGTGTCCACGTGGATATCCCGCTGCAGGCCTACTTCCGCATCAACACGGAGAACATGGGCCAGTTCGAGCGCACGCTCATCATTGCTGACGAAGACTCCTACGTGCACTACATCGAGGGCTGCACGGCTCCGATCTACACCTCGGATTCGCTGCACTCGGCTGTTGTGGAGATCATCGTGAAGAAGGGCGCCCGCGTCCGCTACACGACCATCCAGAACTGGTCCAACAACGTGTACAACCTCGTCACCAAGCGCGCCATCTGCGAAGAGGGCGCCACCATGGAATGGGTCGATGGCAACATCGGTTCCAAGGTGACCATGAAGTACCCGGCTGTTTACCTCGTTGGCGAGCATGCCAAGGGTGAAACCCTCTCCATCGCATTCGCCGGTGAGGGCCAGCACCAGGACACCGGTTCCAAGATGGTTCACATCGCTCCGAACACCAAGAGCTCCATCATCTCCAAGTCGGTGGCCCGTGGCGGGGGCCGTGCGGCCTACCGCGGCCTGGTACAGGTCCGCGAAGGTGCCAAGCACTCGGCCAACACCGTCCGTTGCGACGCCCTCCTGGTGGACACCATCTCGCGTTCGGACACCTACCCGTACATCGACATCCGTGAGGACGACGTCGTACTGGGCCACGAGGCAACCGTTTCCCGCGTCAGCGAAGAACAGCTCTTCTATCTGATGTCCCGCGGCATGCCGGAGGACGAGGCAATGGCCATGATCGTGCGCGGCTTCATCGAGCCGATCGCCCGTGAACTGCCCATGGAATACGCCCTCGAGCTCAACCGCTTGATTGAACTTCAGATGGAAGGATCCGTCGGTTAACAATGACTGATATCACTACTGAAAAGGCACGCATCGGCGCGCCCTCAGCACAGCCCTTTATCGACGGCTTCACCGAAGAAGGCGAGAACCTCTCGCCCATCAACGCGGACAGCCCGACGGCGGCACAGCCCTCCAGCGGTCCTCTAGCCGGTGCTTCGGCGAAGGGTCACTCGCACGGTGGCGGCGTTGGCGTCCCGGACAGCTCCCGCGCCGGCCGCCTCACCTCATACAACGTTGAGGACTTCAAGGCACTGACCGGCTTGGAAGAGGACTGGCGGTTCACCCCGCTGCGCCGCCTTCGCGGGCTGCACAGCGAAGCCCTGACCGGCGCTGCTCCCGCTGTGTCCGTCAACGCTCCCGAGGGCGTGACGGTTGAGACCGTCGGCCGCGATGACCAGCGCATCGGCCAGGCAGGTATTCCCGAGGACCGCGTCTCCGCGAACGCCTGGGCAAACTTCAAGGAAGCCACCGTCATCACGGTTCCCTCGGAGACGTCCCTTGAGTCGGAGATCACCGTAACCCTCTCGGGCGCCGGTACGGATGCCGCTGCCCAGCACGTTGTGGTTGTGGCTGAGAAGTTCTCCAAGGCCGTCCTGGTCCTGGGCCATGAAGGTTCTGCGGTTGTTTCCGAGAATGTGGAGATCGTCCTTGAGGACGGCGCCGAGCTGACGGTTGTCTCGCTGCAGGAGTGGAACGACGATTCCGTCCACGCTTCATCCCAGCAGGCGAAGATCGGCCGTGACGCCAAGTTCAAGCACATTGTGGTCAGCCTCGGTGGCGACCTCGTCCGCGTTACGCCGACGGCCCGCTTCGCAGCTCCCGGCGGCGAAGTGGAGCTCTTCGGCCTGTACTTCGCCGACGCCGGCCAGCACCTTGAGCACCGCACCTACGTTGACCACGCGCAGCCCAACTGCGTCTCCAACGTGCTCTACAAGGGCGCACTCCAGGGCAAAGGCGCGCACACCGTGTGGGTTGGTGACGTCCTCATCCAGAAGAACGCCGAAGGCACCGACAGCTACGAGAAGAACCAGAACCTGGTGCTGACCGATGGCTGCCGCGCGGACTCCGTTCCCAACCTGGAAATCGAAACGGGCCTCATCGAGGGAGCTGGCCACGCCAGCGCCACGGGCCGCTTCGACGACGAGCACCTGTTCTACCTGATGGCCCGCGGCATCCCGGAAGATGTCGCCCGTCGCTTGGTAGTCCGCGGCTTCCTCAACGAGATCATCCAGAAGATCAAGGTACCGGCCATCGAAGAACGACTGACCGACGCCGTTGAGCGCGAGCTCGCCGAAACCGACAACTAACGTCCACCAACAACCAGGACAGGCCAACAGGACAAGCATGAGTGATCACATCAAGGGCGAATTGGTGTGCAACGCCAATGACATCAAGGTCAAGCAGGCGTTGCGCGTCCTGATCGATGACTACCCGGTAGCCATCGTCAAGGACTCGATGGGCGAAATCCACGCCGTCGGAGACACCTGCTCGCACGCTGACATCTCCTTGTCCGAGGGAGAGGTCGAGGGCTGCGCAATCGAATGTTGGGGGCATGGTTCCCAATTCGATCTGCGCAGTGGCCAGCCGCTCCAGTTGCCTGCCTACGATCCGGTCCCTGTTTTCGCCGTCACCATCGATGGCGAAGACGTGTACGTGGACGTGACCAACGTTGTGAACGGCGCTCCTGTCAACAATTACTGAGCGCCCAGTACCGCCAGACTTACGAACGGAAAGAAAGAAGAGCATGTCTACTCTTGAGATCAAGGACCTGCACGTCAGCATCGAGACGGAGCAGGGCACCAAGGAGATCCTGAAGGGCGTCAGCCTGACCATCAGGACCGGCGAGACCCACGCGATCATGGGCCCCAACGGTTCCGGCAAGTCCACCCTTGCTTCCACCATCGCCGGCCACCCGCGCTACACGGTCACCAGCGGCAGCATCACCCTGGACGGTGAAGACGTCCTGGAGATGAGCGTCGACGAGCGTGCCCGCGCCGGCGTCTTCCTGGCCATGCAGTACCCGGTAGAAGTTCCGGGTGTCACCATGACCAACTTCCTGCGTACGGCCAAGACCGCGATCGACGGCGAGGCACCCGCCCTGCGCACGTGGACCAAGGACGTCAAGGCAGCCATGCAGCAGCTGCGCATCGATGCCGACTTCGCCCAGCGCAACGTCAACGAAGGCTTCTCCGGTGGCGAGAAGAAGCGCGTCGAGATCCTTCAGCTCGAGCTCTTCAAGCCCAAGTTTGCTGTCCTTGACGAGACCGACTCCGGCCTCGACGTCGACGCGCTCAAGATTGTCTCCGAAGGTGTCAACCGCGCACACGCCGAAGGCAACATGGGTACCCTGCTCATCACGCACTACACCCGCATCCTCCGCTACATCAAGCCGGACTTCGTCCACGTCTTCGTCGACGGCAAGGTTGTTGAAGAGGGCGGCCCCGAGCTCGCAGAGCGCCTCGAAGAAGAAGGCTACGACCGCTACGCCGCAGGTGCCGGCGTCGCTGTTGCTCCTGCCGCACAGGCCTAGTTAGGATCACCTTATGACCGAAATCAACGCTGCGCGCACCAGCCTCGAGGACGTCGAGGAAGCGCTTAAGGACGTCATCGACCCCGAGCTTGGGGTGAACGTCGTGGACTTGGGCCTTTTGTACGGCCTGAAGTACTCCGACGACGACGGCGCCCTCCTGATCGACATGACCCTCACCACTGCGGCCTGCCCGCTGACGGACGTGTTGGAAGAACAGGTTGGCAAGTCCTTGGACGGCATCGTCGATGACTGGCGCCTGAACTGGGTATGGATGCCGCCATGGGGTCCGGAACGGATCACCGACGACGGCAAGGACCAGATGCGGGCCCTCGGCTTCAACATCTGATCAACGGCTTAGCCTGCTGAAAGGCATAAAGGAAGGGGTCCGGGTATTGCACCCGGAACCCTTCCTTGTTTGTTAGGCAACATCCCGCGGGACAAGCTATGGCGTGGCAACCCCGAAGGTGTCGCACTTGTTGATGTCACCGGTGCTGTAACCCTGTGAGAACCATTTCTGACGCTGCGCGCTGGAGCCATGGGTCCACGACTCGGGCGAAACCCGCCCGGTTGCGGCCTGCTGGATCCTGTCGTCGCCCACCGCGGAAGCAGCAGACAACGCGTCCTGCAGATCCTGCTGCGTGATGGGATCCAGGAAGGGCTTGCCGGTTGCGGGGTCGGCCTGCGTGGAGGCGTAGCGCACCCAGAGGCCGGCGTAGCAATCGGCCTGCAGCTCCACTCGCACTCCGCCGGACTGGGGACCTTGAGGATCCTGCTGTGCGCGGTCGAGATTGCCGAGAATGTTTTGAATGTGGTGTCCGAATTCATGGGCCACAACGTACTCCTGGGCCAGCGGTCCGCCCGAGGATCCGAAGCGCGTTACCAGTTCGTCAAAGAAGCCCGGATCAAAGTACGCCTTGACGTCGGCAGGGCAGTAGAAGGGACCGACAGCCGTTGTGGCCTGGCCGCATCCGGTGCTCGTTACTTGGTCGAAGATGACAGTTCCGGGCTTGGAGTATTTCACGTTGTACTGGGCGAGGTAATCGGGCCAGAAGGCGTTCAGGCTGTTGACCGTTCCGGTGATCCGGCAGTCGAGCCGTTTGTCGGCGTCGGCCCCGGTCTTGCATTCCTGCACACCTCCGGAACCACTGCCGCTGTCGATGGCAGGAGGCGCTGTTCCGCCGCCGAGGTCCCCCAGGATATTGGGGTTGATACCGAAGAGGGCCAAGAGCAGCACTACGATGCCTCCGCCGATGCCACCACCGATCTTGGTCCCCCTCCCCACACCACTGCCACGTCGGTCCTCCACTTGGGACGGGTCAAGCTGCGCGCCATCATTGAAACTCATACAGCCAGAATAGACGTCACTTTTGCTGCCGGGCGCCGGACACTGCCGTAAAATTGGCTGGATGCCTTTCCTGGACAAACTCAACCTCTGGGCTGATGAGCGCCCGCACGACACCGCTGTCGTCGTGGGCACCAGCCGGATTACCTGGGCCGGACTTCGAGACGCAGCAACGCAGCTCTTGAGTGCCACCGGAGCCACCACAGTACTTGCCGAGCCCAACTCGGTTCGCTTCGTTGAGCGGTATGCCGCCGCAGTCGCGGGGGAGCGGCGATGCGCTGTCCTTGACCCTCACTGGCCCGCACCCATGATCGAGGAAGTTGCCTCCCGTATCGTCGACTCCGGGCCTGCTGCGGGGGACAGTCTTGGCGACGGAGATCCTTCGAGCACCTTCCTGGTTGGCCTGACGTCAGGCACCACCTCCGTGCCAAAAGCCTTTACCCGGTCCCGGCGCTCGTGGCAGGTCTCGTTCGAAGCTTCCATTGAGTTCTTCGGACTCTCTCCAGATGACCACACCTTGGCGCCGGGGCCTCTCTCGGCAAGCCTTAATCTTTATGCCTTGTCCGAGTGCCTTTATGCTGGCGCCGCCTTCCACACCCTTGACTCATTCGATGTGGGGGACGCACACGCGGCCATCAGCCATGACGGCATCACCCGCTTGGTGCTGGCACCCACCATGCTCCGCCTGCTGAGCGAAAGGGGCTTGGCCGGTGACGTGGATGCCTCGGGAATCCGCAGCATCATCTGTGCCGGATCGAAGCTGGACGCACGCACCTTGGGGGCCGCCCGTCGATGGGCACCCCATGCCGCCATCTATGAGTACTACGGCGCGTCGGAGCTGAGTTTCGTGTCCGGGACGCGCCTGTCCGCCGGTGAGCCGCTCGATGCCGGGGGCACAGGTATCGGAAGCCCGTTTCCCGGCGTGGAACTGCGCATCCTTGACGATGCCGGTCACGCCTTGCCTGACGGATCGCACGGCAACATCAGCGTACGCAGCGGCATGGTCAGCAACGGCTACCTTTGGGGCGACGACGGCCAGGCCTTGCGATGCCTCGACGGTTGGTACACCGTAGGGGACCAGGGCTACGTGCAGGACGGAGTGCTCCACATACTTGGCCGCCGATCGGACATGATCGTCACGTCCGGGAAGAACGTGTATCCCCATGAGGTGGAACTGGCCCTGGCCTCCGTTCCGGGCATCGAGGTTGCGGTCGCCGCCGGCGCACTTGACGATGTCCGCGGGCAAAAGGTGATCGCCGGCGTCGTTCCTGCCTATGGTGCCGTGACAGCCACGCAGCTCCGCACGGGTCTTGACGGCCTTTTGGCGCGGGACAAATGGCCGCTGCAGTATTACCTGCTGTCCGAGCTGCCGATGACCGACCGCGGAAAAGTCAGCCGCAAAGTGCTCCTGGACTGGATCAAGAACCACGACCCGCGGGCCCAAATCCTTGGCTAACGCAGCGTCGGAAACCGACCCGTCCCGCCTACCCGTCATCATCGCTGCCCTCCGGACGCCGATTTGCCGGGCCAACGGGCAACTCAAACACCTCGCCGCCCCTGAATTGCTGGCGCCTGTGCTGGGGGCGCTGCTGGAAACAACAAGTTTGGACCCGGCGGACATTGACGACGTCATCATCGGCAATGCAGTGGGCGGCGGCGGTAACCTCGCCAGGTATGCCGCGCTTGAGGCGGGCCTGCCCGTCACCGTGCCTGGAATCACCGTCGACCGTCAGTGCGGTTCCGGCCTGGACGCCATCGCCTTGGCATCGAGGCTTGTGGCTGCCGGCGGTGATCCGGTGTTCCTTGCCGGCGGCGTCGAAAGCATCAGCACGGCCCCGGCCCGGGCCAACAGGAACGACGACGGCGGCCTGGACTTCTATTCACGGGCCACCTTTGTCCCGCAACAGTTCGGCGACCCGGACATGGGTGTCGCTGCGGAAAATGTCGCCAGGACCTTTGCCGTCACCCGCGAACAGCAGGATGAGTATGCCCTGCGCAGCCATCGGCGCGCCGTCGAGGCTGCGGCAACGGGCAAGTTCTTCGACGAGATCGTCCCGCTGGCTGGCGCGCGTGCGCCGGTAACTGCCGACGACGGCCCCAAGGCGACGCTGCGGCCCGCCCTCATGGGCCGGTTCCCGGCGGCGTTCGTTCCCGGGGGAACCGTCACGGCAGCAAATTCCTGCTTCGACGCCGACGCGGCCTCCGCCGTCGTCATTACGTCCCTGGCCCGGGCACGCACCCTGGGTGCGGTGGACGGCTTGGAAGTGCTCGGCAACGATACCGCCGGAGTTGATCCGGAACTGCTTGGGATCGGGGCAGCCTACGCCGCCGAACGGCTGCTCGCCAGCCACGGGATGTCAGCCGAAGCCCTGGACCTGGTGGAGTTCAATGAGGCGTTCGCCTCGCAGACCATCGCGTGCTTGGAACATGTTGGTGTTGATCCTGTAAAGGCCAATCTGGAGGGCGGTGCGTTGGCACTGGGGCATGGTTACGGTGCGTCCGGCGCGGTATTGGTAACCCGCCTATTGGCGCAGGCCCGCGCACGGTACCAGGAGACAGGAACAGCTGCCCTCGCATTGGCGATGATCAGTATCGCCGGAGGTATGGGCACCGCCAGCCTCCTGCGCTACACCCGGTTGTAGTCCCTCACGGTCTTTCCTCCGCCTCTCCCAATCCGCGTGCGGCCAAGGCGTCGCCGGTTTGCCTGGCGTATGCCACAGTGGTGATGAACACCGGCAGGACCAAAGCCCGCGGATTCCTCTCCAGGCCGCGGGCGCGGGCCGAGTCCCGCACGTCGGCAAAAGCCCCGGCGATAAACGGAATGCTCCTGAGCATCACCGCGATGGTCAGGGCGAAGCGCTCCGGGTCGGCGCCGAACCGGCGGAATGGAGTGGCAAGGGAAACCACCCCGTCCAACAGTTCCTGCACGGGTGTGGTGACTGTCAGCAGGGATGCAGCCACCACACAGACGAGCACGTTGAGCACGATGCGGGCCGCTGTGGGACCGCCCAGCTGCCACCACTGGAAGAGGCCTATGGCCAGCAGTATGGGCGCCACTGTCCAAAGGGTGCGCAGCAATCGCTTGATGCCTGCGCCGCTGAGAAGGAACAGCAAGGACATCAGCACAAAGGCGGCAAGGGAGACCGCCCAGTCCACAATCAGGAATGAGGCCGTCCCGCAGGCCACGACCACCAGGAACTTCAGCCAGAGGGGAGCGCGGTGGAGAAGGGAGTTTCCTGGAACATGGTTCGCCAACAGGAAGCCATGGCCCCTCATGGCAGCGTTCCATTCAACGGCAGCCCATCGACGGAAGCTGCGCATAACGCACGGTAACGCTCGACGCCTTCGGCCGCGCCGCCGTCGAACACTATGCGGCCCTCTTCCACCACCAAGACCCGGTCCATGTCCAAGGCCAAGTCGAGGTCATGTGTTGACATGATGACCTGCTGCTCCAGTCCGGCTATGGTCCGGCGCAAAAGCTCCCGGTTACGCAGATCCAGAAGTGTAGAGGGCTCATCGAGAACCAGAACCCCCGGATCGACTGCCAGTACCGCAGCCAGCGCCAACAGCTGGCGCTCCCCGCCAGAGAGCTCGTAGATACTCTGGTCTGCCACTCGGAGAAGGCCAAAGCGGTCCAGCACCTCTTCGGCGCGGGTGGCCCGTTCTGTGGAGTTCTTGATGGAGCGGCGCAGGGACAGCTCAACGTCTTCCCTGCCCGTCGGCATCACCAGTTGCGACAAAGGATCCGTGAAGACAAAACCAACATTCGCCCGGACCCGCCGCACGTCTGAGAGCGTGTCGCGGCCATGCACCACGACGTTTCCCTCAGAAGGCTCCACCAGGCCGTTCAGGAGCCGCAGAAGAGTGGACTTACCCGACCCATTGGCACCAATGACACCAATCCGACGCTCTTTGAGCTCCAGGGAAACATCCTGCAGGAGTGTTTTGGGCATATCGCTGGAGTCTACGGCGACACGCACCGAGACTCCGCGGAAATTGATGGTTTTCATGACCTCTTCTTGACCCGGCGCACCAGGACGTCGGGGAAAGCCTTGTGGATGGCCAACGCGATGACCACCGCCAAGACGTTCTTGAGGGTATCTCCTGGAAGGAAGGGCAGGTCGGCCAGGAGTGCCTTGCCGAAGTCGAGTTTCGCGTTGACCATCATGCCCACGATGCCCAGGCCGTGGACGATTACGATGCTGCTGGCCATGGCTGCGGCAAAGAGCCACAGTCCCCGGTACTTGACCGTCCTGCGGATCACGACCCCGGCAAGGTAGCCGACGGCCGCTGCCGCCAGCGGGAAAGCGATGATGTATCCCGCAGAGGGTCCGGCGAGGATCCCCAACCCGCTGCGGCCGCCGCTGAAGATGGGCAAACCTGCCAGGCCCAAGAGCACATAAAGCCCGACGGCGGCAAAACCGCGACCGGCGCCAAGAACCAGTCCGCTCAGCATGACGGTCAGGGTCGCCAGGGTGATTGGCACCCCAAGAGCCCCCACCGGAATGCCTGGAACGATCGACGACGCCGCCACGAGGGCGGCGAAAACGGCGATGAGGCCAAGGTCGGTTGCGTTCCAGCGTTTGCGTGTGGCGGCGGGCCGCACGGTGACGTTCGCGGAAGTGGCGTCGGCGGCGGCCGGGTCGGTCTTGCTCATGACAGGTCCTAACGGATCAAAGTGGTGCGATGACGAGTGGTTGTTTCCCCTGGGATCGAGAATACGGATGCGGAGCGATGCGGATTTTGGAGCCACCCTACAACGGTGTTCGGTCGAACTTTGGACGTTGACACAATTTCCGCTGCTTGAGGAGGATGTCTACCCGCGTCCAGGGTGCCGGTAGACTTGGACAGGCTGTTCTCACAGCCATACCCCGCCGCAGTCACTGGGCCCACCGGCCCCGCAGGCGTTCCCCATTGAAAGGCATCACCCGAATTGATTACCGTCCAGGAACTCGAACTCCGCGCCGGCGCACGCCTGCTCATGGACCAAGTCAACTTCAGGGTGGACAAGGGCGACAAGATCGGCCTTGTCGGTCGCAATGGTGCCGGCAAGACAACCCTCACCCGCGTACTGGCCGGAGAGGGTTTGCCTGCTGGCGGAAAAGTGACCCGAAGTGGCGAAATTGGCTACCTGCCTCAGGATCCGAGGACCCCGGACATGGAGCAGCTCGCCCGGGACCGCATCCTCTCGGCACGGGGCCTGGATGTGGTTGTTGGCAAACTCAAGAAGGCACAGCAGGAAATGGCCAGCGAGGACGCGGCAGTCCAACGCAAAGCCATGAGCCGCTACGATCGCCTCGAAGCCGAATTCCTGGCCGGCGGCGGGTACGCCGCCGAGGCCGAAGCAGCCGCGATCTCCTCCAACCTCGCACTGCCTGAGCGCATCCTCAACCAGCCGCTGAAGACCCTCTCCGGTGGTCAACGCCGTCGTGTCGAGCTTGCCCGTATCCTGTATTCCTCAGCTGAGACCCTGCTGCTTGATGAACCCACCAACCACCTGGACGCGGACTCCATCACCTGGCTTCGCGACTTCCTGAAAGACCACCAGGGCGGCCTCATCGTGATCAGCCACGACGTTGAACTGCTCGAGGCCACCGTCAACAAGGTCTACCACCTGGACGCCAACCGGGCCCAGATCGACTACTACAACATGGGCTGGAAGCGTTACCTTCAGCAGCGCGAAACCGACGAACGCGCCCGCAAGCGTGAGCGGGCCAACGCCGAGAAGAAGGCACAGGTCCTGATCGACCAGGCCAACAAGATGCGAGCCAAAGCCACCAAGGCTGTTGCGGCACAAAACATGGCCAAACGCGCCGAGCGGCTGCTTGGCGGACTCGAGGCAGTTCGTGAGAACGATCGCGTGGCGGCGCTGCGCTTCCCGGATCCTTCGCCTTGCGGCAAGACGCCGCTCACCGCCGAGGGCCTGAGCAAATCCTACGGTTCCCTCGAAATCTTCACGGACGTGGACCTTGCCATCGACCGTGGTTCCAAGGTGGTCATCCTGGGACTCAACGGTGCGGGCAAGACCACCCTGCTGCGCATGCTGGCCGGGGTAGACAAACCCGATACCGGCGACATCATCCCAGGTCACGGTCTCAAAGTGGGCTACTACGCCCAGGAGCACGAAACGCTGGATCACGAACGCACCGTACTGGAAAACATGCGGTCCTCGGCACCGGACATGAAGGACGCCGAAGTGCGGGGCATCCTGGGGTCGTTCCTGTTCTCGGGAGACGACGTCGACAAGCCCGCAGGAGTGCTCTCCGGCGGTGAAAAGACGCGTTTGGCGCTTGCCACCATCGTGGCATCCAGCGCCAACGTGCTGCTCCTGGACGAGCCAACCAACAACCTTGACCCGGCCAGCCGCGCAGAAATTCTTGGCGCGCTCAAGAACTACACCGGCGCTGTCGTCATGGTCAGCCACGACGAGGGTGCTGTGTCAGCGTTGAACCCGGAGCGCGTCGTGCTCCTTCCGGATGGCGTCGAGGACCACTGGAACGAGGATTACCTGGACCTCATCACGCTGGCCTAAGCCCAGCTACGGGTTACCGGACGCGGAGTTCTTCCGCGCCGGTAATCCGGGCCAAATCCCGGTAGGTGATCGAGAACATCGAGTGGTGGTCTCCGGCGCCTGCCCAGAGCACTGGGTGTTCCCGAAGCGAGGCGTCCAGGATAGTCCTTATCGGCGCTGGATGGCCCACGGGCGCAACTCCGCCCACCTCCTGGCCTGTATGCTGCAAGACGAAATCCGGCGTGGCCCGGCGGATCTTTGCCGTCCCCAACTGGGCCGCCACGAGGGCCGTGTCCACTTTGGCCGCGCCGCTGGCGAGGATGAGCAGCGGCCCGCCGTCGAGTTCGAAGATCAGGCTGTTGGTAATAGCGGCGACGTCGCATCCCAGGACCGTCGCAGCTGCTGCCGCGGTGGGCACTTGCGTCTCAAAGATCCGGACAGTGTCGTCAACGCCTGCTGTGGTCAACGCCGACTTGACGTTCAGGACAGGAGCCGGAATGTTCTCAGTAGCCTTGGGCATCCAGGATGGCGTCTTCCTCTTCCTCCGATGTTGGCCGTTTGCCCTTCCGGGGTGCTGGAGCACGCTTGCGCGCTACCGCTCCGGCGGCCACGATCTGCTCGTCTTCTTCGTCCTCGGCATCGATGGCAGCGTTGCGCGCCTGCTGACGCGCGGCGTAGCCGAACCCGATAAACATCAACACCCCGAATGCGAACCACTGCAGGGAGTACGACAGGTGGGTTCCCTCCTCGGTGGCCGGTTTGGGGAACGGGGTGGGCATGGGCTGCACGGCGGGGTCTTCACTGGCGAGCTGCCCATAGGCGCCGGTGGCGATGGGATACGGGAGTTCCGTGGCAAAGCTTGCCAGGTCGATGGAGGCGAGCTGGCCCTCCACCGCTCCACGGTCCAACTTTGGTTCGGCCGGTTTCAAGCGGGCAATCACGGTGACCTCACCTACGGGAGGCGCGGGGACGACGTCGGGACGGCCAGGAGTGTTGTTGCCGATCGGCAGCCAGCCGCGATCGATGACTACTGCTTCGCCGGTAGTCAGGCGGAAGGGAACCACGACGTCGTAACCTGGCTGGCCGTTCAACGGACGGTTACGGACTACCCGCTGCCCTTCGGTGTCGTAGGAGCCCCGCAGCTGAACCTGGGTCCACTCCCGCTCGGGATCGAGCGAACCGAACTGGTCCTTGATCTCGGCATAGGGGACCGGTGTTGCCGAATAGTTGGTGACAACCCGGTTGATTTCGGCCAATGTCTCCGCCCGCCGGTCCATCTGCCAGCGGCCAAGGAACACGCACGCTGTTGCGAAGATCACGGCCAAAACGAAGTACCCCAGCCATTTGCTGGAGAAAAGGAACCGATACATTCAGTGAGCCTCGTTCACTGTTGAACCGTCCGCGAAAGGGACGGTCTCTTTCCAAAGCCCACGGGTCTGCAGATACTCTTCAAGCCATTCCCGGTGGTCCCCGCAGGAAAGCCACACCTTGCGCCGCTCAGGGGTGTGGATGCGCGGATTGTTCCACAGGAGTTGCCACTGGGCATCCTGGCGGCACCCTTTCCGGGAGCACATGGCCGTTCCCGTGGCGCGCGCCGATTCCTGGTCGGCCAAGCCTGCGCCGCCAAGGTTGAAGATATTCATGAAGCCGCCCGTTCGTCGCCGGGTTGCCCGGCCTGTCCTGCATGTTTTTCCGTGTCTGGTTCCGCTCCGCCGTCGGCAGGCGCGTCATCGACCAGCTCGCCCTGAAGCACCGTTGGCGCCCCATTCTCCGGGTCATCCGCGGGCTCATCCGAACGTTCGATTTCGGGAACCGCAACGTAATCGAGGAGGGAGTCGCTGGGCGCCTCGGCTTTGTCGTTGCCGTTGGCAATGACCACGGCGAACCATGGCAGGAAGACAGCGCCTGCGATGGCGATGATTTTGAACCAGCCATCCACCACGAAAATCAGGATGATGCAGACCATGCGGATGCCCATGGCGACGGCGTACTTGATCATCCGCTCGCGCATATCCTCGGAGTGGGCAGCAGCTGCGTCGGTGATGCTGTGGACTTCGGGGTCGCTGGAAACAGCGTCCGGTTCCCCGGGCACCCGCTGCAGGGGACTGTTCTCTCGTGTCACAGCTGAATCATCACGCTCCAAAGGCCTCTTCCAATTCTCTCACCAACGTCCTGACCGCCCAAACCCGCGCAGCTGGCTGGTTACCCGCGCGTCGCTTCAGCCGACGGATAAGATCGGAACAGGAAAATCCCACTTCACAGCGGCCTTCGATGACCGCAGAACCTGGAGCGAAAGTATGTCTGAAGCAGTATCCACCGGTCGCAGCGTCCTGATTACTGGCGGCAACCGCGGCATCGGACTGGCCATTGCCGAGTCCTTCCTTGCCAACGGCGACAAGGTAGCTGTTACCTATCGCAGTGAAACAGAGCTGCCTGAAGGAATCCTGGGGGTCAAGGCAGACGTCACGGACGAGGCTTCGATTGATGCAGCCTTCAAGACAGTTGAAGAGGCACACGGCCCGGTCGAGGTACTCGTGGCCAATGCAGGCATCACCAAAGACACGCTGCTGTTGCGGATGAGCGAGGACGATTTCACCTCGGTACTGGACACCAACCTGACCGGGGCGTTCCGTGTGATCAAGCGCGCTTCCAAGGGAATGATCAGGCTTCGCAAGGGTCGCGTGGTCCTCATCTCTTCCGTCTCCGGCCTTTACGGGGCACCAGGCCAAATCAACTACTCCGCGTCAAAGGCCGGCATGGTGGGCATCGCACGGTCGCTGACGCGTGAGCTGGGCAGCCGGGGAATCACCGCCAATGTGGTGGCGCCCGGGTTCATCAACACCGACATGACCGCCGAACTGCCCGAAGAGACCCAGAAGTCCTACCTCGCCAACGTTCCCGCGGGGCGTTTTGCTGAGGCCTCGGAGGTAGCCGACGTGGTGCGCTGGGTAGCCAGTGACGAAGCCGCCTACATCTCCGGTGCGGTCATTCCTGTCGATGGCGGCCTCGGCATGGGCCACTGACCCACTACCCGGGACCGTAGTAATTGTCCGGGGTCAACAAAGGATTTCGTGGCTGCCGCTGGCATGATGGAATCCGATCCCTCGGAATTTGGATGAACTGAACAAAAGGAGCACGAATGGGAACGCTGGATAACAAGACCGCAATCGTCACTGGGTCTTCCCGCGGAATCGGCGCTGAAGTTGCCAAGATCCTCGCTGGCGAGGGTGCCGCCGTCGTCGTCAATTACCGCCAGAAGGCGCCGCGCGCCAACAAGGTTGTGGCTGAAATCCAGGCCGCCGGCGGCCGCGCCGCAGCCGTCGGCGCCGACCTCACCACTGACGAAGGCGTACACGCCTTGGCCAGCACGGCCATGGAGCAGTTCGGTTCCCTCGATGTCCTGGTGCTCAATGCCTCGGGCGGCATGGAAACCGGCATGGAGGAGGGGTACGCGCTCAAGTTGAACCGCGACGCCCAGATCAACATGCTCAACGCTGCCGTGCCCTTGATGCCTGAAGGTTCGCGCGTGGTCTTTGTGACCAGCCACCAAGCACATTTCGTGGAGACAGTCCCCACGATGCCTGAGTACGAGCCCGTAGCCAAGAGCAAGCGCGCGGGGGAGGACGCCCTGCGTGCACTGGTGCCCAGCCTTGCGGAAAAGGGCATCTCGCTGGTGGTCGTTTCCGGCGACATGATCGAAGGGACTGTGACGGCCACCCTTCTTGACCGATCGAACCCGGGCGCCATCGAGGCGCGCCGAGCCGAAGCCGGCAAGTTGTACTCGGTGGAAGAATTTGCCGCCGAGGTTGCCAAAATGGTGACCGCAGACGTCGAGACGGGCCATACAGAGTATGTCGGTGGCTCTGATTACTTCACGAAGAGCGCTGAGTAGCTTCCACCGCAGTGGCCGAAGGCCCGGGACGTTGTCCCGGGCCTTCGGTGTTTAAACACCAGCCAGCTACTTCAAGATTACGATGTGATAAATTCCTCTAATTTTCGCGTCACGAATTGCCCATATGGGTTTTACTCTTTCTTTTTGCAATACGCCAATTGATCTGGTTGACTCGGCACAGAATCCGAAAAGTCACCTAGGAGCTTCCTTGGACCTGCTGTTGCATGCTGATGGTATTCACGCTTCGTATGATCATCGACGCATCCTCAAAGGCGTCGATCTCTCGATACATAGGGGCGAGATTCTTGGATTGATAGGCACTAATGGTGCCGGAAAGTCCACCCTGATGGACGTTTTATCGGGGTCCCTCCGTCACGACACCGGGCTGCTCACCTTGGCGGGAGAGAAATACGGACCCGATTCCCGGGATGAAGCACAAGCGTGTGGCGTGGGAATCATTCCCCAGAACTTCCGCCTCGACCCGCAAATGACGGTGGCCAAGGCAATGTACAGGGGTACGTTTCAGGCCGATAAGTCCCATGCGGATCTTAGGGGTCCGGCATTGAAACTCATCAACGACGTCAAGATAGCCCTTGACCCGGACGCGCTGGTTGGCTCGCTCATCCGGGCAGAGCAGGCCCTGGTCGAAGTCCTCAGGATGGTGGCCGAGGAAGCCCAGCTGGTCATCATGGATGAAGTGGCAGCGTCCCTTCCCGATCATGACGTCGCTACCTTGCACCAGGTATTGAGGATGCTCATCGACCAGGGACGGGCGATCATCTATATCACCCACCGCCTTGACGAAGTCCGATCCATTGCACACCGTATTGCCGTACTGCGGGACGGTAAAGTCCACACCATCGTCGAAGCCAGCGAAACCAACCCTGAGGAGCTGGCCTTCCTGCTTCTCCAGCAGAAGCCCGCAGGCAGCAGCCGCCCGACAGAGCTCGCCGGCAGCGACGAGGCCCTGCGGGTTGTGGACCTCAGCGTCGGTGACGCTGTCCGGAACGTCTCGTTCAACGTCGCCAAAGGTGAAATTTTCGGACTGCTGGGAACTCACCAATCGGGCGTCCACCAGGTGCTGGAATCCATCGTCGGAATACGGCAGGGTACCTCGGGGCAGCTTTTTCTGCACGGCCGGCCGGTGCGCATCCAAGGCCCGGAGGATGCACTGCGGCTGAGAATTGGTTACCTTTCCGAGGATGCCGGCAATGTCGGTGAAGACACCAGTATCGCTCAAGGTCTGCGGGTCCACGCTGACGACGAGGACCTCAAGGACGAGATCTCAGGGCTCCGGGGCGTCATTGATTTGGTACGACGAATGCGGATCAATACAACGAATATCCATGGCACGCTCACCACTCTGTCCGGGGGAGACCGGCAGAAGGTCTCACTGGCCAAATGGATGACTTCCGGCTGCGACGTGCTGATCATGAGCCACCCCAGCCGCGGCATCGATGTAGGGGCGAAAGATGTCGTCTACCAGATGCTGGATGAACTGAGGCAAACCGGGGTCGCGATCATTCTGCTGTCCTCGGACCTCACAGAACTGGTCAGTTGGTGTCATCGGATCGGCGTGGTCCGCGATGGTGAACTTGTGACCATCGAGGCCAATTCCAACACCAACGAGGACGTTCTGGTTTATCACATGTTGGGCAGCGCGGCGGTGCAGGGGAACAGTGCGGCCCGCAGGGCAAAGAGCTGACAACCTCGAAGGTTCCGCAAAAAGGGACGGCCACCTGGTCAGCGGCCGTCCCTGGTCATTTAAGCGGATTCAGATAGTGATTCCCTTTGCAAGGTTGTTGAGCTTGTGACGGGCCAGTGCCAGGTTCGCGTAGGTACGGTCCAGTACCAAGTACACGAACAGCCCCTTGGATCCGCCCGAGTTCAGGACGTTGATCAGGTGGTATTGCCCGTCCAAGGTGATGAGGATGTCCTCTATGTTGCTGTCCAGGCCGAGGTCAGCCATAGTGCGCAGCTTTGCACTGACTACGTTTGAGTTGCCGGCAGCGGCCACACCGAGATCAAAGCCAGGACTTCCACCTTGCGCGAGGGCCATGCCACTGGAGTAATCGACCACTGCGGCCCCAGTGGCACCTTCAATGGACAGCAGTTGCTTTACAGCTTCATCAAGCGTGCTCATGTTGCTTTCTTCCTGTTCAGTAATGTCTTCGAAGAAAAACCCGGAGTGGCTGGAAAAGAGTTCGGGGAAGGTCGTGAGACCTTCGTCCTTCGAGTAAATACGTGGCTCCGCGGACTTCATGGCCTCGCGGACTCTCCACCATTTCCACGTTCGCTGTGAATGCTTCACTTTCGAACTCTGCACTTCCCTTATGCCTGGTCGCAGGCTACCTCGCCGTACAACCCCAAGAATATGTGCAGATCAGGATTAAACACCATTCCAGTTCCGAAATACCGGAATTGTTGTGGGCAACGGTCCACGCTGATAACAATCAAATAAATTGATTCAATTTTCGCGTCACGAATTCACAATAAGTGTTTCGCAGTGCGCGGCCGGCGTGGACCTCAGCTTAATGAGGCTCTGGAATCAGACGTTGGCTATGTGCCGCACTGCATCGAGGTAGGGCATGTTGATCGCAGCATCAGCCACTGCGCGAACTGCTGGTTTGGCGTTGAACGCCACGCCGATGCCGGCGGCCCCCAGCATGTCGAGGTCATTCGCGCCGTCACCGACCGCGATGGTATGCCCCAGCTCGATCCCCTCGGCAGCAGCCCATTGGCGCAGGTACTTCTCCTTGGCCGCCCGGTCGATCACAGCCCCCAGGACTTTGCCTGTCAGGGCGCCGTCGATGATTTCAAGCTCATTGGCAATCCAGTAGTCCAAACCCAGCTCCTCGGCAATAGGGCCCAGGATCTGGTTGAATCCGCCGGAAACGACCGCCACTACGTGACCGGCCGTCTTGAACGCGGCCACGAGTTCTGCCGCGCCCAGGCTGAGGCGCACTTCCTCGCGCACCGAATCCACGACGTCGGCCGGCAGGCCCGCCAGTACGGCGACACGGGCATGCAGGCTCTGCGCAAAATCGAGCTCGCCACGCATGGCAGCCTCGGTGACTGCCGCAACCTCTTCCCGTTTACCTGCATAGGCGGCCAGCAACTCGATGACTTCCTGCTGGATGAGTGTTGAGTCCACGTCCATGATGAGAAGCTTCCGCTTCGCCTGCCGGAGCTCTGCAGGGACCAGGGCAGTATCGGTGCCGGTCAATGCTGACCCAGCCACCCGGCGTCGAAGGTCGGACAAAGTCTCCGCTGAAGCGCGCGGTACGTGCACAACGGCGGTGTGGACGCCGAAACGCCCGTCGCCGGCGTGTGATTCCGCTGACACTTCCGCGCCTGCGTCGGCCAGTACCTTCCGCACGCTTTCCAGCGATTCAGGGGACAAATTCACGCCATAGCTGACCGCAGCCAAGTTCGAAGTCATGGCCTCAATCCTATCGATCGGCCCCCTTCCCCCCGAATCTGTTTCGCCTGATAAACCAGCGGAAAGTGCCGGTTATCAGTCATGTTCACTTTTGTCCTAGTGTCTACTGCTATGAGTGATGTTCTGGATTTGGCTTCCGTCAGCGTTGTCCGAGGCAAAAAGACCCTGCTGGACAAGGTTGACTGGCAGGTCAACGAAGGAGAACGATGGGTCATCCTGGGCCCGAACGGCGCGGGCAAGACAACCCTTCTCCAGATCGCTGCCGCACGCCTGCACCCCAGCAGCGGCAAGGCTGGCATTCTCGATGAGACGCTGGGGCGGGTCGACGTTTTTGAACTCCGGCCCCGGATCGGCCTCTCCTCGGCCGCATTGGCCACGCAGATCCCTGAGCACGAGAACGTCCTGAACGTAGTGGTCACGGCAGCGTACGGCGTCACCGGCCGTTGGCGGGAAGGGTACGAACGCGACGACGAGCGCCGCGCCTTTGGCCTCCTGAACGACTGGGGGATGGGCCCCCTCCTCAACCGGACTTTCGCCACCCTTTCAGAGGGGGAGCGCAAGCGCGTTCAGATCGCACGTGCCCTCATGACCGACCCCGAGCTGCTGCTGCTGGATGAGCCAGCCGCAGGCCTGGACCTGGGAGGACGTGAGGAATTGGTCCATAAACTGGGCGAACTCGCCAGCGACCCCGACGCGCCGGCCATGGTCCTGGTAACCCACCATCTTGAAGAGGTGCCCCCGGGATTCACCCACGCAATGCTGTTGCGCGAAGGAGGCGTGGTTGCTGCCGGACCCATCAAGGAAGTCCTGACCGACGAGCACCTGGGCAACACCTTCGGCCTGGCCCTGGACGTTTCCGAAAATGCCGGGCGCTACACCGCCACGGCGCGCCGCTAGGGCGGTCCCTGTTCAAAATGGAGATTCTTAGCAGCATCCTGGTCTTTTTTGCCGGCCTGTGGGCCGGCACCATCAATGCGGTAGTCGGCTCCGGCACTTTGGTGACCTTCCCCGTATTGATCGCCTTGGGCGTCGTGCCTGTCGTTGCTTCCATGAGCAACGCCATGGGCCTTGTTGCCGGTACGGCCGCTGGCGCCTGGGGCTACCGCCGCGAACTGGCCGGCCGCGGCAGGCAACTGCTCAAGCTGATGCCGGCGTCGCTGTTGGGCGGCATCACGGGAGCATGGCTGCTGCTCCACCTCCCGGAAAAAGTCTTTGGCTACGTAGCACCTGTCCTGCTGGTCGCCGCGCTGCTCATGGTACTGTTCCAGCCCAAGCTCCAGGCATGGATCCGCGACAGGGAACAGAACCCCGAGCATGCCATCAAGGACAAGAGCCATGGCATCCTCTTGGTGGTCCTGATCTACCTTGCCGGGGTGTACGGCGGATACTTTGTCGCCGCCCAAGGAATCCTCCTGGTGGGAATCCTCGGCGTGTTCCTCTCAGGCACCATGCAAAATGCCAACGCCATGAAGAACATCCTCACCCTGACGGTGAACATGGTGGCGGCTGTGTCCTATCTCATCTTCGCCTTCGACAGAATCAACTGGTGGGTTGTTCTGCTCATCGCCGTCAGCTCCACCATCGGTGGGCTGGTCGGTTCAAAGGTGGGCCGGAAGCTGTCACCCAAGGTGCTGCGCGGCGTTATCTTCACGCTCGGCATCGTGGCTCTTGGCTTCATGATCGCCAACCTCCTGAAATAGTCTCCCGGTGACCTTCCACTACCTCGAATCCGCTGATGATCCGCGGGTGAGCGACTACACCACGCTCACTGATGTGCACCTGCGAAAGCTTCGCGAACCCCGGGAAGGCATGTACATCGCAGAGTCCTCCAGGGTGCTTCGCCGGGCCTTGGCCGCGGGGCACCAGCCACGCTCGTTCTTTCTGGCCGAGAAGTGGCTGGAGGACCTCGACGATGTCTTCAAGGCCTACCCGGACGTGCCGGTTTTCATTGGCAAGGCCTCATTGCTGGAGGAGATCACGGGCTTCCACCTTCACCGCGGTGCCATGGCCGCAATGCACCGGCCGGCCCCGGTGCCGCTGGAGGAACTCCTGGCCACAGCACAGCGGGTCGCCGTCCTTGAAGACATCGTGGACCACACCAATGTCGGAGCCATTTTCCGTTCAGCCGCTGCCCTGGGGGTGGATGCCGTGCTGGTCTCGCCGCGCTGCGGCGACCCTTTGTACCGGAGAAGTGTCCGTGTCAGCATGGGCACTGTTTTCCAGGTACCGTGGGCGCGTCTGGAGAGCTGGCCCGGTGACCTGGCCCGGCTGAGGGACCAGGGTTTCTCCGTGGCAGCCATGGAACTGACCGATGATGCGGTGGACCTGGACGATCTCGCGGCCAGGCAGCTTCCAAAACTGGCACTGGTGCTGGGAACAGAAGGCGCCGGGATGAGTCCCGAGACGCTGGCCGTCGTCGACGTCGCTGTCAAAATCCCCATGAGGGCAGGTGTCGATTCGCTCAATGTGGCCGCTGCCTCCGCCGTCGCCTTCTGGGAACTTCGTCCGCGGGATTGAGCCGGTTCGTAGGCCGTGCCCGTTTCGGCTATGATTGGTTGTTGGCCCGGAAGCTGGAATCTTTGCATTACAGACCACGGTCCACCTCCATTCATACCTGGCAGCTGGCAAAATCCAGTTGCGCGAACAAAAGGTCCCATTATGAAGTCTGATATCCACCCGAAGTACGAAGCTGTTGTCTTCAACGACCTCGCTTCCGGTACGAAGTTCCTGACCAAGTCCACCGTGTCTTCCTCGAAGACCATCGAGTGGGAAGACGGAAACACCTACCCGGTTATCGACGTCGAAATCTCCTCGGAGTCCCACCCGTTCTACACGGGCAAGCAGCGCATCATGGACTCCGCTGGCCGCGTCGAGCGCTTCAACGCCCGCTTCAAGGGCTTCGGCGGCAAGAAGTAACCACTTCACCCCAAGGCTTTCAACGGCCCGCATTGCTGGATTTTCCGGCAATGCGGGCCTTTGCGTTTTCCGGCAAGATGGGAAGCATGACTTCCCTTCCCGGACCCGCAGAAGACAATAACGACGCCGGCGCCCGCCTTCATGGTGAATACAAGGTACCCGGCGGAAAACTCGTGGTGGTGGACCTGGAGGTCCGGGAGGGAAGGTTCACTGACGTCTCACTGAGCGGGGACTTCTTCCTGGAGCCGGATGAAGCGCTCCAGGGCATCAACAATGCCCTGACCGGGCTTCCCGAGGCGTCCACGGCAGCCGAAATTGCCGCGGCCGTCACTGCCGGCCTGCCAGAGGGAGCCACGCTGTTCGGCTTCTCCGCGGAAGCAGTAGCCATCACCGTGCGACGTGCACTGTCCAAAGCCACCAGCTGGGCCGACCACCAGTGGGACGTTATTCCGCCGTCAATCCTTCCAACGCAGGTGAACGTCGCACTGGACGAAGTCCTGACAGAGGAGGTGGGCGCGGGGCTTCGCAATCCCACCCTGCGGTTCTGGGACTGGGAAGAACCTTCCGTGGTCATCGGCAGTTTCCAGTCGGTGAAGAATGAAGTGGATCCTGCGGGCGTCGCCCGCCACGGCATCACGGTGGTCCGACGGATCAGTGGCGGCGGGGCCATGTTCATGGAGGCCGGCAACTGCATCACGTACTCCTTGTATGTGCCGCAGACGCTTGTGGACGGCATCAGCTTCGCAGACTCCTATGCCTTCCTTGATGCATGGGTCATGGCCGCCTTGGAAAAGCTGGGAATCACGGCCTTCTACGTGCCCCTCAACGACATCGCCACGGACCAGGGAAAGATCGGCGGAGCCGCCCAGAAGCGGCTTGCCAACGGCGGCATGCTCCACCACGTAACCATGAGCTATGACATCGACGCCGACAAAATGGTGGAGGTGCTGCGCATCGGCAAGGAGAAGCTGTCGGACAAGGGCACGCGCAGTGCCAAGAAGCGCGTGGATCCGCTGCGACGCCAAACCGGCATGGCCCGGGCCGCGATCATCCAAGCCATGCAGGCAGTATTTACCGAGCGCTACGGTGCGGTCGAATCCAAGCTCACCGAAGCAGAACTCGGGGAAGCCAGGAAACGCGTGGACTCCAAGTTCGGCACCGATGAGTGGTTGAACCGCGTGCCCTAGTCCGTGGCAGCCTGGGCCGTCAGCGACCGTAAGAGATGGCTCCGCTGCTCGATGATGATCCGCCGCAAAGCACCTGGCGCGTCGGCATGGGTCCGCAGCCACTCGTCCGTTCTGACCAGCACCGGATGATCCGCCGGGTCCACGCCCGATGCGAGATCCTGGGCTGCCGGGAAGAGGCCCCTGACAATCCGGCCGGCAATTTCAATGCTGCGCCCGGCCCATACACCTTCCAGGCACTCGAAGTACGGTTCAACGTACGGTGCCGTCATGTAGGCGGGGGCAATGGAGAAGCCCGCAATCGTAGCGCTCAGGATTTCATTGGACAGGCCACTGCCGTTGACGGCCGCATCCCAGGCGGCCTCCTTCACTGCGGGGTCCGGGCGTGCAGCCGAGGCCAGGGCGTGCCCTTCCTTTCCGGAAGCCGTCCTGTCCGTTTCGAGTTCATGATCCAATTCCGCCTGTGTCGCCTGTGCGTGCGCAGCCAGGGCCTGCCACAGGCTCCACCGGAGTTCAGCATCGACAACCAAACCCTCAACAACAGTGGAGCCGTCCAGAATCTGCCGCAGCAGCGGGAGCTCACCGTCGCCATGACGGGACACATCCGCGAGGGTCCGTGCCCAGGCCAGCTGGTGGTCCGAGCCAGGTACCGATGCACGCAGCTGGTGGGCTGCGACGGCGAGGAAATCCTTCCGTACAGCAGCCCGCACCGCCGGGGGTACAAAGCGCTCGATGGCGCTCGAGGCGTTCCCAAGGACATTGAGGAGGACGCCAATGCCCGATTCTGCCGGTGCGAACTGTTCGACGGCGTTCACGTACCGTGCCGCACGTGTTACGGCATCCCGGGCCGAGTCCCAGAGGGCAGTCCAGCACAGGGCCCGGGCCATGGGATCCTGTACCTTGTCCAAGGAGGTTCTGACGGTGTGCTCGGAGGCTGGATCGAGCCGCACTTTGGCGTAGCTCAGATCATCGTCATTGACCAGCAACAGGGCCGGCCTTTTCTTGCCCGCAAGCTCAGCTACCAGGGTGCTGGGTCCGGAGATGTCCACCTCTACGCTTTCCGTCCGGACAAGGGCGCCGGTCTGGTCGGCGTCGTACAGGCCAAGGCGGAGGCGATGTGGCCGGAGTTCCTGATGGCCGGTAATGGGGTCGATGGCATCCTGCTGCAGCAACACCGCGCCCATCACTCCGTCGTCGTCCGCGATGTCCGCTGCGACCGTGGAGATACCGGAGGTCTGCAGCCATTGGCGGGCCCAATCACCGAGGTTCCGCCCCGAGGCGGCACTGAGCGCCTTAAGGAGATCCTGCAGCGAGGTATTGCCGAATTCGTGCTCCTTGAAATACTCACGGGAGCCGGCAATGAAGGCGTCGAAGCCAACGTAGGCCACCAACTGCTTAAGGACTGACGCGCCCTTGGCATAGGTGATCCCGTCGAAGTTCTGCTTTGCCGCTTCCAGGTCCGGGATGTCTGCCACGATCGGGTGTGTCGTGGGGAGTTGGTCCTGGACATAGGCCCAGGCCTTGCGTTTGCTGGCGAAGTTCACCCAGGCGGTGTCCCAGTCTGTGGCCCGGTCCACGCCCAGCGTTCCCATGAAGTCGGCAAAGGATTCCTTGAGCCACAGGTCGTCCCACCACGCCATGGTCACGAGGTCCCCGAACCACATGTGCGCCATTTCATGCATGAGGGTGTTGGCCCGCGCCTGGTATTGGGCATCAGTCGCACGGGAGGCATACACATACTTCTCGGTGAAGGTCACCAGTCCGGGGTTCTCCATGGCGCCGAGGTTGTATTCAGGCACGAATGCCTGATCGTACTTGCCCCAGGGGTAGGGGTAATCGAAGAGTTCGTTGAAGAAGGCCAAACCGCGCTTGGTGAGCCGGAACAGTTCGTCGGCGTCGAAAGACGCCGTCAAGGAGGCCCGGCAGAAAAGTGCCAGCGGAACCTCAAGGCGGGTGCCGTCGTCGAGCGTTGCACCCCAGTGGTCGGTCGCCTTGAAGTACGGCCCGGCCAACACAGTCGTGATGTAGGTGGACATGCGCTTGGTGGTGGCAAAGTCCCACCGCGCTACGGCCTCCGCGCCCGGGACCGAAGTACGCGCGGTCTCTGGTCCGTTCGAGGCGACTTCCCAGCCGGCAGGGGCGATGACGTGGAAGGTGAATTCGGCTTTGAGGTCCGGTTGTTCAAAGTTGGCAAAGACGCGGCGGCAGTCTGCGGGTTCGTACTGCGTGTACAGGTAGCACTGGCCGTCGGCGGGATCCACGAAACGGTGCATCCCCTCGCCGGAGCGGCTGTAGAGGGCAGTTCCAGCGACGGTAACGGTGTTCTCGGCGTCGAGGTCTTCCAGGATGATCCTGTCCCGGTCCACCACCTTGCCGGTGTCCAGTGCCCGCCCGTTCAACACCACGGAGTCCACGCCGCCATTGATGAAGTCAAGGAATGTGGCAGAGCCTGGCTGGGCTGAAAAAGTGACGGTGCTGGTGCTCGGATATCCGGCGGCTGCGGGATCTGCCGCGTCGCGGACATCAAGGGTGACGTCGTAGCTGTGGGTTGTGATCAGGGCTGAGCGGGTAGCGGCTTCTTCGCGCGACAAATTGTGATTCGACACACAGCTATCTAATCATGATCCACGCCGCCCCCAGCCCCAGGGAAGCGATGATCAGCCAGGACCCCAGCGCCACCAACGCGGCCCGCCCACCAGTATGGATCAGGGTCCTGACCCGCACCGCAGAGCCCAGACCGAACAACGCGGAGGCCAGCACAATGTCCTGGGCGACGGCAGCAGCTTCAAGTAGTTCCGGCGTCGCCCATCCGGTGGAGCGGAAGGCCACCATGGCGATGAAACCGACCACGAAAAGCGGCACGATCGGCGGGAACCTGGCATCGACGTCGTCAGCGTCCGACGAACCGTTGGCGCGTTCGCGCACATGCTGAATGCGCTGGTGCAACCCGGCGGCAGCCACAATCGGCGCCAGGAGGACTACACGGGTCAACTTGACGACGACGGCGATGGCCAGCGCCGCTGTGCCTGCGGTTTGCGCCGTGGCCACCACTTGGCCGACGTCGTGAACGGAAGCACCCGTCCACGCCCCGAATTGGGCCGGATTAAGGTTCAGCGGCTGCATCAGCAGCGGCAGCACGCCAATGGCCAGGGTCCCGCAAAGGGTCACAAGGGCAACCGGCAGCACCGTGTCCTGGTGCCGGATCCGGCGCACGGCAGCCATGGCACCGATGGCCGAAGCGCCACAGATGGAGAAGCCGGTGGCAATCAGCAAGGACGCTTCGCCGGGCAAACGCAGCAATCGCGCCAGCCCATAGGTACCGGCAAAACTGACCAGGACGACGCCGGCTATCAGCAGCAGGGACAGCCAACCAAGTCCGAGCACGTCCCACAGACTGACTTTGAGGCCCAACAGCACAATGCCCGCGCGCATGAGGTGCTTCCCCGCGAAGTCCAGGCCCGGCCGGGCGCGCCCCGCAACCACCACCGCAGTGCCCGGTATATTGGCTGAGAGCAAACCCAAGGCAACAGCGAGCGTCATGGCCGGAATCGCGGGCAACACTGCGTGGATGGCGAAGGCAAGGCCGGTCGCGGCCAGGCTCAGGACCAACCCTGGCCCCAGCCGTGGCAGCTGGGACGCAAGTCTGTTGAAGGGCATGCATCAACCCTGCCGGATGGGGGCACGGAAGGCGAAACCGGGAGCACCCGGAAACCGCGACACAATCAGTGCGTAATGCGCTCGACTCAAAAAGGTGATTGTCTGATTCCCATGTCTGACCTATTCCAGGATTACTCCGAGGCCGCTGCCCGCAGCGGAGCCTACGACGAGATGTTTGCCCCGGGCCACGTTGCCAGAAAATCCTACGGTCAGGTCTCCGGTGCCCTACGCGAGCTTTCCCTCGCAGATGTCACCGCCCGTGCCGACTCGATGGCACGTACCTTCCTGGACCGTGGGGTCACCTTCGACTATGCGGGGGAGGAGCGGCCCTTTCCGTTGGACATCGTCCCCAGGGTCATTCCCGCCGATGAGTGGGACGTGCTCGAACGCGGAGTCGCCCAGCGGGTCAAAGCGCTCGAGGCGTTCCTCAATGACGTCTACGGGCGCATGGCGGTGGTGGCAGATGGCGTGATACCGCGGCAGTTGGTGACCACGAGCGCGCATTTCCATCGCGCTGTGCACGGATTCGAACCATCGGGCGGCGTCCGGGTCCATGTCTCCGGCATCGACGTCGTCCGGGACGCTGCCGGAACGTTCCGCGTCCTGGAAGACAACGTCCGCGTTCCATCCGGCGTCAGCTACGTTCTGGAAAACCGCAGGGCAATGGCGAAAGGCTTGCCCGAGGCGTTCGGGCAGCAGCACATCAGGCCGGTGGAGGAGTACCCCCGGCGGCTTCTGTCCGCCCTGCGCAAAACCGCACCCGCCGGCGTCGATGATCCAACAGTGGTGGTATTGACCCCGGGTGTCTTCAACAGCGCCTACTTCGAACACACGCTCTTGGCCGGCCTCATGGGTGTTGAACTCGTGGAAGGCCGGGACCTCATCTGCCGCGGCAACCGCGTCTACATGCGGACCACGGCCGGCGAGCAACGCGTGGATGTCATCTACAAGCGCATCGACGACGACTTCCTGGATCCCCTGCAATTCCGCTCGGATTCGATGCTCGGCTGCCCGGGCCTTGTCAACGCTGCCCGGGCCGGGGGAGTGACCATCGCCAACGCGGTGGGCAACGGGGTTGCCGATGACAAGCTTGTGTACAGTTACGTGCCTGACTTGATCCGCTACTACCTTCACGAAGAGCCCATCATCGCCAACGTGGACACCTTCCGGCTTGAGGAAAAGGAAGCCAGGGAGCACGTGCTGGACCGGCTGGAGGAACTGGTGGTCAAACCTGTTGACGGTTCCGGCGGCAAGGGACTGGTCATTGGGCCGGACGCTTCAAAGGAAGAACTGGATGCCTTGCGCAAACGGGTCATTGCCGATCCCCGGGGTTGGATTGCCCAGCCCGTGTTGCAGCTCTCCACGGTTCCTACGCTCTCGGGGGACAAGTTCGGGCCCCGCCACGTTGACCTGCGGCCTTTTGCGGTCAACGACGGCGACGACGTTTGGGTCCTCCCGGGCGGCCTCACCCGGGTGGCGCTCAAGGAGGGTTCCCTGATTGTGAACTCCAGCCAGGGCGGTGGTTCGAAAGACACGTGGGTCCTGGCGAACTCGCCCCAGATGCCGGCCGAGGTCATCCCGCGGCAGTCCGTCACCCTGCGTGAACAGGTTTCCGTGTGGCCCGTTGAAAGCAACTGGCGCGACCGCCAAACGGAGCAGCAGCAGTGAACCCGTTCCAACCACCACTTGAACTTCCACATGCACCACGCGAAGGAGGCACAGCCGCATGCTGAGCCGCATTGCTGAGTCACTCTTTTGGATCGGCCGTTACGTAGAGCGGGCCGATGGCACTGCCCGGATTCTGGACGTACACCTGGAGCGCCTGAACCACCTGCCCCTGGACGAGCAGCGCAGTGTAGCCAGGGAACTTTTGGCCGTCATGGGCGCCCGGCCCCAGAGCGAAGACTTCGGCCTGCCCGAACTTCTTCATGCTTTGGCCTACGACAAACAGAGCGCTTCCTCCATTGCCGGCTCCCTCGGGGCCGCCCGTGAGAACGCCAGGCGCGCCAGGGAGACGGTGTCCCAGTCGTTGTGGGAAAGCCTGAACACCACCTACTACGGCTTGAACCAGCACCGCAAGGACGTAGTGGGCACGTACCGCTTCTGCAACTGGGTACTGGAACGGACAGCGATGGTGCGTGGCCTTGCGGACACCACTGTCAGCCACGATGAGAGCTGGCTGTTCATGGTCCTGGGACGCTCGTTGGAGCGTGCTGACATGACCGCCCGGATGCTGTCCACCCGTGATGTCCAGTCCGCTGGAATGTCCTGGGTGAACATGCTGCGGTGCGCTGGCGCCTACGAGTCCTTCATCCGTACCCGGCGTGCAGCTTTCGGTGACCAGCACGCTGCCGAATTCCTGCTGCTGGACCGTCTCTTCCCGCGCTCCATCGTGTACGCCCTGCGCGACGCCGATGAGTGCTTGGCCAAGCTCGATCCCTCGGCCCAGCGCGTTGGCTTTATCAACGATGCCCGCCGGATCGTTGGACAGGCCCGGACGTTCCTAGAGTTCCACCGCACCGATGACCTCATGTCCGAACTGCCTGAGCACATGGAACGTGTGCAGAAGGCGGTAACGCAGGCATCGGATGCCATTTCCCGTAAGTACTTCAATCAGGCTGATGAACACGCCTGGGTGGGAGAAGTTTCATGACCCGGCTGAGCATCGTCCACAAGACGGCCTACAAGTACAACCGCCGCGTGACGTTGTCCTATAACGAAGCCCGGATGACCCCGCTCACTGATGGGCAGCAGGTAGTGCTGGAGTCCTCGCTGAAAGTCTCGCCCAACCAGGCTTCCGTCAGCACCTACCGGGATTATTGGGGAACCCGTGTCACTGCTTTCGACATGCAGATGCCCCACGAGAGCCTTGAGGTGCTGGCCACGGCGACCGTGGAAGTGCACCGCACGGAGCGGGTCGCCGTCGAGGACGACATCGTCGGGTGGGATGTCATGTCCTCCGACAAGGTGCAGGACGAATTCAGCGATTGGCTTCCGCAGTCCCGCCTCAGCGGTCCAGGCGAAGAAGTCCTTGGTATTGTTCCCGGCATTGTCGAAGGCAAGAATCCGCATGAGGCCGCCTTGGCGGTCTTCGCGTGGATGGCCGGAGAAATGACCTACATGAAGGGCACCACCGGCGTGACGACCAACGCCGAGCAAGCATGGATGCAACGCCAAGGGGTGTGCCAGGACCTGGCCCACCTCGCCATCGGCGCCTTGCGCTGCAGCGGGATCCCCGCCCGCTACGTTTCCGGCTACATCCACCCCAGGTCCTCGGCCGGCATAGGCGAAACCGTTGCCGGTCAGTCCCATGCCTGGCTGGAGTGGTGGGACGGCGAATGGCGCAGCTGGGATCCCACCAACCACAAGCCGGCCGGCGACTACCACGTGACGGTAGCCAGGGGCCGTGACTACAGGGATGTGCCTCCGTTGAAGGGAATCCTCTCCGGCGGCGGTGGCTCAGGACTCGCCGTGTCCGTGGAGATCACCCGCCTCGCGTAAAGAATTTTCGTACAGATAAGGCCCTTAAGAAGCGCTCTTAAGGGCCTTATCTGCACACAAACTCCGAGGGGGTTTACCAGGGGGAGGGCTTGTAGTCCTTGAGGAATACGCCGTACTGGTCTTCGCCCTTTTCGCCCATGACGATGGGGTCGTACACGCGGGCAGCACCATCGACCAGGTCCAAGGGAGCGTGGAACCCTTCTTCCATCAGGCGGACCTTCGTATAGTGCGGGCGCTCATCAGTAATCCAGCCCGTATCGACGGCGGTCATGAGGATGCCGTCCGAGTCCAGCATCTCCTGGGCACTGGTGCGGGTCATCATGTTCAAAGCAGCCTTGGCCATGTTGGTGTGCGGGTGCCCCGGTCCCTTGTAGGCGCGGGAGAACTGCCCCTCCATGGCCGAGACATTGACGATGTATTTCCGGTGCGCCGTGGACCGCTTCATGGCACCACGCAGGCGGCTGACCAGCAGGAACGGCGCAGTGACGTTGCAGAGCTGTACCTCGAGCATCTCCAGGGGGTCCACCTCGTCAACAACCTGTGTCCAGCTGTTGATGGTGGCGAGGTCGGGGACCAGCCCGCCGGCGTCGATGGCGGTACCTGACTCAATCCGCTCCAAGGATGCCGAACCGGTGGACAATGCCAGCGAGGTGATGGCATCGCCGGCAAGGACCGGGTGTTCTGTCACGCTGCTGGCCAAGGCCAACGGGTGCTTGTCGTGGGCATGTCCGAAGGTCACAAGCTCCGGGCCACCGTTGGCGGCCTCCAGGGCAGCGGGAAGCGGCTCATCCTCGGCATCGACCAGGGGTTTGTAGGCGTTCCCCGAGCGGCGCACGGTTTGGGCGGCATTGTTGATGATGATGTCCAGCGGGCCGGCCTCGTTCAGGGAGTCGGTCAATGCCATGACCTGCGCCGGATCACGAAGATCGATGCCAACGATCCTGAGGCGGTGCAGCCACTCACGGCTGTCCTCCATGGCGGCAAAGCGGCGGGCGGCGTCTTTGGGGAACCGGGTGGTGATGGTGGTGTGGGCTCCGTCCCGCAGCAGGCGCAGGGCGATGTACATGCCGATCTTCGCGCGACCACCGGTCAACAGCGCGCGACGACCCGTGAGATCCGTGCGGGCATCGCGCTTGCTGTGGCTGAAGGCTGCGCATTCAGGGCACAGCTGGTGATAGAAGGCATCCACCTGGGTGTAGTGCTGCTTGCAGATGTAGCAAGGCCGAGACCGGATCAGGTGTCCGGCAATCTCACCCGTGGCGGAGGGAGCGAGCTTGTTGCCGCGGGTCTCGTCGTCGATCCGGTCCGGGGCCGCGGTGGCCGTCAAAGCGATGACGGCACGGTCGGCCTCAGCGATGGAATCGCGCTTGGTGACCCGGCGGTGGCGTTTGACGGCTTTGAACATCTTGCCGGTGGCACGCCGGACTGCAATGTAGTCCGGGTGCTCTTCGTCATAGACGTGGATCGTGGTCAGAACCTTGAGGCAGGCCTGGATCTCTTCAGGCGTCAGATCGGTGGAGCTCATTGACCTGATTTTACAGCCTTGGGAGAGCGCGGCCTGCCTCTGGTTCTGTTCAGTTGAAGGCGTGCGGCCTAGTGCGCGGCACCTTGCGAGGCAGGACCGCCCACGCGGGACTGTATCCCTGCGGCCACCTTTTCCGCAGAGTCGCGGATATCGGGATCATGGTGGGTGGCCGCCTTGACGGCCTCCGGCAACGCGGCCCGATGCTTGGCGGACAGCTCGAGCTCGGCCTCGCCGGGTTCCGGAACCTCTTGGCCCTTGGCAAGAACCGTGATCCCGGACTCTGTGACTTTGTAGCCACGCGCTTTGTCCAAGGCCGGGTCCAGACCGATGGCGGCACCTGCGGGAACCTTGACGTTCTTATCCAGAATCGCCCGCTTGATTACGGCCCCTTCACCGACATAGACCTTGTCCATCAGGACGGAATCCTGGACGCGGCTTCCGGCTGCAACATAGGTATCGTTCGACAGGACAGAGCCCTCTACGATGCCACCGGAAATCACAACACCGCTGGCCACGATGGAATCCAGGGCCGTGCCAACCGTGTTGTTGCCGCCGCGGACGAACTTGGCAGGCGGGGAGATGCTCTGCCGGGTGTAGATGGGCCACTCGGAGTTGTACAGGTTGAACACCGGCACGGGGGAGATGAGGTCCATGTGGGCGTCGTAGAACGAATCGATGGTACCTACGTCGCGCCAGTAGGTGCGGTCACGATCGGTGGCACCGGGGATGTCGTTCAGGGTGAAGTCATACACACCGGCTTCGCCTTGATCCACGAAGTAGGGAATGATGTCGCCGCCCATATCGTGCTTGGTATCCAAGCGTTCAGCGTCCACATGCAGCGCTTCGACCAAGGCGTCGGCATTGAAGACGTAGTTGCCCATGGAAGCCAGGAATTGGGTGGGATCCGCTGCGAGTCCGGGGGTGCTGGCAGGTTTTTCCACGAACGCTGCGATCTTCTGGGGATCGTTCTGGTCCACTTCGATGACGCCGAACTGGTTGGCCATGTTCAGCGGCTGGCGAACCGCCGCCACGGTGGCCTTGGCTCCGCTTGCGATGTGCTGTTCCACCATCTGGGAGAAGTCCATGCGGTAGACGTGGTCCGCGCCGACCACTACCACGATGTCCGGGGCGTCATCATGGATCAGGTTCAACGATTGGTAGATGGCATTGGCGCTACCGAGGAACCAGCTCTTGCCGACACGCTGCTGTGCCGGGACTGAGGCAACGTACCGGCCCAGTTGCGTGGACATGCGCCACGTTTCGGAGATGTGCCGGTCAAGGCTGTGCGATTTGTACTGCGTCAGTACAACGATTTTCAAATATCCCGAATTAACAAGATTGGACAAGGCAAAGTCGATTAACCGGTAGCCGCCAGCAAACGGAACGGCCGGCTTGGCCCGGTCCGCCGTGAGCGGCATGAGTCGGTTGCCTTCGCCACCGGCCAATACGATTGCCAAAACTTTCTTCAACGCCATGGTCACTGCTCCCCGTACGTCTTCGTATCCCCCAAAAGTCCGATTTTCCGGACCCTTTCACACTAGAACACATACGCCGGAACGACTACGTTGGTTAGCGTGCGAATAGACATTGTGACTAAAGAATTCCCTCCGGAAATTTATGGCGGTGCCGGTGTCCACGTTGCCGAGCTCAGCCGGGTGCTGGCGAAGCACGTCGACCTCCGCGTCAGGGCCTTCGGTGCGCCCCGCGACGCGGACTATCACGGGGCGACCGTGTCCTCGTATGCCACCCCGGAAGACCTCGGCGACGCCAATGCCGCGGTGCAGACGCTCGGCGTCGATCTCAGGATCGTTCCGGACATTGCGGGAGCGGACCTGGTCCACTCGCACACCTGGTACGCCAACATGGCCGGACACCTCGCTTCACTGCTTCACGGTATTCCCCACGTGCTCAGCGCTCACAGCCTGGAGCCGCTGCGGCCGTGGAAAGCCGAGCAGCTTGGCGGTGGCTACGCTTTGTCCTCCTGGGTGGAGAAAACGGCCTACGAAGCGGCCGCAGCCATCATCGCCGTCTCCGACGGCATGCGCCAGGACATTCTCCGGAGCTACCCCAACGTTGATCCGGACAAGGTCAAGGTGGTCCATAACGGCATCGATGTCTCACTGTGGGAGCGCGATGAGGAAGACGACGCCATCAAGGCGTTGGGCATCGATCCCGCCAAACCCAGCGTCGTATTCGTTGGCCGCAACACCCGCCAGAAGGGGGTTCCGTACCTGCTTCGCGCGGCTTCGAGCCTTCCGGCGGATGTCCAGCTGGTACTGTGCCTTGGCGCGGCCGACACCCCTGAACTGGCTGCGGAGACGGCACGTCTCATTGAAGAGCTGCAGAGCAAGCGTGAGGGCGTGGTCCTGATCGAGAGGATGCTTCCGCGCCGCGAGCTCATCCAGGTCCTGAGCCATGCCACCGCTTTCGCTTGCCCCTCCATTTACGAACCCCTGGGCATCGTAAACCTTGAGGCCATGGCCTGCGGAGCGGCCGTCGTCGCCAGCGCCACCGGCGGCATTCCCGAAGTGGTCCAACACGGTGAAACCGGCCTGCTGGTCCCCTTGGAGCAGGTCACCGATGGCACCGGCACTCCGCTGGATCCGGAGAAATTCGTCAGTGATTTTGCCGCTGCCTTGAACGAGGTCGTTTCGGACCCCGCCCGGGCCCGGGAAATGGGCATCGCCGGGCGCCGCCGGGCAGAGGAGCACTTCTCCTGGGAATCCATCACGGAAACAACTCTCGAGGTGTACCGCTCAGTGCTGCCGTGACAAAAGTACGGTGACAAAAAAGTACGACGGCGCCGCCCCCTTTGGTGGGGACGGCGCCGTCGCGCTTTAACTCCTCGGAATTCGGAGAATTCCCTGACTGTTCACCGAACAGTACAGCAACACTGCTAGCGGGACTTCGCCGCTTTCAGTGCCAGCAGGGCTTTCTCGTCGGCGGGGGCACTGCCGCTGGCACGCTGCTCGCGGAAGTATTGGCGTGCCTCGTCCTGGCGCTCCGCTTCGGCGCCGGAGGCGATCCGTGCCCGGAGGTGCTCGGGGCCGTAACCGAACGCGTCGACCAAATCCACTGCATGCGGACGGATCTTGACCAACAGGCGGTTGATGTAGGTCCCCACGGTGCGGCCACGCTGCATGGAAAGCCGGCCATTCATGAGGTACCAGGACAGGTGCTTCTCAATGAGGGACAGTCCAAAGAGGTCGCGCAACCAGGTCAGCACGCGCTTGGTTCCGTCGTCGGGGGCCTGTGCCAGGGCTTCGGTGAAGGCCTCCCACTGGAGCAGCTCCGCGTGCGCCTGGGCTGCTTCGATCAGTTCGTGCTGGTGCTGGTTGAAAAGTGCTGCAGCCTGGTGTTGGGGGAGCTTGTTGGCGCCCTTCAACGCCGCTCCGACCTCGGCAACCATCGACTGGACACGGTCAGCCAGCAGGGTCCGCTGGCCTTCCTCGTCCCGCAAAGCCAAGGCAGCCTTCTGTACCGAACCGTTGTCCGCCACGAACTGCGCAACCTGGCGCAAACCCGTCCGGTGCAAGGCCACACCTGCGGCTTGGTCCACCACGTAGCGGGCCAGCACGCCAAAGTCGGCGCTGCGGAATTCCTTGGCGTAATCGGCCAGGAGCCGCTTGGCCACCAATTGCAGCAGAACCGTGTTGTCGCCTTCGAACGTCACGTAGACATCGAGGTCCGCGCGGAGCGAAGCGAAGCGGTTCTCAATCAGGAAGCCCGCGCCGCCGCACGCTTCCCGGCACTCCTGCAAGGTATCCAGGGCGTGCCAGGTGCTCAGGGGCTTGAGGGCAGCCGCCAGCGTTTCCAGGTCTTGGCGGTCGGCGTCGGTATCGTGGGCGCCGGAGAACACGTCATCGAACTTCTGCAGCAATTGTTCGTGGGCGAAGCTGGCTGCGTAGGTGGTGGCCAGACGCGTGAAAAGCCGGCGTTGGTGCCGTTGGTAGTCCAAGAGCACCTCCTCATCCGTGGCGGAAGAAGCATTGAACTGCCGGCGCTCGGTGGCGTATTGGATGGCCGTCTTGAGGGCTACTTTGCTTGCGGCTACGGCAGCGCCATCCAAGGACACGCGCCCTTGGACCAAGGTGCCCAGCATGGTGAAGAAGCGGCGTCCCGGGCTCGCAATGGTGGAGGTATAGGTACCGTCGGCAGCGACGTCCCCGTACCGGTTCAAGAGGTTGGTGCGGGGGATCCGGACATCGGTGAAATGAAGGCGCCCGTTGTCGATTCCGTTCAATCCGCCCTTGATGCCGTCGTCTTCGCCACCGATACCCGGCAGGAACTCTTTGGTAGCCGGATCACGCAGTTCCACATAGAAGGCGTGGACGCCGTGGTTGACGTTTTGCGTGATCAGCTGGGCGAACACCACGGCAGCCAAGCCATCATTGGCCGCATTGCCGATGTAATCCTTCCACGCGGCGCGGAAAGGAGTGTTGATGATGAATTCCTGGCTGCCGGGATCGTAGGTGGCTGTTGTGGCGATGCTTGCGACATCGGAACCGTGGCCGGTCTCCGTCATGGCGAAGCAGCCGGGAATGTCCAGGCTCATGATGCCGGGAAGCCACTTGTCGTGGTGTTCGGCAGTCCCGAGGTGCATGACGGCGGAGCCGAAGAGTCCCCACTGGACGCCTGCCTTGATCTGGAGGGAAGGGTCTGCCGTGACCAGTTCCTCGAAGCCGGCAATATTTCCGCCGTGGTCATCCGATCCACCCAGACGCTTCGGGAAGGCACGGTGGACCGCGTTGTTATCCACCAGGAACTTCAGCTGTTCGAACACGCGGGCACGGTGCTCTGTATGCTGGAGTCCCTCAATCTTCTGAACGGCGGTGTTGCCGGCCACCTCTCGGGCCTGGTGCCTGATATCTGCCCATTTTCCGAGGAGCTGCTCACCCAGAGCAGCGACATCGACTTTCGGTTCGGGGGCAGTGGCGGCGTCCTCGCGGCCTGCCGGCTTGTTGGCCGATGAGGCCCGATCCACTACTTCAGTCATATTGATTCCTTCTTTGGTTCCGATAACTGATGAGTCATTGCGCTGGTGTCAGGTGGTGGCCTTCAGTTCCGGGGCGATGCCCAGGCACAACCAGTCCGTGATTTGTGCGGCCATCGCTGCCTGGTCCGGCTTCCCGGCGCCCGCGGGACTCCCCAGCCACATCTCGCCCGCGTTTCTTACCAAGCCGATGGCTGCGGTCGGCCAGTAGTCGATCACCGCTTCTTTTTCGCCGCCGAAATGTTCACGCATGGGCGTGGCGATCATCTCGGTGATCTGCTCAAAGAAGTTGCCCAATGCCCCGGATGCTGCGATCGCATCCTGGGCGGAAGCCTCGCCCGGAGTGAGCCTTGTAATAAAGGCGTAGACGTTGGGGCTCGACTCGGCCATTTGCAGGTAGGCCGACACCATCGCATAAAGGCCTTCGCGGGGTGTCTGCGCCAGTTGTGCCGCTTCCTTCATCCGGCGCTGCATTTGCCCCAGGACAACTTCGCCCATGGCCTGTTGAAGGCCGGCCTTGTCGCCGAAATAGCGATAGAAGACCGACTTGGATGTACCGGCAGCGCCCGCGATGTCCTCCATGGAGGCGTCACTTCCAAGCCTGTGGACTGCTTTGCGCGCGGCCTTGATCAGCTCGCGGCGCCGTTCCTCACGATGGGACTGCCAGCGGGAGGCCCGACCGTCAATGGGTTCGGAGGCCTCGCCGTGGGGAGCCTCTACGGCAATGGGGAATTCCTGATGGCGGCTGTTCACGATACCCAGCGTATCAGGTACGCTGGGTATCAGTAACTGGCATTGATCGAAGGAGACAAGCATGGCTGCAGGAGACGCGACCACCGGAGTGAACCCGGAGCGCACCACCACATCTTCGAAAACGCGGCGCGCCTTCATTGTGGGCGGCAACCGCATTCCCTTCGCCCGGACCGGCGGAGCCTACGTGAAGTCCTCCAACCAGGACATGCTCACGGCAGCACTGGAGGGGCTGATCGCCAGGTTCGGGCTCCAGGACGAGCGCATCGGCGAAGTGGCCGCTGGAGCGGTCCTCAAGCATTCGAGGGATTTCAACCTCACCCGCGAAGCAGTTCTGGGTTCTGCCCTGTCACCCGAGACGCCGGCCTACGATCTCCAGCAAGCCTGCGCAACCGGCTTGGAGACCGTGATCGGCTTGTCGAACAAGATCAAGCTGGGCCAAATAGAGTCCGCCATTGCCGGTGGCGTGGATTCGGCATCAGATGCGCCCATCGCCGTCAGCGAGGGACTCAGGGAGATCCTGCTCGATCTCAACCGGGCCAAGACTCCGGTGCAGAAGCTGAAGATCATCGGGCGCATCCGGCCAAAGGACCTGGCTCCAGACGCCCCCAGCACCGGCGAGCCCCGGACTGGCCTGTCGATGGGTGAACACCAGGCCCTCACCACCGCACAATGGAACATCAGTCGCGAAGCCCAGGACGAGCTTGCGTTCAACAGCCACCGCAACCTTGCCGCCGCGTATGAGCGTGGGTTCTTCGATGACCTCCTCACCCCGTATCGAGGGCTCAGCCGCGACTCCAACCTTCGCCCCGACACAACTTTGGACAAGCTCGCAACGCTGAAACCTGTCTTTGGCAAGAACCTTGGGTCTGAGGCCACAATGACCGCAGGCAACTCCACGCCCCTGACCGATGGTGCTTCGACCGTTCTGCTGGCAACCGAAGTTTGGGCGGACGAGCACAAGCTGCCCAAACTCGCCACTGTCCTCGACGGCGAAGCGGCAGCGGTCGATTTTGTCCACGGCAAGGACGGCCTGTTGATGGCTCCCGTCTTCGCTGTTCCCCGGCTCCTGGCGCGCCACGGCCTGACCTTCGAAGACATAGACTTCTTCGAAATCCACGAGGCCTTCGCCGGGACTGTCCTGAGCACCCTGGCTGCCTGGGAGGATGAGGAATTCGGTCGTAACCGCCTTGGACTTGACGGCGCGCTCGGCAAAGTCGACCGGGCCAAGCTGAACGTCAACGGCTCATCGCTGGCTGCGGGACACCCGTTTGCGGCGACGGGTGGGCGCATCGTTGCTTCCCTTGCAAAGATGCTCCATGAAAAGGGAACCGTTGACGGGCGCCCGGCGCGCGGCCTGATCTCGGTTTGCGCCGCAGGTGGCCAGGGTGTCGTCGCGCTTCTGGAAGCCGCATAGGGGGAGTCGATGACCGATAAGTACACTCAACTCGTTAGTCAGGGTATTGGCAGGAACGTCGCAAAAAAGCTGGGTTTGCCTCAGCCGGTGGAGCTGCGCCGCTATGAACCGGGCGCACCGCTGGTGACCGGGCCTGTGCTAGTCAGCGGTGACAGCGCTGGAAGCGACGACGTCGCCACCACCCTTCTGGGTTGGGGGCTGGATGTTCGAAGGAACGCACTCCCGAAGGAAAAGCTGGGCGCGATCATTCTCGTGCTGGACGCCGTGCAGCATCCGGAGGACCTCGCCAAGACCGTCCTTGCGGCGGCAGCCTCCATCCGGGACCTTGCCCCCAATGCCCGGGTGGTCACCATGTCCCGGACGCCGCAGTCCGCACCCACGCCTGCGTCGGCGGCTGCCCGCCAAGGCATCGATGGACTCCTGCGTTCTTTGGCCAAGGAACTGCGGGCGGGAGCGACGGCCAACGGAATACTCCTTGCCGACGACCTCGCCACCACGAGCCCGTCGGCGCTAGGCGCCTTGCGCTTCTTCCTTTCGGGCCGCTCAGCCTACGTGGACGGACAGTTCCTGACCGTCTCCTCGGCGTCGGGAGTACTGCCTACGGACTCTGATAAACCCTTGGCAGGCAAGGTCGCGGTCGTTACCGGGGCCGCCCGGGGGATCGGGGCGGCCATTGCGCGCACCCTGCACCGCGACGGCGCAACAGTGGTCCTGGTCGACATTCCGGCCGCCGGGGAGCACCTGGCAGCCGTGGCCAACGAGGTCATGGGCACCACGCTGCAGCTGGACATCAGGCGCGCAGACGCCGGGCACCGGATCGTCGAACACGCCGTCGAACGCCACGGCCGCCTCGACGTCGTGGTCCACAACGCCGGTATCACCAGGGACAGGCTCCTTGCCAACATGGACGAGGGCAGATGGCAGTCGGTCATCGCGGTCAACATTGCCGCCCAACTGCGGATCAACGAGGCACTCCTGGCATCAGAGCACTTCAGGACGTCTCCGCGCATCGTGTCCGTGGCGTCCACCAGCGGCATTGCCGGCAACAGGGGCCAAACCAATTACGGAGCCTCCAAGGGTGGGGTGATCGGAATGGTCAGGTCCACTGCGGCTTTGCTGGAACCGTACGGCGGAACCATCAACGCAGTCGCCCCGGGCTTCATAGAAACAGAGATGACAGCGAAGATGCCGTTTGCCATCAGGGAAGCTGCCCGGAGGCTGAATTCCTTGAAGCAGGGCGGCCAACCGCAGGACGTGGCCGAAGCCATCGCCTTCCTCGCCAGTGATGCCGCCGGTGGCATCTCCGGGGAAGTGCTCAGGGTGTGCGGGCAACAGCTGGTGGGAGCATGAACACTCCACAACCAGTAGTACTCGGGGAGCTTCCCTCGCTGTCACGGCTCTACGTCAACGCAGCAACGACGGCGGCGCGTCGCCGCGTCCTTGGCGCCTCCACGGACGGCACCCGCCTGCCTGCGGTCAGTCACGAAGTACATGGCGTCAGGGCCGACGTCGAAAACCTCACCGCCTACCAGCACTTGGTGGGGGAGACGGCCAGCGATACCCTGCCTGCCGGCTACGTCCATGCGCTGGCCTTCCCTGTGGCCATGAGCGTGATGAACCGGGACGACTTCCCCTTGCCGCTCCTGGGCATGATCCACCTCAGGAACCATGTGGAGCAACGCGCTGCCATCCACTTCAGCGAATCCCTGGACATCAGGTCGTGGGCAGAGAACATGACCGGTCATCGTGCGGGGACCCAACTGGACGTGGTGGCGGAAGTCCGTTCACATGGCGGCGGCGGCGAGCTGCTCTGGCGCGGGGTATCAACCTACCTCGCGAAAGGTGTGTTCCTCCCGGGGATCGATAAGTCGGGCGTGCATTCAGCATCCACGCCGGGTGATTTTTCGGCACCGGATCCCACTGCCCTGTGGCAGCTCGGCCTGGAGACCGGGCGTTCCTACGCGGCTGTCTCGGGTGATTTCAATCCCATCCACCTGAGTGTGCTCTCAGCCAGGGCGCTGGGGCTGCGCGGCTCCATCGCTCACGGCATGTACCTGGCATCCCGGGCCCTTGCCGACGTTGGAGCGGTCAAGTCGGAGGCCTTCACCTGGGATGTGGCTTTCGAAGCACCCGTGTTCCTCCCGGCGAAAGTTGCCCTGGACATCGCCACCGTGCAATCCGCCGCAGGTACATGGGAACGCTCCCACTACGTGGCCTGGAACCCGCGCAGTGGAAGGCGCCATTTCTTCGGCGCGGTGTCAGCACTGACGTAACGCACGCCCCGGGATAACCAACAAGCGACGCCCACCAATGGTGGGCGTCGCTTGTTGAGACAAATATATAAAAACAAACAAGGCCTGGAATCTTTCGACTCCAGGCCTTGGTCTTGTGCGCGGAGGGGGACTTGAACCCCCACCCCCTTTCGAGGACTAGCACCTCAAGCTAGCGCGTCTGCCATTCCGCCACCCGCGCAGGTGGTGTTCGACCGGACATCCGAGTGCCTTCCAGCACTTCACATTCCGTCGAAGCAGCGAGAAAAACTCTAACACGGTTTCAGGTGCCTGAAAAATCGAGGACCACCATCGGGCGTCGACGTGTCCCCGGAAGACGTAGGGGCCGTTGATTCCCTGCCCGGGGCCCAACTGATGAGTAGGCTGAAGGTACACGGGACGGGTTGCGGGCAAGGCCGGGCGCGTCACCGGAACCTGCAGCCCAGCCACGCAAGGAGAGTTTCCATGTCTGCCATCCGCCCCGAAGACGAAGTTGTCAGGATCTGCCAGGAGCTCATCCGGATAGATTCCTCAAACTTTGGAGACGACACCGGGCCCGGCGAACGTGCAGCCGCAGAGTACACGGCCAGCCTGATCACCGAGGTCGGCCTTGAGGCAGAGATCTTCGAGTCCGCCCCGGGCCGGGCCAATGTCGTGACCCGCCTGGCAGGAGAAGATCCCAGCGCTGATGCGTTGGTGGTGCACGGACACCTGGACGTCGTACCGGCCCTGAAGGACCAGTGGAGCGTTGACCCTTTCAGCGGCGAACTGAAGGACGGGCTCGTGTGGGGCCGCGGTGCGGTTGACATGAAGGACATGGACGCGATGATCCTCTCCGTCATGCGCGACTTCGCCAGGACGGGACGCAAACCAAAGCGCGACATCATTTTTGCGTTCTTCGCCGACGAAGAGGCCGGCGGCACGTACGGCGCCCGGTATGCCGTGGAACACCGCCGCGAACTCTTCGACGGCGCTACCGAAGCCATCTCCGAAGTGGGCGGTTTCTCCGCCACCATCGGTGGCCAACGGACCTACCTGCTCCAGACGGCCGAAAAGGGCCTGTCCTGGTTGCGGCTGTTGGCGCACGGCCGGGCAGGCCATGGCTCCCAGATCAACACCGACAACGCCGTCACCCGGCTGGCGGCGGCAGTGACCCGGATCGGCGAATACAAGTGGCCTGTTGAGCTGACGCCCACCACCCGGCAGTTCCTGGACGGCGTCACTGAACTGACCGGCGTCGAGTTCGATGCCGACAACCCGGACATCCTCCTCAAGGAGCTGGGGACTGTGGCCCGATTCGTTGGTGCCACCTTGCAGAACACGTCCAACCCCACGTTGCTGCGCTCTGGCTACAAGCACAACGTCATCCCGGAATCCGCCGAGGCTTTCGTGGACTGCCGGACCCTGCCCGGACAGCAGGAGCTGGTCTTCGAGACCATCAAGGAGCTGGCCGGCGAAGGCATTGACATCAGCTACGTGAACAAGGATGTTTCCTTGGAAGTCCCGTTTGCCGGAAACCTGGTGGACTCGATGATTGATGCCCTCCATTCCGAGGACCCCGGAGCCAAGGTCCTTCCCTACACGCTCTCGGGCGGCACGGACAACAAGTCCCTGAGCAAGATCGGCATTACGGGGTACGGCTTCGCGCCGCTCATGCTGCCCGAGGAACTCGATTTCACCGGAATGTTCCACGGCGTCGACGAGCGTGTGCCCGCGGAATCCCTGCAGTTTGGCGCCCGTGTCCTGAACACGCTGCTGACCAACTACTAGCGGCAAGCGCTCCAAGGAGGCCCTGATATGACGCCCGAAGAAATCCTCCCCGATACCCTCCTGGAACGCCTGCGCGGCCGGGCTGCCGGATACGACCAGAACAACCAGTTCTTCCATGAGGACCTGGAAGAACTGGCAGCTGCCGGATACCTCACCTTGTTCGTCCCGGAGCACGACGGCGGAAAGGGACTCGGTCTCGAAGCGGTGGCTGCGCTGCAGCAACGGCTCGCCACGGCTGCCCCGGCCACCGCTTTGGCGGTCAACATGCACTTGGTGTGGACCGGCGTCGCCCGTGTCATGGCGGCCCGGGGTGACAACTCACTGGACTTCGTCCTCAAGGAAGCCGGGAGGGGCGAGATTTTCGCTTTCGGCATTTCCGAGGCCGGCAACGATTCCATGCTTTTCGATTCCGGCACAGTCGCGGAGCCACTGCCAGATGGTGGATACCGCTTTACGGGGCGGAAGATCTTCACCAGCCTTTCGCGTGGATGGACCCGGCTTGGCACCTTCGGCAAGGACGCGGACGCCAGGGACGGCCAAGGGGAGCTGGTTTTCGGCTTCATCCACCGTGACGAGCCCGGACACGAGACCTTGAGCGACTGGGACACCCTGGGCATGCGTGCCAGTGCTTCGAACACGACGCTGCTGCATGGAGCCGTCATTCCCGCGGAACGCATCTTCCGGAAGCTGCCTGTGGGACCCAACCGGGATCTGCTGATCTTTTCCATCTTCGCGTGCTTCGAGACGTTGCTCGCGGCCGTCTACACGGGCGTTGCGGAGAGGGCTTTCACTCTGGCGGTGGACAACGTGAAGCGTCGTGTTTCAGCGAAGTACGGAGGGCGAAGCTACGCGCAGGACCCGGACATCAGGTGGAAAGTGGCCGAGGCGGCCTTGGCGATGGATGGCATCTACCCACAGATATCGTCAGTGGCCCGCGACGTCGACAATCTCGTGGACCATGGCGCCCAGTGGTTCCCGAAACTTGTGGGGATCAAATCCCGGGCCACGGAGAACGCCCGCCACGTAGTGGATTTGGCCATCCGGGTGACCGGGGGATCGAGCTACTTCCGCGGCTCGGAGATGGAGCGCTTGTACAGGGACGTCCTGGCCGGAATTTTCCATCCCTCCAATGACGAATCGGCGCACAATACGGTTGCCAGCGCCTGGCTGGGACCCCTCGAGAGCTAGTCGTCGGTTCCTAGACAGTGCGCTGCACGGAGTACACCTTGCGACGCAACCAGAAACGACGTCCACCGCCCATGTAGAGCACGCTGCGTTCGAGTTCCCACTTGCCGTACTCCGAATGTTCGGCCAGACGTTGCCTGGCCTCGGGGAGCGAATCGTCAGGTCCCACTGTCAATACGAGGTATTCGTACTGACGGGCGTAGTCTCTTTGGCGCTCCACGGAGCTGCCGGGAAATTGTTCTCTCATCCCTCTCCATTTTCGTCTTTTTCCGGCTAACGTGAAGTCATGAGCATCGATCCGCGTGTCGCGCTTCAATCATTGACCGCCGCCCTGGAAGAACATCTGGCCGCCGCATCGGCACGACGCGGTGAGGGTGATCCTACCGTCGAAGCCGCTTTTTTCGCCGTTGCCGACGCCTTTGAAGTGTACGAAGACGCCCTCTACGAGACATTCTCCGAGGTCACGCCCCTCCAGGTATTCGACGACGAGGATGAAGATGATGACGAAGAGCTCGAGAACGTGGACGACTGAACAGTCCGGGAACTGAACATCCTTTAAACCGGCCGCCATCCCGCGGCCGGTTTTTTGTGCCCTTTTCGGGTTCGGTTTGTCGCACTGCAGGCCCGGAACAGCGGGCTTTTTGCTGTCCGGGGACGGCCCGGAAACACGTAGTGCCCGAGCCGCCAGCTAGGTACTCGCACGTAGCAGCCATGGGTAAGGCTGCGCAAACTTGAGTACCGACTACTGGTGCGCCCCTCTGCGGCCGAAGCTTCACTGATATGTAGGCAATGGACGGTCTGCGAAGAAGGCTGACAAGGTGAAAGTTCCAGTCGTGCGTTTAGGCAAGGCAGCAGCACCCAAGGGTGCAAGCCATGCCGCCGTGGGGACGGCCTTCCCAACGGAACAGCTCATTGCCCACGTCAATCCGCCGACGTCTCCCTGGATTGACAAGTCCGTTGCTGCACAGCGGACTGAAAAGGCGGGACTGGCGGCGCCCAGGCCGGATGTCACCCTGGACCTCGTGCCGCCAGTCACCCACCGCCGCTCACGCGTCAAGGCTCCACACCGGAACCAGCAGGACTGGACTCATACCCTGGTCACCTGCCTGCGCGTTGCCGATACCCTCTTGGTTTCATTCGCCGTATCAGCCGGCTATGCACTCAACACCGGAGGGCTGCCATTCGCTACCGGAACCCCCGTTGTACGCCAGCTGTCCCTGTTGATGATCCTCGGGATAATCTGGCTCGCTGCCTTGGAGGTCTACCGGACCCGGGATCCCAAAGTGCTTGGTGTGGGCGCCGAGGAATACAAGCGGGTCCTGTCGGCCAGCTTCCGGGTGTTCGGTTTCCTGGCGATCGTCGCCGTCGTATTCCGGGTGGAGTCCGTCAGCTCCTACGTGGTGGTTTCCCTGCCGCTGGGCATTGTGGCCTTGACCGGCAGCAGATGGAGCTTCCGCAGGTGGCTGACCCATGAAAAGTCACGGGGACGGTGCCTGTCCCGCGCCATCGTCGTGGGGGAGCCGCAGGATGTCCGCTATGTGATCAAACAGATCAACCGCAAGTCCGGCGCGCCTTACGACATCCTCGGCGCTTGCCTCCCCGGCGCGAGGAAGGGTGCCGTGCTGGTCGTTGACCAGGTCCGCGTCCCGGTTTTGTCATCCCTGTACGGTATAGCGCACACCGTCCGCCAGACCGGGGCGAACGCAGTCATCGTGGCAGGACCTGTACCCGGCGGAAACCAGTTCATCCAGGAACTCGGGTGGCGCTTGGAGGAAGACGCCGCCGAACTGGTCCTGGCAGCCACCCTGACCAACGTGGCCGGCCCGCGGATACACTGGCGGCCAGTGGAAGGCCTGCCACTGATGCACGTGGACATCCCGCACTACTCCGGGGGCAAACACACGCTCAAGCGGCTCATGGATATTGCCGTTTCGGCCCTGGCGCTGATCCTCCTTTCGCCGGTCTTGTTGCTGCTGGCCGTGATCGTCAGCGCTGACAGTCCCGGACCGGTCCTTTTCCGACAGGAGCGGATCGGCAAGCAAGGCACAACATTCCGGATGCTGAAATTCAGGTCCATGGTGGTTGACGCCGAAGCCCGCTTGAACGAGATCGGCAACCAGGATGAAGGGGCCGGCGTCCTCTTCAAGATCCGCAGCGACCCCCGGGTCACGACGTGTGGCCGGTGGATGCGCAAGTACTCACTGGACGAACTGCCACAGTTCTGGAACGTGCTGGTGGGGAACATGAGTTTGGTGGGTCCACGCCCGCCGTTGGCGCGGGAGGTCAATGGCTACGAACGCCATACGCACCGACGGCTCCTCATCAAGCCCGGCATCACCGGACTCTGGCAAATCAATGGACGGTCCGATCTTCCGTGGGATGAAGCGGTCCGGCTCGATCTCTACTACGTGGAGAACTGGTCCATCGCGGGGGACGTGATGATCATGTGGCGCACCTTCCGGGCCATGATCCGGCCCTCGGGAGCCTACTAGTCACGGCAATTAAGGCCAGGTAAACACCAACCCTGCTACCAACACAGAATCCGAGTGGGAAATGAGCATACGAACTGTTCCATCAGGACACCTCAACGGCAACGGCCTGCGGCCCAGGCTGCGCATAGCAGTGGTCGGAGCAGGCTATTGGGGACCAAACCTCGCAAGGAACCTCAAAGCCAGCCCGGACTGGGACCTGGTGGCCATTTGCGACCTTGATGTCGAGCGCGGGATGAAGCTTGCCGAGTCGGTGGGCGGGGTGGCCGTCGTCGAGTCCTTGGACGAACTGCTGGACACCTACAACCTGGACGCCGTCGCCGTCGCAACTCCGGCGCATACGCATCACGGCGTTGTAATGACCGCCCTGCGCGCAGGCAAGCACGTCCTGGTGGAGAAGCCGCTGGCCGACAGCCGCGCCAAGGGACTGGAGATGGTGGACGAAGCCAACGCCAGGGGACTGGTGCTGATGGCCGACCACACGTACTGCTTCACCCCGGCTGTGCTCAAGATCCAGGAACTCGTAGCCAGCGGTGCATTGGGCGACATCCTGTATGTCGACTCGGTCCGGATCAACCTCGGACTCGTCCAACCCGACGTCAACGTCTTCTGGGACCTGGCACCCCACGACCTGTCCATCCTCGACTTCGTCCTCCCCGGGGGACTGCATCCCACCGAGATCTCGGCCCACGGCGCCGACCCCCTGGGGACCGGCCGGGACTGCGTGGGACACCTGACCTTCGGCCTGCCCAACGACGCCATGGTCCACATCCACGTGAACTGGCTCAGTCCCACCAAAATCAGGCAAATGATCATAGGAGGGTCAAAGAGGACCCTCGTCTGGGACGACCTGAATCCCCAGCAACGGCTGAGCGTTTACGACCGTGGGGTAAGCCTTGAACAGCAACCCCGATCCGCCGCCGACAAGAAGGCCACTGCCATCTCCTACCGTCTCGGCGACACATGGTCACCGGCGCTCCAGGAGCGTGAACCGCTTGGACAGGTTGTTGCCGAGCTCGCTACCTCCATTCGGAACCACACCAGGCCACGGACCAGCGGCGAATCGGGGCTGAGGGTCCTGTCGGTCCTGGAGGCCGTGACGCAAAGCCTCGGCACCGATGGAAGGTCAACCATCGTGGCCGGCAACGAGACGAACCTGCAGGTTGCGCGATGAAAGAGCTCCTGGGTGCCGACGTCCTGGTCACCGGAGGGGCCGGAACCATCGGTTCGACCCTGGTGGACCAACTGCTCGACGCCGGCGTGGCCCACATTGACGTGTTGGACAACCTCGTGCGCGGCAGGCGTGCCAATCTCGACGATGCACTTGCCAGCGAACGCGTCCAACTCGTCGAAGGGGACCTGCGGGACCGGGACCTCGTCAACGACCTCACCCGCGGCAAGGATCTCGTGTTCCATCAGGCCGCCATCCGCATCACCCAATGCGCCGATGAACCACGGCTGGCCCTCGAAGTCCTGGTGGACGGCACCTTCAACGTGTACGAAGCGGCCGTTGACCACAAAATCGCAAAACTCATCTCCGCGTCGAGCGCCTCCGTCTACGGGATGGCCGAACACTTTCCCACCAAGGAAAACCACCACCATCACAACAACGACACCTTCTACGGAGCGGCGAAGTCCTTCAACGAGGGGATGGCCAGGAGCTTCCGGGCGATGTCGGGCCTGGATTACGTCCTGCTGCGCTACTTCAACGTTTATGGACCCCGCATGGATGTCCACGGCCTCTACACTGAGGTCCTGGTGCGCTGGATGGAACGCATCGATGACGGGCTGCCTCCCATGATCTTCGGCAGTGGCCGGCAAACCATGGACTTCGTTCACACCCACGATGTGGCCAGGGCGAATGTCCTGGCGGCAGTCAGCGATGTCCGCGAAGGCGTCTACAACGTGGCCAGCGGTACCGAGACCAGCCTGGCCGAACTCGCACAGACCCTGCTCCGGGTCATGGAATCAAGCTTGCACCTCGAACACGGCCCGGAACGTGCCGTCAACGGGGTGGCCCGGCGACTGGCTGACACCACTGCTGCCAGGGAGGACCTTGGATTCGAAGCAGCGATCGGGCTCGAAGACGGGCTGCGGACCCTCGTTTCGTGGTGGCGCCCGCTTCGCGCCGAAATTGCAGCTTCCCGTTTGGTAGCCCGCCCCGACGCTCCGGCAGTAGGTGCGCGGTGACCATTTCGGAGACGCGCATGGCGCGCATCGATGTCATGAAGCCCTGGCTGGGCGAAGAGGAAGCCCAAGCCGTAGCCGAAGTGATCGCCTCCGGCTGGGTAGCCCAGGGGCCCAAGGTGCGCCAGTTCGAAGAAGCGTTCGCAGCAGAACAGTCGGCCGGCTACGCCGTTGCCACGTCCAGTTGCACCTCAGCCCTGCACCTGGCGCTCGCCGTCGCAGGCATCGGAGCCGGTGATGACGTGGTGGTCCCGTCATTTTCCTTCATTGCCACCGCCAACGCAGCCTGCTACGTGGGCGCACGTCCGGTGTTTGCCGACGTCGACCTCCAGTCCGGTTGCGTGACGGCAGAGACCGTGGAAAGGGCACTGACCCCCCGCACGAAGGCAGTCATCGCCGTAGACCAAGGCGGGGTGCCGGTGGATCTGGACCCCATCCGCGCACTCTGCGACCCCCGCGGGATCACCGTGGTCGAAGACGCGGCATGTGCCATCGGTTCCCGCTACCATGGCCGCCCGGCAGGCGCCGGTGCAGAACTCGCGGCCTGGTCTTTCCATCCACGCAAGATCCTCACCACCGGGGAGGGCGGAATGCTCTCCACTCCCCGGCAGGACTTCGCGGACAGGGCGCGGCACCTCAGGGAACATGCCATGAGCGTCTCGGCCGCAGAGCGTCACGCCAGCATTCTGGCACCGGCCGAGGAGTACCTCGAAGTCGGCTTCAACTACCGCATGACCGACCTTCAGGCCGCCGTCGGCCTTGTCCAGCTGGGCCGCCTAAGGGCGGCCGTCCAAAGGCGGCGCGAACTGGCCGCCAATTACGCCGACGCATTTGCCGGCGTCGAGGGCCTCCGGCTGGTCAGCGATCCCGACCATGGCACCGGCAACTTCCAATCGTGCTGGCTGGAAACGGGCACCACATTTCCCTTGGGCAGGGACGAGTTGATGACGCACCTGGCCCAGGACGGCATCTCGGCGCGGCGGGGCATCATGGCCGCGCACCGCCAGCCCGCTTATGCCGGGAAGGATACCGGTGGTGCGTCGCTGGAGGTCACCAATTGGCTGACTGACCACACACTCATCCTCCCGCTCTACCACCAACTCGAACTCCACGACCAGGTCCGCGTCATCGATTCGGTCCTTCGCGCTGCGGGACGCTCACGATGAGCGAACTTCTCCTCATCGCCGCCAGTGGCCTCGCCAGGGAAGTGCTGGCCATGGTCCGCAGCAGCGGACCGTTCGACGTCGTCGGGATTCTCGACGACGACGAGGACAAACTCGGGCGGGTGGTGGACGGCGCGCATGTCCTCGGGCCGATTCGTGACGCTCTGAAGTTCCCCCACGCCTTGCTCCTGGTCTGCATCGGCACCGGAAGCGGAAGGGAGGGCGTCGTGATGCGGCTGCGAAGCCTCGGGCTCGACGACGATCGGTACGCCACCGCCATCGATCCCTCCGTCAACGTTCCTGAAGGGTGCATTATCGGGCGCGGAAGCATCCTCCTGGCCCACGTGAGCATGACCGCTTCTGTGACCATCGGCAACCACGTGGTCGCCATGCCCGGAGTCACCTTCACCCACGACGACGTCATCAGTGACTACGCCACGTTCGCATCAGGTGTATCCCTGGGTGGAAACGTGCACGTTGGCCGGGCGGCTTACATCGGAATGAATGCCAGCGTCCGCGAGCGCCGTTCCATCGGCGCGAAGGCGACGATCGGCATGGGTGCCGCGGTCCTGACCGATGTGCCCGACGACGAGACCTGGGCCGGTGTGCCGGCACGGGTGATCAGGCGGGGAAATACTCCGGCGATGGAGGGGGCGCAGTGACACTTCGGAGCGCGGTTACCCCCCGACGGCAAGCAACACCCACCCGGGCGTTCGTGATCAGCGTTGTCAATGCCTTCGTCACCAAGTTGGGTACCATCGGCATCGGCATCGCATTGGCACGCCTGCTGGGTCCCGAGGAGTTTGGGACCTACGCGGTGGCCTTTATTGCGTTGGTGGCGGTCCTGAGTTTCAACGAGTTGGGGGTCAGCCTGGCGATCGTCCGCTGGCCAGGAGACCCGAAGGAAATCGCCGCTACCGTCACCACCATCTCCGTGACTTGCAGCGTCCTCCTGTTCGGCATCTCGTATGCGGTGGCGCCCCTTTTCACCGCTGCCATGGGAAACGAAGCAGCCACCGACGTTGTCAGGGCCTTGGCCTTCTGCATAGTCCTCAATGGCTTGGTGGCGACGCCGGCCGCCCTGCTGCAACGGAACTTCCGCCAAGGACAGCGGATGGTCATCGACCAGGTCAACGTCTGGCTGGGGGCAGGAGTGTCATTGCTGCTGGTTATCGCCGGCATGGGAGCGATGAGCCTTGCCGTGGGGAGGGTGCTAGCCAGTTTGGTGGCCGGTGTGCTGTTCCTGGTCTATTCGCCACTGCCGTACCGCTTTGGTTTCTCAGCAGAGTCCGCACGGGCCCTGCTCTCCTTCGGCCTGCCTTTGGCCGGGGCGAGTGCGGTGGTGTTCGCAGTGGGATACGTTGACCAACTTATTGCCGGTAAGCTGTTTGGTCCGGTCGTCCTGGGTTTCTACGTCATGGCCTTCAACATGGCTGGGTGGCCATCGAGCCTGCTGTCACAGCCCTTGCGAAGCGTGGCACCAGCGACTTTCTCCCGCTTGCAGGATCGTCCCGAGGATATGGGCGCGGCGCTGCTGGCCATGATCGGCGCGGTGTCCGTTGTGGTGCTGCCCGTGGCCGCTGTGATGGTCGGATGTGCCATCCCGCTTGTCACGGTAGTTTATGGACAGGACTGGGCGCCCGCAGGGCTGGCATTGATGTGCTTGGCGCCCCTCACAGTGTTCCGTATCCTCCATGAGCTTCTCTACGATTACCTCGTCATTCATGGGTCATCCCTTTCCCTATTGAATGTGCAGCTTTTTGCTCTGCTCGCTCTTGTTCCTGCACTGCTGGGCGGCGGCGCGCTCGCGGGAATGACGGGACTTGCCGCTGCCCCGACCCTCGTTGCCTTGTTCGTCACGTCACCGCTTTACCTCAGGGCCTTGCGTCGGGCGAAGGTATCTCTTGCGGCTGTGGGTAAGCGGCTGTGGATGCCCTTTGCCTTGGCGGTGCTGACGGCAGCGGGCTGTTTCGTGGTGTCGCGCACCATTGAATCACCGCTGCCGGCCGTTGCGGCGTCCATGGGTCTTGGCATTATTGCGATGGCACTGATGATGCTCGTTCGCCGGAACGACCTGCGGGAGGTCCGGATCTGGGGCCGCGGGCGTGAAGCAGTTGCGCTATGAGAATCCTCGTCTATCCGCACGACCTCCGCATGGGTGGCAGCCAACTGAACGCCATCGAATTGGGGGCCGCCGTAAAGCAACTGGGCCACGAAGTCATTCTCTTCGGACAACCTGGCCCGCTCGTGGAAAAGGCCACGGGACTCGGCTTGGAGTTCATCGCCGCCCCGGCACCCGGGAAACGTCCGTCGCCCTCTGTCATCAGCGCCCTGGTGCGCATTGTCCGCGAGCGCCGGATTAACATCGTGCATGGGTATGAGTGGCCACCGGCGCTGGAGTGCCTGGCGGCTGCAAGGATCGTCCGCGGCACCACTGCCGCTGCAACGGTGATGTCAATGGCCGTCGCTCCCTTTATCCCCACATCGATGCCCTTGATGGTGGGCACGGAACAGATCCGGCATGCTGAGTCGTCCTCCGGGCGATCCAACGTCCACTTGCTGGAACCCCCGGTGGACCTGCGCACGAACAGCCTTGACGCAGACCTGGACCTTCGTCCCTTCCGGGCACGGTGGGGGCTGGATCAGCACCACTTCACCGTTGTCTGTGTTTCCCGTCTGGCCCAGGAACTCAAGCTCGAGGGCATCCTGTCAGCGATTGACGCGGTCAGCCAGCTCGCAGGGGACCGGGCGGTGCGACTCGTCATCACCGGGACTGGACCGGCAGAAGCCACCATCAAGGCCCACGCACGCAGCGTCAACGAAGCACGGGGGGAGGGCACGGTGGTCCTCACCGGTGAACTTGCCGACCCCAGGCCGGCCTATGCCGTGGCAGATGCTGTGCTGGGCATGGGTGGGTCGGCCCTTCGTGGACTGTCGTTCGGAAAGCCCCTCGTAGTCCAAGGCGAACGGGGCTTTTGGGAGCTTCTGACCCCTGATTCCCTGCAGCTCTTTCTGTGGCAGGGGTGGTACGGATCCGGTCCGGGCTCAGCCGGGCCAGGCAACGCCGGGTTGGTGTCGATCCTTGGGAAGCTCGTCCAGGACGAAGCACTACGGATTGCACTGGGCGCTTACGGCCGCTCGGTGGTCGAAAACAGATTCAGCCTCAGTGCCGCAGCCCTGCGCCAAACGGAGCTGTACCAGCAGTTCCTGTCTGACACTGCCGCACAGCGGCCCCACCTATTGGCCGAGGCGTCCGCCGCGAGGCGCTACGGCTCGTACGTCGTTCGACGGCGTTACCTCCGGTTGCGGGGCAAACAACCCTCAGAGGATTTCAACGCCCGTCCTGTCGCGGTCCAAGCGGCTGCGCCAGGACCATTCGCCGCGAAGGAGGCGTAATGGGACCGACCATGTACATCTCCGGCGGACGGTGGGATGACCTGCCGGGAACCGATCGCCTGCTTGCCGAAGCATTGGCAGTGGTGGGGCCTCTCATGTGGGTTGACCAGCCTGCGCCCGTCTTCCGTTTCCGGGATGTCAGGAAGCACTTGGTGCCATCCCTGCTCGGAGTCCCTGAGGTTCTCACGCCGCAACTGACGAGGCTTCGCCTTCCCGCGCCGCCGCTGTTCAGCAGCAGTGCTGGACGCCCTGTCACGAAAGCCATCGCCCGGCACTGCATGCAGAAGGCGCTACGTAACTCGGAGCATCCGCCGGCGATCATCGTCAACGCCTCCCCGGTAATTGACTTCCCCGTATGGGGCACCGGGGTTCGTTTGCTTCATCTGACCGACGACTGGTTGGCTGCCGCTGACTTGATTGGGTTCGGTGCCGATTATCTTCGGCGGTCCTTGGAACGCAAAATCGAGGCAGCGGACATCATCTCTGCTGTCTCGCCCGATTTGGCAGCCAAAATGTCCGCCTTCTCAGGCCGCACCGTGGAGGTGCTTCCCAACGGTTGCCGGCCACCGACACTACAAACCGCAGACGACCGCCGTCGACCGGTAGCGGTCCTCGTGGGGCAACTCAATGAGCGCTTGGACCTGGATGTTCTGGAGGCGCTGGGCGATGCCGGGTTGGAGATCCTGGTGATCGGCCCGAGGACGGAGTCGAATCCAGTGACCGGGCGCCGGCTTGATGCCTTTTTGAGCCGCGAAAATGTGGATTGGCGCGGAGCGATGGACCCAAGGGACCTGGGTCGGCTGCTCGGGACCGCATCCGTAGGGATCACGCCCTATGCAGACACAGAATTCAACCGATCCAGCTTCCCGCTCAAAACGTTGGAGTACCTGTCGGCGGGACTGCGCGTTGTCGCCTCTGACCTGCCCTCTTTGCGATCGCTGACGTGCAGTACTTTGGCCGTGGCGGTCAGCCCTGAGGAGTTCGTTGAGCTGGTCCGGATTGCCCTGCGGGAACGGCCGGATCAAGGTCAACGCGACGAGATGAGACGGTTGGCCGAAGCGAACACCTGGGATGTGCGGGCGGCCACCCTCATTGGGCTGTGTCAACGGCCCTCAGCGCGGACAGAACCCTCCCAACCCGATCGCACCGTTGCCCAGCCTGTTCGAGGAGTCAGCCATGACCATTGACGCATCAGTGAACCGGCCCTCTACGGTGGATCACATACTGCTGACCAGGTTCAACCTTCCTTCCCGGGGCTTTGAGAGCCTGGTGCGGGCCCAGGAGGGCTGGCTGCGTGACCGGATCATCCTGTTCGAACGCTATTGCCTTCCCTCGGTTAAGGCACAGAACAACCGCAACTTCCGTTGGATCATCTATTTCGACCCGGAAAGCCCAGCCTGGCTGCTGGAACGTGTTCAGGAACTGAGCCGGGACGGAACGTTCGTGCCCCTGTTCAGGGCTGAGGTCAGCCCGTCCGAACTGCTGGAGGACATCAGATCGGTAGGTGCAGGGGGGCGCCCGGTTCTCGTCACAACCAATGTGGACAACGACGACGGCCTTGCCGTCGATTTCGTCCAGCGCGTGCAAAGTGCTGCCGGCGGCCAGCGGGTTACCGCCATCTACCTGGCAACCGGCCTCGTCATGGGCAGAGGTTCCCTTTTCCTGCGGAATGACCCCACCAACGCCTTCTGCTCGGTCAGCGCACCCTGGTCCGCCCCTGTGACCTGCTGGGCCGCGTGGCACAACCATCTGGGCCATTCCATGAGTGTCAGGTCGCTGCGTGGCTCTCCTGCGTGGCTGCAAGTGGTGCACGACCACAATGTCAGCAACAGGATCCGCGGCCGGCGAGTATCCCCCGAACCGTACAAAGGGCTTTTCCCGGACGTACTGCAGGACGTTCCCGTCCCGACCCAAAGGACCATCATCACCGACCGGCTTTTTCAGTCTCCCGTCAGGGCGCTGCGGGAACTGGCCCGAACTACAGCCAAGGCCGTGACCGTAGCTTTGCTGGGCACCGAAGGAATCGACCGCATCAAGACAACTTTCGCCGGCAGGAAAAGCACGGCGTCCAGAACCTGAACCACGTGGTTGGCCTGACCGGAAGTCACCTAACGAAAGGCAAGAGCAGGACATGCAGGTACAAAAGATACTGAAAAGCCTGATACGGCGATGGTTCATCGTCGTCCTGGGGCTTGCCTTGACCGTCGGCGCCTGTTTCTTCCTTCAGCAGAGCGCTCCTGATAACTACAAAGCCCAAGCGAGCCTGGTTCTGCTGCCTTCGACCAAGAGCGTTGGAGAAGCCGGCAACCCCTATTTGGGCCTTGGAGGCATGAGCGAGGCGCTGGACATCCTCACCCGCAAGATGTCCTCCGAAGAGTTCAAAGAGAAGATCCGCGACCAAGCAGGGGCATCCACCTTCACGGCTGAAGCCGACAAGGGGACCAGCGGCGCAATCCTCCTGATCACCGCATCTTCCCACGACGCCGACCAGGCACTCCGGCTTCTGGACACTGTCATGAACCAAGCCCCGGTGGCCCTGACGGAGCTGCAGGACGTCCTGAACGTTCCCACCACATCCCGCATTTCCACCATGAAACTGCTGGAAGACAGCAAGGCAGTCCCTGAGGTCAAGGCGCGTACGCAACTTCTGCTCGTTACTGCGGCCGGAGGCGTGGCCTTCAGCGTCGTGATGACAGTGCTTATCGATGGACTCCTTCTGTCCCGGAAGCACCGTAAGGGCGCCGGGGCCAGCCACAAGGTCTCCGGACCAAAACCACCGGCGCCGCAATCGGCACGCCAAAAGAAGTCCCCGCCTGCCGAACGCCTGCCCGGCGGCCGCCCCAAGGCGGACGATCCAGCCTACCTCTCAGGAGAGACCGCCAGCGTGGTGCCCAGCTCCTATAGGCCGGGATGACCATGACGGCCGCCATCCTTCTACGTATCCTGGTCAGGCGCTGGTACATAGTGGCCTTCGGCCTTGCCATTGGCCTTGTGTCCTTGGGGGCGGTCCGGACATCCGAGCCTGTTTACTGGACCAAGGCCGAAGTCACCTTCGTCGCACCGGACCGCGAACCCGCCTACTGGATCCCCGGCGACGACTATGCGTCCCTGGTGGACTTTGCGGCCATGGTGGAACGACGCGTCAATTACGACTCGGCCTCGGTTGACCTCACCCTGTCCAGCGGGACCCTCTATGGCGCCGGCGTCCGGCATGGTTACTCAGTAACGTTGCTCAACAGTGGCGGGCAGTGGGCCAAGAGCTTCCGGTGGCCTGTCTTGTCCGTTCAGGTGGTTGACTCCAGTGCACAGACAGTGAAGAACGTACTGGGTGACGTCGTGGAGCGTATCAAGGCGGCCTCCACCGAACTCCAACGGGAAGCAGGCGTGCAACAAGCGCTGATCACCACCCTTACATCTCCCTCAAGTCCGGAAATCGTGTTTGGCGGAGGAACGCAAACAAACCGCGTGAAAGGGGCCGTTTTCTGGATGGGCATTGCCGCCACTTTGTCAGTCCTGGCCGCGGTTGCCATCGATTCCCGGCCGCGACGCCCCCGGGCGGCACAGACAGATCAGCAGCAGGATAAGGTGACATCCCGTGTACCGGGCTAATGGGCTGCTTCATCGCGACAGTGTCCAGGGGGCTACCGGGAAATCGGATGCGCCGATCTTCCTCACCATCTATCTGGTACTCACGTGCGCTCTGCCATCGAATCTTGTCATCGCGTCCCTCGGCTCCATCGGCCGGCCCAACACACTTTTCGCGATCCTGGGTTTGGCATGGTGGGTCCTGCACCAACTTCTGCGCACCACCCCGTCGGTCAGGCGATTCCACCCCCTGCGGGCAGCACTGTCCGCGTTCCTCATCGTTGCAGCATCCAGCTACGCATACGCCATGGTCAGAGGTCTCCCCGAAACCGAGGCCAGCCCCGCCGACGCCGGGCTCATCAGGCTGGCGGGCTGGGCGGGAATCCTGCTCATAGCTACCGATGGCCTGACCACCCGGGAAGGGGTCAGGACACTGCTGCGCAGGATCGCCCTGGCGGGAGGACTGACAGCGGCACTGGGTTTGCTGCAGTTCGCCACCGGCTCATCCCTCATTGAATGGATCAGGATACCCGGTCTTAGCCTCAGCTCCGAGATTGCAAACATCGATTCCCGTGGCGGCTTCGTCCGTGCGGCTGGCATGTCACTGCATCCCCTCGAATACGGGGTAGTTCTGTCCACCTCGCTTCCCATTGCCATTACTTTGGCCCTGAACGACACCTCCAAGCGCAGGCTCCTCTGGTGGATCCCTGTTGGCCTGATTGCCGTTGCCGCAATGCTTTCCGTCTCCCGCGCCGCCCTGATCTGCATGGCACTGGCTTTTCTCATTCTCCTGCCGGTCTGGCCCAAGCAACTGCGACGACGGGCCGTCGTCGTCTCGGCGCTGCTGGTCGGAGTGATCTATGTGGTGACCCCAGGCATGATCGGGACCCTGTTCGGGCTCTTTACTATCGGCACCGATGACCCCAGTATCAGTTCCCGGACCAACGGCTATGCCACGGCCTTCGGAATGGCCAGCCAACAGTTGTTCCTCGGACGTGGTTTCGGCACCTTTCTCCCGGCCTATGTCATTGTTGACAACCAATACCTGGGACTCCTGGTGGAACTTGGCATAGCCGGTCTGCTTGCCTTCCTGATGCTGGTTCTCGCCGGCATTATCTGTGGCTGGAAGGCCCGCAGGGCAGCAAAGGACAATGAGCTACGTCAAATGAGCCAATCGGTACTTGCCAGCGTGGCCGCAGCTGCCCTTGCTTTTGGATTCTTCGACGCTTTTGCCTTCCCCATGGCGGCCAGCCTCCTGTTCCTCATGCTGGGCATATCAGGTGCATTGTGGAGGATCGCGCACCGGGAAGCCGCTGAGGCACACCTCAAGGAAAAGGCGGTCACTTCAGGGGAGCAATGAACCCATCCCGGAACAACCACAGGCAAGCAACAGTCAACGGCCTCTAGCGACGACTCTCATCCCGGTCCCATACGGGGGACGAGGCCCGGGACCTTGGACGACGGCGCCCCGCCACCGCGAACACTGCATAGACGACGGCGTCACAAGCCGTCCGAGGTCCACGAACCGACCCCAGCAACTGGCGAACCGTCCGCAGCAGGGAGGCCCCGCCTGACACCTGGTCCTGTTCGGCATTACCCCGATAGGTGCGACGCAACACAGCCAACAACGCAGCGGATGTCCGGGGCGTCCGGACTATCACCGGCTCCGTGGGCAGGACAGCCTTCTCCTGCGCATCAAAAAGCCTGTCCACAAAATAGTCGTCCCCTGTCAGTGCGGGGAAGACGCCCATGCGGCTGTGCCCGGAACGACTCAACGCATAAGCACCGGCGCCCCACAGTCCCTCCGCATTGCCCGGGATCCTGCCGCGTGCACGGTAGTAGGCCCGCACCGGCCCCGAAGCTCCGTGCGTGTCGTAACTGAACGCCGGCCGGGCAGCCAACAAAGTTCCATCCTGCAGGGCTGCAAAAACATCCGCAAGAGCTTTGGAGCTGACCTCTATGTCGGCATCCAAATAAAGGCGCGGCCACAAGCCGGTGCACTGATCGCCGGCATTCAACGCCGCGGTCTTTGACGCCTCTGCAACATGCAGGACGGAGACCCCCTGCCATCGCGACGCGATCACTTCCGTAGCGTCCGTACACCCATTGCAGGCCACTACGACGTCCACAGTTCCCCAGCTGATGACTTCCCTCAGCGACCCCAGGGTTCTGTCGATTACCGCAGCCTCATTATGGGCGGGGATAATGACCGCTCCCGAGGGATACCCCGCACCCACTAGATCTCCCTTTCGACTGGCCGCACGGCATGTGGGAGGCGATCCCACCGCCGTCGGCTTGTCAAAGCCCACGCAGCATCGCGGTGACCGGATTTCCCCAGCCGCGCCACCTCCGCGGCCAGGACAGCGCCACGAAAGGCCACCAGCCGCGCCGGCCCAAGATACTTTTCCCCATATCGGACACGGTTCACAGACATCAAGGCGACGAGCTGCGGAGAAGCCCCGGATCCACCCCGCGTATGCCACATCCGGGCGGCCGGTTCGAACCAAATGGAATATCCAGCCTCCCTCATGCGGTGGCAGTAGTCGGTTTCCTCCGAATACAGGAAGAAGCGCTCATCCCAGGCACCCACCAGCTTGGCGGCCGCTGCGTCCACCAATAACGCCGCGCCAGTAGCCCACTCCACCTGATGCCCATGCAAGTAACTCTCCTCATCGACATCCATCTCCGACAACCACGCCGGACGGGATCCAAAACGGCTGCCCAGGGCCGCATCCCCAAGCGCTCGCAGAACTCCCGGTTCCCGCCTCAGTGAGGGGTAGACGGTGCCGTCGTCCTCCAACAGGACCGGCACAACCATTCCCGCCCCGGACTGTTCCAGGCGTCTCCGCATTGCCAGCACAGATCCTTCCTCGACGCGGAGGTCCGGATTGAGGATGAGGTAGGTACGGGCTTCTCCGGCGGCTGAGAGTGCTGCGTTGATTCCGCCGGCGTATCCCAGGTTTCCCCCGGTCCTGATGGCGATGACGTCCGGATGCCGGGACAGTTCACTGATGGTGCGGTGGTTGGGGGAGTTGTCGGCCACCACCACTTTCAAGGACTGCTCCTGTGCTTCCTTGCGCAGGCTCAGGATCAAGGGCCCGATGGAGTCCTCGTTGTTGTAGGTGACGACGACGACGGCGACATCCGCGGTGGAGCTCGGTGGCATGAAGGACCCCGGAGCGCGGCTGGGCTCACGCTCCGGGACATCCACGCTGTGGACAGCGGTGCCCTGCTGGGCGGCATCCGGGTTCAGGCGTTGCCCCGGGACGACCGGGGGCAGCGCCAAACCGCTGTTCCTTCGCAGCCGCACGTAGGCTTCCGGTCCGTCCACGAGGTATCGACGGGCAAGCCGTCGGGGTTCCAGTGCCAGCCGCCAGGCCCACTCGAGGCTGTTGGAACTCACCCAGGACGGGGCCCGCTTGATGTGCCCTGCCAGAAAGTCCACAACGGCCCCGAAGGCTAGCAAGACTCCCGCACCCGTCATGGCTCCATATTCCGAGATCCAGAGTTCCTGCCGCGGCTTGCCCAAGCCGACGATCAGAAGGTCGGGTGCCGACTCCGAAATCATGCCCGCAAGTCGGCGGGAAGCCTGGGGGTCGCCAAGAATGGTGCGCGCCGGCGCCCACCACCCAACGATCTTCAGCTGTGGCCGTTCCACTTTGAACCTGTCGCGGATCAGACGCTGGGTTTCCACCGACCCACCAAGGAAACCCACCGTAAGCCCCCTCCGCTCTGCCGCCTCCAGCAAGGGGCCGACGAGATCGCTGCCTGCCAGCCGAGGCCAGCTTCTTGACGTCAGGCGCCGGGCCTGCGTCGCCAGCGGGGCGCCGTCGACAAGGGTCAACCACTCCACGGCACCTGACTTTTCAAGGGTGCCCGACCAGCGGCCACCTGAACCAAAGTGGCGGATATGGTCCAGATTGGCAGAGCACACGCCCAACGGCGGGGCATTGACACCGCTGGCCCTGCCAAGGATCTCCTCAATGGCTGGCTGGAATTCCATGAGCTTGACCGCGACGCCGCCCAGGTTCACCCAAGGGTCTTCGGGGGCAGCGCCCAGGGGGCGTGGTGCGGTTCCGGGGCGTGGGGCCACGCGGTGGGGGAATGTCAGGTGGGGGACTACCCGGTGAATTGCTTTCCGGGTCGGCAGGGATTTCGGCAGCAGCATTCTTGGCTCCAGGATCGGGTCAAGCTCAAGGCATAACCATGTGACCCACGACCCCTGGCTGCTGCACTGCCAGGATTCGCGGATGGCGGGCAGGCCCGCCATTTCGACATGTTTTCTTGAGTTGTCTCCCGGCCTCCTGCCAGAGGCTGCCGTAGGGCTACTTTAGGACGACTTTCCCGTGTTCGCCAGCCTTTTCCACGGGCCTTTACGGCTACGGAGGCGCTTCGGCTCCCTATAGGGCGATGCGGTACACATGATGCGTGTACTCGTTCGGGAAATCATCAGTAAATTTCCCCCCTTGTACTGGAATGGAACGGTTTTCGTCCAGCACTTCCACGGTGGAACCCGTTATCCCGGCAGGGAGTGTGAACGTTCTGCTGCCGGTGGCCCCATCGTCGGTCATCGCAAAGACATAGGCGCTTCCGTCCTTGGCCTTGAGCATGGTGTCTGTTCCGTCGCCAAAGTCCCAGACATAGGACTGGGTGTTGAGGATCGGCGCCAAGGCGCTGATGGCGTGGTTCACGACCCCCACTGCAGCGACCTGTGCCTTCAGGCAGTCGGCGCTGTGTTTCCGGGCGTCCTGGAAGGCGTCACCGGTGATGCAATCGTTGACTTCCTGTTGGTCCGGGGACTGGCTGAACCAGACAATTCCCCTCGCCTCGTGAATAACCGACGCCCACACCTGGGCCTTGACCTGCTCAGGGCCCAGCTGCTTGTAGCCGCGTGTTGAGCCTCCGGTGCTGACCACCGTGGGGAGCGCCCAGAGCGGCGCCTGGACACCGCGCGCGGCATTGACTTCCTGCTGTAGCTGCATGATTTTCCCATAGCTTGAGGCGGTGCGGCAGTTCGATGCGGTGATGGGATTCTGTCCGTTCGGCGTCCGCCACCTTAGCGTGCCATCACCCCAGTCGCATTGCGGGACGGAGTAGAAGTATTGGTCCACGGAGTTCACGTTCGCGGTGCTGTAGTAGTCCGTTGAGAACTGCATGGGCACGTCATAGGTGACGATTCCCGAGGTCCAGTTCGCATAAGTGAATCTGCCAGTCACTGCAGGATCGTGCTGGGCCGCCAATTGCTTCATATGTGCCAGGCCTGGCACGGGTTCATACCTGCCATCCACTTCATCATCCAGAACGCTGCCCACCTGCCGGTCCCAGTTGGCAGGAGCGTCCGCGGGCGCGAAAAGGGTAAACATACCGTGAGCCGAGATGGCTGCACTGGACGCGTCCGGGTTGCCCTGAACGTACGTATTGATGCCCAGCGCTTTGTCGTACTTCAGTTGCGCATCGCTGCCGGGGGAGCCGTACCAGATGGCGATGGGGAAAAAGGAGGGGTCATTCCAGCCGGCTGCGGCGGCTTTGGAAAATTGCCGCCAATATGCCGGGCCGCCCTCCCACGGAATCCTCGGGAGCTCATGGAGCGCAGCTGCGGGTTCCATGGACGTCGCTGTGGGTTCCGGCTGGGGAGGGGGAGCCACGCGTGGGACAGTTCCTGGAATCGTACTTGCCCAGAACAGCAAGCCAAGTGTCAAGGCCATCGTCGTGACGTAGCGAGCCCTCATAACGTCATCTTCTTCCGCAACCCAATGATGAGTACCTCAAAGGATGACATCCGCTCCACAATTCCGTAAACCGCCGTCGTGTTTCAGCCGGACGTGCGCAACCTCGCGTGCGTTCGCTACCCCTTGAGGTATTCCGCCAGACGCTGTGACCCATCCGGGGGAGTGAAGCCCGCGGAGGTAATTTTGGCCAGGTCCAGCACGCTGTGGACCGGCCGTGGAGCTGTGCCTGGTTGCGCGTACTCGGCTGCACTGACGGGACGAACCAGCCCCGGATCCGCACCGCAAAGCCGATAAACCTCCGCGGCGATTGCCGCCCAACTTCTCGGCACCCCACTGTTACTGATGTTGTAGGTGCCGTACGGTGCCTGTGAATCCACCAGATGCCTGATACCCGCGGCGATATCCACCGCGAAGCTCAGCCGGCCGATTTGGTCATCCACCACGTTCGGTGATGCTGCTTTGGCAGCGAGGCCGGCCATGGTCCGAACAAAGTTCTTCCCGTCACCCACAACCCAGCTCGTCCTGACGATGTAGTGCCTCGGGACGGCTGCCACAGCCATATCGCCGGCGGCCTTGCTCTGCCCGTATACCCCCAACGGAGCGTATGCCTCATCTTCCGTGTGCAGTTCCGCAGTGCCGTCAAAGACGTAGTCGCTGGACACATGGACCAGCGTCAGTGAATGTTCGACGGCGGTACTCGCCAAGCGGGCGACGGCGGCTGCGTTGACGGTCCAGGCAGCTGTGCGGCCTTCCGGAGTTTCGGCAGCATCCACTGCGGTAAAAGCTGCAGCATTGATGATCGTGGAGTAGCTGCGCCATGCCAGCGACCGGAAGGACTCCTCGCTGGTGATGTCAAAATCCCGGCGACCGGCAAAGTCGACCGTTCTGTCGCCGTCGAATGCCTGCCGCAATGCGGCCCCCAATTGGCCGTCGGCTCCGAGGACGAGAGTCCGCCGTTTTTGCAGCGGGGCAACGTGGTCAAGGCGCGGATGGTTCTTGTCCTGTTCGGAGACCACAGCGCGGCTGAGGGGGATCGGCCACGGCACGGAGACGTGTTCGTCGGCCAGATTCAAGAAGGTGTAATCCTTCCGGGCCTCCGGGCTCCAATGGTCGTTGACCAGGTAGGTGTAGGCGGTGTCGGGTTCCAGTGTCTGGAAGGCGTTCCCTACGCCACGTGGCACGAAGACAGCTTGGCCCGGAGTCAGCTCCGCGGTGAACAGGACCCCAAAGGTAGGTCCCTCGCGAAGGTCAACCCACGCCCCGAAGATACGCCCGGAGGCCAAGGAGATGAATTTGTCCCAGGGTTCGGCATGGATGCCCCGGGTAGTGCCGGGAACGGCATTGAAGGAGACGTTGTTCTGGACGGGACCAAAATCGGGCAGCCCGGCGGACAGCATCTTGCTTCGGTGCCAGTTTTCCTTGAACCACCCGCGACCGTCGGCATGCACAGGAAGCTCGAACAGCAACAACCCAGGAATGGGGGTTGGCACGGAGATTGGTTCCCTGGCATCCACGGCTTAGTGCCCTTGGCCGGCGTATTTTGACTCCGTGGCCGCCTTCTGGGGCCGCCACCACTGCTCGTTGGCCTTGTACCACCGGACGGTCTCTGCCAGGCCTGAGTCGAAGTCGGAGAACCGGGGCAACCAACCAAGTTCACTGCGGAGCTTGCTGGAGTCGATGGCGTAGCGCAGATCGTGTCCCGGACGGTCATTGACGAGGTCGTAGGCGTCCGGCTGTTGTCCATTCAGAATCAGTAGCTTCTCCACCACCTCACGGTTCGACCGCTCCCCGTTGGCCCCGATCAAGTAGGTCTCGCCGATCCGCCCCCGTTGGAGGATCGTCAAGACGGCCGAGGAATGGTCCTCCACGTGGATCCAGTCGCGGACATTCAGTCCTTGGCCGTACAGCCGGGGCCGCAGTCCGTCGAGGATGTTGGTGATCTGCCGCGGGATGAACTTCTCAACGTGCTGGTATGGACCGTAGTTGTTGGAGCAATTGCTGATGGTGGCTTGGAGGCCAAACGAACGCACCCAAGCCCGGACCAACATGTCCGAACCGGCTTTCGTAGCAGAGTAGGGGCTGGTGGGCCGGTACACCGAGTCCTCAGTGAATTTACGGGGATCATCCAGCGCCAGGTCTCCATACACTTCATCGGTGGAGATGTGGTGGAAGCGTGTTCCGTGCTTGCGGGCGGCTTCGATCAGGGTGAACGTGCCCATCAGGTTGGAGTCCAGGAAAGGACGGGGATCATCCAGCGAGTTGTCGTTATGCGACTCGGCCGCAAAGTGCACCACGGCATCCACTGAGGCCGTCAGTGCGTCCACCAGACCGCCGTCGCAAATGTCCCCTCTATGGAATTCGAAACGGTTTGAAGGCAGTCCCGAGAGCGACTCCATGGTGCCGGCGTAGGTGAGCTTGTCCAGGACAGTGACATGAAGGCCAGTGTGCTCCATGATGAAGTGAACAAAATTGCATCCGATGAATCCGGCCCCGCCGGTGACAAGGATTCTCTGCATGGCCATAGCGTAACCGTCCCTGACGGTGATGTGCAGCGGGAGAGGACAGTTAGATGCGCGGAATTATTCTTGCCGGTGGCACGGGCTCCAGGCTCCATCCAATTACGCTCGGAATCAGTAAACAATTGGTTCCGGTCTTTGATAAACCAATGATTTACTATCCGCTGTGCACCCTGATGCTCGCTGGAATCCGCGACATCCTTATCATCACGACACCTGCGGATGGTCCCCAATTCGAGAAGCTCCTGGGGGATGGCTCGCAATTCGGAGTCAATGTGAGCTATGCCCGTCAACCCACACCCGACGGACTTGCCCAAGCCTTCATTCTCGGGGAGGAGCACATCGGAAGCGGCAAAGTGGCGCTCATCCTGGGCGATAACATCTTCAATGGTCCCGGCATGGGCAACCAGCTCCGCCATTATGCCGATGTCGACGGCGGCGCAATCTTCGGATACTGGGTCAAGGACCCCTCTGCCTACGGCGTGGTGGAATTCGATGATAAAGGCCTGGCAATTTCGATTGAAGAGAAGCCCTCGGCACCCAAAAGCAACTATGCAGTGCCCGGACTGTACTTTTATGACAACAACGTTGTCGCCATGGCAAAGGAGCTGCAGCCATCACCGCGCGGGGAGCTGGAAATAACCGACATCAACCGCAAATACATGGAGCTTGGGCAGCTGCATGTGCAGAAGTTTCCGCGGGGGACCGCCTGGCTGGACACCGGAACCTTCAGTGATCTCAATGATGCCTCCAACTACGTCCGTACCACCGAGAACCGGCAAGGGTTGAAGATCGGCGCGCCGGAAGAAGTGGCTTGGCGAATGGGATACCTGACTGACGACGAGCTCAGGCAACAGGCGGCCAAACTGGCCAAGAGCGGCTACGGCAGCTACCTGCTGGACATCCTGGACCGGCGCTGACCCTTACGCCGCGGAAACATCCTCAAGCGCACGTGCAATCTCTGCCGGGAGAACCGCCAACTGCGCATCCAGCAATTCCTTGAGCTGAACCGCGTTCCTGGGTCCGACAACCGCAGTGGACACCCCCGGCCGGGACAGCAGCCAGCTCAAGGACACGTCCAAGGGAGAACGGCCCAGCCCACGTGCTGCCATCGCTACTGCTTCCACCACCCGCGATGCCCGCGGTTCCAGATAGGGCTCGACGTACGTTGCCAGCCTTCCCTGAGCCGCTCGGGAATCCGCGGGAATTTGTCCCCGGTACTTGCCGCTGAGAACCCCGCGCCCCAAAGGGGCCCAGGTCATCAGGCCGAGGCCGGCGTCCTCGACGGCGGGGATAAGTTCTTCCTCGGCTTTGCGGTTGAGCAGAGAATATTCCGACTGGTTGGCCACCAAAGTAAAACCTGCCACTGCCGCGGCCTTGGCCGTCTGCCAGCCGTTGTAATTGGAAATGCCGACGTAACGGGCACGTCCGCTTCGCTGTGCCAGCTCCAGAGCCGAGAGCGTTTCATCCAACGGCACGTTCGGATCCCACTCCTGGGCGAACCAGATGTCGATGTAATCCGTTCCGAGCCTTGCCAGGCTCGCATCCAGCGCAGAAAGCAGCGCCCCCCGGGAGGCGTTGACACTGCGGCGCGTTTCCGACGACGACACGCCGGCTTTGGTGGAGATGACGATTTCGGACCGGGCGACGACGTCTCCGAGCATGGAGCCCAGCATCGCCTCGGCCCGTCCCTGCGCGTAGGACGCGGCAGTGTCAACCACTGTTCCACCTGCTGCAACAAACGCGTAGAGCAGTTCGGCAGCGTCCTGCTCATCGGTTTCCTGCGCCCAGGACATGGTTCCGAGGGACATCGACGACACGCGGAACCCACTGTTCCCGACATAACGCTGCTGCATAGCAGCTAGCTTACGGGCAGTTACCAGTGTTCATGACGTAGGGTCTATTCACGTGAACTGGATAGAAGCAGCCTTGCTGGGCCTTGTGCAGGGCCTCACCGAATTCCTCCCGATTTCCTCGAGCGCGCATCTGCGGATTGTCGGCTCATTCCTCCCCGATGCAGCCGATCCCGGGGCGGCTTTTACGGCCATCACCCAGCTAGGTACCGAAACCGCCGTCATCGTCTACTTTTGGCGTGACATCGTCCGCATTGTGCGGGCCTGGTTCGGCTCCTTGACGGGCAAAGTCGAACGGAACGACCCCGATGCCCGCATGGGCTGGCTGGTCATCCTGGGCAGCCTTCCCATCGTCATCCTTGGACTGCTGTTCCAGGACCAAATCGAGTCAGTGTTCCGCAGCATGTGGATTGTTGCCACCATGCTGATTGTTTTCGGCATGATTCTCGCCGTCGCCGATGCCATTGGCCGGCAGGAGCGGGATCTCAGCCAACTGAGCTACAAACACGGCATCCTGTATGGCTTTGCCCAGGCAATGGCGTTGATTCCCGGCGTTTCGCGCTCCGGCGGCACCATCACGGCCGGGCTCCTCATGGGTTACACCCGTGAAGCGGCCGCACGCTACTCCTTCCTTCTCGCCATTCCGGCCGTGTTCGGCAGCGGCCTCTACCAGCTTTACAAAACAGTCACGAAAGAGGGCCTGGCCGGACCTTACGGATTGCCCGAAACGGCACTGGCCACGGTCATCGCCTTCGTTGTGGGTTACGTCATCATCGGCTGGTTCCTGAAGTTCGTGTCCACACGCAGTTACCGGCTCTTTGTCTGGTACCGCATCTTCCTTGGGTTGGCCTTGTATGTCCTGCTCGGTTTCGGTGTGATCAGTGCCTAGCACTAAGGTTGAGTCGTGAAATCGTGGATCTCCCGCCCTGTACCTGAACTGCCCGGCAGCATGCCGCCCGTACGGCTGTACGACACCGCTCTGGGCCGTGTCGTGGAGGTGGAACAACAAGCCGAGCAGTCGATGTACGTCTGCGGCATCACGCCCTATGACGCAACGCATATGGGCCATGCTTCGAGCTATGTAGCGTTCGACCTCCTGAACCGCGCTTGGCGTGATGCAGGGATCCGCGTGTCCTACGTTCAAAACGTCACGGACGTCGACGACCCCCTTCTTGAACGCGCCACCGCTACCGGCGTGGACTGGCGTGAACTGGCTGAAAGCCAAATCGAGCTTTTCCACACGGATATGGACGCCCTGAACGTCCTGGCCCCGGATCATTACGTTGGCGCCGTCGAGGCGATCCCCGACATCGTGCCAGCCATTGAACAGCTCATCGCCGATGGTGTCGCCTACCGCGTTCAAGGCTCCGACGGAGAACCCGACGGAGATGTCTACTACGACGTCGAAGCCGCCGGAAAGAGCTCCAGCGCCACGGATGCCTGGACCCTCGGCGATGTATCAGGCCTTGGTGAAAGCGAGATGCTCGCGCTGTTCGCCGAACGCGGGGGAGACCCCGGGAGGCCGGGCAAACGGAACGCCCTTGATCCCCTCCTGTGGCGGGTGGCCCGGGACGGTGAACCCAGCTGGCCGGGAGCCGGCCTCGGTGCCGGGCGGCCAGGCTGGCACATCGAATGTACCGTGATCGCGCAGAAGTATCTTCCGGCGCCCTTCACGGTGCAAGGTGGCGGCTCCGACTTGATCTTCCCGCACCACGAAATGGGGGCCGGCCACGCGTACTCCCTCTCCGGAGTCCCGTTGGCCCGTCACTATGCCCACGCCGGCATGGTGGGTCTGGACGGAGAGAAGATGAGCAAGTCCAAGGGAAACCTGGTTCTCGTCTCCAAGCTCCGTGCAGCCGGTGAAGAACCAGCTGCCATCCGCCTGGCGATCCTGGCCAACCACTACCGCTCCGACTGGTCGTGGACTGATGAAGACTTCGCGGCGGCCAAAGACAGGGTCGCTGTTTGGCGGGCAGCCTTGGAGCAGGCTCCAGCCGGTTCTGCGTCCGGGCTGATCGCGGCCATCCGCAAGGAGCTGGCCGAGGACCTCAATGCGCCAGGTGCGCTGGCCGCCGTCGACCATTGGGCCCAGGAGGCAGGACGTAACGGTGCGGAGAAGTCCGCTCATGATGCTGCCCTGGTATCCGATGCCGTCAACGCTTTGCTGGGCGTGGAACTCTAGACCGCGCCGGAAAGAAGCAAACGGCCCCGACATTCGTCGGGGCCGTTTGCCGTTTTCGGACGTCTGGGTCCTACGGACGCTCCTTGCCGCGCCGCTTCAGGTACCGCTCGAATTCCCGGGCAATGGATTCACCCGAGGCCTCCGGGAGGTCTGCCGTGTCCTTGGCTTCTTCGAGTTGACGCACATAGGCAGCAATTTCCGGGTCCTCCGTGGCGAGCTCATCCACTCCGCGTTCCCAAGCTTCAGACTCTTCAGCGAGGGCATGGCTGTCCAGGGGCACCTGAAGCAGGTCCTCGATCTTGTGCAGGATGGCGAGCTGGGCCTTGGGGGAGGGCGGCTGCGCTACGTAGTGGGGAACAGCGGCCCAGAGTGAGACCGTGGGCAGGCCCGCCAAAAGGGCGAATTCGGCCAGGACCCCGACGATTCCCACGGGCCCTTCGTATTGCGAGGCTTCCAGATTGAGCCGTTCCCGCAAGCCGTTGTCCTCCGTGGTGGTGCTGACCGGAATAGGACGGCTGTGCGGAACATCGGCCAGCAAAGCGCCAACCAGAATGACGGAATCCACCTTGAGGGCTTCGGCATGGACCAGAAGCTCGGTGGTGTAGGCACGCCAGCGGTAAGACGGTTCCGTGCCGAGGACAAAAACCACATCCACGTTGCTGTCCGGAACGGCGGCTTTGTAGATCCGGGTGGAGGGCCACTTCACTTTCCGGGCACCGGAGGAGGTGCGCCGCACGGTGGGCCTGGTGAACTGGAAATCGTAATATTCCTCGGCATCCACGGTGGCGACTTTCTTGCCGTCCCATAGCTTGTTCAGGTAGTGCAGGGCATCGCTGGCTGCTTCACCGGCGTCGTTCCAGCCCTCAAAGGCGGCGATCATTACGGTGACGCGCTGTCCTTCCGCGGGTTCCTTGAGGAAACGCTCGGGCTCCACGGTGATGTCCTGCCCTTCGGGGGTCCCGTCCACACTGTTCATCCACTCACCCTACGTCCAAGACCCTGATGGATGCATGGCATTTCGCCTCAACGCGTGTCCCATATTCGCCCACAGCACAATGCCGGGACCGTGGGCCATCAGGTTCCACGTAGACTGGAAACCATGCATTCAACACCCAGCCAGCCCCTCCTCAAAGCCGTGCTCTGGGATATGGATGGCACACTCGTGGACACCGAACCCTATTGGATCGCGGCCGAGCGCGCCCTGGTGGAAGCACATGGAGGCAGCTGGAGCCACCAGCAGGCCATGCAGTTGGTGGGCCAGTCCTTGCTTCACTCCGCGGCTGTCCTGCAGCGGGCCGGAGTCAAACTCGAGGCCCGCGAAATCGTGGATACTTTGAGCGCACAGGTCATTGCCCGGGTCCGCCAGGAAGTCCCCTGGCGCCCTGGAGCCCGCGAGCTGCTGGATGAACTCCACGCGGCAGGCATCCGCTGCGCCCTGGTAACCATGTCGGAAGGTCCGCTCGCGGGAGTGGTGGTTGAAAGCCTCCCCAAGCCGTATTTCGAGTTCATGGTCACCGGCGACACCGTCACCCACGGAAAGCCCCACCCGGAGGCTTACCTCACCGCGGTGGAACGGCTGAAGCTGGACGACCCGACCCTGACCATCGACCATTGCGTCGCCCTGGAAGACTCCGTGCCCGGCGCTACGGCCGCCATGGCCGCAGGCGTGGTCACTGTCGGCATTCCGCACCAGGTACCGCTGCCCGAGGACCACCGCATGATCCTGTGGGACACCTTGGTTGGCCGGACGGCTGCCGACGTTGGCCGGTTGGTCGATCACCGCTTTCCGGCGCTCGACCTCGTTGAAGGGGCCAACTAGGTGAGCAGTTCCCCCGCACCCCATCACGTCGCGTCGAAAAGGGAAGGCATCCCGCTGGGGAAGATAGCGGGCGTGCCCGTCTACCTGGCGTACTCCTGGTTCGTGATCGCCGCGATCACGGTGGTTTTCTACGGCCCCGTTATCATCGACAGGTTTCCTGGCATTGGCAACTGGGGATACTTGGCCGGCCTCGCCGTCGCCTTGCTGCTGGCCGTCTCAGTCCTCCTGCACGAGATCGCCCATGCACTCAGTGCCAGGGCCTTTGGCTGGCCCACCGAGAAAATCGTGCTGAACCTGTGGGGTGGCCACACCCAGTTCGAGAACTTCACCGCCTCGCCCGGCCGCTCGGTCATCGTTGCCCTCGCCGGGCCCGCGTCGAACTTCGTCATCGCCGGGATTATGTGGGCTGTAACGTCTACGGGAATGCTCAGCGGCATACCGCGGATGCTCGCGGACATCCTGATGCTCGCCAACCTGGTGATCGGTATCTTCAATGTCCTCCCTGGAATGCCTTTGGACGGTGGCCGCCTGGTGGAGTCAGCTGTCTGGAAAGCCACCGGCAGCCAGGACAAGGGAACCATTGCCGCTGGCTGGTCCGGCAGGATCATCGTCGTGGCTTTGGTCATCTGGTTCATCGTTGTGCCGTTCCTCAAGGGCGAATTGCCTGATCCGATGTACACGGTCGTCACCGTTCTGGTCTGCGGCTTCCTCTGGATGAGTGCTTCCAGCTCCATCCACCACGCAAAACTGCGCAGCCGCCTCTACCTGGTGACTGCCGCCGGACTGGCGGACCGCGCCGTCGGTGTGCCGAACTCGGCGACAGTGGCAGATGTCCTGGCCATAGCGCCGGCGGGGAGTCCCGCCGTCGTGATCTGCGGACCTGACGGCAAGCCGCAAGGCGTCGTTGACGGCCCTGCGGTTGCCAGCGTCCCCTTTGAGGCGGCCACGACGACGCCGGTCACCGCGGTTGCCCACGCGCTGGCTGCAGGCGCGTACGTCCCCGAATGGTCCAAGGGCCAGGAGTTGATCCAGTACTTGGCGCAGTTGGAAGGCGGCGAATACGCTGTGGTGGACCACAACGGAGTCGTCACCGGACTGCTCCGCCAGGAAGCCGTAGTGACAGCCATAACAGGTAAGGAACCGCGCAGGAGCGGTCGCGCCTGACCACAGGACCGGTAGAGTTACATGCCGGCCGTCTTGGCAGAAACCCCATGCCGCCGGCGCCCAGCAGCCAGCAACACGCAGCGGCCCAGCCGTACAAGAGCGAGGAACACCACATGAACCGCGAAACCGCCGCCCCCGAGGCAAGCGCCAGCCCGGACGAGGCAGCCTCAGGCTCCACTGTGCAGCCAACGGGCGCTGCACGGCGTCGCGGGCCCTTTCGTGTGGGAGAGCGGGTCCAACTCACGGACGAGCGCGGGCGAATGAACACGATCATGCTGGAAGTGGGCGGCGCGTTCCATACGCACCGTGGATTCCTGAACCACGACGAAATCATCGGCAAGGTCGACGGTTCCGTGGTGAGCAACAATGTTGGCCAGCAGTACCAGACGCTGCGCCCCCTGTTGTCCGACTTCGTGTTGTCCATGCCCCGTGGTGCCGCCGTTGTCTACCCCAAGGACGCGGCCCAGATCGTTACCATGGCAGACATCTTCCCGGGTGCCCGCGTTGTGGAAGCAGGCGTCGGATCAGGCGCACTGTCCATTTCGCTGCTCCGTGCCGTAGGCGACGGCGGTTACCTGCACTCCTTCGAGCGCCGCGAAGAGTTCGCTGACATCGCCCGCGGCAACGTCGAAACCATTTTCGGTGGACCACACCCGGCGTGGCAGATCTCCTTGGGCGACTTCCAGGAGGAAGTCGTCAAGGCTGAGGCCCCCGGCTCTGTGGACCGTGTGGTCCTGGACATGCTGGCTCCTTGGGAATGCCTCGACGCCGTTGCCACGGTCTTGGCGCCGGGGGGCGTGTGGATCAACTATGTCGCCACAGTGACCCAGTTGTCGCGCACGGCAGAAGCAATCCGCGCCGACGGCCGCTTCACGGAGCCGGACGCCTGGGAGTCGATGGTCCGCGGCTGGCACCTGGAGGGCCTCGCCGTCCGGCCCGACCACCGCATGGTTGCCCACACCGGCTTCTTGCTGGTGACCCGGCGTTTGGCCGATGGCGTCACCGGCATTTCCGTAAAACGGCGTCCTTCCAAGACAGAATTCAGCGAAGAGGACCTCAACGCCTGGACCCCCGGCGCAGTGGGGGAGCGTTCAGTCTCGGACAAGAAGCTGCGCCGCGCCGCCCGTGACGCCATTGCCGGAACCAACGTCCAGGACGAACCCCCGGTCACAAACTGAAAAGGTCACAATAGGGTCCGCATTCCGGATGTCACCGGGCACCCTGGGCTTTTCGGGACTAAGGTCTTGTTAAGCGCAGGAAGGGGCTGATGAATCGTGGATACGCCAAACAACGACCTTGGACGGCCGACACCGGAGGACGCAAACGCAGCGGCAGAGGAAAGGGCGGGCCGGGGTATCGCCCCAGTTCAGCCGCCTGAACCCTCGACTGACCTGACTGTTGCCGAACGGCAGATCAACATCCTTCGGGACAAGCTCCGCCACATCGACCGCCAGCTGGCAGCCGCTACCCAGAACAACAGCAAGCTCGTGAGCATGCTGGAAACCGCCAAGGCCGAGATCCTTCGCCTGAAGGGGGCTTTGGAGCAGGAAGGGCAGCCGCCCTACAGTTTCGGGACCGTACTCCAGGTCAACCCCCGCAGGCAGCCGGCACCGGGAAGCTCCGGGCAGGCCGCAACAGAAGAGTCAGTGGACATCTTCAACGCTGGTCGGAAGATGCGCGTGGGCGTCAGCCCCCTGGTCAACGTCAACCAACTCGCAGTAGGGCAGGAGGTACTGCTCAACGAGGCCCTCCTCATCGTGGCAGGACTTGGCTACGAGCGGGCCGGCGAACTGGTCACGTTGAAGGAAATGCTCGGCAGGGACCGTGCACTGGTAGTCGGCCGCGCCGATGAAGAACGGGTGGTCCGGCTCTCCGGAGCCCTCCAGGAGCTCCACCTCAAGGTCGGCGACGCGCTGTCCCTGGATTCACGGACCGGGTACGCCTTGGAGAAGGTTCCCCGCGCCGAAGTGGAAAACCTGGTCCTTGAGGAAGTTCCGGACATCACCTACCAGGACATTGGCGGCCTCGGTCCGCAGATCGAACAAATCCGCGACGCCGTGGAACTGCCTTTCCTGCATCCGGACCTCTACCGCGAACACGGACTGAAGGCTCCCAAGGGCATCCTGTTGTACGGTCCTCCGGGCTGCGGCAAGACCCTGATCGCCAAGGCCGTTGCGAACTCCCTCGCTGCCCGGGCCGCTGAACGCGCCGGCAACACCGATCTCAAGAGCTACTTCCTGAACATCAAGGGTCCCGAGCTCCTGGACAAGTACGTGGGCGAAACCGAGCGGCATATCCGGTTGATCTTCGCGCGGGCCCGTGAAAAGGCCTCGGACGGCAGCCCCGTGGTTGTCTTCTTCGACGAAATGGACTCGCTTTTCCGGACCCGCGGTACAGGTGTCTCGTCCGACGTCGAAACCACCATCGTGCCCCAGCTGCTCAGCGAGATCGACGGCGTGGAGCGCCTGGACAACGTGATTGTCATCGGTGCATCAAACCGGGAAGACATGATTGATCCTGCGATCCTCCGACCAGGGCGCCTTGATGTGAAAGTCAAGATCCAACGGCCCGACGCCGAAGCCGCAGCGGACATTTTCGCCAAATACATCACCACTGACCTGCCGTTCCACGCACAGGACCTGGCGGAGTACGGCGGAGACGTCCAGGCAACGGTGGATGCCATGGTCCAGCGGACCGTGGAAGCGATGTACTCCACCGAGAAATCCAACGAGTACCTTGAAGTCACCTACGCCAACGGCGACACGGAGATGCTGTACTTCAAGGATTTCAATTCCGGTGCTGTGGTGCAGAACGTCGTGGACCGCGCCAAGAAGTACGCCATCAAGGATCTGTTGACCAACCAGCAAAAGGGCCTCCGGATCGAGCACCTGCTGCGGGCTGTGGTGGATGAGTTCCGGGAGCACGAGGACATGCCGAACACCACCAATCCGGACGATTGGGCCCGGATCTCAGGCAAGAAGGGTGAACGGATCACCTACATCCGGACCATCGTCCAAGGCAAGGCCGGGCAGGAACCTGGCAAGTCCATCGAGACCACCGCGAACACGGGCCAGTACCTGTGACAGCAAGACCCGAAGGTACACCCGCAGAGAAATTGCCCGCCGGCGGAGCGATGCGCGTCATGGGCTCGGAAACTGAATACGGTATCCACGCGCCGTCCGCACCGGGTGCCAATGCCACCATGATGTCCGCGAGGATCATCCAGGCATATGCCGCCGTCACGCGGCAGCGTGCCGCCGGCGGCGCCGAGACGCGGTGGGATTACACGGACGAAGAACCGCTCCACGACGCCCGCGGCTGGACTGTGGACAGGGCGGCGGCGGATCCAAGCCAACTCACGGACCAGCCTCCGGTCCTCGACGCCGAAGCCGTCGCCTTGGCATACGGCCGCCAGGAACTGGAGCTTGATGGCGCGGACGAGTCAGGATCGCTCCTGATGAACATGGTCCTCGGCAACGGGGCCCGCCTTTACGTCGACCATGCCCATCCGGAGTATTCCAGTCCGGAAGTTACCAATCCCCGGGATGCGGTTGCCTGGGACGCCGCGGGTGACCTCGTGGCCCTTGCCACTGTCCGGAAGGTGGCCCCAGACACCAGTTTGCCTGCCATCAACCTGTATAAGAACAACACCGATAACAAGTCGGTGTCTTATGGTTCCCATGAGAACTACCTCATGCCCCGTTCGGTGCCCTTTGGTGACATCATTCGCGGCTTGACCCCGTTCTTCGTGTCCCGTCAGGTGGTCTGCGGTGCGGGCCGGGTGGGGTTGGGACAGGACAGTTCGACGCCCGGATACCAGATCAGCCAGCGGGCGGACTTCTTTGAAGCGGAAGTGGGGCTGGAGACGACCATCCGCCGCCCCATCATCAACACCCGGGACGAACCCCATGCAACGGCGGACAAGTACCGCCGCTTGCACGTGATCATTGGGGACGCCAACCTCAGCCAGGCTTCCAATTACCTCAAATTCGGAACCACGGCCATGGTCCTGAGCCTCATTGAGGCCGGCCAGGCTCCCAAGATCGAGGTCCACGAGCCGGTCCAGGCCCTTCAAGCCGTCAGCCACGACACCACGCTGACGTCAACGGTTCGGCTGCTCGACGGACGGCGCGTGACAGCCCTGGACCTCCAATGGATGTATTACGAGGCCGCAGCGAAACTGGCCCAGGAAACCGGCGTGGCTGATTCACTCTCCGGAGACGGCCACAGCCACGGGGTTCTGGCCCGTTGGGAATCCACCTTGACCGCGTTGGGGTCCGACGTGATGTCCGCGGCTTCGTCCGTGGAATGGGTGGCGAAGAAGTCGATCCTGGAGGGGTACAGGAACAGGGACGGACTGGGCTGGGACGACGCCCGGCTCGGCCTGGTGGACCTTCAATGGTCCGACATCCGCCCCGAGAAGGGCCTCTACTACAGGCTTCTGTCCAACAACCGCATGCAGCGGGTAGTGGACGACGCCGACATCGCCCGGGCGGTGACGGAACCGCCGTCGGACACCCGCGCGTACTTCCGCGGCAAGTGCGTTTCGAGGTTCGGCAAGGACGTGGTCGGCGCCAGCTGGGACTCTGTGATCTTCGACGTGCCGGGACTGGGCAAACTGCAGCGCGTTCCCACCCGCGAACCGTTGCGCGGGACACGGGCGCTGACCGGGGCGCTCTTCGAACGACACACTGAAGCGGGTCCTTTCCTTGCCGAATTGTTGGGCCAGAATCCGCCGCCGGCACGGGGTTGAGCCGGTGTGCGCCACAGGAATATTCGTACCGCTCCAAAGCCGTACGCGGCGGCCCGCAGCGTGGCAATATGGCAGTAGGAAGTCTCCAAGATCCGGGGACTGACAGTAGGGAGAAAGAAAATGGCAGCTCAGGAGCAGCAACAACCACAGTCACGGGAAACCGAAGCTGAAGTGGACGTCCCGGAGGCTCCGCCTGCAACGCCCGAAGCCCAGGCATCCGAGGCAACGCAGGGAGTGGATGATCTCCTCGACGAAATCGACGGTGTTCTGGAATCGAACGCCGAAGAGTTCGTCAGGGCCTTCGTCCAAAAGGGCGGCCAGTAACCGGCCCACAGCAAGGACCTACCACCCGGACGGCGTGAGGCTGCCGGGCACGTGAACGCAGAGTCGAAGGAGTGCAGCAATGCAGGACCCATCAAACGGCCCCCTGGCCACCCAGGCAACGTCTTCATTCACCGAGCATCTGCAACGCTCGCGTCCTGAACTTCTTCCGTTCAACCAGCAACTGCCCGCCGGCTCCGTACCGGCCTCACCGCATGCCACCACCATCGTGGCGTTGACTTATGCGGGCGGCGTGCTGATGGCAGGCGACCGCCGCGCCACCATGGGCAATGTCATCGCCAGCCGGCACATCGAAAAGGTGTTCCCGGCCGATGAATTCTCGGTGCTCGGCATCGCCGGCACGGCGGGCCTGGCAATCGACATCACGCGCCTTTTCCAAGTTGAGCTCGAACACTACGAAAAGATCGAAGGCACGTTGCTGAGCCTGGTGGGCAAAGCAAACCGCCTGGGTGCCATGATCCGTGGGAACCTGCCCATGGCGATGCAGGGGATGGCAGTCATTCCGCTCTTCGCCGGATTCGACCACGTCAGCGGCGTGGGCCGTTTGTTCTCCTACGACGTCACGGGCGGCCGCTATGAAGAGCAGGAACACCATTCGGTGGGATCGGGTTCGGTCTTCGCCAGGGGCGCGCTGAAAAAGCTGTGGAAACCGAACCTCTCCGAAGAAGACGCGATAGCAGTAGCTGTCGAGGCACTCTACGACGCCGCTGACGACGACTCCGCCACAGGGGGACCGGACCCGGTACGCCAACTCTGGCCAGTGGTTTACACGGTCAACCGCGCAGGAAACCGCAGGGTCCCCGAACGCGACCTTGCAGCCATTGCCGGGGCAATCGTTGAGTCGCGGGCCATCGCCGGACGGGAGGCCTGAGATGACACAGCAGTTCTATGTCTCTCCTGAACAACTGATGAAGGACCGTGCCGACTTCGCGCGGAAAGGCATCGCGCGCGGCCGGTCCGTCGTGGTCATCAGCTGCGCTGACGGCATTGCCCTGATCGCAGAGAATCCGTCACCGTCCCTCCACAAAATCGGCGAAATCTACGACAAGATCGCCTTTGCGGCCGTAGGCAAGTACAACGAGTTCGAAAGCCTGCGGCAGGCGGGCGTCCGCTACGCCGATGTCCGGGGTTATTCCTATGACCGCGAAGACGTCACGGCCCGCGGCCTGGCCAGTGTGTACGCCCAAAGCCTGGGGGCAGTCTTCACAGCTGAACAGAAGCCATTTGAGGTTGAACTGGCGGTGGCCGAGGTCGGGGCGACACGGGAGCAGGACCACCTCTACCGCCTGACGTTCGATGGTTCCATCGCTGACGAGAACGGTTTCGTCGTCATGGGCGGACTGGCGGAGCAGATTTCCGACGTCGTCAGCCGGGCTTGGGAGCCGGATCTCACCCTGCCGGGTGCCATGCGTTTGGCCTTGCGGGCCTTGGCTGCCGACAAGGAGCTCGAAGCCCTGCCGGCTACCGCCGTCGAGGCAGCCGTCCTCTACCGTGCTTCGGAGAGCCACCGCGGATCACGCAGGGCGTTCCGGCGACTGCTGCCCGAGGACATGACCCGGTTGCTCACAGAGGAGGCCTGAGATGGACAAACGCATATTTGGCATCGAAACGGAATTCGGGATTTCCTATTCCAGCCCTGATTCGCGTCCTTTGGCACCTGAGGAAGTGGCCCGCTACCTCTTCAGGAAAGTGGTCAGTTGGGGGAGGTCTTCAAACGTCTTCCTGACCAATGGCTCGCGGCTCTACCTGGACGTAGGTTCCCACCCGGAATACGCCACGGCCGAGTGCGACGACCTTGCCCAACTCATTGCCCACGACAGGGCCGGCGAACTGATTCTCGATGACCTGGTGGACGAGGCCCAAAGCAGGCTGGCCGCCGAGGGCTTCAACGGAACCGTTTACCTTTTCAAGAACAACACGGATTCGGCAGGAAACTCCTACGGGAGCCACGAAAACTACCTGATTCCGCGCCGCGGTGAATTCTCGCGTTTGGCTGAAATCCTGATTCCCTTCCTAGTGACGCGGCAGCTGATCGCAGGGGCCGGAAAGGTGTTGAAGACTCCGCACGGGGCCACCTTCGCTTTCTCCCAACGCGCCGACCACATCTGGGAAGGCGTGTCCTCGGCGACCACGCGTTCGCGGCCCATTATCAATACCAGGGACGAGCCCCACGCTGACGCCGAGTTCTATCGCCGTCTCCACGTCATCGTCGGAGACTCCAACATGTCCGAGACAACGGCCCTGCTCAAAGTCGGTACGGTGGACCTGATTCTGCGGATGATCGAATCGGGCGTGATCATGCGTGACATGCGCATGGAAAACCCCATCCGCAGCATCCGCGAGATCTCGCACGACCTGACGGGCCGGGCCCTGATCCGCCTGGCCAACGGCAGGCAGCTCACGGCCCTCGATATCCAGCGCGAATACCTCACCAAGGTCACTGACTTCGTCGCCACCAACGGAGCACACAATGCCCACGTTCCCTTGATCCTGGATCTGTGGAAGCGCACGCTTGACGCTATTGAAAGCGGCGATACCAGCACCATTGACACCGAGGTTGACTGGGCCATCAAGAAGAAGCTCATGGACGGCTATATGCGACGACACGGGCTTGGCCTCGATTCTCCCCGGATCGCCCAACTGGACCTCACGTACCACGACATCTCGCGGCAACGGGGCCTGTTCTTCCTGCTCCAGGCCAGGGGAGCGGCCCGCCGCCTGGTCACTGAGACCGATGTCAAGGACGCCGTGGACGCGCCTCCACAGACCACCCGCGCCAAGCTCCGTGGCGACTTCGTTCGCCGCGCGCAGGAACTGGGCCGCGACTACACCGTCGACTGGGTCCACCTGAAATTGAATGACCGCGCGCACCAGACCATCCTCTGCAAGGACCCCTTCCGGAGCGAGGACGAAAGGGTGGATGCGCTCCTGGACTCCATGGGCTGATCTGCGCTTTAAGCTGGTTCCCAGCTTGGCGGGCTATTCTGGATAGTGGTCTCTTTCCAGGAGACAACCTGCTTGGAGGCGTCATCCGCTGTTCCGAGTGTCCTTTGCCCCGACGAAAGTGTCTTTTTGTGCGCCGACTCCTAGCAATTCTTCTTCCTGCCCTGCTGCTCATCACCGCGTGCGGGGGAAGCAACGCGGCACCTGAGCCCACCAGCCAGTCCGCAGGTGACATCTCCAAGCTCGACTCCGTGAAAGTGACGGACAACGGCAACGACAAAGCACCTGGCGTTGAATTCTCCAAGCCGCTCAGCGTGTCCGAACCCACCGTCAAGGTGGTCAAGGAGGGTGACGGAGAGCGTGTGAAGGCCGGGCAGACAGCCGAACTCGTCTACGTTGCCGTCGACGGCAACGACGGCAAAACGGTGGAAGACGCCTACGCCAATGGGCCGCAGCCAATTGAACTGACGGACGAACTGAAGTCCGGCAACCAGCAGATCTACAACGCGATCGTTGGTGCCAAGATTGGCTCGCAGATTGCCTTCGCCGCTCCTGGCAACGCTGGAGCTTCGCCCGCGGCTGCCACCCAGCTTGTCGTCTTCAAGCTGCTCTCCGCCAAGGACCCTGCTCCGGTACTGGACAAGCCTGAAGGCGACCCCGTAACTCCTCCCGCCGGACTTCCTACCGTGAAGGAAGACGACAAGGGTATTCCGCAGATCTCCGTTGACGGCGTGGCTGCACCCAAGGAGCTCATCGCCCAGGACCTGATCAAGGGCAAGGGCGCGGCTGTGAAGGCATCAGACACCCTCACAGTCAACTACGTTGGCGTCAACCTCGTAGGCGGAACCAAGTTCGATTCCAGTTACGACCGCGGAAAGCCCGCCAGTTTCCCCCTCACCGGCGTTATCAAGGGCTGGACGCAAGGCCTCGAAGGCAAAACTGTTGGCTCCCGCGTGTTGTTGGTTATTCCGCAGGACCTCGCCTACGGCGCCGCCGGCCAGGGCGAAGCCAAGGGTGACCTTGTCTTCGTCGTGGACATCCTGGGCGTCAAGTAACCCCCATCGCAATCGGCGGGCACTGGCTTAGGCTGGTTCCTGACACCCATCCATCACCCACACCAAGGAGTAACCATGTCATTTGGTCAGCGTGACTTCGACCGCACCAAGCCGGAGATTGACTTCCCTGAAGGTGACGTCCCCACGGACCTCGTCATCACCGACCTCATCGAGGGCACCGGCCGTGAGGCCAAGGCCGGAGACACCGTCTCCACCCACTATGTTGGGGTCGCCTGGTCCACCGGCGAAGAATTCGACGCTTCCTGGGGCCGCGGAGCCCCCCTGGACTTCCGCGTAGGCGTGGGCCAGGTTATCCAGGGGTGGGACCAGGGCCTCCTGGGCATGAAGGTCGGCGGTCGTCGTCGCCTTGAAATCCCCTCGGAGCTTGCCTACGGCTCGCGCGGTGCCGGCGGAGCCATCAAGCCGAACGAAGCCCTGATCTTCGTCGTTGACCTCGTGGCTGTCCGCTAAGGAACAGCTGCCCCGCAAGGCGCGTCACTTCCCGGTAAACCCCGGCTGGTGACGCGCCTTGCTGTTTTCCTCCCGGACTTTAGTAACGTAGCAACCGTGTCCGCATCCCGCACTGAACGACTCCTGAACCTTCTCCTTGCCTTGCTCAATACCAGGGTGGGTCTTTCACGCTCTGTCCTGCGCGAAAAGGTCTACCACGATACCGCCGGAAACGATGTCGCTTTCGGGCGCATGTTCGAGCGTGACAAGGCCGACCTGAAGCAGTTCGGCTTCGAAGTGGAAACCTTGATGGACCCGGGCAGTTTCGGATCGGACGACCCCGCTTCGGCCCGCTACAGGATCGGCAAGGACTCCAACAGGCTTCCGGAAGTTCATCTGACACCCGCGGAGTGCACAGTCCTCCTGCTGGCCGCGCAGTTGTGGGAACGGGCGGCCTTGGGCAACGCCGCAGCCAATGCCGTCCGTAAGCTGCAGGCCGCGGGTGGATTCACCGACGTCGACCTTCCAGCCGGCGTACAGCCCCGTATCAAGCCTGCAGGCCAGGCTTTCGACGACGTCGTTGCAGCCATGCACGGCAGGCATCCTGTCCGCTTCGGATACCTCGCCGTCAGCACCGGGCGCGAGGAAACACGGGAAGTCGAGCCTTGGGGGCTGGGCAGTCGCTTCGGGCAGTGGTACCTGGTGGGCTTTGACAGGGGGAGGGGAGCCAAGCGGATCTTCAGGCTTTCGCGGATGTCCACTGCGCTTACCGTCGTCGCCAGCAGCAGCTTTGAGCCACCGGAGGGCTTCAACGCCCGTGCCGAGCTCGATTCGCTCAACGAACTGCCGGTCCAAAAGGCCGTCCTGGACGTGGACAAGGAGCGCCTGCTGGCACTGCGCAAACGCTCAGTCGACACGGAGCAGTCCCAGATCGACCCGCAAAGGGACCGGATAGCCGTAGACTTCCGCGACCCCGAACAACTCGCCGAAGAGCTGGCCTCCTACGGTCCCCACGTAAAGGTGGCGGAACCGGCAGAGTTGCGGGCCGCCGTCGTACGCCGCCTCAAAGGCGCCCTGGATTTCAACGCGGCGCCCGAGATCGAGGTGGAGTTTCCCGAGGCCGGACGCGCACCGCGCGCCCGCAAGCGCACGTCGGAGGACCAGCTGGCCAGAATGCTGCAGTTGGTACCGTTCCTGGTCCACCACCAGGGCCTGCACATCCAGGAAGTGGCGGACCGTTTCGGTATCTCGCGCAAGGACCTGGTCGACGACCTGAAAATTCTGATCTGCTCGGGGCTTCCGGAAGGCTACCCGGATGACCTCTTGGATATCCAGTGGGAAAACGACCACGTGTACATCTCGGAGCACTTGGACCTGAACCGGCCGGTGCGTTTCAGCGAAGACGAGGCCGCAGCGCTGCTGACCGGTCTTGCGATGCTGGGCGACCTGCCTGCGTTGGCGGGCATGGCAGAGAACGAGTCGGGCAATGCGTTGGAGTCCGTCACGATCAAACTGACCGGTGCAGCCGGCCAGGCAGGCCGATTGGCCGGTTCCGTGGCCGGGCAGTCGGTAGCACCGGAACAATCCGAAGCTTTTGCCACCATCACGCAAGCCATCAGGGACAACCAACAGCTGCGGCTGCGTTATTTGTCCCTGCAACGCGACGAAGTGACCGAACGGGATGTCGACCCACTGCGGCTCTACTCGATGGACAACATCTGGTACTTCGAGGCGTACTGTCACAGCAAGGCAGGGATCCGGAACTTCCGGCTGGACAGGGTTGAGGCGCTGGAACCGAACGGCCGTGCGTCCTCAGGCCAGGCCGCAACGGGCCAGGACTTTCCGGCGCGCTTGTTCACCCCCGGCGACGACGACGTCGTGGTGGTCCTGCAGTTGACCCGCCAGGGCGCCGGGCTTGCGGATGACTACTACGCCGAGCGTACGGCCCAACTGCCCGACGGCGGCTTGCTCGCCGAAGTGCGGTTCGGCGACGCCGGCTGGCTGCCCATGTTTGTGTCACAGCACGGCGGTACGGTCCGGATCCTGCAGCCCGGCTCCCTGCGGAACGAGGCCGCGGCTTGGTTAGGGGCTGCGCTGGCACAGTACGACGATGCTTCCGGCGCCCAGGCTGGCTAGACTACTCAGATGCCTTGGTGGTTTTGGATCCTGCTGTGGATCGCACTCGTAGCTCTTGCCCTGCTCCTGCACCTGACCTTGGGTTATCGCTTGTTCAGGAAATTCATGACAACTGTTCATGAACTGGGCGACGCCGGGAAACGTTTCAGCAACCTTTCTCCTGTCGTGGAAACCTCCGATGTGGACGTAGCGGAGGGGCGCCCCGAACCGGGGTCCGCGATTTTTGCCTCACCGGATCAGATGCGTCATGATTACCTGACGGCCAAAGCCTTCCGGCAGGAAGTTCGCCGCCAGAAGCGCGTCCAGCGCAAAGCGGAGCGGGGTCAGCCACAATCCCTGCACGACATTGAATTCAGTTAGACGTAGGATGTATCCAAAAGGAAAGGACCTCCCCACATGAGGCTTGAAGGCTGGCATCTCATCATCATCATCGTTCTGGCTCTGGTGCTTTTTGCAGCACCGAAGCTGCCGTCCATGGCGCGCAGCATTGGACAGTCGATGCGTATTTTCAAGTCTGAGGTCCGGGAAATGAAGAAGGACGGTTCTTCCGAGACGAAGGACTCCCAGAACGGTTCGGACCCCGTTGAAGGCAAGGTTGTTGGCCACCCCGACGCCACGACCCCCGACATGAAGGCCCGGAACACCGGCGAGACTGACGTTCCGCCTTCCAACCGCGTCTAAAGAGAAGTGGTAGAGACGAAGGGGCGAAAGGCCAACCCCGAAGCCCGGATGGCGCTCCTTGACCATCTCAAGGAGCTGAAGAACCGGCTCTTCAAGGCTGCAATCGGCGTCATCCTCGGGACAGTGGTGGGCTTCATCGTCTACCAGCCGCTCCTGGAGGCCCTGATCAAACCGATCAAGGACCTCAATGAAAAAGAGGGTCGCGCCGCCACGCTGAACTTTGACGGCGTGGCAAGTTCGTTCGACCTCATGGTTCAGGTCTCCGTCTTCCTCGGGGTGTTGCTTTCAAGCCCCGTGTGGATTTACCAGCTCTGGGCTTTCATCGTTCCCGGATTGCACAAGAAAGAACGCCGCCTCGCATTGTCCTTCGTAGCTGCGGCTGTCCCGCTGTTCATCGGAGGCGTCCTTCTCGCCTGGCTTGTCCTGCCCAACGCGGTGCGTGTGCTGACGGACTTCACCCCCGTGGGTGGCTCAAACTTCATCAGCGCCGAAATCTACCTGGCCTTTGTCCTTCGGCTCCTCCTGGCCTTCGGCATTGCCTTCCTGGTACCCGTGGTACTCGTCGGCCTGAACCTCGCCGGCATCGTCAAAGGCAAGCAGCTGGTCAAGAGCTGGCGCATCACCATTTTCCTGGTCTGCTTGTTCGCTGCCATGGCCGCCCCCGGCGCGGACGCGATGAGCATGTTCTATCTTGCGGCCCCCATGCTGCTGCTCTTCTTCGCGGCCATCGGTGTGTGTCTCCTCAACGACCGTCGTCGTGAACGCCGTGCCATCAAGCGCGCTGCCGAGACGGAGGCCACTGCCGATATCGCCACCCCGGCCGCAGATCTGGAGAATCTCTAGACGTTCGGCCACTAGGCTTGATGCATGTCTTCGTTTTCCGGGTCACCTTCACCATCCGAGCGTTACCAAGCGGCAGCCCGGAGGGCAGCGGAGGCGAAAACCTACCTCGGCTCCTTCGCCGGTTCACTTGACTTCGAACTGGACGACTTCCAACGTGAAGCCTGCAAGTCACTGCAGGAGGGGCGGGGCGTGCTGGTGGCAGCCCCCACCGGCGCCGGAAAGACGATCGTCGGCGAGTTCGCCATCTACTTGGCCCTTCAGCGGGGACTCAAGGCTTTCTACACCACCCCCATCAAGGCCCTGAGCAACCAGAAATTCTCGGAACTGGCAGAGAAGTACGGGGCGGCGAACGTTGGTCTGCTGACAGGCGACACCACCATCAACGGCGATGCGCCGGTAGTGGTGATGACCACAGAAGTCCTGCGGAACATGCTGTACGCCGATTCGGAGACGCTCAGCGATCTCGGCTACGTCGTCATGGACGAGGTCCATTACCTTGCCGACCGTTTCCGCGGAGCCGTCTGGGAAGAAGTCATCATCCACTTGCCCAGCGAAGTGCAGGTGGCATCCCTGAGCGCAACCGTTTCCAACGCCGAAGAGTTCGGTGCCTGGTTGGACACTGTTCGCGGCGATACCGACGTCATTGTTTCTGAACACCGGCCGGTGCCGTTGTGGCAACACGTCATGGTGGGCAGGGAGATCGTGGATCTCTTTGCCGGCGACACCTCTTTCGACGAAATCGCGCCCGTGGCCCCTGGCGCGCAGGAAACCGACGCCCCGGACCTCTCGGAGGCAGCCGAAGTATCCAGCGAGATCAACCCGCGTCGCCGCGTCTCGCCCAAGGGAGCATCCACCCCGAAAGCAAGGCAAGCAGTTACCGGTCCGGAATTCGAAGTCAACCCGGACCTGCTGGCCATGGCACGTTCCGAGAGCCGGATGAACATGGGAGGCAGGTTCGGACATGGCGGCCGGAGCCGCCGTCGTCAGGACCGGCACCGCGACGACCGCCAGCAGTCCGAGCAGCGAAGTCCTGTCCGCAAGGCCAGCCGCCCGCAGGTGATCGAGAGCCTGAGGCGCCAGGATCTGCTTCCGGCCATCACTTTCATCTTCTCGCGTGCCGGATGCGATGCCGCCGTGGCCCAGTGCGCTGCCTCGGGGCTGTGGCTCACCACGGAACGTGAGCAGCAGGTCATCGCCCAACGGGTGGATGAGGCCAGCCATGAGATCCCTGCCGATGATCTGGACGTCCTCGGCTTCTGGGGATGGCGTGACGGCCTGGTCCGGGGCTTTGCCGCCCACCACGCCGGAATGCTGCCTACCTTCAAGGAAGTGGTGGAAAAGCTCTTCGCAGACGGACTGGTCAAGGCCGTCTTTGCCACCGAAACGCTGGCCCTGGGCGTCAACATGCCCGCGCGTTGCGTGGTCCTGGAGAAACTTGAGAAGTTCAACGGCGAAGCCCACGTCAACATCACGGCGGGGGAGTACACCCAGCTGACCGGTCGCGCCGGCCGGCGCGGTATCGACGTCGAGGGCCACGCCGTCGTCCTGTGGCAACCGGGCACGGATCCGGCGGCTGTTGCGGGTCTTGCCTCCAGGCGCACCTACCCCCTGAATTCCAGTTTCAGGCCCACATACAACATGAGCATCAACCTCATCGCCCAGTTCGGCCGGGTGCGGGCCCGTGAAATCCTGGAGTCGTCCTTCGCCCAGTTCCAGGCGGACCGTTCGGTCGTTGGCCTGGCCAGGCAGGTCCGGGGGCGGGAAGAATCCTTGGCCGGGTACGCGAAGTCCATGCAATGCCACCTGGGGGATTTCACCGAGTACGCCAAGCTGCGGCGCGAGCTCAGCGATGCTGAGAACAACGCAGCCCGCGACCACCAACGCGCGCGAAAGTCACGCGTTGCCGACTCCCTCGCGCGGTTGATCCCCGGTGACGTCATCAGCATCTACAGCGGCCGGCTGGCGGGGCATGCGGTGGTACTGGATGTCGACCCGCATGCCCGCGAACCACGTCCTTCAGTGCTGACCCAGGACAACCAGCTGCGCAGGATCGGTGTCCACGACCTCGACGGCCCCGTTTCGCCGGTGACCCGGATCCGGATACCGAAGTCGTTCAACGCCAAGGTTCCCAAGTCCCGCCGCGATCTGGCCTCATCGATGCGCCACGCGGTCAGTGAAGACGCACCGCAGCGCAGGAACAGCAGGCACGAGGACTTCGGTCTGGGGGCCCGGCTGCCGGACCAGGAGAAGAGGATCGCTGACCTCCGCCGTGCCCTGCGGGCACATCCCTGCCACGGCTGCAGCGAACGGGAGGACCATGCTCGTTGGTCCGAGCGCTGGTGGAAGCTGCGCAAGGAGACCGACGGACTGGTCCGCCAGATCCAGGGGCGCACCAACACCATCGCAAAGACGTTCGACCGGGTATGCGAGGTTCTTTCCACCTACGGCTACCTGGAAACAAACGACGCCGGACAGGTCACCATCAGTGCCGACGGACAGCGTCTTCGCCGGATCTACGGCGAGAAGGACTTGTTGATCTCCCAGTCCATCCGCCAGGGAGCCATCAACGACCTTGACGCAGCCGAACTGGCCTCGTTCGCCAGCACACTGGTGTACCAAGCCAAGCGGGAGGACCGTGGGCTTCGCCCGAAGATGCCGACCATATCCCTGGAAACGGCTGTCGATGTGGTTGTCCGGGAATGGTCCCGGCTGGAGGACACCGAGGAACAACACCGCCTCCCTTTGACGGGCGAGCCTGAGCTTGGCCTGATGTGGCCGATGTACAAGTGGGCCAAGGGCCGCCATCTCCAGGACGTGCTCAGCGGAACCGACTTGGCGGCCGGAGATTTCGTCCGTTGGGCCAAGCAGGTGGTGGACCTGCTGGACCAGCTGGCCAAGATCCCACAGCTTGACCCCCGGTTGGGCCGGATCTGCCGGGAGTCCATCGATCTGGTCCGCCGGGGTGTCGTGGCCTACTCGACAGTGGCCTAGCGCGTGACCACCTGTCCCACGAATTATTTGTTGCCCATGCTCAAGGAGCTCACCACATGAACCAGCCCGGCACGCCTGTCGGCCAGCAACACCAAGGATCCGACCGTAAGGTCATCATGTACCGAAACGGATCGATCTATACGGCGGCAGATCCCTTTGCGACCGCCATGGTGGTGGATGGGGACACCGTGGCGTGGGTGGGGTCTGAGCAGGCCGCAACGTCCATTGCGGATTCATCCATGGAGATCATCGATCTCCATGGCGCCCTCCTGGCTCCGGGATTCGTGGATTCGCACGCCCACCTGACGGAAACCGGGTTGGCCCTCGGGGGCCTCCAGCTTGGCACCGTTCGCTCAGCAACAGAACTGCTCGACGCCGTCGCAGCCGCAGGCGGTTCGGGCACCATCCTGGGTCACGGCTGGGATGAAACGACGTGGAACGATCCCACACTGCCCAGCCTTGAAGAGCTCCAGCGCGCAGCAGGGGACCGGCAGGTTTATCTGTCCCGCGTCGATGTCCACTCCGCATTGGTCTCGGCCTCCCTGGTGGCTGCTGCAGGCCTTGACGGCCTCGACGGGTATGCAGGGACGGCCCGAGTGGTGCGGGCGGCGCATTCGGCGGCCCGCCTGCACGCACGACGATTCCCGGAAGCCGAACGGCGCACCTACCAGGAACTGGCTTTGAAGGAGGCCGCCTCCAACGGTTACGTGGCTTTGGCTGAAATGTCGGCGCCGCATATATGCGGGCCGGAGGACCTGCGAATGGCCGCGTCCTGGAACGAGCACTGGGACCACCTGGAAATCCTCCCGTACTGGGGCGAACTGGCGTCCTCGGAGGAGCACGCCCAGGAGATTCTGGGGGCTCTGGGCGCACCTGTCCTGGGCCTTGCGGGCGATCTCAACATGGACGGTTCCATTGGTTCCAGAACGGCTGCGCTGCTGGAGGATTACTCTGATGCCCCCGGACAGCGCGGCAGTCTCTACCTTTCGGTGGACGAGGCCGCCAAACATCTGGCAGCGACGTCGGCCTTGGGCCTGCAGGCCGGCTTCCATGTCATAGGCGACGCCGGACTGGCCGCCGTCCTGGACGCCCTGGATTCCGCGGCGGCCGAGGTAGGGGAGCAGCGCGTCCGCGCAGCCGGCCACAGGCTGGAACACGTGGAGATGGCGGACCAGTTCGCCATTGACAGGCTTGCCAAGTACTCAGTAACCGTCAGCGTCCAGCCCGGCTTTGACGCCGCATGGGGTGCTCCAGGCGGGTTGTATGAACAACGCTTGGGCGATCGCAGCCGCAGCATGAACCCCTTTGCTTCGTTCTATTCCAGTGGTGTGCCCATCGCCTTTGGCAGTGACAGCCCTGTCACTGCACTGCGCCCGTGGTCCAGCGTCCGCTCCTGCCTCGAGCACAGCAACCCCGACCAGCGCATCTCGGCCCGGGCGGCATTCCTGGGCCACACCCGTGCAGGATGGCGGGCCGCCAAGCACCGGAACCCCCTCATGGGGCAGCTGGTTCCCGGGGCTCCGGCCAGCTTCGCCGTCTGGGAAGTCGACGAGCTGATGGTCCAGGTTGCGGACAGCCGGGTCCAGTCGTGGAGCACTGATCCCCGCGCCCGGACACCGCTGCTGCCCGCCCTCGACACGGGGTCGGACCCGCGTTGCCTGCAGACGGTGCACCAGGGCCGTGAGCTCTTTGCCCACGAGTCATTGCGCGTGTAGCCAGGTACCATCCCGGAAGCATCCCGACCACTGTGGCCGGCGCCACAGACGCAAAAGTCCTGGCCGCCGTCGTCCTATAATGGAGAGTTGCGCCAGAACGCCAGCTGCCACGCTGGTCCGGCACACCGACCGCTCCATCAAGGAAAGGCCTCTTCTTGCGTGTCCTGACGATCATTCCCACCTACAACGAGCTGGAGTCGCTCCCCGTGACGCTGGGAAGGCTGCGCGCTGCAGTTCCCGACTCCGACGTCCTGGTGGTTGACGACAACAGCCCTGACGGCACGGGAAAGCTTGCCGACGACTTCGCAGCAAAGGACAGCCAGGTTCACGTCCTGCACCGCAAGGGCAAAGAAGGCCTGGGGGCTGCCTACATCGCGGGCTTCAAGTGGGGCCTGGCAGCCGGTTACGACGTTCTCGTCGAGATGGACGCGGATGGTTCACACAAGCCCGAGCAACTGCCACTGCTCCTTGACGCCGTGAAGGACGGAGCGGATCTGGCCATGGGCTCCCGCTGGGTCCCGGGTGGCAGCGTAGTGAACTGGCCGCTCTACCGTCAGGCCATCTCCCGCATCGGCAGCACCTACGCCCGCATCATGCTCGGCGTCAAGATCAAGGACGTGACTGGCGGATACCGCGCCTTCCGCCGCAGTACGCTCGAGGCATTGAAGCTGGACGAGGTGGAGTCGGTCGGCTACGGCTTCCAGGTGGACCTTGCCTGGCGCGTGGCCAAGCTTGGCCTTCGTATCGAGGAGCGTCCCATCACCTTCGTGGAGCGCGAACTCGGGGCATCGAAGATGAGCGGGAACATTGTGGTCGAAGCCATGATCAACGTCACCAAGTGGGGACTGGCAGCACGCTGGGCCAAGCTCACCGGCAAGTCAGCCGAAATGGCAAAGTAGTTCTTAAAGCAAAAGGCCGGCTCCGGTTCCCAAGGGAAACCGGACCCGGCCTTTTTGCGTGTTGGTGGAAACTATGCCGAACGGCGTTCCCCGCGGCGCTCACGAAGAATGTTGAGGCGATCCTCAAGGATCTGCTCCAGCTCGGGAAGGCTGCGGCGTTCCAGCAGCATGTCCCAGTGCGTGCGGACGGCTTTTTCGTTGGCATCCACGGGACGCTCGCCATCGACCAGGAGCGCTTCCTTACCGGTTTTGGAAACCCACACAGGAGGGATCTCCGCTTCGGAAGAGAAGGTTACGAAGACCTGCTCGCCATCCTCGCAACGGTACTCGACCCGCTGGCGCGGTGCCGGTTCAACGCCGGATTCAGTTTCCATGCTTTGGGCGCCAAGACGCATACCCCGCAGGCTGCGATCGCTCATGATTACTCCCTCTGTCTGTTCGCGGAGCAGCAACTCCGCGCTAGCCGTAAGCCGTTTTCACGATCCCTACGGACTACTTCTGCACACCTTGCATCACTAATTGCAACGCCTGGCCAAGCTTTAATGTTCCGTCCACGCTGAATCAGCCGGACAAATATCCTATTATACGCTGATTTTTGCCGACTACTCAAAGCAGGCGGACGCAGCGAGCGGCCAGCCTGAAAGGCTGACCGCTCGTGGCCTTGCTATGAGCTGGACTACTCCGCCGGACGGGTAGGTTCCACGGCCCCTGCAGGCTCAGGTTCCTTGGTCCCGCCGTCGAAAAGGCCGGCAACAGGGGAGTCCCCGCCGTTGCCGCCCAGTGCGCCGCCGATACCCTTGAGGGCCTCGCCTACTTCGCTGGGAATGATCCAGAGCTTGTTCGAGGTGCCCTCCGCGATCTTCGGAAGGGTCTGCAGGTACTGGTACGCCAGCAGCTTCTGGTCCGGGTTGCCCTTGTGGATGGCATCGAAGACCTTTTGGATGGCCTGGGCTTCACCATCTGCGCGGAGGATGGCGGCCTTGGCATCGCCTTCGGCCGCGAGGATGGCGGCTTGGCGCTGGCCCTCAGCGGTCAGGATCTGGGACTGCTTGGTACCTTCGGCAGTCAGGATGGCCGCACGGCGGTCCCGCTCTGCACGCATCTGCTTTTCCATCGAGTCCTGGATGGAGTGGGGCGGGTCGATCGCCTTGAGCTCTACCCGGGAGACGCGGATTCCCCAGCGTCCCGTTGCCTCGTCCAGCACACCACGCAGCTGACCGTTGATCTGGTCGCGTGAGGTCAGCGCTTCTTCCAGGTTGAGCCCACCCACCACGTTACGAAGCGTGGTGGTGGTCAGCTGTTCCACTGCCTGGATGTAGTTGGCGATCTCGTACGTTGCCGCCCGTGGATCAGTGACCTGGAAGTAGACCACGGTGTCAATGGAAACAACCAAGTTGTCTTCAGTGATGACCGGCTGCGGTGGGAAGGACACGACTTGCTCACGCAGGTCGAGCAGTGGCAGGAGCCTGTCGACAAACGGAATCAGGATGGTCAGTCCCGGGTTAAGCGTGCGCTGGTACTTGCCGAGCCGTTCAACGACGCCGGCACGTGCCTGCGGAATGATCCTTACCGAGCGGACCAACACGATGATCACAAAAATGACGAGAACAACCAGCACAATTGCCGCTGCTGTTCCTCCTAAGCCGTCCATACATCTCCTTCGTTCCCCAATTGCGTGGTTTGATGCGGCTGTTCGCGGGCAGGCAACCCGGTCCGGGAACAGCCTGAAATCTTGAGTGCGCCGAAGCGTCAGCGGGGGCTGTTGTCGTCGGCCGAGGCGACCACCGCCGTCGCCCCGTCAATTTTGGTGACCTGAACGGTGGCGCCGGCGTCGATGACACCAGCGGCGCTGCGGGCGCTCCAAACGTCGCCACCAATTTTCACCAGCCCGCTGGTGCTGCTCACGGCTTCAATGACGAGGGCAGGCTGGCCTATGAGCCGGTCTATGTTGGACAGCTGTTCCGTGGGGCCCTTGCGCAGGTGGTTCAAGGCTACTGGCCGGACAAAAACGATCATCAGAAGGGACACCACGCAGAAGATGACGATCTGCAGCCAAAGATCGGCGCCGGAGAAGTCCGCAATGAGCCCGGCAAGCGCACCGCCGCCCAACATGATGAAGAAGAGGTCGAGAGTCAGCATCTCCACCACTGCGAACGCGAGGAAGACTGTAAGCCATAGGGCCCACCAGTTCTCGCCGAGCCATTCAAACATCGTTCCCCCTTGGTCCCGGATCCCGCGAGCGGGATCACAGTCGCTGTTCCTCCATCCTAGCCCGCGGCGCGGTCAAGCGTCAGGACGTGGTGAACACGCTGATCCGGAACTTGGCCGTGGTGTCCATGTCCTCGTCTGAAGCTGCCAGTTCGGACAGCTGCTCCTGACGGAGATGGTGGCCAGCGGGGCCCATGTAGGCGAGGTCGGCTACTTCGCTTCCCGACAACACCAGTGGCACATCCAGGGAGCGGCTGGTGGGCGAATCGAACCAGCCGCTCATGGACCCGGCCAGCCGTTCTTCCTTCCCCTCTTCGATCCCGAGCATCCCTGTCCTCGCAGCGATCTCCTGGAGGTGGCCGGGCCGCGGCGTTACCACCAGCAACGATCCTCCGGGGCGCAGAACCCGCGCGAACTCCTCAGGATTCCGCGGCGCGAAAACAACCGTCACGACGTCCACCGAGCTATCCGCCATGGGCAATGGACGCCAAATGTCCCACACCACATTGGCGGCCCCTGAGTTGAGCCGCGCCGCACGCCGAAGGGCGAACTTGGAAATGTCCATCCCAACGGCGCTGGCCCCCGTTGCGTCCATAACAGTGCGGAGGTAATGACCGGTGCCGGTTCCGGCGTCGAGAACCAGTGGTTCCGGCCCTCGGATGGCCTCCGCGGCCATCTCTGCCAGTCCCGTGGCCAATTCCGCATAGTGCCCTGCTTCCAGAAACCTGACCCTGGCGGCCACCATCTCGGCTGTGTCCGCTTCGAAAGCCGTTCCTTTGCCTGTAAGGAAGTTGAAATAGCCTTGCTTGGCAGCATCAAACAGGTGTCCCGACCGACACGCGAGGGTTGCCGGACGGGCCTGACGCAACTCGAAAAGTCCTTGGCAAACAGGGCATCGCAGGGCGGAGACGGCGTCGGACAACATGGCTTCAATCCTACGGTGGACGGAGTGTCTGGTGCCGCCGGGCAGGCCACCCCGCTAGGCTCACCATCGTGAAACCAGAGCAGCTGCCCCTGTTGAACTCCGTGTCCGCCCCGGCAATCCACCCTGACGGCACGAAAGCGGTGGTATCAGTCACAAGGCCGGATTTCGACGCCGACAGTTACGTTGGCCAGCTCTGGTCGGTCCCCTTGGACAACACCAAATATCCGCGTCGCATTACCCGGGGTTTCAGGGACACGTCTCCGGCCTTCTCACCTGATGGGCTGGTGCTCGCCTTCCTCAGGAGCGATCCCGGCGGCAAACCCCAAGTGTTCGTCGTGGAGTCGGCGGGCGGCGAACCGCAGAGAATCACGAACCAGCGCGCAGGCGTCGAAAGCTTCGTCTGGGCGCCGGACTCGCACCGCATCGCGTTCCAGGCCAGGGTCCCTGAACAGGGACGTTATGGAACGATCGATGGCGTCAGTCCCGCAGCCGAAGACCCGCGCTACGTTGTTGCCAACCAGTACATGATGAACGGCGTCGGCTATACCGCCGACCAACGGCAGCAACTGTTTGTGGTCGATGTTCCCGAACTGGGTGACGAGCCCGCAGTAACCCCCCGGGGCCGGTCAGCCCATGAGCAGCCCACGCCGGAAAACCTTGGTTTCCCCATCCCGCGGCAGCTCACCTTCGGCGATTCCGACCACACTTCGCCCGCCTTTTCGGCTGACGGGGCCCACCTCTATTTCGTCGCCGCGCTGCATGAAGGTCACGACGACGATCTCGTCACCTCGGTCTACAGGGTGGATGCCGCGGGAGGCGAGCCGGTCGCCGTCGAACCCTCCAACCGGACACCGCAGACCGTCAGCGCCGTGAGGGCTTCGACGGATGGCCGGTGGTTGTTCTTCACCGCCCAGGACATCGGTGCGAGCGGCAGGGACTTCGTGGCACGGAATTCCGCCTTGCACGTGATGCCAGTGGATGGGGGAGAGGCCCTGGCACTGACCGACGTGGAACACCTGGATGTCTCGGGACCACTTGAACCCAGCGGGCCGGGAAGCGTCCTGGTGCTGAATACCGCCCTGGGCAGTGTCGAACTCCTTGATGTCACCGCTGATGGCACCATTACTCCGCTGGTTTACGGTGCACGGGTGGTCATCGGGGCATCTGTTGCAGCCAACGGCGAAACCGCGGTGACCCTTTGCGATGCCTCGACTGTCGGGGACGTCGCGTCATTGGAACGTGGAGAACTTCGCCTCCTGACCGACTTCTCAGGGAACCTGCGAAACAACTCCAGAGTCAGTGAGCCAATGGATTTCGAGACCGAATCCAGCGACGGTCACCCTGTTCACGGCTGGTTGGTCATGCCGGAAGGCCCAGGGCCCCACCCGGTCCTCCTGACCATCCACGGCGGCCCATTCTCGCAATACACGGGAGCCTTCTTTGACGAGGCCCAGGTGTACGCAGCGGCCGGGTATGCGGTGGTGATGTGCAACCCCCGTGGTTCCTCAGGCTATGGACAGGAACATGGACGGGCCATCAAGGGGCAGATGGGCACTTTGGACATGCAGGATGTGCTTGCTTTCCTGGACGCAGCACTGGCCGCCCATTCTGCCCTTGACCCGGAGCAAGTGGGCATCATGGGCGGTTCCTATGGCGGCTACTTGACGGCGTGGATCATCGCCCACCACCACAGGTTCAAAGCAGCGATCGTGGAACGTGGATTCCTTGATCCCGTCAGCTTTGCCGGTTCCTCGGACATTGGCTGGTTCTTCGGCAGCGAGTACACAGGACCCACCCGGGAGGATATGGACGCCCAAAGTCCGATGGCCGTCGTCGGGGATGTCCGGACGCCAACGCTGGTAGTCCACAGTGAAAATGATCTGCGCTGCCCCATCGAACAAGGCCAGCGCTACTACGCGCACTTGAAGGCCCAGGGAGTGGATACGGCCCTGCTGGTTTTTCCGGGCGAGGACCACGAGTTGTCCCGTTCCGGAACACCGCATCATCGCTGTCAGCGCTTCGAGCACATCCTTCGATGGTGGTCCACGTATCTTCCAAGCGCTTTGAACCAGCCCGAGGCCTAAGGAGGCAGGTCACTCAACGGCTTCAGCCGGGGAAACCGAGTGACCTGCGCGCCCCGTCGATGTCCGGAGAAGCCCAACGTGCTGTGTGCTCGGCATTGCTGGCCAAGGACCGGATCTCGGCCTTATCCAGGTACAGGACACCGTGGAGATGGTCGGTTTCATGCTGGACGATACGCGCCTGCCACCCCGAGAACCATTCCTCTACCGGCTCACCGGAAGGCGTGGCATAGGACAACTCAACATTCCGGTGCCGTTCCACCACAGCCTGATACCCCTGCACTGAGAGGCATCCTTCATAGAACGACGCTGTTTCCACACCCAAGGGCCGGTACGCCGGATTAACGATGGCGAAAAAGTCCAGTGGTTCCCTGTGCCGCACCTCAGCGGAGACAGGATCGATCTCGTACTTGTCCTCAAGGACAGCCATCTGCAGGGGAATACCGAGTTGTGGAGCCGCCAGGCCGACACCCGGCGCTGCATGCATGGCCTCGCGCATCCGGTCGATCAGTGCCAGCAGTTCGACGTCGTCGAGCTGGCCGTCATATGGCGCGGCGAGCTGGCGCAGCACCGGGTGCCCCGCCTGGACGATGACGGGCAGTTCTTCGGAGTCCAACAGTCTTCGGACGGCGTCCCGGATTTGGAGGGGATTGAAGTCCGTAGCGGGACTCTTGGCTCCGGGATGGGTTTGATGCGTCATGCATCGAGCCTATCGCCACGAGCGTCTTCGGCGGTGGGCTAGGCTCATGGGATGACCACTCCCACCCCTCTGGAGCACGTACTCTCGTTCGTGCGGGCAGTTGAAGCCGGCGGCGGCTCAGCCGAACTGCGGCCCTTCCTGGCTGAGGACTTCCAGCTAACGGAATGGCCCCATGCCCTGTCCAAGACCGGCTCCATCCGGAATCTTGCCGAAACCCTGTCGGGCGCTGACGACAGCCAGGACATCGTGGCCGACCAACGCTTTGAGGTCGTCCGCACCACCAGCCAGGATGACCGTGTGGTGCTGGAGATGAACTGGTCGGCCACGCTGCTTCTGGACCTTCCGCATTGGGACCGTGGTGACACCATCCGCGCACGGAGCACAGCAGTCTTCCAGCTGCGGGATGGCCTGATCATCAGCCAGGACACCTACGACTGCTACTACACCGTGCCCGAATAGCTACCGCATGGTGAAGCGCCGCTCCACGAGCTGCGTAACACCAGGCATCCCCAGCAGGCCGGCGAAGAGTCTGTTTCTCACTGTCATGGCGGCCGGCGGAAGTGGTCTGCCCAAGGCCATGTTCAGGCCGGCCTGCCGCGACGCGCGGACCGCAGCCTTCCTCCGGGTCTTCTCAAAGTCCTGCAGCAGCGCCCCAACGTCTGTTCCTGCCAAGGAGGCGTCGATGATGGGCGACAGGGCCGCTGCGTCCAGCCACCCCAGGTTCATGCCCTGCCCGCCGATGGGGCTGATCTCGTGGGCGGCGTCTCCGAGCATCACCACCCGCCCGTGCACCATCCGTGGCAGCAACCGCGACTGCACCTCAAAGGCACTGAGCATCGTATTGCCGGCCGGCTCCAGCACCTCACCCGTTCGTGACTCGACCAACCCAGCCAGGGTGTCCGCCGTCGCGCCCGTGGCCGGTGCGCCGAGCCGTACCACCCACCTCCGGACGCCTCCCGGCAGCGGAAAGGACTCGACGATTCCAGCGGGCTCCAGGTACAGCACCGCATCCGCACCGTGTCCGGTGCTGTCGGGGAAGTCGCCCATGAGGTAGGCGTCCGGATAGCTGTTTGAAGGAACGTTCGGGGCGAACCGGCATCGAAGCGAAGAATGGGCGCCATCGGCAACGATCACCAGGTGGGCGGTGAACTCCTGGCTTCCCGCCGACGACGCGGCCCGGACGCGCACGTTTGGGCCGTCGTCGCATACTTCCAGGACGTTCACACCACGGGCGATCGCGGCCTCATCCACCTCCAGCACCGCGTCCTCCAACACCTTCTCGGTGACCGTCTGGGGAACCGCAAGGATGAAGGGGAACGCGGGATCGCTGGAGAACGGCAATTCGGCAACCTTGCGTCGCTGGCTGTAGGCGACGCCCCTCGTAATGTGGACTCCGGCGCGGACGAGCTCCTGGGCAACACCGGCACGTTCCAGCTCTGCCAGGGCCGGTGGGTGGATTCCGATAGCACGGGAGCGGGTGCCTCTGCCGGTCCGGCGTTCGAGGATACGCACCCTGTGACCACGCTGAAGGAGCAGAAGGCCCATGAAGAGGCCCACTGGCCCCGCTCCGACAACGACGACGTCAAGCACGTTCCCGCTTCCCCGATCCGCTGTGCTCGTGGACCAGCATGTTGTGCCAGGGTCCGTTGCGCTCAGCCCGCCACTCAGGCGAAATGGCCGATCTCAGTTCCGGCAAGGTGTAACTGCGCCTGATGGACAGCAGGCCGTCTTTCACAATGTAGGAACCCCATCCCAAGGGCCAGAAGCCGGCCATGAACAGAAGGTAGGAGACGTTGCTCCGTGCCAAGTCATTGTGAAGGGCTACACGCCCGGCGAGCAGTTCGGAATCGCGCAGGACTCCAGCGAACTGCCGTGCGTCCAGGTGGTGAAGGATGTGGTTGGAAATGACGACGTCGAAAGCCGCTCCTTCCGCAACCAGCTCCGAACTGTGGGCCTGTCGGTACGACACTCCCTCCACGGCGCGCAGGCCGGTGGCAAAAGCGTTGGCCCGTGGATCCGGGTCAATCGCAGTCACGTCGAGCACGAAACCGTCCTGCCGGGCCCACCGGGCCAGGCTGCGCGCCACGTCCCCACCACCGCTTCCGATGTCCAGCAATGTCGCGCGCCCTGTTTCGGACAAGAGCGGGCGAAGGCGGCGTTTGTACGAGCTCCGCCACCGTGAAAGGAGCCTGTTGACGACGGGAAAGCGCGCATACGTCCTGTTGAGCAGCAGCGGGTCGCAGTCGGGGCCGTCCATGTCCTCAATGCTGTAAAGGTCCCTCTCCCTGAGGGACCCCCAAGGGCTCACAGAGCGGGGGAGACCAGTGTGAAGAGGCCGGTCTCCACCGTGAGGCCGGGACCGAACGCCATGGAGCAGATCCGCTCCTCCCGTTCGCTGGCCGCCTGCCCCAGCATGTACTTCAGGACGAACAGGACCGTTGCACTGCTCATGTTGCCGAATTCCCGCAACGTTTCCCTGGCCGGTACCAGCTGCTCCTGGGTCAGTTCCAGCTTTGACTCAACCTTGTCCAGGATGCTCCGTCCGCCGGGATGGATGGCCCAGTGTGTGATGTCTTTGTACGGCACCCCGGCGAGCTCCGGTTCCTTGGCCAGCAACGGTTCCAGCGCGCCCGTGATGTGCTCTTCGATAATGTGCGGCACGTAGGAGCCGAGGACCATTTCAAATCCTTCGTCGCCGATGTTCCATGCCATGGCTTCCTCGCCAACCGGTGTCAGGACTGTTTCGAAGTGATCCAGGCGTATCACCGGTTCGTCGCCTTCCGGTTCCCTTGCCGAGATGACTGCCGCGGCCGCGCCGTCTCCGAAGATCGCCGAGCCCATGATGGTGTCCGGATCATTGGACGTCCTGACGTGGAGGGAACAGAGTTCCACACAGATCACCAGGACCACCGCTTCAGGATCCGCCACGCAGAACTGCTTTGCAGCTTTCATGGCCGGGAAGGCCGCATAGCAGCCCATGAACCCAAGGTGGTAGCGCTGGACCGCCGGGTTGAGGCCCAAGGCCCTGACCACCTTGTAGTCGGGACCGGGATTGAAGAATCCCGTACAGGACACCGTGATCACATGCGTGATGTCGTCAAGGTCAACGCCTTGGGCCCGGGCCACTGCCGTCTTGCCGGCCTCGATGAACAGTTTGGTGGCTTCGGTGGCAAAAATTTCATTCCGGACTTTGGTGCTGGGGCTCAAGACCATATTGGTCCGGGGGTCGAAGAACTTCGGGCTTTCGGGATGTGCGTCAAGGCTAAGCTCTTCCACTGCCGTGAAGCGTGTGTCGATGGCAGCCGAATCGAAACACGTGGTGACGAGCCGGGTACCCAGCCGCGTCAGGCCAGGTTGGGAAGCGAAAACCTCACGGGCTTGCTGCTGGACAAGGATGGTTGGGGGAACGGCGGTTTCGAGAGACCTCATGTATACCGGCATGCTTCATTCTTAGTGAGTAAAGCCGGGAAGACAATGGCAGAATCAATCGTATTGACCGAGGGTGGTCAACCAGAGCCAGGCGACGCCGACGGGGGACTGTTGGGCAGCGCCGCCCAATGGACGGAGAAACCATGACTATTGCTGCCGGTTCGGATACACAATCTCCTGAGCTGCACGTTGCCGATACCCATGACCTCATCCGGGTGCAGGGCGCACGCGAAAACAACCTCAAGGACGTCAGCCTCGAGATCCCGAAGCGACGACTCACCGTGTTCACGGGGGTGTCCGGGTCCGGCAAGAGTTCGCTGGTTTTTGCCACCATTGCCGCCGAATCGCAGCGGATGATCAATGAGACCTACAGCGCTTTCGTCCAAGGTTTCATGCCCTCCCTGGCACGACCTGATGTGGATGTGCTGGAAGGGCTGACGACGGCGATCATCGTCGACCAGGAGCGGATGGGCTCAAACCCCCGCTCAACCGTAGGTACCGCCACTGATGCGAACGCCATGCTCCGTATTCTGTTCAGCCGGCTTGGACAACCCCACATTGGTTCCCCGAACGCCTACTCGTTCAACGTCCCCACGGTGAAAGCCAGTGGAGCAATCACGGTCGAGCGCGGCGAAGGCAAGACCAAGACGGAAAAAGCCACCTTCAACCGGCTGGGCGGGATGTGCCCGCGCTGCGAAGGTATGGGTTCGGTCAGCGACTTCGACCTCACAGCGCTCTACGACGACAACAAATCGCTCAACGAAGGCGCCCTCACCATTCCGGGTTACAGCATGGACGGCTGGTACGGACGCATCTTCAGCGGGACCGGTTACTTCAACATGGACAAGCCGATCGCCAAATTCACGAAGAAGGAACTGCACGATCTTTTGTATCGCGAGCCCACAAAAGTGAAGGTGGAAGGGATCAACCTGACCTACGAGGGCGTGATTCCGAAGATCCAGAAATCGATGCTTTCCAAAGACGTCGACGCCCTGCAACCGCATGTCCGCGCCTTCGTCGAACGGGCCATCACGTTTACGACCTGTCCGGAGTGCGAGGGCACCAGGCTGAGTCCGGAGGCCCGGTCTTCCAAGATCAAGGGCAAGAGCATTGCCGACGTCTGCACCATGCAGATCAGCGATCTCGCGGACTGGATCCGCCAACTGGACGAGCCTTCGGTGGCGCCGCTGCTCAAAGGGCTCCAGCACCTTTTGGATTCCTTCACGGACATTGGACTGGGCTACCTGTCGCTTGACCGTCCCGCAGGCACCCTGTCCGGGGGAGAGGCCCAGCGCACCAAGATGATCCGCCACCTCGGCTCGTCCTTGACCGACATCACCTATGTATTCGACGAACCCACCATCGGCTTGCACCCGCACGACATTGAGCGCATGAACCAGCTCCTGCTTCAGCTGCGGGACAAAGGCAACACTGTTCTGGTGGTCGAACACAAGCCTGAAGCCATCGCCATCGCGGACCACATCATCGACCTCGGCCCAGGCGCTGGAAGCGGCGGCGGCACAATCTGCTTCGAAGGGGATCTGGAAGGATTGCGGGGGAGTGACACCATCACCGGGCGCCACCTCGATGACCGTGCCTCCCTGAAGGCAAAGGTGCGTACCGCCAAGGGGTACATGGAAGTGCGAGGCGCTTCCACCAATAACCTCAGGAATGTGGATGTGGATATCCCCTTGGGTGTTTTGTGCGTCCTGACCGGCGTCGCCGGCTCCGGAAAGAGTTCACTGGTTCACGGCTCAGTGGCCAAACGTGACGGCGTGGTGGTGATCGACCAGGGCGCCATCCGCGGTTCCCGCAGGAGCAACCCGGCCACCTACACGGGCCTTCTGGAGCCGATCCGGAAGGCATTCGCGAAGGCAAACGGCGTCAAGCCCGCGCTCTTCAGTTCAAACTCCGAAGGCGCCTGCCCAACGTGCAACGGCGCGGGCGTTATCTACACAGATCTGGGCGTCATGGCCACGGTCGAGTCCACGTGCGAAGAATGTGAGGGAAAGCGCTTTCAGGCTTCTGTTCTTGAATACAAGCTAGGCGGGCGCAATATTGCAGAAGTGCTTGCAATGTCGGTGAATGAAGCCGAAGCCTTCTTCAGTGATGGCGACGCCCGCACGCCGGCAGCCCACAAAATCCTTGACCGCCTCGCCGACGTCGGACTTGGCTACCTGACACTGGGCCAGCCGTTGACGACTTTGTCCGGTGGTGAGCGGCAACGGCTGAAGCTTGCCACGCAGATGTCCGAGAAGGGTGACATCTACATCTTGGACGAGCCAACCACGGGCCTGCACCTGGCGGATGTCCAGAATCTGCTGGGCATGCTGGACCGCCTGGTCGAGTCAGGAAAATCGGTCATTGTGATCGAGCATCACCAAGCAGTCATGGCTCACGCCGACTGGATCATCGACCTCGGACCCGGAGCCGGGCACGACGGCGGCAGGATAGTTTTCGCTGGATCGCCGGCTGAACTGGTGGCTGGCAAAGCGACGCTGACCGGCAAGCATCTAGCCGCCTATGTAGGCGCCTGAGAGCCGCTTCCACGAATGTTCCCATAACGCCGATAATCTACATTATGTCAAGTAGAACTCTGCGTATCTCATCAGATGAATCAATTCGCCCCAACCGCTGATCCTGCCAGGATCTCCCCGATCCCCGGTAGTTTCCGCGGAATCTAGGCGGTCGGCTTGTCTCAGCCGGCGATCCTGCCTGGGGTCCGGCGTGATGCGTTGCGCATGGATGACTGCGCATGAAGCGCCTCTGACCTGCGGCTTTGCCTTGATGATGCATTTGATGAATCATTGATTCAACTTTTCACATGTTTCTGTGGCGATTTTGGGGGCGAATAATGGCGGTCGATGGTTCCGGGCGTGTGCTGCAGCTGAGTGCTGTTCGCCTGTTGCATCCCGAGGAGCAGACGCTCGAGGACATGTTCACCGGGTGGCGCAACCAGCAGCTCTCCAGGAACCTGCAGTTCGACACGATCGATAAGGGCATCGCTTGTGTCAAGAGGTTCGTGAACCATGTGAACGAGTTTCCGTGGAACTGGGGGCCGGAGCATGTCGAGGAGTATTTCGGTGACCTGCGCTCGATCTACCAGTTGAAGCAGTCGACCATCCGCGGCTACCAGTCCTCCCTTCGCCGGTTCTGCTCCTACGTGTCAAACCCCGACTACGGCTGGGACCGGGTCTGCGAGGAACGTTTCGGAACCCACCCGTCCCAGGTTTTCTTCGACTGGAATACCGCTTCCCACACCCAGGAGTACGAAGGCCGGCCCTCGAAGAGGCCGTTCACCAGGGCTGAGCTGCAGCGGCTGTTTGACCACGCAGATGACCAGGTTGAACTCATCGCCGCCTCCGGCAAGAAGGGCTGGCAAGCAGCCTACCGGGACTCCGTGATGCTGAAAGTCACGTACTCCTACGGACTCCGGTTCAACGAGCTGCGGCACCTGCAAACGGTCGATTTCGCGACCAACCCGCAAGCACGAAGGTTTGGGAAAACAGGAATCTGCAAAGTCCGTTTCGGTAAGTCCCTCAAGGGCTCCACCTTCAAATCCCGCAGCGTCCTGACAGTGTTCGACTGGACCTCCGGCGTCATCGACGACTGGCTCGCCAACGGCCGCGGGACCCTCGACACCCTCGATATGTTTCCCAGTGAGCGGGGCGGGGTGATCTGCGAATCGACCCTGCTGCGCCGGCTGCGGCGCTACCTGAAAGAACTGGGGATGCCGATGGACGGGCTGGACCTTCACTCGCTCAGACGCTCCTATGCGACGCACCTGCTCGAGGATGGGTGGGATTCTAGATTTGTGCAATATCAAATGGGCCACGAACACGCCTCCACCACCGGCATCTACCAGTTCGTCAGCGACGACTTCCGCAACACCGCCCTTCGGGCAGCCCTGGACGGCACCATGAACGACGTCCTCGGCATGCAGATGCGAGGCCAATGGTGAAACGGGAAGTGCAGTACAGATGGCGGCTCGCCGAGCTCATGGCAGCACGGGGACTGCACAACACCACCGACCTCATCCCCCTGCTCGCCGAACGCGGCATCACCTTGTCACGCCCCCAGGTCTATCGGCTGGTCAACCAGAAACCCGAACGCGTCGCCTTACAGGTCATCGCAGCGATCTGCGACATCTTCTCCTGCGGACCCGAGGACCTCATCACCGTCACAGCTGCAGACATCCGCGCCCGCAAAACCGGCACCAACTCCCCCAACGTCGTTGACCTGAACCGCACCGTCCGCCCGCGCCGGGCCCGCATCATCGACGATGACAACTGACCAACACACCGGCCTGACTGCCCGCAACACCACCCGCGGCAGGCCACGCACCACCGGCACCGCCACCTGCGCCCGCTGCAGCCGCAGCGCCGGCCGAACACGCGCCACCTGGCCCGAAGGGAAAATCTGCGGCCCCTGCTTCACCACTGCAACCCGAACCCACGGGACCTGCCCCGACTGCGGACAACACCGGCTCCTCCCGGGCCCACCCGAAACCAGCGGCGGACCACGATGCGCACCCTGCGCCGGAATCACCCACGACTTCCACTGCACCCGCTGCAACCACGAAGGCGAGTTCTACCGAACGGGCACCTGCGCCCGCTGCGCCCTCCGCGACGACCTCACCCAGCTACCCCCCACAAACCCAGCTGATCCCGCAACAGCGGCCCGGCTTATCGACATTCTCTGCCAAGCCGAGCGCCCCGAGAGCATCATCACCTGGAAACGCTCCGCCACAGTCCAAGCCCTCCTGAGATCCCTCACCAACGGGACAACACCCCTGACCCACGAAGGCCTCGATACCTACGCCGAAACGGCCGAACGAGCAACAAACCACCTACGCGCCCTGCTCGTCCACCACGGCCTGCTCCCCTACCAAGACCCATACCTGGCCCGGTTCGAAACCTGGATCAAAGCCAAACTCGACCCCTTGCCCGAGCAGGTGGCTAAACCAGTCGAGCACTTCGCGACCTGGCACCACCTCCGACGCATCCGGACCACCACAACACCGGAGAAGAACGCCCGCGGCCCGGTGCACTCGGCCAAACAAGAGATCACCGAAACCATCAAATTCCTTCTCTGGCTCTGGGAAACGCACCAACGAACAGCAGCGACCTGCACCCAACAAGACATCGAAGCCTGGCTCGCCGCCGGACCCACAACCAGAAAACAAATCCGCACGTTCATCGTCTTCATCAAGAACACCGGCACAAACCACCGCGTCGAAATGGGCTACTACACCCCGAAAACACGACCAACAATCACCCAGGACCAGCGCCTGGCCTGGCTGCGGGAACTACTCACAGGCACCAGCGAATCCCTGCCCTACCGAGTCGCCGGCGCCCTTCTGCTTCTCTATGCCCAACCCCTCGTGAAAGTCGCCAGACTCCGGACCGACGCCATAGAGACCAACGAAACCACCGGCAACATGAGAATCACACTAGGCCTCCACCCAGTGCCCGTCCCCAGCCCCGTAGCAGACTTGATCCGCCAGCACCTGGCAAGCCGGCCCAACCTCAGAACCGGATCAAACACCCAAAGCCCATGGCTTTTCCCAGGCACCAGAGCAGGACAACACCTTCACCCGAACACCATCATGGACAGGCTCCGGAGCCTCGGCATCGACCTGCGTGGCGCCCGAAACACCGCCCTCGATGAGCTCCTCACGATCACACCGCCACCGCTGGTCGCCGACGCTCTGGGCTACAGCCACCAAGTTGCATTCATCCACGCCGACAACGCCGGCGACGCATGGACCCGCTACGTCAGCCGGCGGACAAACCACACTCCGGAAAAGCTGAAAGACACCAAACGAAAGGACCGGAATGGGAAAGCGTAAACCCGCCGCTTGGGGCATAGTCGTGCGCCTGGACACAGGACAAACGTTCTATTACTACCTGCACCCCAACCGGCCCGGCGACGAATGGACCCCCAGAGAAAACCAGGCACTACGGTTCAATTCCGAAGAAGCAGCCCAGTCCCGGTGCCGCACCTTCGTGACAAACAGGAAAGCAAAGGAATACTACGTCGTGCCGCTGCCCCTGCTGAGGACCTAACCGCCGCCCACTGGTTCGGATCCCTCCCGCGGAATAACGAAAGGCGCAAAACCAGCTCCGAGCTTCGTCACCACAAGGTCAGAGAAGACGAGCTCAAGACGGTGGCCGTTGGTCTCGAACAGAGCCTCGTAGAAGGGAATGCCAAGGCGGCCAGCCCATTCATCGGCTTCGGTTGAGTCCTCTGCAAGGGAAATGCCCGGATAGAGATCGTGGTAGTTGACGCCCCAAACATACCCATCCACACCAGACTCGATGGCGGTGTCGTAGTCAAGCAATCGTTCGTCCAGCGACCGCGCCCAAACTTCCGGCGAGATAGCTGTCTCCACGGTGGCACGAACACAATGCGTGAATCGATAGCGAAGGAACTCTGGCTTGATCCCCGTTCGTGGATCAGCGGTCACGTGAATGAACACATCGTAGTCCCGCATGTACTCGGCGAAACCATGGAAGACAATCGAGTGATCGAATGCGTCTTCAAACGCTGCTAATAATTCGCGCCTATTCACTCACACATTCTGATGCACGCGGAGCACCACGCCGAGTGCGGCCCGCGCGATTGGCGGAAGAAATCGATCCGTCCCTTCCCACTACACTGATGCGCCGACTCAGTGCCCTCAACCGAGGCAACGCCTGCCATTGGTCTGCGAAACTCATGTCATGAGCACTCTGAAGGAACTCCAGGAACTGGCAATCCGGGCAGCCGGTGATGAGACCGTCGGAGCAAATGTTCTCATTGACACGGCATTACAGGCTCTCCTTGATGGTGTGGAGTCTCCATCACTTCCGCTCCTCGCTGGCCTGTCTAGGCGGGAAGAAGCCGAGGCTCAAGAACTGTTCCGGGCAGTCTCCGAGGAATTGGGTATCGCTCCACCCCTCCCGGCGGAAACACCAGATGAGCGCTGGCGGCTGGTCCGCTGGCTCTGTGAAGCGATCGCAAACGAAAAAGCAGCCCCTGACAATGCCGGGTTCTTGATATGGAGTCAGGGATGGAAACAATTGGGCCAGCCCGAGAGACTTCGGCCACTCATTGGCTGGCTAAGCGAGTGGGATGATCCGCCCAGAGGCGTCGAAAGGCATCAGCTGAGTACTCTGATACGCGAAGAAGCGCGCCGCCTTTCCGAAGGATCTTGGCCCAGCTAGTTGCTCAGAGGGATTCCTAATGCTCGGGGAGCTTGTATCCTCGGCGGCTGAGCTCTTCCCGCACAGGAACGAAAGCAAACTGCGGCTTGGCGGAAAGCAGCGGAACCAGATCGACCACAGACGGGGTACTGTCCATAAAGTCTGCGACCGGGTTGATGACAACGTCAGTGAGCTGTTTGAGGAACGCATCCTCGGGGATGCGACCACCCATTTCGGCGTCGAGCAGGATGGTTCCCGGAAGGTCTCGTGCAACCAAGCCATCAGGTCGAGCAAAATCAATCGGCGGGATTACGTCAGTTGCTTCGGCTCGAAGGCTCAGAAGGCAGAAGTTTTCTGAACGGAACTCCCCACTAGGGACCGATGGGTCCCAACCAAGGTTCAGATAGTAGTCTCCGCTCCCCCACCGGGACTTTTGAAGGTTAACCACCTGATACTCACCGGCCGATGTCGTTCGGAACCAGTTCCGGCCCCGTTTCCGGAACCCGCGCAACTTGAAAGCGCCAGCGAATGCCGACTCGACCAATTTCGTTCTATCCACACTGGCCATTCTGTCGCACGCATCAGCCTGAAACAGACGAATACGCCCATACCCAATCCGCAGGGACGCCACTAAACCAATGATTATTGCATCTCATGCACGATCACCTCTACTCCGCCCCTTGCGACACAGAGCCGCACCCTTAAACCCTAAATACGCTGTGACATGGGGAAACTCGGACCCGTTGGTCGGCCGGAGCACCCTCTCATGGGATCACTTGACCAGCTGCCTTGGGCGTTTCGCAGCATAGCTTGAACCTGCATGTGTTCCCTCATTGATGTGCAGGCCTTAGCTTCCGCGATCCTCTCGAAGTACCGACCGGTGGCGGAAACAATCGGGCAAACAGGATCAACATGAACCCGCAATATCACTGCTATCTGGGTTGATTATGGGTAGATCACTGTGGTTAGTGGGGCCCGACGCATGTGCTTTAGGCATACCGCGGCTTGTTGCACACCAGGTGGGGACCACGGCTTCAGGACGTAAGGAGTAGCAACGGGGCCTGATTGCAATCCGGAGAGGGCGAGTTTCGAGTGTTATGCGCAGCGGGGAATCCGGGCGGCAATCTCCTCCGCGGACGGAGTCCAGAAACCGACCGATGTTTGTCCTATCTTGTTTCGATTCGTCTGAACGAGTTTGATGAAATCCTCGAGCGCTCCCCTGGCTTTAGTTACGTCTTTCTGGTCCAGAACACCGTCGAGGAGCGTGTTGGCCCTCTGCAAAGGCTCGAGAAGCTTCGCTTTAAGGGCTGGCGTCAACTGCGTGGCGCCGTTGACTTCATCAGACAGGGCGCTGAGGTAACTCGGAAGATCGGCTTGGTCCAAGACATAAGGAGCGTCACCAGCATTTAGACGGAAGCGTTGGCCTCCCAAATTCCTCAGCTCAATCGTCGTCTGCTGAAAGGCTGCAGCTGTTGAGAATTGTTGGACCGGCAACGAGACGGAGTCGAACATAGTCCCGTCGGAGTCTAGGAGCAGGAATCTCATGAACCTGAAATTGAGGCCCATCAGAGTTGTTCCCGTGGTCGCTGGGACATCCCCCCGCACGTCGTATGCGTCTTCGGTGCCGCCGCCGGAGTTGTTGAATACGGTGATACCGGTTCCGTCGCCGCGTACCGCAACGCACTCTTGACCGAGCTCGAGTACAAATTCCTTAAATGGCCCGTAACTCTCGTAGGTTCCATCTCCGGAGGAGCCGAAAGGCCCAGTCCCGGGTAGGAGAGATGGGGCGAATTGGTATGTCACCCTCAGAGGTGTGGCTGTATCACCCCCAAGCTGCGACGCGTCGACCGTTGTTTTAAATTGGAAAGTGACGACGGCGTCACTTGGAGTGTCTGCGTAGGCCATCTGGCCCATACCCGAGCAGGCGAGAACTAACACGGTGGAAACAGTCAGGCCGAGAATGCGACCTTTGAGAAGCATGAGGATCTCCAGAACTGAACGCGCGGATCGAGCTGCACACACAAACTATTTGCGGAGACCTGTGCATAGATTTCGGGACGACGCCCTTACTGCGGCAGTGCCGCTCGCACTACTAGATACATGACGGTAACCAAAGAATAAGAGGGTTCAATTGCCACAGCAAGGGGCGATGGGAAGGGTGCCAGGAGCACAAACTCTCCCCCGGTCCCGCAGCTGCCAACGATGGACTCAGCAGCCGGCTCTAAAGAACGCTCTGGGCAGCACGTGGATTGGCCTCCGCCCAAAGACCACTGGCCCGGCCTTGGTGCCATCGACCCAAGGAACCAGCAGTGAGTAAGACGTCAGTTTAGCCACGCTGGGAAAAGGTGGCTTGCGGGGGCGCCGTAGCGGGAGGAACATCAAAGTATAGCTTCTAGCGGATGCGCGTGCCTGTAGCGGCTCCGAGCCGTATCGCCGAGGAACTATTCCTTCCGTTCGTTGAAACGCGTAGGAGGAAAAGTTCTTCACGTTCGACCGTCGTTACGTTGGATTTGCCGATGTACTCCCGGCTTAACTTTCATCGAGTCATTGCTTTGGCCGTGGCAGTGGTTTTGACAGGTTGCACTGCCGCGGGACCTACACCGTCACCGCCGCCCAGTACCAGTGCGTTTGATTCCCTGGATTACGCCATGCGGGCCTTCATGAACGAGGATGCCGTTGCCGTTGTCGCAGAGGTCCAGTGGCCCGGAGGCACGTGGTCGAAGGCCTATGGTGTGCGCGACCTGGACACCAAAGACCCAGCCCAGCCCAGTGACCGCGTCCCCATCGCCAGTGTCACCAAGACCATGACAGCAGCATCGGTTCTGAAGCTCGTCGACGAGGGCCTGATCGGCCTCGATGACCAGGTCAATGCTCTTCTGGACAGCCTAGGCACCGGCCTGACACCGCCGGCACCCATCACCGTCCGGCAGCTCCTGTCACACACTTCGGGCTTGCCCAACTACGGCGACGCACTGTTCAGCAACCTCGACGGGCTGATCGCAGCAAGCAATCAGCGCATCACCCCACTGCAGGGGCTGAAGCTCGCCAGTACCCTGCCATGGGAAGCGAGAACCATTGGATCATTCAACTATTCGGACTCGAACTATCTGGCCTTGGGCCTCATCCTGGAAAAGTTCCGGGGAAAGCCGTACCCACAAATCCTTCGCGACGACATCATCGCACCCCTGGGACTCACCCACACCACCATCAGCGACGAAAGCCTGGAACCCGCCGACCTGATCAAGGGCTATGTCACCATCAGAGGCCAACGCTTCACCGGCAGCCCCCTCCCGGAACAATTCGGCTCCCCCTCGCACGGCGTCATCTCCACCGTGTCCGACGTCAATGACTTCCTCGCGGCGCTCTTCAACGGCCGGCTCATCTCAGCGACGTCCCTGGCCGAGATGCAGAAGACCGTCATCGAGCCCTACGCACTGGGCATTTTCAGATGGACCGAGGACTGCACCGGGAAGCCCCGGTTCTGGGCCAGGGGCGGATTTCTTGACTTCAGGACCATCGCACTCAGTTCCTCTGACGGCCGTTACCAAGCCACCATGACGCTTGTACCTGCGCCGCTGCCCACCCCACTGGAAGACCCCGGCATGCTCACTCAACGCGACCTGATGAGCGACCAGATTCGGTCCGCGCTCCTGGAAACCACGGACAGACTCTGCCAGTAGCGCCCACACAAACGGCCAGATCCAGAACCACTTCGGGTCAGCGGCACATCTGGTCGAGGGCCTTTTGGGCAACCAATACCATTTGGGATTGGTACTTGTCGGTGCGTCGCTCGGTGACCGGGTCAGGGTTCTGTGCCGACATGGTAGGCAAAGCCATCCCCATGGGCCCCACTGACTTTCTGGTAAGCGCTCCGCAACCCTTGGCGCGCCCGAAAGGACAAGGCTGAGACAGCATTCGGGGTGATCCCCATCAGCTCGGCAATTTGGGCCGGCTTCATGGCTTCCACCTCACTGAACCAGAGCACTGATTGCCAGCGATGCGGCAGGGAACGCAATGCGTGGATCAGCGCTGCAGTCTCATCGGGATCCAGCACTGACTGGTCATCCCCAATGTCCTCCGGCAACGGAAACTTCACCGGGAAGGCACGCCGCGCCTGGACGTTTCGACGATGTGCCATCCGCCGGACGGTACTCAACAGGTAGCCCCTGAACGATTGCTTCGGACCGCCGCCTTCCGTCAGTGCCTGAAAGACGGCCGCAAAAGCTTCACCCACGACATCCTCGGCATCTGACGGATTGTCCGCTTCCCTCATGGCGACGTAGAGCGCGATTCCGCCATACCTGTCGAAGAGTTCTCCGAACGCGGCAACTTTGCTGGCCCGGACCTGGGCCATCAGGGCATCGTCGTCGCTCTCCCCAACCGAACCGTACCGCCCCCTCCCCCGTCGCGCGCCGACGGATTCAGGCGAGGGCAGGCGCTGCAGCTGCTCGTCATTGACTGCGGGATGTGGCAAGGCAGCAGTGGGCATGGTTCCTCTTCGGGCGCATTGATCAAGGGGTCCTTGAATCTAGGGCGCCAGAAACCAAGCTGACGGAAAATGCAGCTTTTTGCCGGGATTCGAGCGGTGGGCGCAGGATTTTGCGATGAGCGGCCACCAAGAGCTGCTAGCGGCGCACAAGGGCCCCGCTGGAACTTTCCAGCGGGGCCCTTGTGCGAAGCGTCAGTTTGCCTGCGCTCAGTTGTGCTGCCGGGCTCAGCTTTGCTGCTGGGCTCCGGCGATATTCACCAGCCACGCTATGCCGAACTTGTCCACGCACATGCCAAAGACGTCACCCCACGGCGCGCTTTCGAGCGGCATGGTGACCGTTCCGCCGTCGACAAGTTTGTCCCAGTAGCCGCGAAGTTCAGCCTCGTCCGAAGACTCACCGCTCAGCGATACGGAAATGTTGTTTCCCGGGTTGTACTCCATGCCGTTGGGCGTATCTGCGGCCATGATCGTCAGCCCGCTGGGCGAGACAAGCATGGCGTGCATGACCTTATCGGCTTCGGCCGGATCCTGGCTGGCCTGGTAATCGCCGAAGGTGCTGATATTCAACTCGCCGCCGAACACTGATTCATAGAAAGTGATCGCGTCACGGGCGTTGTCCCTGAAGGAGATGTAGGGATTCAGGCGGGAAGTCATGTGGTCAGTTCTCCTTATGGTTGTTGGGTGTAATTACACGTCATCGTGCCTCGCGGGCGCCGGGCGTCAGCCCTCCCCCACAGTTTCAGTCGCCGTCGTAAGCCTTTTGCAGGACGGCAAGGTCGAGTTTGCGCATTTTCAACATGGCCTCCATGGCACGTTGTGAACCTGCCGGATCCGGACCGTTCAGGAGTCCGGTCATGGCAGTGGGAACGATTTGCCAGGAAAGACCAAACTTATCTTTGAGCCACCCGCACTGGCTCTCCTCTCCCCCGGCAAGCAAGGCCTCCCAGTATCGGTCCACCTCCTCTTGGGATTCACAGTTCACCACCAAGGAAACTGCCTCATTGAACGTGAAATGTGGGCCTCCATTGAGACCCATGAACTGCCGGCCCTCTATTTCAAACTCGACCGTCAGGGCGGTGCCGTCCGGACCGGGCACTCCAGGGCTTATCGAAGAGTTGTCGAATATCGATGTGTAAAACTGTGCCGCTTCAGCCGCTTGGCCGTCGAACCACAAACAAGTAGAGATCTTCTGCATGCGCCACTCCTCGAAGAACGACGGGAACCGCGTGTCCCCCATCAGAGGCTAGTACCGTGAGTTCACTCACACAACGGGCCGGCATCGATTCTTCCTGGCGGTGGTGGAACACGAACCGGGCTGGCGGAACGGGGATCGACTTCGCGCCTGCGCGGGGTCCCCGATAGGGTCAAAGGCATGTCTTCGTCCACTAAGTCCTGGCTGGCAGCCGCCGCCGGGGATCTTGTCCTGATTCTTGTCTTCGCCGCGATCGGCCGGGACGCCCACGCCCGCGGAGACATCATCTCCGGCGCATTCATCACCGCCTGGCCATTTTTGGTTGGTGCACTGGTTGGCTGGCTCGTCCTCAGGGTGTGGCGAACGCCCTTCTCCGTCTGGCCGTCGGGTGTGGCAGTGTGGCTGGGCGCTGTGGGCGTTGGGATGTTGCTCAGGGCCGCAACGGGACAGACTGTTGTCCTGCCCTTCATCATTGTTGCATTGATCAGCCTGGGCGTCTTCCTGCTCGGATTCCGTGCCTTGTTCACCCTGATCCGTCGAGCCGCGGGCAAGCGGCAACACCGGGCGTGATCCGGACCGGGAACCAGAGGATGCACTAGGCTGGGAACCGTCCGCAACGATGCTTTTTTCGGAAAGGCCCCACGTGATCACCGCTTTCGTCCTGATCAAGACCGATGCCTCACGCATCCCGGAAACCGCCGAGCAAATTTCGGCCATCCAAGGCATCAGTGAGGTCTATTCGGTCACCGGCGAATGGGATCTGATCGCGGTCGCCAGGGTTTCCCAGCATGAAGAACTGGCAGACGTCATTGCCGACCGCCTGTCCAAGGTGCCTTCGGTGGTCCACACCACCACGCACATCGCTTTCCGTGCCTACTCGCAGCACGACCTCGATGCCGCCTTTGCACTCGGTTTCGAATAAACCCTGACCCCACCCCGGGCCGCGTTAAGGCCCCATCAGCTCCGGCTGAGGGCCGTCCATTTCGCCAACACTTCGGCGGCCTTGCCGGACTCAATGGACTCAGCTGCCCTGTCGAACGCTGAACGCATGCGCTCCAGCAAGCTGCCATCGGCCTGAAGATCGAAGGCCACCAACCCGGCGGCCGCGTTCAGCAGCACAGCGTCCCTGACGGGACCAACCTTCCCGTCGAGGACTTCACGCACGACGCCGGCATTCACGTTTGCGTCTCCACCACGAAGGTCCGCCACGGTGGATGGCTTAATGCCAAGTTCCGCAGGACTGAAAACCTGCTCCTCTACGGAACCATCCCTGATTTCCCAGACCGTGGACGGCCCAGTGGGCGTCAGTTCGTCCAGTCCGTCGTCACCGCGGAATACGAGGCCACGGCTTCCCCGCCGAGCCAGGACTCCGGCAACCAACGGCGCCATCCGCGCATTGGCCACACCCACAGCCGAAGCCTGCACATGGGCAGGATTGGTCATGGGTCCAAGGAAATTGAAGGCGGTTGGGACGGCAAGTTCGCGTCGGGGAACCGCCGTGTGCCTGAAGGACGGATGGAAAACCTGGGCGAAGCAGAACGTGATGCCCGCCTCTTCGGCATTGCGCGCCACCTGTTCGATGGAGAGGTCCAGCCGAACCCCGAGCGCCTCCAGAACGTCGGCCGAACCCGATGTTGACGAGGCAGCCCTGTTTCCGTGTTTCACAACCTTGGCCCCGGCTCCGGCAGCAACAAGGGCCGCCATCGTCGAGATGTTTACGGTGTTGAGCCGATCCCCACCGGTTCCGACAATGTCGAGCTTTTCGCCCGATATGGAAATCGGGTTGGCGTGCTGGACCATGGCTTCAACCAATCCAGCAAGCTCTTCCACCGTCTCGCCCTTGGCACGGAGGGCTACAAGGAAACCGGCGATCTGCGATGGGGTTGCTTCACCGGACATGATCGTGTTCATGGCCCACTCTGTGTTGCCCACAGCAAGGTCGTCGCCGTTGATCAGTGCTGAGATGAGCCCTGGCCAGGTATTGCTGGCTGCAGGTGCCGATGCCGGAGAAGTCACTCCCTGATGCTATCGAGCCAGCCACGCCGATGACCAATGTGAACCACGCCGGGAACTTTTCCGCGCGATTTCGCGTCTTTGTAGAAAAAGTCTCCCGAATCGGTGGTTTGCATTGGGAACTCTGGACTTTTACAGACATAATGTCCTTGTGACATCTGCGACCCATGCCCCCAGTACCCCGGCGCACCCGACGCTGAACCGCCCTAACCTGGTTTCTGTTGGAACCGTTGTTTGGCTGTCCAGTGAGTTGATGTTCTTCGCCGGCCTCTTTGCCATGTACTTCACCCTGCGCTCCACATCAGGACTGATGTGGGCCGAAGAGACGGCCAAGCTCAACTTCCCGTTTGCGCTCGTCAACACCATCGTCCTGGTGGCAAGTTCCTTTACTTGCCAGATGGGCGTCTTTGCCGCCGAGCGGCTCGAACCCCGCCGCACCGGCGGGCTCTTCCAGTTCACCCGCTGGGGCATGACCGAATGGTTCACCCTCACGTTCATCATGGGTGCCTTCTTCGTAGCCGGCCAGACCACGGAATACGCCATGCTCGTCTCCGAGCACGTCTCCCTGTCCTCCAACGCCTACGGCTCCGCCTTCTACATGACTACGGGCTTCCACGGCCTTCACGTCATCGGCGGTCTGATCGCTTTCCTCTTCATCATCGGCCGTGCGTTTGCGGCGAAGAAGTTCGGACACTTTGAAGCGACGTCGGCAATCGTCACCTCGTACTACTGGCACTTCGTCGACGTCGTTTGGATTGGCCTCTTCCTGGTCATCTACGTCCTCAAGTAAGCCCGGCTTGACTCTTTTTCTACAAGAGGCAGAATTTCAAGAAGCGGCTCACGGAGCCGACGCAGGATCGAATAAAGGAACCACCACGTGAAGGCACTCTCGCAGAAGCGACGTCACCCATTGGCAGCAATTGCGCTGCTGCTGATGGGCCTCCTCCTCACTGGTGGGCTTTACGCCGTCGCCACATCTGTCAACCAGGCCAAGGCCGACACCCCCAGCTACAGCGCCAGTGACGTAGAACAGGGCGGCAAGCTTTTCGCCGCCAACTGCGCCACCTGCCATGGCATGGGGGCCAGCGGAACCCAGGACGGCCCCTCGCTGGTCGGCGTGGGTGCTGCCGCGGTTGACTTCCAGGTTGGTACCGGTCGTATGCCCATGCAGATGAACGGCCCGCAGGCCCAGAAGAAGCCCGTCCAGTTCAATGAAGAGCAGACCAAGCAGCTCTCGGCCTATGTCGCATCCCTGGGTGCAGGTCCGGCCATTCCGGAAGAGCACCTGCTCGACGGCAAGGGTGACGCCGCAAAGGGTGGAGAACTCTTCCGCGTCAACTGCGCCATGTGCCACAACGCCGCTGCAGCCGGCGGTGCACTGACCCGGGGTAAGTTCGCTCCGGCCCTGGCAGATGTCACCTCGCAGCACATCTACGAGGCAATGGCTACCGGCCCGCAGAACATGCCCGTCTTCAACGACTCGAATGTCACCCCCGAAGACAAGCGCGACATCATCACGTTCCTGAAGACCATTGAAGCCAATGGTTCCCCGGGCGGCGCGGACCTCGGATCCCTCGGCCCGGTCTCTGAAGGCCTGTTCGTTTGGGTTGCCGGTTTGGGTGTCATCATCGCCTTCACGATCTGGCTGACGTCACGCACGTCCTGATCGGGACACAACAAAACTTCTGCTGCACAGTCAGCAGTTTGAAACTGAAAACAACTCGGCCCCGGTCGAGACAACGAGAGAAGGATGAGGCGAATTATGGGCAACCATAGTGACGGCAGTCCGAACCACTCGGGCACCGTAGCTACGGCTGGTCAGAATGAGGTGGAGAAGTTCCAGGATCCTGGTCTTCCTCCGCATCGTTTGCGCCTGGCTGACACGGACCCGGTAGCCGCAAAGCGCGCCGAGCGTCAGGTAGCCATTCTGTTTGGCACCTCTGTCATCGGAACGCTGGTCTTCCTGGTGGCGTACTTCGCCATTGACCTTGGCGACGACACCACCATTGCAACGATCCGCACGCAGAACCTCCTTCTGGGTCTCGGTACTGCCTTCGCAATGCTTGGTATCGGCACCGGCATCGTGCACTGGGCCAAGGCCCTGATGCCCGATCACGAAGTGTCCGAGGAACGCCACGCTATCCGTACGGAAGAGGACCGTCAGGCTGCAGTGCGCATCGTCGACGACATCGTCGAGGAGACCGGCATCAAGCGCCGTCCGCTGATCCGCAACACCCTTCTTGGTGCTGTCGCTTTGGCTCCCCTGCCTGCTCTCGCCATCTTCGGCGACCTGGGTCCGCGTCCGGACAGGGCACTTGCGCACACCATGTGGGCTCCTCAGGACGGCAAGCTCAAGCGCCTGACCCGCGATCCCGATGGCACCCCCATCAAGGCATCGGATGTCACCATCGGCTCGGCCTTCCACGTAATTCCCGAAGGCCTCAACGAGCTCCACGAAGGCAAGTTGAACGAAAAGGCCAAGGCCGTTGTTCTCCTGATGCGCCTGGACCCGAACTCGCTGAACCCCTCCGAGGGCCGTGAAAACTGGAGCTACAACGGAATCGTTGCCTACTCCAAGATCTGCACGCACGTCGGTTGCCCTGTTGCTCTCTACGAGCAGCAGACACACCACCTTCTGTGCCCCTGCCACCAGTCCACCTTTGACCTCACGCAGGAATGCAAGGTCATCTTCGGGCCGGCCAGCCGTCCGCTTCCGCAGCTGCCCATCGCAGTTGACGCAGAGGGCTACCTCGTCGCTACCAGCGACTTCAGAGAACCTGTAGGACCGAGTTACTGGGAGCGTGACGAGCATGAGCGCCTCATCAACAGCTGAAGCCCCCTTCGTTCCGAAGACCAAGGTTGGTAGCTTTACCAACTTCGTAGACGAGCGTGTGGGCGGCTCCGGCATCCTGCGTGAGTTCGGCCGGAAGGTCTTCCCCGACCACTGGTCGTTCATGTTCGGTGAGGTGGCGCTGTACTCCTTCGTCATCCTGCTGATGTCGGGAACCTTCCTGACCTTCTTCTTCGACCCGTCCATGGCAGAAACCCACTACCAGGGTTCCTACACGCCGCTGTACAACGTCGAAATGTCTGTTGCCTACAACTCATCGCTGAACATCTCCTTCGATGTCCGCGGTGGCCTGTTCATGCGTCAGGTGCACCACTGGGCAGCACTGCTGTTCGTGGCATCGCTGGGCGTGCACATGCTGCGCGTCTTCTTCACGGGTGCTTTCCGTAAGCCCCGCGAAATGAACTGGGTTGTCGGTGGCGTTCTGCTGATCCTGGCCATGGCTGCCGGCTTCACCGGCTACTCCCTCCCCGATGACCTGCTCTCCGGCAACGGCCTGCGCATCATCGACGGCGTCATCAAGTCCATCCCGGTCATCGGTACCTACATCTCCTTCTTCCTCTTCGGTGGAGAGTTCCCGGGTACGGCCATCATCGGCCGTCTGTACGTACTGCACATCCTGCTTGTACCTGCGCTGATCCTCCTGATGATCGTGATCCACCTGTTCATGGTGGTTGTGCACAAGCACACCCAGTACCCTGGCCCGGGCCGCAACGACGGCAACGTCGTCGGTTACCCCCTCGGTCCGGTTTATGCTGCCAAGGCCGGTGGCTTCTTCTTCATCGTGTTTGGTGTCCTGGCACTCATGGCAGCGGCCTTCACCATCAACCCGATCTGGAACTACGGTCCCTACGACCCCTCCCCTGTTTCCGCAGGCACCCAGCCTGACTGGTACATCGGATTCGTCGACGGCGCACTTCGCCTCATGCCCGGCGTGGTCAACGACTTCCACTTTGAGTGGATTGTCTTCGGACACACGCTCACGCTGAACGTGCTTCTTCCGGCCCTCGTACCGGCAGGAATCATCTTCACCGTTCTGTTCACCTACCCGTGGATCGAACGCTGGGTAACCAAGGACGACCGTGAACACCACGTTCTCGACCGTCCCCGGAACGCCCCCACGCGTACTGCCATCGGCGTTGCAGGTTTCACCTGGTACTGCGTCATGTGGGCCGCTGCAGGTTCGGACCTCATCGCCACCCACTTCCACGTGTCCCTGAACGACGTGACCTACTGGCTGAGGACCTTGTTCTTCATCGGCCCGGTCATCGCGTTCATCGTCACCAAGCGCATTGCCCTGGCGCTCCAGCGCAAGGATCGTGAAATCGCCCTCCACGGCCGCGAAACCGGACGCATTGTGCGCCTCCCGCACGGTGAGTTCATCGAGGTCCACGCTCCGCTGGACGAATACAAGCGGTACAAGCTTGTCGGCTTTGAGTCACCCGCTCCCCTGCCGGCACAGCCAAACGAGCATGGCGTAGTAACCCGCAAGGAAAAGCGCCGCGCAGCACTGTCCCGCTGGTTCTTCGAAGACCGCGTTGCTCCGGCAACTCCCGCGGAACTCGAAGCAGCCCACTCGCACGGCCACCACGAGGCCATTGCAGCTGGCGACGAACAGAAGAGCCTGAGCCACTAGCAGCTCGGAACTCAACCACAAGAGGGGCCCAGTCCACACGGACTGGGCCCCTCTTTTGTATTGTCGTGATGATACGCACGGCACCCCTGGAACAGAAGAAACACACACGGAGCCCATCACGGGCTTGTACTACTGGGTGCGGTACCCCGAGGCGTAGTTCCGGGTTGGGCGCACACCGGGCCGTTGCAGGGGAATCCACAGCTTGTACCGGTCGGCACGGTAATAGGACACCGAGTAGTCCACCATGGCGCGGGCCACGAACGCGTGCCGCTGTATCTTCAGCAGCGGGGAACCCACGTCAACGTTGAGCAGCCTGGCAGTCGAAGGAGAGGCCGCGGTGGCTTCGATCATGTCCTCGCCCCACTCCATGACAAGGCCGTATCGTTCGCTCAGCACGTTGTACAGCGAGGTGGGAGGCGCCTCGTCGAGGAGCCCCGGGACACGGTGCGCAGGGATGAAGTTCTCATCCACGCTCATGGGCTCGTTGTCGGCCAACAGAAGCCTGCGGAACCGCACCAGGGGTGTCCCCTCGTCGAGCTGGAGTTCGCGCGCCAGAAACGCACTTGCCGCAATCTGCTCGAAGCTGAGGACCTTGGCAGCCGGCACCATGCCACGACGCTGCATTTCCTCGCTGTACGACGTCAGCTTCACCTGCAGATCAAGCTTTGGCTTCTTGACGAAGGTCCCCAGGCCCACAACACGCTCAATGACTTCCTCTCCAACCAAGGCATCAATCGCCTGGCGGACGGTCATGCGGGCGAGCCCAAAGCGTTCGGAAAGGTCCCGCTCGGACGGCAGGGCTGAACCGGGCGGACAGGATTGCGCGATGAAGGTTCGCAGGATTTCACGGAGCTGGACGTAGATTGGCGTGTTGCTGGATCGATCGATCTCGCCGGCAATGCCCGCGGCGTCAGCCACGACAGTAGTCCGCCATGTAAGTCATGGTTCTAGGATAATTCAGGGACACCTCAGGTCTAGACCAGCGAGGGCCCAAGTTGTTAGGCGCTGGGCGCTGGCCGCTACGCTTGTAGGGATCATTTTTCGGCGGGGTAACCGCCTTAGCAAAGGAGCTGGCTTGCCGCAGCACAAAGCATCGGTTGCCGCAGAAATCGGCCTGCACGCCCGGGCGGCGGCAGTCTTCGTACGCGCTGTCACGGAGACAGGACTACCGGTAACCATCCGAAAAGCTGACGGACATCCGGTCGACGCCCGCTCGCTGCTTGAGGTCATGACGGAAGACTTCGAACACGGCTGCGAAGTCTTCCTGGAGGTCGCTCCTGAGGCCCTGACGGACCAGCAAACCATCTCGGAGGCCGATAACGCATTGGCTGCCCTTTCCTCCGTTCTGGAGGCCCCTGAGGCCCGCTGAGCCGCCCCCCGTGAGTCCGGCGTCGGCGGGATTCACGAATCGGATCTGAAATGGAACAAAAAAGGATGGGCCCCACCCTTCGGTGGGGCCCATCCTTTTCAAAGTGAAGAACTAGTGGGCGTGGTCGCCGCGGCTGTACTCAAAGACCCAGCCAACGAGTGCGACGAGCGCCAGGCCGCCGGCCACGTAGGTGACCCAGAAACCAACGGCCAGGCCGAGGAATCCGCCAGCGCAGGACAGACCGAGGACCAGGGGCCACCAGCTCCAGGGGCTGAAGTGTCCCTGCTCACCAGCGCCTTCGTGGATCTCTGCATCAGGACGGTCCTCCGGACGCATTCCGATGCGCTTGCCGGTGAAGCCAAGGTAGGCACCGATCATGCCCGCGAGCCCACCGACCAGCAGGATACCGAGCACCCCGACCCACTCGGACCATTCGGTCAGGAAGCCATATGCGATGGCTACTGGCACGAAGAAGAAGACTCCGGCCCCGAAGAGCCACGATTCAATTTTCATTTACTGACGTCCCTCTGGTCGGCGTTACCCAAGACTGCTGCTGCGGGTGACGGAGCCTCGGCGGTGTGCACCTGGGCCAACTCCGGGTGGTGGAGATCCAGGGCCGGGCGTTCGGAGCGAATACGGGGCAAGGAGGTGAAGTTGTGGCGCGGCGGCGGGCAAGAGGTTGCCCATTCCAGCGAAGCACCAAAGCCCCACGGGTCATCCACTTCAACCTTCTTGTTGCTGCGCCACGTGATGTAGACGTTCCAGAAGAACGGCAGCAGTGATGCACCCAGGACGAAGGAAGAGATGGTGGAGAACTGGTTCATCCACGTGAAGTTATCCTGCGGCATGTAGTCGGCGTAACGGCGCGGCATACCTTCAACACCGAGCCAGTGCTGGATAAGGAACGTGCCGTGGAAACCGAGGAACAGGAGCCAGAAGTGGATCTTTCCGAGACGCTCGTTCAGCATCTTTCCGGTCCACTTGGGCCACCAGAAGTAGAAGCCTGCGAACATGGCGAACACGACCGTACCGAACACGACGTAGTGGAAGTGGGCCACCACGAAGTAGGAGTCGGAAACGTGGAAGTCCAGCGGCGGGGAAGCCAGGATAATGCCTGTCAGGCCACCGAAGAGGAAGGTCACCAGGAAGCCGATGCTCCAGAGCATGGGCGTCTCGAAGGTGATGGATCCCTGCCACAGCGTGCCGATCCAGTTGAAGAACTTCACGCCTGTAGGTACTGCGATCAGCATGGTCATGAAGGCGAAGAACGGAAGCAGGACCGAGCCGGTGACGTACATGTGGTGGGCCCACACCGTCACGGACAGGGCAGCGATGGCGATGGTTGCGTAGACAAGGCCCTTGTAACCGAAGATCGGCTTCCGGCTGAAGACCGGGAAGATCTCGGAGACGATGCCGAAGAACGGCAGGGCGATGATGTACACCTCGGGGTGGCCGAAGAACCAGAACAGGTGCTGCCAGAGGACGGCACCGCCGTTTTCGGGATCAAAGATGTGCGCACCGAAGCGGCGGTCAGCGCCAAGGGCGAAGAGGGCTGCAGCCAGCGGCGGGAATGCCATGAGGACCAGGATTGCCGTCACCAGGGTGTTCCAGGTGAAGATCGGCATACGCCACATGGTCATGCCCGGGGCACGCATGCAGATGATGGTGGTGATGAAGTTGACAGCACCGAGGATGGTTCCGAAACCGGAGAGCGCAAGTCCGAAGACCCAAAGGTCACCACCGACACCAGGGCTGAATGTCGTGTTCGACAACGGCGCGTAGGCGAACCAACCAAAGCTTGCCGCACCCTGCGGGGTGATGAAGCCGGAGACTGCAATGGTGGAGCCGAACAGGAAGAACCAGAAAGCCAAAGCGTTCAGTCGGGGGAACGCAACATCCGGTGCACCGATCTGCAACGGCATGATCACGTTGGCGAAGCCGGCGAACAGAGGCGTTGCGAACATCAGCAGCATCACGGTGCCGTGCATCGTGAACATCTGGTTGTACTGCTCTTTGGTCTGCAGGATCTGCATACCTGGTTCGAACAGTTCTGCACGGATCAGCAGCGCCATGACGCCACCGAGGCAGAAGAACACGAACGACGCGATCAGGTACATGTACCCGATGGTCTTGTGGTCCGTGGAGGTGATCCAGTTGACGACGATGCGTCCCTTGGATTTAGGAACTACGGGAGCCTCGAGGGTCCCGGCGGATTGAGTGTAAGTAGCCACGTCGCTCCCCTTACTTTTCGTTCAGGTTCGGATTGCGGTCATATTCCGCACCGAGCAGGCCCGTGTTGCCATCCTGGCGGAGCTTGTCCATGTGGGCCTTGAACTCAGACTCGGAGACAACCTTGACGCGGAAAAGCATTTCGGAGTGGTATTCACCGCAAAGTTCAGCACACTTGCCATCGAAGGTGCCTTCCTTCGTCGGGGTGAACCGGATGTAGTTGGTCTTGCCCGGGATCATGTCGCGCTTCTGGAGGAACGCGGGGACCCAGAAAGAGTGGATGACATCGCGGGAGTTCAGTTCCAGGTCAACGGACTTGTTGACCGGCAAGTACAGCGTGGGGAGCAGTTCCTTGTCGACCTCGTTGCCGGTCAGGTGCGCCTGGACGCCGGCCTCGTGGAGGTCCTCGGTGATGACCTGGCCCTGCTTGTAGTTGAAGTCCCATGCCCACTGCTTGCCGCGGACATCAACGACGACGTCGGCCGGCTGTGAGCGGTCATCGATCGCGCGCTGGTCCTGGTCGGTGAAGTAGAAGAACACCAGAACCATGAACAGCGGGATGGTCAAGTAAAAGACCTCGAGCGGCAGGTTGTAGCTGAGCTGCTTGGGGAATCCCGTGGTGCCCTTGCGGCGACGGTAAGCAATGATGCACCAGACCAGAAGGCCCCACGTGATGATACCGACTGCCAAAGCGGCGATCCATGAGTTGACCCAGAGGTCCATGATCCGGTCAGTGTGGTTGGTAGTGCCGCGCTCTGTAGGCAGCCAACCCTTCTCTACCTCTGGTGAACATCCGGTCAAAACCAACGCGCCGGCGAGTGCCAAGCCAGTGATCGAGGTGATCTTTATGCGTCGGCTGCCGGTTCGGTTCTGCGAACTCACAGACGGCCCTTCCTCTTGTTGCTGTCTCCCGGCAGGCCGAAGGCTCACCGGGCACACTAAAAGTTTTACTACCCGATGTAGAGCTTACCGCTATCAAGCGGTTTTCGCGCACATGTCAGCGCCGTGGCTCCGGATGCATTTAAAGCAACCCGCAAGTGGCGCCGACATGCGGCGATGGCTCACATCAGTGGAACGAATCACCGCAGGCGCAAGACCCGCCGGCGTTCGGGTTGTCAATGGTGAAGCCTTGCTTCGAAATGGTGTCCTCGAAGTCGATGCTTGCGCCGCTGAGGTAAGGCACACTCATCTTGTCCACGATGACCTCAACACCGTCGTAATCCCGCACAGCATCTCCGTCGAGCATCCGCTCGTCAAAGTAGAGCTGGTAGATCAAGCCGGAGCAGCCGCCAGGCTGGACTGCAACGCGCAGCCGAAGGTCGGTGCGCCCTTCCTGTTCGAGGAGGCTGCGGACCTTGCCTGCCGCCACGTCGGTCAGGTTGACCTCGTGCGTGGGCAGCTCGTCGTTGGCGACGACCTGTGTTCCGGTGCTGTTTTCGTTGGTTGCAGTGCTCATTGGCCTACCTTCTTATGAAGCTTCTGGCGGCGGCGCCGGGACGCTGCCTGCCCTTACCCAATTACATACGGGTTACAGCTAATGCTACGTCTCGCAGACGCTTAGCTATAACTCCTGACGTAACCACAGACAGCATTTCCTTGTTCCCGGCCGAACGGGTCCTAGGCGCCCAGCCCCTCGGCATTCAGACGCGCAAGCATCAGGGCCTCGGCCAGCACAGCATGGCGGAAGTCGCCGATGTGCAGGGATTCGTTGGCGCTGTGGGCACGGGAGTCAGGGTCCTCCACACCGGTCACCAGGATCTGAACGTCCGGATACATCTCCGTGAGGTCTGCGATGAACGGGATGGAGCCGCCGATTCCCATCTCGACGGGCTTGACGCCCCACGACTCCTCCAAGGCCCACAAAGCCACCTTCGCAGCCCCGGAAGTCGTGTCGGTGGCAAAAGCGTTCCCCCGCTCCCCCGGCGTAAAGGTCACCCTGGCACCGAAGGGGGCGTTCGATTCCACATGCTGCTTCAGGGCCTCCATGGCGGCTTCGGGGTCCTGACCCGGCGCAAGGCGCATGCTGAACTTTGCCCGCGCCGCGGGGATCAAGGTATTGGATGCGACATCCACCGCCGGGACGTCCATACCGATGATGGACAAGGCCGGCTTGGTCCACAGGCGCGAACCGATCGTGCCGCTCCCGGCGAGCCGCACGCCGTCGAGCACTGAGGCATCCGCGCGGTAGTCCGCCTCGGTGAGGTCGACCGCAACGTCGTCGCGGGCCGCCAAGCCGGCGACCGCCACGTTGCCGTCGTCGTCGTGGAGAGTCGCTATCAAGCGCGACAAGAGCGTGGGAGCATCCAGGACCGGTCCGCCAAACATCCCCGAGTGGACAGCGTGGTCCAAAACCCGGACTTCGAACGTTCCATCCACCAAGCCACGGAGGCTGGTGGTCAGAGCCGGGACGCCCACCTTCCAGTTGCTCGAGTCGGCAACGACGATCACATCTGCCCGCAGCAGCTCCTGGTGTTCCTCAAGGAAGGTGCGGAACGTCGGCGAGCCGGCTTCCTCCTCACCTTCGAAGAAGAAGGTCACACCGAGACCGAGGTCCTCGCCGAGGACCTTGCTGACAGCACTGTACGCTGCCAGGTGCGCCATGATGCCGGCCTTGTCGTCAGCGGCTCCGCGCCCGTAAAGGCGTCCATCCCGCTCCTCTGCCACGAACGGTTCGGACTTCCACAGAGCCCGGTCCCCCGGCGGCTGTACATCGTGGTGGGCGTACAAAAGGATGGTGGGTTTTCCTTCCGCCGCTGGTCGACGGGCGACGACGGCGGGACCACCGGGGGTCCCGTCGGCTTTGTCGCACCTGAGGATCCGGACGTCGGTCATGCCGGCAGCCTTGACCAGCGACGACACGGCCTCGGCGCTTCGATCCAGTTCCTTGGGGTCGAAGCTCGGCCATGCAATGCCTGGAATCGAGACGAGCCCGCGCAGGGAATCCATGGTGGAGTCGAAGGACTCGTCAACCGCCGTGGCCAGTGCCTCGACCGGGATGTCGCCGGAGTACTGTTGCTTGTTCTGCGGGGTGTCCGCATGTGCTGAAGTCATGGCCCACACTTTACCTCCGGCTGGCCGGCCATCCCGGGATGCCCGACCGGGCACCGAAGAGCCATCGACCGGGACGACGTAACCTGCGCCACCTCGCTGAGGGTATTCTGTATGGGTGTTCGGACGTAAAAAGGAAGAGCCCAGCGCTCAGTCAACAGTAGACCAGGCCTACGCCACCGCCCCGGCGCCGGGCGCCGGCAAGGGCGCCCCTACGCCCAAGCGGAAGGACCAGGAAGCCGCCCGGAAGCGCCCTCTGGTGCCCACCGACCGCAAGGCCTCGAAAGCGGCAGAACGGGTGGCTATCCAGGATCAGCGCATGAAGATGCGGCAGGCATTGGATACCGGTGATGAGAAGTACCTCCCCTTGCGCGACAAGGGCCCTCAGAAGCGGTACGTTCGCGACTACGTCGACGCCCGCTTCAGCCTGGGCGAATACCTGATGTTCGGCGCTTTGCTGTTCGTGGTCATTTCCTTGATCATTCCGCCGACCAGTGCCGGGATCAGCTACGTCCTGGTGGGCTTCTGGATCATGTTCCTCGCTGTCTTCGTGGACGTTTTCATTCTTTCCCGCAAGCTTCGCAAGCAGTTGACTGCGAAGTTCGGCGAGGTCGAGCGGGGATCAGTCTGGTACGGCTGCATGCGCGCCCTCCAGTTCCGCAAGCTTCGCCTCCCCAAGCCACAGGTGAAGCGCGGCCAGTACCCGGCCTAGTGCCCCATTGACAAGAAGACCCCGGACCACTGGTCCGGGGTCTTCTGCTTTGAGAGGCTTTAGCGGGACGCCCGCTGCCGCAGCTTGACCAGGCCTTTGTTGATGCGGGATACCCAGAACGGACCCTCATACAGGAAAGCCGTGTACCCCTGCACCAGTGTTGCTCCGGCATCGAGGCGATCCTGAACGTCGCGGGCGGTCTCGACGCCACCAACGGCAATCAGCACAAGCTCATCACCCACAGCATCCTTGAGCCGCCGGAGGACTTCCAGGGATCGCTGCTTGAGCGGAGCACCCGACAAGCCACCGGCCCCGAGGGCCTCGACGTGTGCGGGGTCGGACTTAAGACCGGCCCTGGAGATCGTGGTGTTGGTGGCGATGATTCCATCCAGCTTCAGGTCCAGCGCGAGACGGGCGACGTCGTCAACGTCTTCATCGGACAGATCCGGAGCAATCTTGACGAGCAAGGGAACGTGCCGTCCTGCAGCTTCGTCGGCGGCGTCACCGACGGCCCTCAGCAGCGGACGCAGCGTTTCAACGTTCTGCAGCAAACGCAGGCCCGGCGTGTTCGGGGAGCTGACGTTTACCACCAGATAGTCCGCGGCAGGAGCCAGGCCGCGCGCACTGATCAGGTAGTCTGCCGTGGCGTCGTCCAGGTCCACGTTTTTGGTCTTGCCAATGTTGACGCCGATGATCGGCCGCGACTGCGGGTACAACCTCTGCAAAGCAGCCCGGGCGGACTTGAGCCTCGGCGCAACGGCTGCGGCGCCGTCGTTGTTGAATCCCATGCGGTTGACCACGGCACGGTCTTCGATCAGGCGGAACAACCGGGGTTTGTCGTTGCCCGGCTGGGCCTGGCCGGTAATGGTGCCAACTTCGACGTGGCCGAAACCAAGGTCGGCCAAAGCCTCGATACCGTGGCCTTCTTTGTCGAAACCGGCCGCCAGCCCGAACGGCGACGGGAAAGTGAGGCCGAAAGCCTCTGTCCTCAAAGAGGCATCCGGGGCGCTCAGCCGCGCCAGAATCCGGCCGGCGCCGGTACGGTGCGCTGTCCGGATCGCCTGGAAACCGATCTTGTGGGCTTTCTCGGCATCCATCCAGGAAAAGGCCAACTTGAAGAATGTGGGGTAAACACGCATGCTCCTAGTTTTGCCGGTCCGGGACCGCTGGCCAAACCCGTGACCGCAGAAGCCGTTAGCATGTACGCATGCCGCTGGAAGATAGTGACGCACATCATGGACCCCGGCGCGTTTCTGCCGACATCGCGGTGGTTGGTGCCGGATTGTCCGGACTCGTCGCGGCCGCGACCGCCTATGCCGCCGGAAAGAGCGTTGTGGTGCTGGACCAAGAGCCGGAAGCATCAGTGGGAGGCCAGGCGCACTGGTCCTTCGGCGGACTCTTCATGGTCGATACCCCGGAGCAGCGCAGGCTGGGCGTAAAGGACAGCCCCGAGCTCGCCCTGTCCGACTGGATGGCTTCTGCAGCCTTTGATCGACCGGCAGATGGGCATGCACGGGCCTGGGCGGAGGCCTACGTCCATTTCGCCGCCGGTGAGAAAAGGAGCTGGCTCAGTAACCTGGGCGTCGGCATTTTTCCGCTGGTTCAGTGGGCCGAGCGGGGTGGGTACGGTCCCCAAGGTCACGGAAACACGGTGCCCCGATTCCACGTCACTTGGGGAACGGGACCGGCGCTTGTCCAACCGTTCCTCGCAAAGGTGCAGGAAGGCGTCGCTGCGGGAAAGGTGCGGATGTTCTTCAGGCACAGGGCCGCTTCCTTGACGACGACGGCAGGCCGGGTCACCGGCGTGTCGGGCCAGGTCTTGGAATGGTCGACGGCGGTGCGGGGCCAGGAGTCCTCGCGGGTCGCCGTCGGCGACTTCGAGGTGAACGCCGGAGCGGTCGTGGTGACCACGGGAGGGATAGGGGGCAACCACGATCTCGTGCGTCGGCAATGGCCAGGTGGCTCAGCGCCGGCCTACATGCTCAGTGGCGTGCCCGCCTCGGTGGACGGTGGGTTCCTTCCGGCAGTGCAAGCAGCGGGCGGAAGATTGATCAACGGTGACCGGATGTGGCACTACCCCGAGGGCATCCACAATTACGAGCCTGTGTGGCCCAAGCACGGAATCCGCATCCTCCCGGGCCCTTCGTCCCTGTGGCTCGACGCCGAGGGCAGCCAATTGCCGGCCCCGCTCTTCCCGGGTTTCGATTCCCTGGGAGCGTTGCGCCATATTCTCGCAACAGGCCGCGGCTACTCATGGTTCGTCCTGGACAGAACCATCGCCCTCAAGGAGCTGGCTCTTTCCGGGTCTGAACAGAATCCTGACCTCACCGGCAAGGACGTGAGGCTCCTTGCCTCGCGCCTGAAGCCGGGCACCGACTCCCCTATCCAACGTTTCCTGCAAAGGGGCGAAGACTTCATCGAGGCCACATCGGTGCGGGAGCTCGCCGCGGGGATGAACCGTCTGGCTCAAAACCACCTGATTGATGCCGGCACCCTGGAGGCGTTGGTGGACGCCCGGGACCGGCAGGTGACCAGTGGCCTGGGAAAGGACCCACAGCTTGCCGCGATCAGGGCAGCCCGGCGCTTCGCCACCGACAAACTGATGCGGGTCGCACCTCCGCACCGCCTGACTGACCCTAAGCACGGTCCCTTGATTGCGATCCGCCTCTCGGTCCTGACCAGGAAGAGCCTCGGCGGCCTTCAAACAGACCTGGACTCAAGGGTATTGGGCGTGGAGGGGGAAGCGGTTCCGGGTCTTTATGCAGCCGGGGAGGCTGCCGGGTTCGGAGGAGGAGGCATCCACGGGTATCGGGCGTTGGAAGGAACGTTCCTTGGCGGCTGCCTCTTCTCGGGCAGGGCTGCAGGGCGGAACGCCGCGGACGGTGTCTAAGCTAAAGCCATGGAGTGGACCCCTGACATCCTTGGAAAGGACTTCCAGTCCTGCGGCTTCGAGGCGGCGGGGCCCGACGGCGTGACCCGCCACGCCACACTGGTCCGGCATCGGACTGAAGGGACTTCCACCTCGGATCCTGGCTCAGGACGCGCGTCCTTCGGAGCCGTGCTCTTCCTCCATGGTTGGAGCGACTACTTCTTCAATACCGAACTCGCCCGTTTCTGGGCCGAACAGGGCTACGATTTCTACGCTTTGGACATGCACAACCACGGCCGGAGCCTGCAGTCCAACACTCCGGGCGGCTACGTAGCTGACTTGAGGTACTACGACGCCGAAATCGACATCGCCATGGACCTCATTCGGGATGACCGCTCTGGCTACCCCGACGGCACGCTGACCTTGATGGGGCATTCAACCGGGGGCCTGGTTGCCGCGTTATGGGCCAGCCGCCATCCCGGCCAGGTCCAATTCCTGATACTCGACAGTCCGTGGCTCGAAATGCACGGGAACTCACTGGTCCGTCGTGCCGCCCACGCCATGGTCGCACCTCTTGCCAGGTTTCGTCCGGAGACTGTCTTGCGGCTGCCGGAGCGAGGTTTCTACTTCCGCAGCATCAGCAGCAGCGCAGAGGGAGAATGGGTACTCGACGAGAAGTACCGGCCTCCTTTTGCCTTCCCTGTGCGGGCTGGATGGTTGAGCGCCGTCTTTGCGGGCCATTCGCAGGTGTCCAGGGGGCTCAACCTGGAAATACCTGTATTGGTTCTGACTTCAGCGGCCAGCGCCAACGGCATGGTGTGGCAGGAATCCATGCGTCGCTCCGACGCGGTCCTGGATGTGGGCATCATAGCCCTGCGCGCCATGGCACTGGGAAGGACAGTGACCTTGGAACGGATTGATGGCGGCCTGCATGATGTCTTCCTCTCGGCACCAGAGGTACGGAAAGACGCATATGAACGGCTCGCCCGCTGGATCAGCGGATTCATGCGCCATGGCGCTCTGGAAGGGCAAGAGGAAAGGGATACGTGACGGGGACAGGCAATTCCGGTCAGCAGTGGAGGCCCGACGTCCTGGGCCACAACTACGAATGCATGGACCTGCCACTTAAAGATGACGAGGAAGGTCCGGTCAAAGCAACGCTTGTGAGGCACGCTCCGGCTCTCGAGGACACAGCTCCGCACGGAATCCTCGATTTCCTGGCGACCTTCCTCAAACGCAGGCACCGCACACCGCGCGAACCGGACGGGGCACCCAAAGTCGTCCTCTATCTCCACGGCTGGGCCGATTACTTCCTGCAAACGGAACTCGCCGAATACCTCACCGCCTCAGGCTTTCTTTTCTATGCGGTGGACCTGCGCAAATTCGGCAGAAGCCTTCTTCCAGGACAAACACCGGGCTACACGTCCGACCTCAGCGTTTATGACGAGGATCTTGCCGCGGCCCTGAGGGAGATCGAACGGGACGTGGCAGCACGGACCAGCAATCATGCGCCTCCCACCATCCATGTGATTGCCCATTCCCTGGGTGGACTCATCGCCGCGCTATGGGCCAACCGCAACCCAGGCACAGTGGGCACCCTGGTCCTGAACTCGCCCTGGCTTGAGCTCCAGGGCAGCAGCCTGGTCCGCAGCATCGCCATGCACTTGGTGGAACCGTTCGCCCGCACGGATCCGAAGCGCCCCTTCAGGTTTCCGGAAATGCCTGCCTACTGGGAAAGCGTCAGCAATGAAGCGCATGGCGAATGGATGCTGGACCCGGTGTGGCGGCCACGGGCTTCATTTCCCATTCGAGCTGGTTGGACCAAGGCTGTCCTTGCCGGGCACGCCGCTGTTGAGCGCAAGTTGAACATTGATGCCCCGGTCTTGGTTCTGTTGTCGGGCCGCACCAGGATCCAAGCCGACTGGACGGCCGACCTGATGCGCGCTGATGCCGTCATCGACGTCGAAGAAACCTCCCGGCGCGCCCTTGGCTTGGCGCGGCGAACCGCGGTCTTCCGTTACCCGGGCGCCCTCCACGACATCTTCCTGTCGCGCCGCACGGTCCGGCAGCAAGCGTACCGGGACGTCGCAGTGTGGCTCGCGGCTTATCCGTACTGAATTAGCACACGCAGGCTAATTAGCGGCGGGCGCCGCGTCCACGGCTCCTCCATAGCGCCTGTCGCGTTTGGCATAAATTTCGACGGCGTCCCACAGGGTGCGCCTGTCAACGTCCGGCCAGAGGGTATCCAGGAACACGAACTCCGCGTAGGCAGACTGCCACAGCAGGAAGTTGGAGAGTCGCTGCTCCCCCGAGCTTCGCAGGAAAAGGTCGACATCCGGGAGGTCGGGCTCGTCCAGATACTTCTGGATGGTCTTCTCGCTGACGGACCCTGGCTTGAGCCTACCGGCCGCCACGTCTTCGGCAATGGCGGAGACGGCGTCCGCAATCTCAGCCCGCCCACCGTAATTAACACACATGGTCAACGTGCAGGTGTCATTGGCCCGGGTGTACTCCTCGGCTTCTTCCAGCTCCTTGATGACGGAGCCCCAAAGGCGGGGCCGGCGGCCGGCCCAGCGGATCCTGACACCCCAATCGTCGAGCTGGTTTCGCTGCCTACGAAGCACATCCTTGTTAAATCCCATCAGGAAGCGGACTTCTTCGGGTGAGCGGCGCCAGTTTTCGGTTGAAAATGCGTAGACGCTGACGTACTTGATCCCCAGCTCGATGGCTCCCGCCATGACGTCCAGAAGCGCGGGCTCTCCGGCCTTGTGTCCCTCGATCCGGGGCAATCCGCGTTGATTGGCCCATCGTCCGTTGCCATCCATGACAATGGCGACGTGTTGCGGGATGAGTTCACTCGGAATATTTGGCGGAACCGCTCCGGAAGGATGCGCATAAGGCGCCTGTACCGGGGTAGTCCGGGTCTCCGTCGTCTTGCTCTTCTTTCCAAGTGCCACTGTCAGCTTCGCTCCACATGTTTGAGGGATTTCACGGCACGTTCCAAATGCCATTGCAGGTAACTTGCCACCAAGCCCGCGGCTTCACGGCGGTGCCGTGGATCTGATGCGTCCGCAACAGCCCAGTCGCCGGTCAACAAGGCTCCAAGCAGGACGACGGTTTCGGCCGCAGGCGCCGGTGAACCTGGCGGCCTGCAGTCCCCACAGACCATGCCGCCCACAGGGGCGGCAAAGGCGGTATGCGGTCCAGGACGGCCACACCGGGCACAGGAGGTAAAGCTGGGAGCCCATCCTCCTGTGGCCAACGCACGCAGAAGGTAGGAGTCAAGGATCAGTTCCGGCGGATGGTCCGAACGACTCAGGGCTGCCAACGCACCCACCAGAAGGTTGTACTGTGCCGTCCCTGATTCGGAATCGGCGTCCGTCAGCTTTTCAGCGGTCTCGGTCATGGCCGCAGCCACCGTGAACCGGCCATAGTCGGCGGCGATGCTGCTCCCGTAGGCACCCTTGGCCACAGCCTGGGTGACAATGTCCAGCGTCCGGCCCGACACCAGTTGCAGATCTGCCACCATAAACGGCTCAAGCCTGGCTCCGAAGCGGCTGCTCGTCCTTCGAACGCCTTTGGCGACGGCACGCACTTGCCCATGGTGTTTCGTGAGCAAGGTTATGATGCGATCCGCCTCGCCCAGCTTGTGGGTACGGAGCACTACGGCATCGTCCCGATAGGCCCGGGCGGCAAACGATGGATTGGCCACATCTAATCTTCGCACTATGCCTGGACCCGGGACGGCCACCGGACCGTGTGGTGACAGAGTTTCCTGTCACCACACGGTTCCAGCCTAGGCTTGGGCGTCGCGTACTGCCCGGTTCACAGCCGAAATCAAAGCCTTGAGCGAAGACGTCGTGGTGCTGGGGTCAATCCCTACTCCCCACAGGACACGCTCTCCGACGGCACATTCGACGTACGCGGCGGCGCTGGCGCTGCCGCCCTCGGACAGTGCGTGCTCGCTGTAGTCGAGGACCCGGACGTCTACGCCGTCCTGGTGCAGAATGTCCAGCAACGCCGCAATCGGACCATTGCCGTGTCCGGTGCGCCGCACCTCGACACCATCAATCCGCAGGTTCGCATTCATGGTCATGGCACCGGCTTCATCGGTTTCGGTGCTCACGCTGCCCAGCGTGTAGCGGCCCCACTGGGCCTGTTCCTCGTCTGAAGGCAGGTATTCGTCCTGGAAGATCAGCCACAGCTGGGATCCGCTGACCTCGCCACCGACGGCGTCCGTCCGCCGCTGGATGACGCCGGAGAACTCAATCTGGGCCCGACGTGGCAAGTCCAGGTTGTGCTCATTCTTCAGCAGGTACGCAACGCCACCCTTGCCGGACTGGGAGTTGACCCGGATGACGGCTTCGTAGCTGCGCCCCAGGTCCTTCGGGTCGATCGGCAGGTAAGGCACTTGCCAGGTGAAGTCATCCACGGACTTCCCGGCAGCGGCAGCGTCCTTCTCCAGTGCCTCAAAGCCCTTCTTGATGGCGTCTTGGTGCGAACCGGAGAATGCCGTGAAGACCAGGTCACCGCCATAGGGTGAGCGCTCCGGAACGGGCAGCTGGTTGCAGTACTCCACCGTTCGGCGGATCTCATCAATATCCGAGAAGTCGATCATGGGGTCCACGCCCTGGACAAACATGTTCAGCCCGAGCGTCACCAGGTCCACGTTGCCGGTGCGTTCGCCGTTTCCGAAGAGGCAGCCCTCGATGCGGTCCGCGCCAGCCAGGTAGCCCAGTTCAGCGGCTGCAACTCCGGTGCCACGGTCGTTGTGGGGGTGCAGGGAGATGATGATGCCGTCGCGGGGGTGCAGGTTGCGGTGCATCCACTCGATCGAATCGGCGTAAACGTTCGGGGTAGCCATTTCCACGGTGGCCGGCAGATTGATGATGACCTGCTTGTCGGCTGATGCCTCAAAGACGTCGGCAATGGCGTTGCACACACGCGCGGCGTATTCGAGCTCGGTTCCTGTGAAGGACTCGGGCGAGTATTCGTAGGTGATGTGCGTGTCCGTCAGTGTTTCTTCGTATTTCTTGCAGAGCCGTGCGCCCTGCAGTGCGATGTCCAGGATTCCGTCTTCGTCCTGGTTGAAGACGACACGCCGCTGGAGTACCGATGTGGAGTTGTACAGGTGGACGATGGCCTGCTTGGCGCCGACCAAGGACTCATAGGTCCGCTCGATCAGGTGTTCCCGCGCCTGGGTCAGGACCTGGATGGTGACGTCGTCGGGAATGTGACCGCCCTCGATCAGCTGACGGACAAAATCGAAGTCGGTCTGTGATGCGGAGGGGAACCCTACCTCGATTTCCTTGTAGCCCATCTTGACCAGCAGCTGGAACATCTTGAGCTTGCGGGCCGGGCTCATGGGATCGATCAACGCCTGGTTGCCATCCCGGAGGTCAACAGCACACCAACGCGGAGCTTTGGTGATGACCTTGTCCGGCCAGGTACGGTCAGGGACCTCAACGGTGATCTGGTCCTGGAACGGCACATAGCGGTGAATGGGCATACCGGAGGGCTTTTGTGCATTACGCATGACGTGTGGCCTTTTCTCTAAGAACTGTATGAAAGCTTGGCCGGACACAACGAAACTCCGCGGCGAGGGTGGCCCAGCGTCAAACAGCTATCAGGCCTCGCCGCGGCAGCTAAGAAGAAGCATTTCCGCACGCACAAAATTACAGTAGCACGGTGCGTATGATGACAGTGCAACACCTCATGCAACGTCCACTATGCAGACGCCGCAGCGGTGGCAACGCCGACTGCAGCGTCCCTTCAAGGAGCCACAGTGCCACAGTCGGGGATCACTCTTTCGAATATCGACCACAGCGTCCGGCCCCAGGACGACCTTTATCAACACGTCAATGGCGCGTGGCTGAACAGCACCACGATTCCTGACGACAGGCCGTTGGAGGGGACGTTCACCGCCTTACGCGATGGAGCCGAACTCGCAGTGAAGGCAATCATCGAAGAAGCCGCCGGCAAGGGTGAAGCGGCCACGGGCATCGAGCAAAAAGTGGGCGGCCTTTACGCAAGCTTCATGGATGAGGCCTCGGCCGAGGCAAAGGGACTCGACCCTGTCCGGCCGCGACTCGAGGAGGTACGGGCGGTGCAGTCCGCCGGAGAGCTGGCTGGCCTGATTGGCCGGCTTTTCCGTTCGGATGTATCAGGGCTCTTTTCGATCTACCCCGCCCCGGACGCCGGCAACCCTGAACGCATCCTGCTGTACATCGGTCAAGGTGGCCTGGGCTTGCCTGATGAGTCCTACTACCGCGAGGACAAGTTCGCCGGCATCGTTAGGGCGTACAGCGAGTACATCGAAAGACTGTTCACCCTCGCCGGTGTCGCCGACGCTGCGCAGGCTGCCCAGCGCGTGGTCGCGCTTGAGACGGCCTTGGCATCGCATCATTGGGACAACGTGACGCTCAGGGATCCCCAGAAGACGTACAACTTGAAGTCGGCGGAAGAGGCAACGGCGCTGTTTCCCTTGCTGGACACCTGGTTCGATGCGGCGCGCGTCGATGCGGAGAAGCGGCGGGAAATCGTTGTCAGCACACCCGGCTTCTTCACCGGCGCTGCCGGCTTGCTGGAATCCGAGCCCCTGCAGACGTGGAAGGAATGGCTGACACTTCGGGTTCTCAGTTCGGCCGCCCCCTACTTGTCGTCCGCCTTCGTTGACACCAACTTCGATTTCTATGGCACGACCCTCAGCGGGACACCACAGAACAAGGAACGGTGGAAGCGTGGAGTCGCGGTCGTGGAAGCAGCACTTGGCGAGGCAGTTGGCCAGATCTACGTCGAACGGCACTTCCCCGCCGGTCACAAGGCCCGGATGGAGACCTTGGTAGCCAATCTGATCGAGGCCTACCGCGAAAGCATCTCGTCATTGGAGTGGATGGGCGAAGAGACCAAGAAGGAAGCCCTGAAGAAGTTGGACGCGTTCCGTCCCAAGATCGGCTTCCCGGAGAAATGGATTGACTACTCCGCCGTGGAGATCGACCCCCATGATCTTCTCGGCAACGTCGAGCGTGCCCATGACGCCGACGTGGACCGGCACTTGGACGAGATCGGCAAGCCCGTTGACCTGACGAAGTGGCTGATGACGCCTCAGACAGTCAACGCCTACTACCACCCCATGTTGAACGAAATTGTCTTCCCGGCTGCCATCCTCCAACCGCCTTTCTTCACCGCGGAGGCGGACGACGCCGTGAACTACGGTGGGATCGGCGCAGTGATCGGACACGAGATTGGCCACGGCTTCGACGATCAAGGATCGCAGTTCGATGGCAGCGGCGCACTGCGCAACTGGTGGACCGAGGACGACCGCAAGGCCTTCGAAGCACTCACGGCAAAACTCGTGGCCCAGTTCGACGCCCTTTCACCGTATGCCGCCCCCGATCACAAAGTGAACGGCAAGCTCACCCTGGGCGAGAACATCGGTGATCTTGGCGGATTGACCATAGCCTACAAGGCGTACCTGCTGAGCCTGGATGGTAAAGAACCGGAAGTCATTGATGGCTTTACGGGTCAGCAACGGTTCTTCATGTCGTGGGCAGCCGGCTGGCGTCAGGTCATTCGAGCCGAGGAAGCGATCCGCAGGCTCGCCACCGACCCGCACTCCCCCAATGAGTTCCGGACCAATGCCATCGCACGAAACCTCGATGCTTTCCATGAGGCCTTCGGAGTACGCGAAGCTGACGGAATGTGGACCGAGCCGCAGGAACGCGTGAGCATCTGGTAAACAAATGAACAAGAGAGGCCGG